>JAUXQH010000011.1 GCA_030685065.1 Pseudomonadota bacterium | reverse complement strand
CCCGCGAGCCTTCTCCTCGGGAGCCTTGTCGATCTGGTCGTAGGCCATGAACGTCGCGCCGCCGGTCTTCGCCAGCACCTTCGTGATCGCGGCCGTCAACGACGTCTTGCCGTGGTCGACGTGCCCGATCGTTCCGATGTTCACGTGCGGCTTGTTGCGCTCGAACTTTGCCTTGGCCATGGCGGTTTCCTCGGTTCTTTTCTTCTTGAAATGGAGCCCTCGACGGGATTTGAACCCGTGACCTCCCCCTTACCAAGGGGGTGCTCTACCACTGAGCCACAAGGGCAGACTGTTTTTGCGGGAGGCGGTTGGAGCGGGAGACGGGACTCGAACCCGCGACCCTCAGCTTGGAAGGCTGATGCTCTACCAACTGAGCTACTCCCGCGTCGAAGCGGTGATCGCGCGACCTCGCGCGGTCATGAAATGGTGGGGAGAAGAGGATTTGAACCTCTGTAGGCGTAAGCCGGCGGGTTTACAGCCCGCTCCCATTGGCCACTCGGGCATCTCCCCAGGGAATCGTATAGGAAACTGTATGTGGAGCTGGCGGTGGGACTCGAACCCACGACCTGATGCTTACAAAGCAACTGCTCTACCAACTGAGCCACGCCAGCGACGTGACCGGTACCGAGTGCTTGCCTTCCCGACTCCCGGCGCAGCCGTTCGTCGGGGCACCTCCCCGGCACCCGCGCATTTATCGTGGACGAGGGAAGCGTCAAGGTTCGGATCCCCATTCTCGTGATTTTCGCGTGCGTCCGCCGGCCGGTTCGGGATCGTTTCTCCGCCCTGGTCGGATCTACGCGGGCTTGTCGAACGTGGACGCCGGCGCCCTGTCGAGGAGATCCAGGCCCTCTACGCGGATCGACTCCTTGCCCCCGTCTGCTCGTTCCACGCGCACCTCAGCAGGCACGAGCACGCCGCCCGCCACCTTGCGCCAGCCCGAGAGCTCGAAGGTGATCGGCCCGGCCTCGGAGACGTAGCGGACGCGGGCGAGCTGAGCCGTCGTCGGGTCGATGTCGACCCAGGACAGGCCGGTCTCCGATTCGTCACCACCCGCGCCGAAGCGCAAGCCCGACTCCGCGCCCTCCAGCGGATGGAACGCGCCGACCTCGGCGCCCTCGAGCAGCCGCGCGGCCTCCAGGGCGACCGTCAGCACGGCCTCGGGCGCGAACGCGTCGACCATCCCGATGGTGATGCCGATGTCCCGTACCTGCACCTGCCCGCCCGCGCGGATCCAGGCACCCGACGCCGTGGCGACGGAGAGGCTGTCCTGGCCGGCTCCTGCCGTGTCGACGACGAGCCGCCGGGAGGCCCCTTCTCGCCAGTAGTCGTGATGGATCGCGACCTGCTTTCCCCCGAGCTCGAGCGTGCGACTGAACGTGAAGTGCACCGCGCCCGCCCGCCCCACGGCGCCGGCCCCGCCCGTTGCGCCTCCGTGCGCTACCCGCGCGCGCTCGATCCACGCGGCCGCGCCGGTCTCCGCCGCCACCGGCGGGGGCACCAGGAGGGCGACGGACACCGGCTTCTCGTTGCCCTCGACCCGCCACGCGGTGACCTTCGCGCCGAGGTCCCGCTCGAGGCGAGCCGCCGCGGCGGCCGCCTCAGCCTCTCCGGGGAGCGACTCCACCAGGACGACGAATTCCCATCCCTTCCCGAGTCGGAAGCGGCGGACGACGCGCGGCTTGAATCCCGCGGCCTCCGCGACCTGCTCCACCCGGGTGGCGGCCGCCCGGTCGGGGACCGCCGCGGCCTCGAGGTAGTATTCGTCCGCGCGGGCGATCGTCGCGAGTAGGCCAATCCAGCCGATCATCCCGGGTGGGTATCACGGGGATCGGCTGGCGGGCTAGTCGATCTCCCGCAGGTTGAGCTCGTACGTGCCCGTGCCGCCGTCGTTGGCGCCCACGATGACGAGGTACTCGCGGCCGCCCACGAGGGTCACCTCTACGTAGCCCTCCTCTCCGTCCGGACCCGTGCGACCGCCGGTGTTCTGGGCAAAGTTGATGGTGGGCAGATCGTCGTCATCGAGCTCGTCCATGTCCAGCCACGAAGCGTCGTACGCCCAGAGCGCCGGGGGCTCGTTGCCGTTGAGCGTGCACTCCATCACCCGCGCCTGGGCCAGAAAGCTCTCCGGCACGGGCTCATCCGCGTCCAGGACGCCGTCCCGATCCCAGTCGAAGTCACACGTCGTCGGAGCGGCGGCGCGCTCGCCGCAGGGGTCGAAGTCGTCTTCGTCCCCGCTATACATGGTCGACGAGAGGAACAGCTGCGCCGTGAGGTGCTCGAGGAGGGAGTACGGATACTCGAACTCCGCGCCGCCCGTGCACGTGTCTCCGCTCCGGGTGCCGAGAACCGTGGGCTCGGGCACGAGCTCGCGGGGGGCCACGGCGATCCAGGGATCCTCCGGACCCATCTCACCCGACGTGTCGGCGAACTGGCGGTCCAGCCAGACGGCCACGGTGATGGACTCGGTCGGGGAGCGCCCCGTCAGGTCGAGCAGCCAACGATCGGTGTCGGCTACCTCGACTTCCTCGGTGCCGTCCTCGCCCACGGAGAAGGTCGCCCCGGGGGCGGTGATCTCGCCGAGGCCGTAGACCCGCCCGCCGCCCAAGGGGAGCTGGGGCAGCGCCACCGCGTTGGCCTCCGTGACGGAGAGGCTGTTCTCGATCGCGAAATCCGGGATCTGGGGGTCGTTGGCCCGGACGACCGCGCCGAGGAGCCCGGTGCCCGTCGCCTGGAGCTCCACCAGGGCCTCGTCGTAGTTGATGCCCGTCAACCGCACGACGTGGGCCGTGTAGTCCGAGCCCATCCAACCCACGAACTCGAAGCCGGGCGTGTAGACGAAGGCGTCCGTATTCTCGAGCTTCACGAGGCGATCGGAGAGCTCGGTCGGCGCGTCGGTGGTGCCGCCCTGGTACGCGCGGTTGGATCCGTTGACGTTGATCCCCGACTGGTAGCCGTTCGCGCCGTAGAAGCCGCCCGGTGCGTCGGGGGGGGCCGAGATGGTCACGGCGGGGCCGTACGGCGCCCACTCCGCGGGGTCGACCAGGGCCGCACCGTCGACGGTCGTCACGCCCGAGGTCATGAGCGCCACCTGCCACCCGAGCACGAGGGTGTCGAACGTGCCGCCGCCGGCCGAGACCGCGCCTTCGATCGAGTCGACGCCGCTGGTGTCGGTCTGCATGATGTCGGCCATCAGCGTGGCACCCGAGCCCGGGGAGGTGGCCTCCGCCTGCTGGTACAGCCACGTGCCGAAGAGGTACTGCGCGCCCCGCGAGAGCGTGGCGAGGCTTCCCGGATCTCCGCCGCTCGCGAGGGAGTAGAGATGCGGGGCGTCGACGTACTCCCACGCATCCCGATGGTACGCGGCGCCGAACCCACAATACTCCGCGGCGAAGGTGCCGAGGATGTCGATCACCCAGTCCGACTCGACCTGGCCGCCTTGAAGAAGGTAGTGCTGGTTGTAGCTGACGAGCGACGTGAACGAGCGCGCGACCTCGGCCGCGAGCTGGTACCCGGTGAAGGCCTCGACCGTGGGGCCGTCGGGACCCGTGTGCACGTTGAAGAAGCCGTTCGGGTCGGGCGCGAAGACATAGAGGACTTCCTGCATGTCGCTGCCCGGGTTCTCGACGCGGTCGAACTCCGCGAGGTCGACCTGCGGCTCGGCGTAGGAAGGGAGGATGCGGGAGAAGTCGTCCTCGTCCTCGCTCGTGATCGTGATCGCGTTGAGCACCGGCGTGATGACCACGCTGACGCGGCCGTCCCCGTTCACGTCCGACTCGTCCCCGTAGAGACCGCGCACGTTCGGGATGATGTTCGTGTCGATGATCTCCGCGACGTCGGCGAGGTCGCAGTTGTCGAAGCCGTAGGCCGGGTTGGGGTGGGCGATGTCGATGTCGCCGTCACAATCCTGGTCCCAGTCGATGGCTACGTCGTCGTCGACCCAGATCTCGACGTTGTCCCCGATGGCCCACAGGGTGGCCAGAACGGTCGCGTAGCTCGTGGTCTGCTCGAGGTGGTCGCGGACGAGGAACTCGTTCTTCGTGACGCCGATGTCCGTCGCGTCGAGCGGGGGGGGCGGCGGGGGCGCGGCGACCGGAAGGACGGGGCCTACGGGACGAACAGGCCGGGCGCGGGTCGGCCGGGCGGACGCGGCCCCGGACGGCGGGCGACCGGGCAGCTCGGCGCGCTCCTGGGCCGCATCGTAATAGCGCAGGCGGTAGCCGACTTCGCTCGCGGTGGTGTTGACCACCACGAGGAAGAACTCCTGGCCCTGATTCGAGTCCCCCGATGCGTCCGTGAGGTCGACCTCGACAACACCGTCGACATCGACGTAGTCGACCAGATCTCCGGGATCGTCGAAGGAGGCCGCGGTGTCCTCCCCGGTTTCACCGGTGTCCGTGTCCGAATCACTGTCCGAATCGGTGTCCGTGTCGGTGTCGGTGTCCGTGTCGGCCACGTCGGGACCGCCGGTGTCGTCCTTGCCGAATTCCGGGGGACGCACGTTCACGCAGCCCTGGAGCGCGAGCACGAGGATTGAGGGAACGACGAAACGAAGCATCCGGCTCCTCCCTGGGCAGACGCCCGTGACCGTACCATGGCGCCTCCGCGCTCGTCCACGATCCTCGTCCTGTGCTGGACGCGGACGCGACGCGGGCCTAGGTTCACGTGGGGCCCGCACACGCAATGAAGGATCTCTACTCGGTGCTGGGCGTTTCGAAGGACGCCGAGCCGGCGACCATCAAGAAAGCGTTCAAGACGCTGGCTCGGAAATTCCATCCGGACGTGAACAAGGCCAGCGAGGCGACGGAGCGCTTCAAGGAGATCACGGCCGCGTACGAGGTCTTGGGCGATGAACAGAAACGCGCCTTCTACGACGAGTTCGGAGAGGCGTCCCTGCGTTCGGGGTTCGACGCCAACCAGGCGCGCGCCTACAAGAACATGGGCGGCGGATTCGGGGGCGGGGGCGCGCCGGGCGGGGGGCAGGGCTACCCTTTTCCGGGCGGTGCGGGCGGCGGCTTCGGCTTCGAAGACCTGTTCTCGGGCCTGTTCACCCGCGGCGCGGGGGGGGCCGCCGGCGCCGGCGCGCGCGCACCCGGGGGGCGTTCCCAGCGCGCCGGTCCTGACGTGGAAGCCCAGGTGGAGATCCCGTTTCTGGACGCCGTTCGGGGCGCCGAGCTGCCGCTCCAGGTTCGCCGGCCCGCCCCGTGCGGCACGTGCAAGGGGGAAGGCGGCAAGGGGCGCCGCACCTGCGCCGCGTGCGGTGGCGCCGGGCGCCGGCCCCTGCGCCAGTTCGGGCTCAACGCCCTGGTGCAGTGCGAGGAGTGCGGGGGCGGCGGTGTCGTCTACGCCGAAGAGTGCGAGACGTGCGGCGGTACGGGGCGCATTCGCGACACGGTCATCCTCAACGTGCGGATCCCCGCCGGAGTGGAGTCGGGACAGACGCTCCGGCTCCGCGGGCAGGGCGGCGAGGGGAGCGGAGGGGGCCCCGCGGGGGACTTCCTATTGACGATCAAGGTGCAGGATCACCCGCTGCTGCGCCGGAAGGGCAAGGACCTGGAGATGGACCTGCCGGTGCGCCTGGCCGAGGCCATCGGCGGCGCCGCGGTCGAGGTGCCGACTCCCACGGGCCGCGTGCGGGTCAAGGTGCCGCCCGGCTCCGGGAACGGGCGGCGGCTGCGCGTGGCCGGACGCGGCGTCCAAGACCGTGCGGTGCCGGGCGACCTCTACCTCGTTTTGCGCCCCGTCCTTCCCGCCACGACCGACGAGGAGACGGTGGCCCTCGCCGAGCAGCTCGACGGGCGGGGCCCCGAAGCGGACGTGAGGGCACACCTGGAGCTTTGAGCGGGCCCCTTCCCTGGGAGGCGCGGGCATCGGGTTGACACGGACCGGCCGGTTCCTGTAAACGGTTGCGGTTTCCCCGAGGCCCTATGCGCGCTGCCCTGCCCCTCCTCGCCCTACTTCTGTCCGCCTGCCCCCCCTCCGACGGCGTCACGCCCGACGACAAAGACGCTGACGACACGGGCGACACCGTCGAAGGACGCACGTTCGAGGACTTCGTGAACGTGACCACCCCCTGGGTCGGCAACACCGACGAGTGCATCGCCGGCAAGGTCCAGAACGTCGACCCCTCCTGCATCGCGGACATCACCGTGAACGGCCGGATCGACGACTTCCAGTCCGAAGATCCCGTGCCGGACGCCACCGTCCAGCTCTGGGTGTCCGACAGCATCGAGGGCGCGGCCGACGAGACCACGGTCTCCGATGGCGACGGCAACTTCGTCCTCGAAGCGGCGCAGTCCTGCACGCCCATCGCCTACGGCACCTCGACGCCGCCCGAGTGGGAGGAGACCAAGGACACCTACGAGGTGCACCAGGTCTTCGGGTACGCCGCCGGCGGCGCGTCGGACGAGGTCTTCAACTCGGTCAGCGACACCACGTCGAAGCTGATCCCCTCGCTCATCGGCGTCGAGTGGGACCAGAGCACCGGCATCATCGCGGGCACGGCGTACGACTGTGACGTCAACCCCGTCGAGTACGCACAGGTCTTCATTCACGACGGAAGCGGTGGCATCCCCACCACCGGGGACGTGTTCTACTTCAGCGAGAGCGGCGGCACGAGCCTCCCGACCAGCCTCGACTCCCAGCCGCACACCAACACCAACGGGCTCTGGGTCGCGGTCAACATTCCCTCGGGCACCTGGACCGCGGAGATGTGGGGCTTCGACGGCACCGACTACGTGCTCATGGGCGCCACGGTGCTCGAGATCGCCGCCGGCTCGGTGAACATCTCGAACATCTACACCGGCATCTCGGACGGCATCTGGTACCCCGGCTCCTGCCTGGCCGCGTGCGCCGGATGATCGCGGCGGCGCTGCTCCTCGGGCTCGCCGGCCCCGCGCTGGCGGACGCTCCCGACAACTGGAAGTTCAAGCTCGACGGGTACTATCGCGTACGCGCCAACGTCTTCGGGGACCTGTACCAGGGCCAGGAGAAGGCCGGCACGTACATGACCCATCGGATCCGTCTCCAGCCGGAGCTCAACTTCGAGGATCGCGCCAAGTTTTTCGTGATGATCGACGCGTTGGACGGCGTGCTCTGGGGCGACAACACGTCGCAAGCCAGCACCGCGCTCTTCGCGGGCGATCCCTCGATGACCGGCATCGACGGGCAGGAGGTCGCGCCGGTACAGGTCAAGCGTGCGTGGCTCGAGTTCAAGGTGCCGGTGGGCCTGCTCCGTGTCGGCCGCCAGGGCTCCCAGTGGGGCATGGGCCTGCTCGCGAACGACGGCAACGGGTTCGACGACAGCTTCGGCGAGAACAAGTACGGGGCGACCTACGATCGCGCCATCTTCGCCACCCGCCCGATCTCGATCATCCAGACGATCGCCGGGAAGCGGGACACGGGCATCCCGCTCATCGTCGCGATCGGCGTGGACCGCCTCGTCGAGGACCCGCTGATCCAGTACTACGGGTACAGCTGCGACCCCGCCAATCCCACCGAGGGCTGCGAGGACACCGAGAACCACGGGTTCACGGAAGAGCGGGACGCGGATCGTCGCACCGACGGCTGGTGGGCCGATCCCGACGACGACGTGTGGGAGATGGTCTACGTGATCCGGTACGCGGGCGAGGGCATCAAGCTCCCCGGGGACCAGGTGGGCGACATCACGGCCGGCATGTACGCGGTGAACCGCGTGCAGACCGAGACCTCCTCGAACGTGCTCATCCTCGATGGCTACCTCAAGGCCGAAGTCGCGGGCGTGTTCGTCGAGGGCGAGGTGCTCCACATCGGGGGCGACACCCGCGCGATCACGCTGCAGAGCGGCGATCCGGACGCCGCCGATCCGCTCTACAAGAAGGCGGACATCTGGGGCTACGTGGCGCGGGGCGGATACCAGACCGAGCTCTGGACCGCCTCGTTCGAGCACGGGTACGCCTCCGGCGACGACTCGGTGACCGACGTGAACTTCACGGGCCGCCCGCTCGCGCCCGACCACAACGTCGGCCTGCTTCTCTACGAAGAGATCCTGGCGCGAGTGACTGCCGAGACCTGGGGCGAAGACGCGCGGGGCCTCTGGAGCAACGGCGGCGTCTACAACAGCCGCTACATCTTCCCGACGGTGCGGGTGCGCCCGCTCAAGAACTGGGAGATCATCGGCGGGTTCCTGACGGCGTGGCCCGACAAGCCCGACGGCGTGCGCATCCGGTGCGCCGAGGGGGACGCCGTGGAGTGCGTGCAGACCAACGCCACCTCGCCCACCCTCGGGTGGGAGGCCGACCTGGCGCTGAAGCACCGCTTTCACGACCACATCAACTTCACGCTCGAGGGCGGCTACGCCCACATCACCGACCGCCTGCCGCTCAAGAGCGCGGGGCTCGGCTACTACGTGAACAGCGCCGGGCAGGAAGTCGGCAACTACTGGACGGTGCAGTCGCGCATCGCCTACGAGTTCTGATCATGTGGGTGGTGCTCCTGGCGGTTTCGCTGGCGTCGTTCTCGGTCCGCCCGGCCTACGCGGGCGTGCCGGAGGATGTCGTGGGCGCCGCCGACACCGACATGCCGACCGAGCTGCGCAAGGCGGCGTTCGATCGCCTCGCGACCCCCGAGAACGTGGCCGCGCTGACGCGCCTCGGGGATGCCGCGGACACGCCGAAGCCCCAACGGTGGGTCGTCATCCGCGCCCTCGGCCCCATCGGGAACGACGAGGCGCGCGTGGCGCTCCTCCACTTCCTCGCCGCCAAGGACGCCTCCGCCCGCATGGCGGCGCTCGGCGCGATCGGGGACCGCGGCGACCGCACGCTGTCGGGCTACGCCGCCGCGCGGCTCGCCGATCCGGCCCTGCTGGTGCGGGCCGCCGCCGCCGACGCGCTCGCCCGCCTTGGTGACCCGGGCACGTTGTCCGATCTCGAGCGCGCCCTGCAGGACCCGACGAACCACTACCGTGGCGCGTCGTTGTGGTTCCGGCGCCACCTCGTCGACGCGATGGGCGCCATCGGCACCGAGGCCGCGACGCCGTACCTGGCGCGCGCGCTCGACGACACGGACACCACCGTGGTCACCGCGGCCGTGGCGGGGTTGGAGAAGGTCGCGGGCTTCTCCTACGGCGAGGGACGCACGCCGGAGCAGGAGCTGGCGGCGTGGAAGCGCTGGGCCGGGCGCTGAAGGCGCGTAGGGCGGGGCGCTGAAGGGCAAGGCGACGCTGACGCGGCGCTCCTGACGGCGCCGTCGGCTCGCGCGGCTGCGACTACCGCGTGACCTGCAGCTTCAGCACGGTCTTTCCGATCCCGATGGTGTCCCCACTGCGGAGGCGGCCCACGGTGACCCGGCGGCCGTTGTGGTAGGTGCCGTTGGTGCTGCCGAGATCGCGCAGGAAGATCATCTCGCGGCCGAACACCTCGATGACCGAGTGCCGCCGGGAGACCTCACCGTCGGACAACGGCACCTCGCCCGCGCGCCGCCCCACGTTCACGTTGCCGCGGGTGAACCGGAACACCTTGCCCGTGTCCTGCCCCGCCACCACCTCGACCAACGCGTTGAGCCCCGGAGGGAGGCGGAGATCCTGCCCGATCACGTCCGCCGTGGAGCGGGTGCGTTCGCCGCTGCCCGCGAGCTCCACGAGCTCCTCATCGAGGAGCCAGGCGATCTCGAGCTGGTTCTGCGGGGTGTCCTTGGCGGCGGCCGGATCCGCGTCGTCCGCGCCGGCCTCGGTCGCGCCCGTGAAGAGGATGAGGCGCGTGGCGCCGATCGCCACCTCGTTGCCCGGCTTGAGCACGACCTCGCGGACGAGGCGGCCGTCCACCATGGTGCCGTTGGTGCTGCCGAGGTCCTGCAGCACATACTCGCCGTTTCGGGCGAAGATCTGGCAATGGCGGCCGCTCACGAGCGGATCGTCCAGCAGCAGATCGCCCTCTTTGCGGCCGACCACGAGGGGCTCGCGCGCGGGGAGCGGGACGTTGAGGCCCTGACGGACCCCGGCGACGATCTTGAGGAAGGAGCGCGACATCTCTATTCCACCGGCACTAGCGGCTGACCGCCCGCGACGCGGCCCGGCGGCGCGCACCGCGGTGGTACTGGTGGTAGCGCCCGGGGAGCTCGCGGCCGAGCAGGGTCGCGGCGTACTCACCGGCGTCCGCCAACGCCTCGAGGTCGACCCCGGTGGACACGCCCATCTGCTCGAACATGTAGACCATATCTTCCGTGGCGAGGTTTCCCGCGGCCCCCGGCGCGTAGGGGCAGCCACCAAGGCCGGCCACCGAGGCGTCGAACGTGCCGATTCCGACCCGCCACGCGGTGAGCGCGTTCGCGAGCGCCGTGCCGCGCGTGTCGTGAAAGTGCACCGCCATGCGATCGATCGGCACCCCACCATCCGCGAGGAACGCGATCACGCGCTCCACCTGGAGCGGCGTCCCCATCCCCGTGGTGTCACCGAGCACGATCTCGTCGGCTCCGGCGGCCAGGAGCTTGGACGCGATGCCCAGCGTGGCCTCGGCGGCGACCTCCCCCTCGTAGGGGCAGCCGAACACGCAGGAGATGTAGCCGCGCGTGCGCAGCCCCTCCTCCCGAGCGACGCCCAGCACCTCCTCGATGCCGGCGAGGCTCTCGCGGATGGTGCGATTGACGTTTTTCTTGTTGTGGGTCTCGCTGGCCGACATGAACGTCGCGATGCCGCCGATGCCGCTCTCGAGCGCGCGCTCGAGGCCCACGCGGTTCGGGACGAGGCCCCAGAAGCGCACCGCCGCCGTTGTCTCGGCCGGAGCGCGCGCGAGCAGGCCGACGAGCTCCGCGGCGTCCGCCAGCTGGGGGATCCAGCGCGGCCGCACGAAGCTGGTGACCTCGATGTCCGCGAGGCCGGACGCGACCAGACGCGCGATGAGCTCGGCTTTCTCGGCGGAAGGCACCACCGCGGCCTCGTTCTGCAGGCCGTCACGCGGGGAGACCTCGTAGATTCGGACGGAGGGAAGGCTCATTCCGGCAACACTCACTGCGCTCCCGATAACACGGCACGGAGCGGATCCGGCTGCAGCAGGAATCCGAGCACCGCCGCCCAAGAGTAAGCACGGGTTCGCGCCTGTTCCAAGGCCAACCAGCCGACGTCCTCCGTGAACGACGCGGACAGCTCGGGCCCGCGACGCTCCGGGGCCCGGTGAAGGAACACGCAGCCGCCGCGCGCTCCCCGCACGGCGTGACGCTGGATGGAGTAGCCGCGGAACCGCTCGGTCGCGCTCTCCGGCCATGGCTCCGCGTAGATCGCGTGGGCATCCTGCAGGGCCTCGGCGAGCTCGGTGGTGACGTGCACCGCCGCCCGCGTGAGGCCGGCGCGCTCGCGCGCCCAGGTGACGCGCTCGAGGTCGGGGGCGTAGCCGACGGGATGCGCGACGGACACCGAGAGCCCGAGCGTGCAGCCGGCGACGAGCAGATCGTGGAGGAGGCCCGAGGCATCGCCCACCCAGGCGAGCTTTCGCCCTTCGAGCCCGCCGAGCGCGCGCTCGAGGACGAGGAGGTCAGCCAGGGCGCCGGCCGGATCGCCGCCGGGCCCCCCCGCCTCGATCACCGGGACGCCAGCCCGCTCCGCGATGTCCGCGAGCACCGCGGCCGGGAGCGAAGCGCCGAGGATCGCGGGATGGAGCGCGCCGAGGCGCTCTCCCGCCACGAGGGGATCGCCGAGGCGCGCGACCTCCTCCGCGCCGTAGGTGACGACGCGCAGCCCGATCAGCGCGGCGCCCGCTTCGACCGCGGCGCGCACATAGGGCGCGGGCTCCCCGAGGAGGAGCGCGAGCGGCGCCACCGTACGCAAGCGATGCTGTTCGCCGCGGCGCAGCGCACCTGCACGGCCCTGCAGCTCCCGCAGGGTGGCGGCGCTCATGGTCCCGAGGTTGAGGAGCGAGGCGATGGGCGCTTCCCGCGTGGCGACCCGATCGTATCCGAGCGCGGGCGGCTCTGCTGGAGGCTGGCGAGGCGCGGTCCCGTCGGTCATCCGCTCCACCGCGGGTCGGGCCACGCGAAGACGGCGTCGGCGCCCTCGTGGCTGGACGTGACGTGGAAGGCGTCGGCGGGGAAGTGCCTGGCGAGCTCACCGCGGAGCAGCCCCTGGAGCGGCGCCTCGAGGTCGGGGCTCGACACCACGCGCACCCGCGCGGTGGGGGGCACCGGGATGGTCGCGAGCCACGCGGCGTACGCGGCGACGCGGCGGCGCGCCTGCTCCCGGGTGACCCCGGTGAGCACGAGGGCGATCGGCACCCCCGCCGCCGCGTCGAAGCGGATCCTCCCCATCGGATCGTCGGTCACGGCGCGCGCGCTCGTCCGGACGGTCCCGAGCCAGGTGGGCCCGCCCTCGTCGGGAGGGGCGTCGCCGGAGAGAGCGGCCCCCCGCGCGTCGTCGATGCCGGGCGCGCGCTGCCGGGTACGCGCCGCGTCGCGCGTGAGCGGGCGCGCCGGGTGAGCCGCCCTGGGGCGCGCGTGCCAGACCCGGACGATGAGCAGCACCGCGCCCACGGTGAGGAACGGGGGCCAGAGCGCGAACCCGATCTGGGACTCGACCTCCACCACGGCGAGCGCGAGCGCCGAGACGCGGTCGAAGTGGGAGAGCCAGGTGAGCACGGCGCCGGCCGCGAGGAGGAGGAGCGGGACGAACATCGGGGAAGGATAGGCGATCCGGTGAGTGACGACCACGGGCCGCGCCAGGGGCGCCGGAAGGCGCCGCGGGCTCGCCGCCGCGGACGATCCCGCCGGGCTCCACCGCCCGCGGCGGTCGGCGCGCCCGCAGCGCGCCGACGAAGGGCGAAGCCCGCCCCTGGAGGAGCCCCGCCGCCGACCGTCCGCGGGCGGCGGGGCGCCGTGATGCGTGCCTCGTTCCGGGATAGTCCGCGAGAATGACCACCGCGAACGACGCCGCCCCCGACACCAGCGCCAAGACCGAAGCGCCGGCCTCGCACGACACCACCCCTCCCCCCGCGCTGCTGGACTTCATGCTGCAAGGGTGGGCCCCCCGCGGAAAGGAAGGGTGGGAGCCCGTGAAGCACGCCGCCGCCCACAAGGCGCGTCGGGACGCGCTCGCCTACCGCTTCCCTGGCGAACGCCTGGTGATCCCGACGGGCCACGAGCAGGTTCGCGCGAACGACACGCACTTCCGCTTCCGGCCCGGCAGCGACTTCTTCTGGCTCACCGGCTGCCACGAGGCCGACAACGTGCTCGTCGTGGAGCCGCAGGCCGACGGCGGGCACCAGACCGTGCTGTTCTGCGAGCCCAACAACCGCGACAGCGCCGCGTTCTTCACGGATCGGAAGAAGGGCGAGCTCTGGGTGGGGGCGCGCCTCGGCCTCGAGGGCAGCAAGGCCCGCTTCGGCGTGGACGAATGCCGGCCGCTCGCCGAGCTCCCCGCGCTCCTGGGCCCGCAAGCCGGAACGTCCACCGCGCCGACACGCGTGCTGCGTGGGTTCGCGCCCGCGGTCGACGCGGCCGTGTCCGCCGGCGAGGGCGACGCCGAGCTGACGACGTGGCTCTCCGAGGCCCGCCTGATCAAGGACCCCACCGAGGTCGAGGAGCTCCGCGTCTCGATCGACGCGACGAAGCGCGGCTTCGAGGACGTGATCCTCGCCCTCCGCACCGCGCCGACCGAGCGTTGGGTCGAGGGCGTGTTCGGGCTCCGCGCCCGCGTGGAAGGCAACGACGTCGGCTACGGCACGATCGCGGCCTGCGGCTCGCACGCCTGTGTGCTCCACTGGACCCGAAACGACGGCGCGCTGCCCCCGGGCGAGCTGTTGCTGCTCGACGCCGGCGTGGAGGGCCACTCGCTCTACACCGCCGACATCACCCGCACGCTGCCCGTTTCGGGCACCTACACCCCGCCGCAGCGCCGCATCTACGAGCTGGTGTGGCGCGCGCAGAGGGCGGCCCTCGCGGCGGTGCGCCCCGGCGCCGACTTCCTCGAGCCGAACCGCGCCGCCATGAAGGTGCTGACCGAGGGCCTCTACGCGCTCGGGATCCTGAAGGCCTCGCCGGAGGAGGCGCTGCGCGAGGACCGCCAGCTCTACAAGCGCTGGACGCTCCACAACGTCAGCCACATGCTCGGCATCGACGTGCACGACTGCGCGAAGGCGCGGCAGGAGTCCTACAAGTTCGGGAAGCTCGAGGCCGGCATGGTCCTCACGATCGAGCCGGGCCTCTACTTCCAGCCGGACGATCTGACGGTGGACGAGGAGTACCGCGGCATCGGCATCCGCATCGAGGACGACGTGGTGGTCACGGCGGACGGATGCGAGAACCTCTCGGCTCACATCCCCACCGAGGCGGACGAGGTGGAGGCGTGGATCGCTCGTATCTGGGCCGCGCCGACCGCCCAGTAGGAGCGCTCGGAGGAGCGTTCGCTCTCCGGCGGTCGCGTCGATACAAGCGGCGCGTTTGACGCTATCCTCGCGTCATGATGCTTCTCCTGCTCCTCGCCTGCACGGGCCCCGACGACAAGGCCGACACCGACACCGGCCTGCCGGACGACACCGACCTCCCTGACGACACCGACACCGTGGAGGAGGACACGTGCGCGCTCCGCGGCCTCACCCGCCGGGAGTGGGACGGCTCCGGGGTCGACGGCGAGTTCGAGACCGTCGCGCCCGACTTCACGCTGAACCTGCTCGACGGCGGCACGTTCGTGTGGAGCGAGCGATTTACCGGTTGCGACTCGGTGATCTCGATCACCTACGATCCCGCCTCGGACTACCCGAACCTGACCCGCATCGGGGACGTGAAGGACTGGCTGGAGACCTCGCCCCGGTCGGTGCACTACCTGCTGTCGATCGACTCGCTCCGGGCGGCGGATCGCGAAGCCGCGCTGACCGCGCTGAAGGTGACGGTCGACGAGGCCATCTCGCGCATGGACGACGAGGCCGCGCAGGCGTTCTGGGCCGAGCACGTCCACTTCGTGACGGACAACCCGAACAACCCCGAGTCGGCCGAGTGGATCGGCACCCTGAACCAGACCTACCGGACGAGCTTTCCGGTCAACTGGGGCATCGACCGCTTCGGGATTGTGCGCGAGCTCGGCTACCTGGCCGACCCGAACACGGGCTGGGAGGAGTCACCCCCGAGCTTCATCGTGTACGAAGCGGAGTGGTTCGACCAGGAGTCGAACCTGCAGGACCGCCTCGACGCGGACGGCGCCACCGTGCTCGGCGCGTTCGCATACTCCGACTCGCGGGTGGTCTCCCTCGCGTTCCCGGACGCGGCGACGATGGCGACGTTCGACACGCTCGAGCTCGACATGCGCTTCATCTGCAACGGGCATCCCGACTCGACCGGCTGCGGCGAGTGGGACTACCTGGCCTACGCCTACCTCTGCGACAACGACGATCCCGGCACCACCGACGTGGACGAGTCGGGCACGTGCGTCGAGATCGGGCGGTTCATCACCGCGTACGCGCGGCCCGGCCGCTGGGTCGTCGATGCCACGCCGTTCCTCGCGATGGTGAAGGACGGCGGCACCCACGTCATCCGCGTGAACAGCGCGAACGCCCCGTACATCACGCTCGATCTGCGCCTGTCAAACCAGGGCCGCGGCGCGCGGCCGGTCGCGCTCGAGTACCTGTGGAGCGGCGGGGAGTGGAGCGAGAGCTACAACGTCGGGCGCGAGCCGATCACGTTCACGCCCCCGAGCGGCGCCACGGGCGTGGGGATCTGGACGCTGATCTCGGGGCACGGGTTCGGGGAGGACACCGAGAACTGCGCCGAATTCTGCAATCACCAGCACGAGTTCACGGTGAACGAGACGCTGACGGTGATGCAGGAATTCACGATGGCGGGCTCGGCGTACGGGTGCGCCGAGCAGGTCGGCAGCGGCACGGTCTCGGGGCAGTACGGCACGTGGGTGCTCGGCCGCGGCGGCTGGTGCCCGGGGCGCCAGGTGGATCCGTGGTCGGCGGACCTGACCGCCGCGGTCGACTTCGGCGGCGAGAACACGATCGCCTACCGTGGGCTGTTCGAGGGCGAACCGTACGTGGCGAACTGGATCGAGGACGGCGGCACCGACTTCCGCGGGCGGGCCGACGTCGCGACGTGGCTGGTGTTCTACGAGTAGGACGCTTCAGAGTACGGTGCGGTAGGCGAGCCACTTCACGTACTTGGGGCGGGTGTCCAGGCGCACGTGGAGCCAGGAGACCCCGAGTCCGGCGGTGCTCACCCAGACACGGGTGCGGCGCGTGGACAGCCAGGACTCGACCGCGGCGCCGACGGACTGCCAGAGCGCGTGGACCTGGGCGGGCGGTGCGGTGCGGAGGAAGGCGGCGAGATGGGGGTAGCCGGCGGGCTCGCGCCCGGGGGCGGGCACAACGAGCACGGCGTCCCCGCCGAGGTTCGGGAACGTGCGCACCGCGGGGGCGCGGGCCCCGTCGAGCGGCCCGGCGAAGGGCCCGCCGTCGGCGCGAATGCGCGCGAGCGACGGCGCGTCCAGGATCACGCTCTCGAACGGAGCGTCGACGTCCCCGGGGGAAACCGGCCGTGTCTCCCAGTAGAGCGCGGGGAAGGGGGCGCTGACGAGCGCGTCGGTGAGCGCGTCGCGGAGGGAGGGGTCGGCGTGGAGGCCGGCGGCCACGTCCCTCCAGGAGAGGGGGGCGCCCGCGGAGGTGAGCTGGAGGCGGAGGGCGCCACGCTCGAGCGGGAGGAGGGTGGCGGTGGCCATGTCGAGACCCGCGGGGTTGGGTGATAAGTCGTTAGGTCAGACCCCACCACCGTATTCACGGCGTTGGCCTGTCCCAGGTGATAAGTCGTAAGGTCAGACCCCCTACCGCGAGACGCCCCCCGCCCAGATCACGTCGTTCCCCTTCGTCACGAACACGACGTTCGCCGGCTTGGGCTCCTCGCTGCCGCCCTGGCGGTACACGAGCGTCACCTTCACGCCCGGCGTGACCTTGGCGACCTGATCGATCGGGACGACCGCGGCGGTCTGCGTCGTGTCCACCTTGATGTCGTGCGTCTTGCAGCTGACGACGTCGTAGAGGAAGTTCCCCCACATGTCGATGCCCGCGATGTGCGAGTAGTCGTAGGTGCAGCTGTCGGTGATCGTCGCCGTGCCGGTGCGCTTCTGGAAGGTGATGACGGCGGTGTCCCCCTGGGGCTTGACCGACACCACCACGTCCTCCGCCCACGGCCGCCCGTACCGGGGATCCGCGGGGGGCTTCGGGGGGGCGCCGAGCGTCTGGTCGACCGCGTTGCTCGGCCACTTCGCGAGCGTCTCGATCGGCGCGATGCCGTCGATGACCCGCTGGCCGCGGTAGTTGAGCGGGCCCTCGAGGCTCCGCTTCACCAGCAGCTCCACCGCCTGGTGCCGCCCGCTGATGCGGTCGCCGCCGGCGAGGAGCACGTCCCGCATCGCGCGCGACCGCGACACGTCGGTCATGTCGAGCATGTAGTGGCACATCGCGAGCGCCTCGGTGAGTCGGTAGCCGACGGGGTCCCGCAGGGCCCGCAGCAGGGCGTCGCCCTTGGCCTCGGGGACCGCGACGTCGACGTAGTCCTGGAGCATCTGGGTGTAGGTGGGCGCGCACCCCTCGGCGTACCCGGGGCCCCCGGAGAGGGTCTTCATCCAGTCGTCGATGCCGGTGAGAGTGGGCTGCCACTGCACGAGGATGGGCGCGTACGTCTCCTCGACCTGCACCACCGCGTCGTCGTACATCCGCTTCGTCGCCGGGTAGCCCTTCTCGATGCTGGTGATCTTGGCGTCGTACCTCGCCATGCGGCCCACGCCCTTCTCGTAGAACATGCGGAAGGAGAGGGCGGCGGCCTGGTTGGGGGCGTGCTGCTCGATCGCCGCGTCGAGCGCCTCGGGCGTGACCTTGTCGAGCTCGGTCTTGCACTGGCGGAACTTGACGTACTCGCTGGTGGCGGGATCTCCCATGCCATCGCCCTTCAGCAGGGTTCCGCAGAGGCCGACGAACGCGGCGGGCCAGAAGGCGTCGTCGCTCTCGGCGGCCGGGGCCGTGTCCATCTGCGTGAAGACGAACGCGGCGAGCCACCCGTCATTGAACCCGGTGCACGTCGCCTTCTGGAGGAGGCCGCGGACGGGGTCGGCCTCGGGGAAGGGCTTGCCGTCGCAGAGGGCGTTCCTGCCGTCCGCCCACGCATTGAGGTTGACGCGGGCGAGGCTGTGTTGCCGCTCGGTCTCCGGGCTCACGCCCGTGGCCTCGTGGTAGCGGGTCCGGACGAGCTCCAGGCCCGTCTTCACATAGTCGAGGTCGGGGTAGGCGCAGCGCGTGCCCCACAAGGTGCGGAGCTGATCCTCGGGGCTCGGCTTGCTCCCGGCGGCCTCGCCCGCGACATAGTCGGTCACCCACTTCTCGGACGGCGGCACGATCGAGGGCCGACGGTTGTCGTCGTACTTCGCGGCATAGAAGCCGAAACCGCCGCCGTTCGCGTCCGATTGGTGGCTGAAGCGGAGGGCGAGGGTCTCGGGGGCGGGGCAGCCCGCGGTGTCGCCCGATTGAGGGGCGGCCTTCGGGAGGTCCAGCCTGGCGGCCTGGGCGCCGGGCGCGAGGAGGAGGGGCGCGAGGAGGATCAACATTTCGCGGCCTAACCGGCACCCGTGCGCGCGCCGCTCTCCGCCGTGGCCGCCGCGTGGCGAACCCCCAACCGTCCGCCCCCGTGGAATAGGCGCTCCTGTCATGCGTTCATCCCGCTATGACACCGATGGTAACGCTATCGTGGCTGAAGCACTGGCTGCTCCACTCACGACGAATCGCGACCGGAGCGGGGGCCGCGCTGCTGCTGCCCGGCCTCCTCGCCGCGTGCGCCGATCCGGTCCAGGACCGGGGCGCGGACGCGCTCGTGATCGCGCAGGAGACGCAGGCGGCATGGACGCGTAATTTCAACCCGTTCCTCCCGAACGGGGCGGCGCGGTGGCCGACGCGGGGCGGCATCTACGAGCCGTTGCTCGTCTACAACCGCGTGGCGGGCACCTGGGTGCCGTGGCTGGCGGACGCGTGGTCGTGGGAGGACGACGGCCGATCGCTGCGCTTCCACCTGCGCCACGGCGTGCGATGGTCCGACGGAGAGGCGCTCACCGCGGACGACGTGGCCTTCACGTTCTCGCTGATGAAGGCGCACCCCGCGCTCGACTCCGTCGGGGTCTGGGGCTGGCTCGCGTCGGTCGAGGCGCTCGGCGACGACGAGGTCGTGTTCCACCTCTCCCGGCCCTTCTCGCCCGGGCTCGAGGACGTGGCCGAGGCGCCGATCGTGCCGCGCCACGTGTGGCGGGACGTGGCGGACCCGCTCGCCTGGGACAACCCAGAGCCGGTGGCCACGGGGCCCTACACCGAGGTCACCACGTTCACGTCGCAAGTGTGGGAGCTGGGGCGCAACCCCGACTACTGGCAGCCGGGCAAGCCCGCCATCCCGACGCTCCGCTTCCCGGCGTTCGCGGGCAACGACGCCGCCAACCTCGCGCTCGTGAACGGCGAGGTGGACTGGGCCGGGAACTTCGTGCCCGCCGTGGGCCGCACGTTCGTGGCGCGGGATCCCGAGAACCACCTCTCGTGGTCGCCCCCGGTCGAGGCGACCGTCTACCTGTACGCGAACACCACGGTCGCGCCGTTCGCCGACCAGCGCGTGCGCGAGGCGCTCTCCCTCGCCATCGACCGCGACCGGCTCGTCACCGTGGCGCTGGACGGCCTGACCCATCCCGCCGACGCCACCGGCCTCTCCGACGCCCTCGCGCCGTTCCGCGACCCGACGGTCACGGCGGCGTGGACCGCCCATGATCCGGCGGCCGCCGCGACCCTGCTCGACGCCGCGGGGCTGCCCCTCGAGGACGGCGTCCGCGTCGGGCCCGACGGCCCCCTCACCGTCGAACTGCTCGTGGTGGCCGGCTGGTCCGACTGGATCCGCGCCGCGCAGCTGGTCGCCCGCGACCTGGGCGAGGTGGGCGTGTCCGTGCGGGTGCGACCGGTCGACTTCAGCGGCTGGCTGGACCGCGTGCAGCGAGGCGACTTCACCCTGACCATCGGCTGGTCGTCGCAAGGCACGACGCCCTACACCGGCTACCGCGACCTGATGGGGAGCCAGTCCGCGCGCCCCATCGGCGAGGCGTCGGGCGGCAACTGGCACCGCCACGCCTCCCCGACGGCGGACCGCCTGCTGGCCCAGGTCGAGGCCACGTCGGACCCCGAGGCCCAGGCGGCGCTCTTCGACGCGCTCCAGGCCACCTTCGCCGCGGAGCTCCCCGCCATCCCGCTGTTTCCCGCGCCGGCCTGGGGCGTCGCGAACACGCGCCTGTTCGTCGGCTTTCCCACTCCCGAGGACCCCTGGGTGACCCTCTCCCCGAACCATCCGCCCGAACCGCTGCTGCTGCTCACCACGCTGGCGCCGCGATGAGCGGCCTCCTGAGCGGGGGCCTCTGGCTCGCCCGCCGCCTCGGCCTGTACGCGGTCGCCGCCTGGGCCGCGGTCACGCTCGGCTTCATCCTGCCGCGCCTGGCCCCCGGCGACCCGGCCGCCGCGCTCCTGGCGCGCCTCCAGGGGAAGGCGGGCCCCGAGGCCATCGCCGCGCTCCGCGCGGGGCTCGGCGTGAGCGACGCGCCGCTCCCACGGCAATACCTCGACTACCTCCTTGCGCTGTTCCGCGGCGACCTCGGGCTGTCCGTGTCGCGGTTCCCGACCCCGGTGACCGATCTGATCGGCGATGCCCTCGGATGGACCGTGCTGCTCGCGGGCGTCTCCGTGACGATCAGCTTCGCGCTCGGCGCGGCGCTCGGGCTGGCGGCGGCGTGGCGCGGGGGCTGGCTGGACACCCTCGTGGGCCCCGCCCTGACCCTCCTCGGGGCCTTCCCGTACTTCTGGCTCGCGATGGTCGCGCTCCACGTCTTCGGCTTCGGCCTGGGGTGGTTCCCGCTCCGCCACGCGTGGGACACGTCGATCGCCCCGGCCCCCACCCTCGCGTTCGGCTGGGGCGTGGTCCGGCACGCCGCGCTCCCGGCGCTCACGCTCGTCGCCGCGAGTGTCGGAGGGTGGATGCTCGGCATGCGCAACTCCGCGCAGGCGGTGCTCGCGACGGATCACGTGCTCCTCGCCCGGGCCCGCAGCCTCCCCACCGCGCGGGTGCTCTCCGCCTACGTGCTGCGCAACGCGCTCCTCCCCCACCTGACGGGCTTCGGCATGGCCCTCGGCTTCGTCGTGAGCGGGGCCCTGCTCACCGAGGTGGTCTTCTCCTACCCGGGCGAGGGCTGGCTGCTGGTGCAGGCCGTGCGCGCCCAGGACTACCCCCTGCTCCAGGGGCTGGTGCTCGCCATCACCCTCGCCGTCCTGTTCGCCAACGCGATCGTGGACGTGATCACCCTGGTCGTCGACCCCCGCACGAGGACCGCATGAAGCGCCCGCCCGCACTCGCGACGATCCCCCGGTCCCCCGCGGAGGCGCCCTCCCGGACGCCGCCCCGGCGTCCTCTCGCGACCCTGATCCCGCGCGATCGTCGCGCGCGCGCCGGCCTCGTGCTGCTCGGCAGCATCGTGCTGCTCGCCCTGGTCGGCCCGCTCTTCACGCTCGACCCGACCGCGCCGGTCGCGGCGCCCCTCTCGCCCCCCTCCTGGGCGCACCTGCTCGGCACCACCGGGCAGGGCCAGGACGTGCTCGCACAGACCCTCGCGGGCGCCCGGGTCACGCTGGCCGTCGGGTTCACGGCGGGCCTGCTCTCGGTGCTCATCGGCGCGACGGTCGGCTCCCTCGCCGGGTACCTGGGCGGCTGGGTGGACGACCTCCTCTCGCTCGCCACCAACGTCACCCTCGTGCTCCCGGGCCTGCCGCTCGCGGTGCTCCTCGCCGCGTGGCTCCCCCCGGGCCCCATCAGCCTCGTCGCGGTGCTGGTGTGCACGGGATGGGCATGGAACGCGCGCGTGCTCCGCGCCGAGGTCCTCCAGCTTCGCCGCCGCGACTGGGTGGACGCCGCGCGCCTCGCGGGCGAATCGCCGCTCCGCATCGTGCTCGTGGAGCTGCTCCCCAACCTGCGGCCGCTGCTCGCCGCGTCGCTCGTGGGCGCGACGCTCTACAACCTCGGCGCCCAGGTGGGCCTCGAGTTCCTCGGGCTCGGCGATCCGGGCGCCGTCACCTGGGGCACCAACCTCTATTGGGCGGCCAACGACGGCGCCCTCCTGACGCGCTCGTGGTGGACCTTCGTGCCGACCGGGGTGGGCGTGGCCGCGGTGGGCCTCGCGCTCGCGCTGCTGAACGCGGGCCTGGCCGGAGCGGCGGGCGGCGGCGCCGCGACCAGCGGGGCCGCGATCGACACGCCGGTCGTGCGCCGTCGGCCCTGGTATTCGGCCCGTGGCGACGAACGTTCCCAGGAGATCGCATGAGCGCCCCCATCATCGCCCCCGTCCTCTCCGTGCGCGACCTGGTCGTGCGCTACCGCGGTCCCGACGGCGACGTCTGCGCGGTGGACGGCGTGTCCTTCGATGTCCGTCCCGGCGAGGTCCTCGGGCTGGCGGGAGAGTCCGGGAGCGGCAAGTCCACGGTGGCCCACGCGGTGCTCCGGATCCTCCGGCCGCCCGCCGTGATCACCGGCGGCGAGGTGTGGATCGACGGCCAGGACGTGCTCGCGCTCGGCCGCCAGGCGCTCGCGCGGATGCGGTGGCGCACCGTGTCGATCGTGCTGCAGAACGCCCTCGAGGCGCTCAACCCGGTGCTCACCGTGGCCGAGCAGATCATCGACACCGTCCGCGCGCACGCCCCCTTCCCCGACCGTCGCGCCGCGCGGGTGCGCGCGGAGGAGCTGCTCGCGCTCGTCGGGCTCGGCGAGGAGACGCTGGACCGCTGGCCCCACCAGCTCTCGGGCGGGCAACGCCAGCGCGTCAACATCGCGCTCGCGCTCGCGCTCAAGCCGAAGCTCGTGTTGATGGACGAGCCCACGACCGCGCTCGACGTCGTGGTCCAGCGCGAGCTGCTCCAACGGGTGCTCCAGCTCCGCGACGCGCTCGGCTTCTCGGTGCTGTTCATCACGCACGATCTGCCGCTGCTGTTCGACCTCGCCGACCGCGTCGGCGTGCTCTACGCGGGGCGCATGGCCGAGATCGGGCCCGCGCGCGCCATGCGCGAGAACCCGGCGCACCCCTACACGCGCGGCCTCCTGCGCGCGATGCCCCCCCTGACCGGCCCGAAGCGGCCGCTCGCCGGCATCCCCGGCGCGCCGCCGGACCCTCGCCACCCGCTCCCCGGCTGCCGATACGCGCCCCGGTGTCCGTTTGCCGCGGCGCGGTGCTCCGCTGAAGTGCCGCTCTTGCATCCGGTCGGCGCGGGGTGGCGCGCGGCGTGCCACGCGGCGCCCGGGCTGCCGGCGCGGCCGTTGGGGTGAGCGGTTCGGTCCACCCCGCGCCGACGCGCGAGGTGCCTGGAGGGCGGCCGCTCGGCGGCCGGTCCGGCGCGTCCTCGCGCCGACCAAGGCGCTTGCGCCGCGCCCGAAAGGCACCGGCCCCGGCGTCCTCGCCGGGGACGCGCCCCGCTCCCCCCCTCCCCCCCTTCCCCGATCCCGCGAGCTCCCATGCAGCCTGAGATGATCCCCCCCACCGCGCCCCCCCTGTTCGAGGTGCGCGGCCTGTCGCGACGTTTTCCCGTCGGCGGGCCGTTCGGGCCGCGGCGCACGCTCCGGGCGCTCCACGAGGTGTCGTTCAGCGTCGCGCGCGGCGACAGCGTGGCGCTCGTGGGCGAGTCGGGCAGCGGGAAGAGCACGCTCGCGCGGCTGGTCGTGCGGCTGGATGATCCGAGCGGCGGGACGATGCTGCTCGACGGCCACGACGTCTACACCGCCGAGCCGCGGCCGACGCTCGCCTACCGGAAGCGCGTGCAGATGGTCTTCCAGGACCCGTTCGGGTCCCTGAACCCGGCCCACACGATCGGGCACCACCTGGAACGCCCGCTCCGGCTGCACGGCCGGGCCGAGGACGCCCCCGCGCGCGCCCGCGAGCTGCTCGTCGACGTTGGGCTCCCGGCCGACCTGGCGGATCGATCCGCGCGGTCGCTGTCGGGCGGCCAGCGCCAGCGCGTCGCGATCGCTCGGGCGCTGGCCGTGAAGCCGGACCTCCTGGTGGCCGACGAGCCCACGTCGATGCTCGACGTGTCCCTGCGCGCCGGCGTGCTGGAGCTGTTCGCACGCGAACGCGCCGCGCGCGGCCTCGCCTGCCTCTTCATCACGCACGATCTCGGCGCCGCGCGGGCCACCGCGGACCGGGTGCTCGTGCTCTATGGGGGCATGCTCGTGGAGGCGGGGCCCACCGAGGAGGTGCTCGCCGCGCCGCTCCATCCCTACACGAAGCTCCTGATGGCCGCCGCGCTTCCGGGCGATCTGCGCGCGCCCCTGCCCGCGCGACCGGGACAGGCCTCGAGCATCGATCCGGGGCCGGGGTGCCCGTTCGCCGCGCGATGCCCCCTGGTCATCGGCCGTTGCCGTGACTCTCTTCCGGTGCTCTCGGCCCCCTCCCCGGGGCGCCTCGCCCGCTGCCACCTCACGGAGACGTGACGGAGTACGTGATGAAGTACACCTTCCCCCCTGACTTCGTCTGGGGCGCGGCCACGTCGTCCTACCAGATCGAGGGCGCCACCCGCACGGGCGGCCGCGGCCCGTCGATCTGGGACACCTTCGCCGCGAGGCCGGGGGCGATCAAGGACGGCACGAACGGTGACGTCGCGTGCGAGCACTACCACCACTACCCCCACGACATCGCGCTGATGCGGTCTCTCGGGCTCCAGGCCTACCGCTTCTCGATCGCGTGGCCGCGGATCGTGCCGGGCGGCACCGGCGCGGTCGAGCCGCGGGGGCTCGACTTCTACGATCGGCTCGTGGACGCGCTCCTCGCGGCGGGCATCGCGCCGTGGGCGACGCTGTACCACTGGGATCTCCCGCAGCCGCTCGAGGACCGCGGCGGCTGGCCGGTCCGCGCGACCGCCGAGGCGTTCGTGCCGTACGCGGACGCTGTGACCCGCCGCCTGGGCGACCGCGTGAAGCACTGGATCACCCACAACGAGCCGTGGTGTGCGAGCACGCTCGGCTACCTCACCGGCGAACACGCGCCCGGGCGGAAGGAGCCCGCCGCGGCCCTCGCCGCCGCCCACCACCTGCTGCTCTCGCACGGGCTGGTCGTCCCGGTCGTGCGCGCGAACAGCCCGGGCGCGAAGGTCGGCATCACGCTGAACCTGACGCCTGCCACGCCCGCCTCCCCCTCTCCCCTCGACGCCGAGGCGGCGCGGCGGTTCGACGGGGCGTTCAACCGGTGGTTCCTCGATCCGGTGCACGGCCACGGCTACCCGAAGGACGTGGTGGCCGACTACGCCGCCGCCGGTATCGACGCGCTGGCGGCCGTTCGCGCGGGAGACCTCGAGACCATCGCGGTCGCGACGGATTTTCTCGGCGTGAACTACTACACCCGGCACATCGCGCGGGGGGGCGAGGCCGGCAACGCCCCGCGCGTGGTGGAGGAGCCCGGGCCGGACCGGCGGACCGACATCGGCTGGGAGGTGCACGCCGAGAGCTTCCGCGCACTGCTCGTCCGCCTCGCGACGGAGTACCCGCCCCAACCGCTGTTCATCACCGAGAACGGCGCCGCGACGCATGACGGTCCGGGGGCGGACGGGCGCATCGTGGACACGCGCCGGGTGCGATACCTCGCCGAGCACCTCGAGGCGGTGGCCGCCGCGCGGGCCGCGGGCGCCCGGGTCGACGGCTACTTCGCGTGGTCGCTCATGGACAACTTCGAGTGGGCGTGGGGGTACACCCAGCGCTTCGGGCTGGTCTGGGTCGACTACGCCACGCAGGCGCGGGTGCCGAAGGACAGCGCGCACTGGTTCCGCGACGTGATCGCGCGGGGGGGGCTGGGCTAGCCTACCCCCGGTCCCGCACCCGCACGCCCTCCACCGGCTCGGCGTCCGCGCGCCAGCGCTCGGGCAGCCACGCGGTCCACTCCGGCGGGACGTGGGCGATGCGGTCCATCGCGATGCGGAGGGCGTCGGCGTGCGTCGGCACGCGCGGGTACATGCGAAGGTCCATGTGGGCCTGCGACGGCGTCCGGTCGGCCTTGCGCGTGTTGCACGCCCCGCACGCGGCCACCGCGTTTTCCCAGCAGCTCACCTTCACCCAGCGTCGCGACCACGGCAAGTACACGACGCCGTCCTTCGCCTGGGCGCGGGGGATCACGTGGTCGAGGGTGAGCCCCTTGCGGTCGGGGCGCCCGTCATGGAGCAAGGGGCGGAGGCCGCAGTAGGCGCACGTCCACGCGTCGCGCGCCTGCACGTTGCGGGAGCTGAACCGGACGCGCTCGCGGGCGCGGGCATACCGCTTGAGCGACACGACCGCGGGCCACGGCAACGCCAGCGAGGCGCTCCGCACGAAGCGGCCCTCGTAGGCCGCGACGGTCACCGCCTTGGCCGAGAGCACCAGCTCGATCGCCCGCTCCCACCGCACGACCTTCATCGGGCCGTAGTCGGCGTTGAGCTGCAGGACGAAGGGGGTTGGCATGTCGAACTCCCGCGAGGGCGCGACCGCAGCCGATCCCGCCCTCCGCGGGATCATCGCCGGAAATCACCCCCACGTATACCCCCGAGACGGGCACTTTCTTCCCAGGGGCGCGACGAGCGGCCGGCCGGCGTCGTCGGCCCAAAACGAGCCGCGCGCGCGAAGCTCAGGGTCCGTCCTGAAACAAACTGCAGCACCGAGGACGGGCCGTCAGATCTCCATCGCCTCGATCGCCGCCACCACCGCCGCCCGCCGCCCCGCGAACCGCGCGACCTCGCCGGCCGACTCCACGATGACGAGCCGCCCTCCGTCGACGAACACCGCCACGAGGTAGGCGGCGTCCTGGGCGCCGTCGGGCGCGGAGAGCTCCAACAGGGCTCCGGGCACGTCGCCCGCCTTCACGTTCCCCCCGGGGGACGCTCCGGCGACGACGCGGTAGCCGGCCGCGGTCATGCGCGTGGTCATGGCCTCCTTCCAGAACGCCAGGTCGGCCTCCGGCTCGTTCTTGACCGTTCGGACACGAAACACCACGTCATCCGGACTCACGGCGACGAACCGGCGTGTCTTCTTGCCTGGGGCGAAGCCGGCCGGCGCGCTCACGGTCACGCCGCGGCTGGTGTGGAAGTAGCGGCCCGACCGAAAGGCGTCCTGCAGATCCGCGAGGTTCAAGGTGTTGAGCCAGCCGAAGCTGGAGCTGCCGTCACGCGTGGGGGCCGCGCGGTCGCGGAAGCGGAACGAGAAGCCGAGCTGGGCGTACGTGGCGCGGTGTTCGAGCAGGCGGATCCGCCCCTGGATCTGCTCGATCTCCGCGACGGTGCGCGTGATCTCCCGCTCCACGGCGACCACGGCGCTCGCGTGCGCGCTGCTCAAGATGTCGAGGTAGCGCGTGAGCACCCCCTCGCGCGAGGCGAGCCGCGCGCGCAGGTCGATGAGCTCGGTGTCGAGGTCGGACACCGACCAGCTCCGCTCGACGACGAGCCCGAGCTCCTTCGCGCCGTCGAGCACGGCCGTCGCGCGTTCGGAGGGCACCGACACGCTGACCGACTCGTCCGAGAGCGCCGTGAACCAGCCCCCCGCGGCCTCGGCGCGGCCGATCACCGCGGCGATGGCCTTGTCGCGGTCGTCCACCTGCACGGTGACGGCGCCATCGATGTGCGAAGCGGCGAGCGCCACGCCGACGAGCAGCGCGATCACGAGGCACCTCCCTGCCCGAGGGCGGCGCGGACGGCGGGCGCGTGGCGCTCCTCCGCGGCGACGGAGGGGTAGAAGATCTGCACCAGATCGAGGTCGTTGCCCGACGCGCGCACGAGGACGACCCACACGTAGGGCTTGTCGCTCCGGTCGAGCAGGCGGAGCCCCTGCCAGTCTCCCACGCTCACCGGCTTGCCCTCCGCGAACTCGCTGGTGAGGCGCCGGGCGAGGGCGTCGGTCCAGAACGGCGTGTCCCCGACCGGATCGTTGACCAGCCGCGTGGCCCAGACCCGCGCGCCCTCGGCGCTCTCGACGATGAAGCGGCCCTTCGCGTCGAGCGGGACGAAGCCCTCGGGCAGCTCGAGCTCGAGCTTCTTGCCGCCGAGCGCGCGGATCGAGGACTCGACGTCGAACGGCGAGAGGCTGCGGATCCACGCGAACGCCGCCGACTCGGGCGCGCCCCCCTGCCAGGTGAGCGCGGGCCGCTGCTGAAGCTGGACGGTGATGCGCGAGAAGTCGGCGAGACGCTGGAGGGTGCGGACGGACTGCTCGAGCCGGTCGATCTCCTCCGTGACCTCCTGGATCTCGCGGACGAGCGCGAGCTTCTCGTTCTCGTCGCGCGACTGGGCGAGGAGGGTGACCAGCCGGTCGCGACGGGCCTTGGCGGTGGAGAGGCGCAGCTCGACCGCGGAGAAGGCCTCCGTCACGTCCTCGGCCGCGATGGACTTGCGGGTCACGTCCCCGACCTTCAGCACCGCGTCGAACACCTCGCGGAACTTCGCGACGGGGACGCGCAGCACGATCGTCGCGCCGTACTGTTGTTCCAGGCCGCCGCCCGCCTCCGTCGCGAGCGCGATCAAGGCATCGGTGGCCTCCTGCTGCTTCCCGACGCGCAGCTCGGCGTACCCCTGGTAGTGCACCATGCGGGCGGCGGCCGGAGTGACCGCAGCCGCCACGTCGGGCACCGAAGCCGGGGCATCGACGGCGGGCTTCATCGCCGGCGGGGACATGCTGGACGGCCTGCCCGACGGAGGCGGCGCGGGAGGCGGAGGGCCACCCGCGCTCGAGCGTGTCGTGGGGGCACTGCTGCCCGAACCGCTCCCGTAGCCGTCAGCCTCGTACCGCTCGCCGCCGGCCATCTCCTCGCTGGCCGCGTACCGCTTGGCGCACGCGGCGAGCATCACGAGCAGGACCAGGAGAATCGTTCGCATCGCGGGGCTCTATCGCGGAGCTGGACCGGGTGGAGCGGGGTGGCTTCCGGGCGTCGGCGGGGGCCCCCCGGGTGTCGGGGGTTGGCCCCCGGGTGTCGGGGGCTCGCCAGGGCTGGCCCGGTGGGCGTCGAATTGGGCGCGGGCCCGGACCCGCGCGTCGGGATCCGACAGCGCTCGCGCCTGGAGCGCCGCATCGCCGCTGTCGAAGACCGCGAGGAGCCGGGCGGCGGTCCAGCGGACGATCGCGTCCTCGTCGTCGAGGCCGTCACGCAGGAGATCCGTGCGCGCCTGCGGCACGATCGCCGCGGCCTCGAGCAGACAGATGCGACGATCGACATTCGCGTCCTCGGACCACGCCCGGCGGCTCCGCGCCCGCAGGAGCATGGCGGGAACGGTGTCCTCGCCCGGGGCGTCATCCGACCAGTTCGCGCGCATCGGGGCGTCGGCCGGGATGATGTCGTGGTGACTCGTCCAGACCGTGGGCTCCCATCCTGCAACACGGGTCGCGAGGGCGTCGAGCGGTGCGGCGGGATCGTCCTCGGCCGAAGAAGCGACCACGACCACGAGGGCAAGCTCCAGCCTCGCGTGTCGCATCGCGATCGGCGGGGGCTCCGTCGCGGGGTCGGGGGCCAGATCGCGCAGGACCTGGGTGACGTAGCCGCTCCAGAATTCGTCGAGCAGGTAGCGGCGGACCAGCTCGTGATCCGCCCAAGCCGACTCGATGGCGGACGCTGCGCCGGCCACATCCCCGTGGAGCCCGAGCAGCAGGTGCGCGTGGCACCTGGACTCGAAGCCGCCTGCTCGTTGGCACATCCGGGCGGCGGCCGGGTACCCCGCGGCGCCATGGGACCGCACCCCTATCTCCGCGGCCTGGAAGAAGCACTCGTCTCGCCATTGGCCCTCCGAGAGGGCGGCGCATGCGCCGGCGGCGGCGGCCCAGTCCGCTCCGTTCGACGCGGTGCTCGCCACCTCCTCGAGGCACTCCTCCCGCGAGAAGGAGGCCGTCCCGACCGCGCAGCCGCTCGGCGGCGCGTCCGTCCAAGCGGGCGGCAATGTCGGGGCCTTGGGCATCACGCTGCGCGAGGGCCCGGCCGCCGCGCGTGGAACATGGGGTGGGTCGTCCTGCGTGACGGGCCCGGTCCAGAGGTGGGGGCGCCCGTTCACCTCGCTGCAGTGCAGCTCGGCGGCCTCAGTGGGCGCGAGAGCGCAGAGGCTCTGGGTGCGGCCGGGCCAGGCCCGTGTCAACACGTCGAGGGCGACGACACGCTCGGCGGGCGGGAGGGCGGCCACCTCGAGCGCCGCGGCTTCGGGGTCGGCCGCGAAGCGCTCCGCCAGGCCGGCGAGGGGATCGGAGGCCGTCCGGACATCCGTGAAGGCGGCACACGCGGCGAGGAAGAGGAAGAGCACGCCGTTGAGGGTACGGGCATGCGGGGGCGCACGCCAGCATCGCGCTACATTCGCGCGATGGACCTGCTCGGCACGCTCAGGGCGGCGCGCGCACGCGCGGCGGCCACCCCCCAGGATCCCGCCGCGTGGGCTTCCCTTGCCGAGGTGCTCGATGTCGCCGACCGCGGCGCCCTCGACGCGGACGCCGGCTTTCAGCTCGGGGTCGACCGTTGGGAGGCCCTGACGCGCGTCGCGGCGCTCGCGCCGACCGTCGACCACCTGCGCGCGCAGGTCCTGTGCATCGCCGCCCTGGCGGCGCGGGCCCGGGGCCGCGGGTTCGCCGAGATGGCCGTCGCGATGGCAAAGGAGCAGGCCGCCGCCGCGCGGGTGTGGCAGCGCCTCGATCCTTCGCCCGCGGCCGCCGCGCAGCTGGTCCAGGCCTCCCAGGTGGTCGCGGAGGACGCGCTCGCGCGCGGCGCCACCGCGGAGGCCGCCGTGGCCCTGGTGGGCATGCTCGAGGGGCTCCACGTGCTGGGCGAGCGGACGGGCAAGCCCGAGTACGCCTTGCAGATCGCGGGGGTCCACCTCCACCTGGCGGGGGTGGCGGGGGATCCGGAGGCCGAGCGCGCGTGCCTGCTGGCCGCGCGGGAGGTGCTCGATCGGCTCGACGCGGCGGGGCTGCGCCACCCGGTGCAGGCGCAGGTGCGCGAGCAGGTGGAGGCGCGGCTGCAGGGGGGGGTCTGACCTTACGACTTATCACCTGGGACAGGCGAACGCCCATTATTGCCGTGTGGGGTCTGACCTTACGACTTATCACTTGCGCCCCGAGGCCCCGGCCCCCCACCGCCCCTCCGCATCACCCGACCCGCGCGCCCACCCCCCCGTCCGCTCGACCCCCGCGTCGCGCCGCGCGGATCGGCGCCCCGACCCGCCGCGCCCCGACCCGCCACGCCGGCCCCCGCCACGAGCCCGCCCGCCCCTCCTCCCCCGCCGCCGCAGCGGTGCGCGCCGCGCGCATCCGGCTGCCCGCTCCTAAGGGCCCGTCCATCAACAACCTGCCCTATGGAAGCCCCGGGCGGCCGCCCCTGGGCTCGCTTCCGCGGCGTCGCTCGTCGGTCACATGCCTACGGGCATGCTCCCTTCTCGCTCCTTGCCCGCGGCCCAGGGTCGCCCTCGGTGCTGCAGGTTCTTTCAGGACGGACCCCAAGCACGCTACATGAGCGCGATGCTGCTCTTCCTCGCGCTTCCCGCCCTCGCCGCCGACGCCCGCCTCGATTGGCGCGCCGGCGTCGGCTCCGTCGGCATCGTGGCCCCCGGGGAGCACGTCTCCGCCGAGGCCCTCACTACCCTCGTCGTCAACGACGTGCGCGTGGAGCTCCGCGGGGATCCCGCCCTCGTGCGCTTCCCCGTGCCCTCCGGCCGCATCCACGTCGAGGTGGACGTGGCGCTCTGCACCGACGGGAGCACCGCGTGCCGCACCGCGCGGTTCGTGGGCGAGGGCGAAGTGAGCGGTAAGCGCGGCAGCCTCGCGCTCGCGGAGCCGAGCCGCCCGACAACCCCCGCCGTCGCCGCGACCTCGGGCGTCGTGAAGGTGATCGATTTTGGCGCGGTCTGGTGCCCGCCCTGCAACCTGATGGAGGCCGAGGTGCTCCACGTGGTGGGCGCGACCGCGGGCCTCCCGGTCGACACGGTCGACGTGGACCGCCCGGAGTCCTGGCCCCTGAAGGACCAATACGCGGTGGGGGGCTACCCCACGCTCGTGGCGGTGGACGCGGCGGGAGTGGAGGTGGATCGCCTGGTGGGGTACCCCGGCCCCACGGAGACCCGGGCGTGGTTCGCCTCGCTCGGCGGCGCGGTGCCGCTCGACACGCTGGCGACCGGCGTGCTCACCGGGAAGGGACCGTACGGCGCGCTCACGGGCGCCGCCGCCTCGGCCGCCGCCCGCCGCCTCGCCGAAGGGGAGCGGAAGAACGAGGCGCGGATGTTGTTCGCCGCCGCCGCCGACACCGCCGATCTCCGCATGGCGCGCCTGCTCGTCGACCCCCAGGAGGCCGACGCCCGCTGGCTCTTCGCGAACCACGCGCACCCCGGCGACTGGGTCTACGCGGCGCTCACCGCCGCGCCCGCGCTGTGGCCCGACGCGGTGGCGCTCGTCCCGGCCGTGCCGCCGGTGCGCGGCGCCGATCTGCTCTACGCGGCCGCCGAGCACGCCCCCGCCGAGACCGCGCGGGTGCTCAAGCTCTCCGCGCTCGCGCTCCTGCGCGCCGCCCTGACGGGAGACATCGAGAAGGACCGCGGCCACGCCACCTTCCTCGCGACGATGATGGCCGAGACCGGCGATGTGGACGGTGCCCTGGCCCTCCTCGACGCGCACGCCGCGCGGTGGCCCGAGGAATTCACGTTCGTCTACGCGGCGGCGCGCCAGTCGTTCGATGCGAAGCGGCTGCCGGACGCCGAGGCCCGCGCGCGCGCCGCCCTCGCGAAGGCCTGGGGGGACCAGCGCCTCCGCGCCTCCGCGCTGCTCGCGAAGGTGCTCCTGGCGCGCGGGCACAAGCCCGAGGCCGCCTTCGTCATCGAGGCGGCGCTCCGCGAGCTGCCGGCCCCCGCCGCCGACGTGGCGGTGCGCACCCACCGCTACCGGACGGATCTGGAGACGCTGCGGGCGGAGATCCGGGGGAAGTAGCGGCCTCCCGGCGGCGCTGGTTAGCCCGACCCCATGGACATCTCCTCCGACGTGCGCCGCGGGGTCGACACCCCCGCCGACCTCGACGCGGCCTATGCCCTCCTGGCCGATGTACCCCGCTCCATCGCCCACTTCCCGGACGTGGAGTCCGTGGTCCCGCACGGCGAGACGTGGGTCTGGCGCCTCCGCCGGCTCGGCGCCGGGCCGATCCAGTTCCAGGTGCACTACGCCTCGCGCTACCACGTCGATCCCGCGGCGCGCACCGTCGCGTGGGACGCGGTGCCGGACGTCGGCAACACGCGGGTGTCGGGGCGGTGGGTGCTCACGCCCGGCGCCCACGGCGTACGCATCGCGATGGAGGCCCGCTTCGTGGTGGACGCGCCGTTCCCTCGTCTCCTTCGGCCCGCGGTCGAGGCGATCGTGGCCCGGGAGATCGACCGGCTCGTCGGGGCCTACCTCCAGAACCTGACGACGACCCTGGCGGGCGGGGACGGGCGCCCACGCCGCTGACGGCCCGCCGATCGTACGGTTCAGCCGAACAATCGGATCCACGAAAGACCGACACACCGGACACTGCCCGACGGTAGTGTACGGGCGGAGGTCGACATGGAAGCCCGCTTCAATCACGACACGAACGGGGCGCCGCTGCTCGACCTGCGCCGCGCCGGCGCCGCCCGCCGTCCCGACCTCTCCACGCTCCCCGAGCTGTCCGATGCCGAGCGCCAGACGGCCATCCGCACCTGGCGGGGCCGCATGGTCAACGAGCACCTCTCGGCGCAGGTGTGGGCGTCCCTGGTGCCGCAGCTCATGCGCGCCGCCATCCCGCCCGAGCTCCTCACGTCGTTGCCCGCCGCCGCGGCCGACGAGCTCCGTCACGCCGAACAATGCGCCGGTGTCGTGCTCGCGCTCGGCGGCGAGGCCGTCGCGCCGCTCCCCGAGATCCTGCCGCTCCCCGAGCACGCCGACGTGGGCCCGCTCGAAGCCGCGCTCCGCAACGTGATCAGCGTGGGCTGCATGTCCGAGACCATCGCCGTCTCCATCATCCGTGCCGAGCAGGCCGAGCTCGAGGGCGGCCCGCTGGGGGACGTGCTCGGCACCATCCTCGCGGACGAGATCAAGCACGCGCGCTTCGGCTGGACGGTGCTCGGCCTGCTCGCGCCGCGGCTGGACGACGCTTCGCGCGCGCGGCTCTCGGCCTACCTGGTCGACGCCTTCGTGCACCAGGTCACCTACGAGGTGCCGAAGCTGCCGATCGTAGCGGGCCGCCGCCCGGAGCTCGCGGAGGCGGGCGTGTGCGACGGGGGCTTCGCCCGGGACCTCTTCGTCGACACCATCGAGACCATCATCGTGCCCGGCCTCGCGCAGGCGGGCCTCGCCGCCGCCGACGCATGGCAGCGCGCCCGCATCGAGACCGCCCACATCTTCGCCGCCTGACCCTCCTCCCCCGCTACCCGATGGAGCCCCCCATGGACCGTGCCCTCTTGCGCCGCAAGGCCCTCTTCGCCGCCGGGAGCGTCGTGCTCGCGGCGACCCTCTCCGCCTGCCCCACCCCGAAGGCCGACAGCACCGACACCGCCAGCGCCGACACCGCCGCGGACACCGACACGGACGTCGGAGACGGCAGCCCCGACTGCACCGAGACCGACACGGCGGCGGACACCGCGGCGCTCGTCGACTGCTGCTCCGCCCGCGCCGAGTGGTGCGAGGACGCGCACGGATCGGGCACGGACGCCGCGAGCGCCTGCACCTACGGCCCCGACTTCGACGGCTCCACCGGCTGCATCCCGTGGGGCCCGCCCGTGCCGCCGCGGTTCCGGGGCGCGCTCACCGCGTAGGGAGCGTAGCGGCCGGTGTCGGGAGCGAGGTACGCTCCGGCATGCTCCTCCTCTCGCTCCTCTACGCCTGCACCGCCGCGAACGACAGCCCCAAGGACGACACCGGGACAGCCTGCACCGCGTCTACCGGCACCCTCCGCGTGTGCGTGTGGATGGAGGAGGGGGACGAGGCCCCCCTGCCCGGCGTCAAGGCGTGGATCGCCACCAACGCCGAGGGCACGGACGGGATCCAGACCGTCACCGGCGCCGACGGCTGCGCCGACTTCGACCTCGACGCCGGGGAGTGGTGGGCCTGGGGCTACGACGAAACCCAGAACTGCCGCAGCTGGCCCGAGGCGGTCGAGGTCACGGCGTGCGAGACGACGACGTACGACGCGTACGTCTACATGGGCTGCCTCGACGGGTAGGGCGCGGGCGGATGTGGGCGCGGTACCGGTGTCCTCCAGGGCTCGCCCCAAGGGCTCGGTCGGCCGGGCGGACCCGGCCGGACCGGGCGGCGGACCGCCCGCCCTTCCGGCCCCCGCGCGCGGGGAGGGGCTACGCCTCGTCGAGCCAGTCGAAGCGCTCCTCCTCGGTGCCACGGATGCGCAAGAACGTGTCCGAACCGTGGTGAGGGAGCTCCCCCGGGTCGCACCGCACCTCCACCCCCAGCGCGGCGGCGGCCTCCCGCGCGAGGGCCGCGTCCGTCGGCCAGGAGAGCTCACCCCTGAGGCACACGCTCGTGAAGGGGCCTCTCGCCATGCCCGGCGTGAGGATCACCGCCACCCGGCCCTCGCGCGCGTGGAGGATGACGTTCCGGCCGCTGTCTACGTACGTGAGCGGCCCGAGCAGACCCTCCAACCAGGACACGATCGCGCCGAGATCGGCCTCGTCGACGTACACCTCACGATCGTGGGCCATGCCTCGGGGAGTATCCGCCCCAACTCCCTCCGGGGCTGGACCGTGTCCGAGGCAGACCGACCGAGATCGAGCCGCGTGGCGGCCAGGGTCGCGGGGGATGCGGATCCGGGTTCTGGGCATCCGAGGACGAATCGAAGCGCCTCGCGGCCCGCTGCGGCGCCAGAAATCAGGCGCTTGCCGCCACGTCCCACCTGCGCCCGTTTCGTAGATCGTCGCGAGTAGAGCCCTCTCGAAAACACGTTTTCTGGGGCACAGTCGGGTTGCAAACACGGTTCCGGCCCGCGAGGCGCCTTCCGGGGAGGGCGCTCGGCCCCCAGGGCGTGCCGGCCCACGAAAAGCTGGCGTTTGTTGGTTCGAGCCCGACGAAGGAGCGTGTGCGTCGCCCCACGGCGTGTCTTGGAGGGGACTCTGCTGCGTCGAACCCGTTTTGGACCCCGCTCCGCTCGCGACGCCCTCGAAGTGAGCGTTCCACCTGCCGTTGATGGATGCGGATGCCCGCGGGTCATGCGGTGATCGCCGCGGACCCCGGCTCCCACAGCGGGCCGAACTCCGGGGATCGGCGCTCATCCGGCGAGTTCGGCCCGTCCAGCGGGCTGAACTCCGGGGATGCGCGCTCATCCGGCGAGTTCGGCCCGTCCAGCGGGCTGAACTCCGGGGATGCGCG
>JAUXQH010000168.1 GCA_030685065.1 Pseudomonadota bacterium | reverse complement strand
TCGACGAGGTGGGCGAGCTGACCCCGTCGCTCCAGGCGCGGCTCCTCCGCGTCCTCCAGGAGCGCACCTTCGAGCGCGTGGGCGGGAGCCAGGTGCTCCGGGCCGACGTGCGCTGGGTGGCCGCCACCAACCGCCCGCTCGAGGACATGGTCGCCGACGGCCGCTTCCGCGAGGATCTGTACCATCGCCTCGCCGTGTTCCCGGTCCTCCTGCCGCCCCTCCGCGAGCGGCGCGAAGACATCGGCTCCATCGCGGACGCCCTGCTCGCCCGCATCGGTCCCGAGGTGCGTCGCGCCCGCCTCTCCCTCTCCCCGGAGGCGCGCCGGGTCCTCGAAGCGGCCCCGTGGCCCGGCAACGTGCGCGAGCTCGCCAACGTGCTCGAGCGTGCCGCGATCCTGGCCGAGGGGACGGTCCTCGGGCCCGAGGACCTCGACGTGCCGGCGCGCGCGGGCGGAGTGGCGGGCGGCGCCTCCGGGAGGGCGGGCACGGCGGCGACCGGGGCCGCGGTCGCGGGCACGCTCGTCTCGTCGGGCGCTCCGACCTTGGAGCAGGCCGAACGCGACGCCATCGCGCGGGCGCTCGCGGCCCACGGGGGAAACCGGAGGGCGGCCGCGGATCACCTCGGCATCGGGTTGCGCACCCTGTACGAGAAGCTCAAGCGATACGGCGTGGATAGGGACGCGGACCAGGAGCCACGATGACGGACGCGGAACTCGAAGCGTCGCTGCGGCGTGTCACGCGGGGCTCCGCCGCCGCCGGGCTCGTGGTGGGCGCAGGAACGTTGGCCATGGGCGTGCTCGCCGCGATGTGTGGCCTGTTTGGTTGGGACGTCGAGATGGCGACCTACAGCACCACGATGTGGGTGGCCTACGGCGGCATGGTGTGCTTCTTCACCGCGGTGGGCCTGCTGATGGCCGCCTCGTCCCTCATCCTGGTGCCCCGGCGCGGGAATGACTTCGTGAACCGGGTGATGCGCCGTCCGGAGACGCTCGCGCGGGTGTGGCTGTTGCTCGTGAAGTCCAATCTCAATCCAAACAATGCTCCGGGCCAACTCGGGGTCGGCACCTCCCTCTGCGCCATCACCACCGACAACAAGCACTTCCAGTTCGTGGTCCCGGGGCGTGACGCCGAGGCGCTGATCGCGGAGATCGTCGCGCGCGCGCCTCATGTGCGGGTGGGGCCGCCCTAGCGTCCGTCCCGGCGGCGTCGGGGGCCGCATCACCCGCGAGTCCCGCCGCGCGCGCGCATGACGCCACCTCCCGAGGTCCCATGACCGCTCCGCTGATCCTCCCGGACGACGCCTACAACCGTGAGCTGGTCGCCCACGTCCATCCCCCGGGGCGGGTGAACCCGACGCCCGCGGGGCGCTACCAGCTCGTCGTCCTCGGCGGCGGCACGGCCGGCCTGGTGTCGGCGATGGGTGCGGCCGCGCTCGGCGCGAAGGTGGCGCTGGTCGAGCGCCACCTCCTCGGCGGCGACTGCCTGAACACGGGGTGTGTGCCGTCCAAGGCGCTGATCGCCGCCGCGCGCGCCGTGGCGGACGCCCGCCGCCTCGGGGCCTTCGGCGCGAGGGCCACCGTCGAGGTCGACTTTCCCGCCGTGATGGAGCGCCTGCGGCGCCTCCGCGCCGAGATCGCCCCGCACGACGGGGTCGAGCGGCTCACCGGCGCCGGCGTGGACGTGTTCCTCGGCGATGCGCGCTTCGTGAGCCGCGACGCGGTGGAGGTCGGGGGTGCGCGGCTCATGTTCTCCCGGGCGGTGATCGCGACGGGCGCCCGTGCGGCGAGCCTCCCGGTCCCCGGTCTCGCGGAGGCCGCCGCCTACACCAACGAGACGATCTTCAACCTCACCGAACTTCCGACTTCGCTCGTGGTGATCGGCGCCGGCCCGATCGGCTGCGAGCTCGCGCAGTCGTTCGCTCGGCTGGGGAGCACGGTCACCATCGTCAGCCTCGACGACCAGGTGATGCCCCGCGAGGACGCCGATGCCGCCGCGGTCGTGGCGGTGGCGCTCGTCGAGGACGGGGTGGCGCTGCGCCTCGGGGCGAAGCTCCTCCGCGTGGACCGGGCGGGGGGCACCGCCACCGTGGTGTTCGAGCGCGCGGGGGTGGAGGAGCGGGTGTCCGCGGCGGGCGTGCTGGTGGCCGTGGGGCGCGCGCCCAACGTCGAGGGCCTCGGCCTGGACGTGGCCGGCGTCGCGGTAGACCGCGCCGGGGTGGTGGTGGACGACTTCCTCCGCACGGCGAACCCCCACATCTTCGCGGCCGGCGACGTCTGCTCGCCGCTGAAGTTCACCCACGCGGCGGACGCGATGGCGCGCATCGTCATCCAGAACGCGCTCTTCCCAGGGCGCGCGCGGGTGAGCCGCCTCGTGGTCCCCTGGTGCACGTACACCGAGCCGGAGGTCGCGCACGTCGGGCTGACCGAGGCGGACGCCCGGAAGCAGGGCGTACCGTGCCTGTCGTTGACGCTGCCGCTTCACGACGTGGACCGCGCCGTGCTCGAAGGGGACACGCGCGGCTTCGCGCGCCTCAACGTGCATCCGGGCACCGGGCGCGTCCTGGGCGCGACGCTCGTGGGGCGCAACGCCGGCGACATGATCGGCCCGGCGGTGCTCGCGATGACGGCCGGCATCTCCGCGAGCACGCTCGCGCGGACCATCGCCCCGTACCCGACCCAGGGCGAGATCTGGAAGCGCCTCGGCGACGCCTGGCAGCGCACCCGCTTCACCGCGAGGGTCGAGGCGATCGTCCGGCTCTGGCTGCGGTGGATGCGGTAGGCGGCGCGGGTCGGTCTTCTCACGGCCGCCGTGGCGGTGGATCGAGGCCGCGGCAGGTACTTCGGGAACCGTCGAGCACCCGCGAGCTCACCGTGGCAGCAGCCGCCGCGCCAGGGACGGGAACACGAGGCTCGCGACCATCCCCGCCACCACGAGAACCCCTTCCGTCTCCTCGTCGATCGTCCCGAACCTGCCGGCGAGATCAGCGATCGCGATGACGAGCGTGAGCGGGGCCGCGAGCAGAAGAGATGTCGCGAGGACCAGGCGCAGCGGCCTACCGACCACCAGCCAGGCGAGGTTGGGAACGAGCTTCACGACCAGCATCAACGCGCAGATCCCCAGCACCTGGGGGAGACGCTGGACGATGGACAGCTGGTGGAGATCGAGCCTCAGCCCGACGTCGACGAAGAAAACCGGCACGAAGAACCCGTACGCCATCGGTCCGAACTTCTGCTCGATCGTGTGCTTGTCCTCCACGGCAAACGACACCATCAGCCCGCCGACGAAGGCCCCCAGCAGGGGCTCGACCCCGGCCAACGCCGCTGCGGCGATCATGGCGAACACGAGTCCGAAGCCTGCGCGGACCCCCGTCTCGGCGGCGTCTCCCGCTCCGAGGAGGCGGTGGGTGCGTTCGGGAAACCACCATCGCAGCACGCTGAGCACCCGCGTCCCGAGGACGACCACGGCCAACAGCGCGACGAGCCTGAGGAACCCGACGAGCGCGCCCGGTAGGCCGCGCGCGGCTTCGAGCACCTCCGCGAACGCGACGAGGGCCACGGTGACCACCTCGCCGACGGCGGCCATCGTGATCATCGTCCGGCCAGCGGGCGCCCCCACGAGCCCCGTCTCACGGATCACCGAGAGCAGCAACGGCACCGAGGTCGCACCGACCGCGAGCGCCACCCAGGGCGACCAACCGAGCAACGTGCAGGCGATGAACGCCAGCGCGAAGGCGACCACAGCGGCGACCGCCGGCGCGAGCGTGCGGGCCCCGCCATCGCGACGCAGGTCCCCGGCGTCTACCTCCATGCCGGCCAGGAACAAGAAGAGCGCGAACCCCAGGTCCGCCAGGAAGCGCACGAAGGGAACCGACTCCGCGTCCGCGATCCCCAACGCGCCCACCGTGACCCCGAAGAGGATCTCGACGACCGCTGCCGGAACGCGCACCCAGCGCCCAATCGAGGGCGCAGCCACGGCGCCGATGGCGATCACCAGAAGCAGGAGCGCCGCTTCGTGCGTCATCGGCTCATCCGGCGGGCGACCACGGCACGAAGAGCGCGGTGACGGGCAGATCGTGGAGCAAGAAGGTGGACACGTCGGGGGCGAGCGGGGAGTTGTGCTCCTCGCGCACGCCGAGGACCACGAGGTCACACTCCGCCGCTGCGGCCCGGATGCGGGCCACCGGGTTTCCCGTGACCCGACGGTGCGCGATCTCGACGCCGTACAAGCGCGCCACGCGGTCGATGTCGCCGCCGGAGGCCTCCTGGCTCGAATGGCCCGCCACCTCCACCGTCAACGCCTCGATGCTCGCGCCCGAGAGGCGCGCCAGATCGATCCCCGCGAGCAGCACCTCCCTCTGGCTCCTTGCGTCGCGCACGCAGATGAGCAGGCGTCGAACCGCCTTGCTCGGGCCACGGTGGACGAGGAAGGGGCGCCTGCTCGCGACGAGCGCGCGGTGCAGGCGCGAGCGAACGAGGCCAAGCCTCACGTACCAGGGAAGCCGGGTGCCGGGCATCACCACGCAGCCGACCGAGCGCTCGTCCAGCCAGACGCGCCACCCGGGGGCCGACGCGGCGGCGGCGACGTCCTGATGCTCCGGCAGCGCGGCGACGAGCTCCTCCGCATCGACCGTCTCCGCGAACCAGGCCGCGGTCTCCGAAGCGCCGTCCGCGCCGAGCCAGGCCACACGCGAACCGTACTGCGACGGGAACACGGGTGCTCCGCCCCGGAAGTACGGAGCGACGTCCTCCAGATCGCTGGGCTCGCCGACGAGGAGGACACGGTCTCCCGGGGTCACTCGCGTGTCTCCGTGCGGGACGATCAGGGTGCCCCCGCGGTAGACCGCGGCCACCAGCCAGTGTCGTGCGCCGAATTCGCGGAGCGAACGACCGACCGCCGGACTCCCCTCCAGCACGGTGACCTGGAGGATCTCTCCGACGCCCAGGCCGATGTCCATCGCCCGGGACGCTTCGATGCTCACCCGGTTGACCACCTTGCCGGCGACGGCGTCCGCGGGTCGCACAAGGTCCCCCAGGCGCTCGTTTTCGTCGAGCTCGGCAGGGATCTCGTCGGCCACGACGACGCACTCCTCCACGCCGAAGTGCGCCCGCGCGATCCGCGCGGCCTCCCGATTGACGAGGTCGGACGAGGTGGCGGCGATGAGCACGCTCCGCGCGTCCAGCCCGCAGCGAGCCAGGGTGAGGCGACTGCTGGCGTCGCCCTCGATGAACGCGGCATCGGGGCGGACGCTGCGGACGTGGGCCTCGGCGGCGGCGGCGGCGTCGACGACCACCAGCGACCACCCCAGCGGCAGCCGCGCGGCAATCGCCGCCCCCAGACGCCCCCCGCCCACGATGACGACGTGCCGAGGTCGCTCGGAGCCGGCCCGCATCGCGCGGTCCACGCGTGGCGAGAGCGGCGGGCTCACAGGATCCACCAGGTGTATCCGCACCACCCGGCGACGAGCAGCGCCGCCTCGTGCCGGAAGAGGGTCCGCCCGCGTCCGAGCATCGGCCAGAGCGCGACCGCGAAGCCGACGCCGACCCAGAGATCCCGGCTGAAGGCCGCCATCGCGCCCTCGATCGGGCGGATCACCGCGGTCGCACCAAGAATGCAGAGGATGTTGAAGATGTTGGACCCGACGACGTTGCCGAGGACCATGTCGCCCTGCCCCTTGCGGGCCGCGGCGACGCTCGCCGCCAGCTCGGGGAGGCTCGTCCCCACCGCCATCACCGTCAGGCCCACGACCTCCTCGGACAGGCCGGAGGATCGCGCGAGCGCCGCCGCCCCCGCGACGAGGCGGTCGGCACCGACGACGAGCATGCCCACGCCGAGCACCACCAACGCCACGCTCCGTCCGCGGAGCTCAGTCGCACCGACCGCGGCCGCCACCTGGGCCTCGACCTGGGGCTCGTAGGCGCGCAGCTCCATCCGCACCATGACCGCGAGGTAGGCGGCGAGCGCCACCAGCATCACGACGCCGTCCGCGCGGGACAGCGTGCCGTCCCAGGCCAGCCCCACGAGCAGCAAGCTCGCGGCGATCATCGCGGGGACCTCTCGCGCGAGCACCGTGGACTGCACGGCGATGGGGCGCACCAGCCCGGCGATGCCGAGGATCAGACCGACGTTGGCGATGTTTGACCCAAGAACATTGCCCACTGCGAGCCCGGGGCTGCCGGCGAACGCCGCGGTCACCGACGCAGCGAGCTCGGGCGCGGAGGTGCAGAAGGCCACGACCGTGAGGCCGACGACGAGCGGGCGTACACCCGCGGCGATCGCCAGCTTTCCGGCGCCGCGCACCACGACGTCGCCGCCGGCGACGAGCAAGACGAGTCCAAGGAGGATGGACAGGGCGGTCGGCAGCTTCAATCTCCACGGGCCTTGGGGGTCGATCCTACCGCAGCGTTGCTTTGTGTGCGAACCATCGGCCCGGGGAGCCCGCGGGCGCGGGCGACGGAGGCTTGCAGCCCCGCACCTGCTCGGCTACACCCAATGCTTTGAGCTCATAGCAAATCGCCTCGACGAGAAGTCTTTCCCTCGAAAGCCAGGATTTCATGCGTCACCCCCGCCCCTCCTCGGAATCCCGCGCTCAACCTCCTCGTCTCGATCACGGGGCGGTCGGGAACGGCCGGGTGATCGCGCTGGTGTCGCCGACCGGCTCGATGGACTGGCTCTGCATGCCCCGCTTCGACGATCCGTCGGTGTTCGCCCGGCTTCTCGATGACGAGAGCGGCGGGGCGTTCAGGTTTCTCGGACCGGAAGGGGGGGAGGTGCGCGGCGAGATGGCCTACGTCCGGAACACGAACGTGCTGACGACGGTGTTCCGCTCCGGGGACACCGCCTGGGAGGTCGTGGACTTCGCGCCGCGCCTGCCCGATGGCCTCTCGGTTCGGGCTCCCGCCGCAGTCGTCCGGGTGCTTCGGCCCGTGACGGGAGCGCCTCTGCTGGTCGTGGACGTCGATCCGCGGCCGGAGTACGGCGCGGTCGCCGCGGAGCGTTGGGAGCGCCCGGACGGGCTCGAATACCGGTGGGCGAGGGGAAGGATGCACCTGGCGTCCAACCTGCCCGTCTCCTACCTCCGTGAGCCCCGTCCGTTCGTGCTCAACCGCGAACGCTACTTCGTGCTCAGCTGGGGCCCGGCCGACGAGCGATGGACGTTGGAGCGGGTTCACCGGGAGCTGGAGCTCACGGTGGCGGGCTGGCGCGCGTGGGCGCGGACCTGCGCGCTGCCTAGCTTCAAGCCGGAGTCAGTCCTGCGGTCCGCGCTCTGCCTGAAGCTGCACACGTGCGAGGACACCGGCGCGATCATCGCCGCCAGCACGACGAGCGTCCCCGAAGCGTTGGGCACCCCGCGGACCTGGGACTATCGCTACTGCTGGCTTCGGGACGCCGCGTTCGTCGTCGAGGCCTTCCGGCGGCTCTCCCACCTCGCCGAGGGAGAGCGCTTCCTGGGCTTCTTGCGCGACATCGCCGAAGCCGGCCCGCTCCAGCCAGTCTATGGCATCGACGGGCGCCGCGACCTCCCGGAGACCATCCTCCCCCACCTCGTCGGCTTCGGGGGCACGGGGCCGGTCCGCGTCGGCAACGCCGCCGCACTCCAGCGGCAGAACGATCTCTGCGGGGAGCTGGTGCTCAGCATCGACGCGCTCCTCGGCGACCCGCGTGTGGACCCCAGCGCGGCGGACGGGCTGTTCCCGCTCGTCACGCGCCTCGTCGAGGAGGCCATCGAGGCCGCGCCGACGATGGACACCGGGATCTGGGAGTTCCGCACGCTGCTCCGGCACTACACCTTCTCCCGCGTGATGTGTTGGGCCGCTGCCGATCGCGGAGCCCGCCTCGCGCGGCGCCTCGGCCATCCGGAGCCTGCCGCCCGCTGGGAGGCCTTCGCCGCCCGCCAGCGCGAGACGATCCTCGCTCGGGGATTCTCCGAGGAGCGCGGGTTCTTCACACAGGCGCTCGATGGGGAGTTCCCCGACGCGTCCAACCTCCTGTTGCCGACCATTGGGATCATCGACGCGCGTGACCCTCGCTTCGGCGCGACCCTCGACGCCTACGCACGGGACCTCGCGGCGAACGGGCTCATGCGCCGCTACCGCAACGCCGACGACTTCGGGGACACGACCAGCGCCTTCACCATCTGCTCGTTCTGGTGGGCCGAAGCGCTCGCCCTCGCCGGGCGCCTCGAGGAGGCCGTGGAGGTGTACGAGCGGGTGTCGCAGTACGCGAACCCGGTCGGCCTCTACTCGGAGGACATCGATCCGGAGACGGGCGCGCTGCTCGGGAATTTCCCGCAGGCCTACACCCACGTCGGTGCGATCCACGCCGCCATGACGATCGGGGCGTTGCTCGATGCGCGCGATGGGAAGGTGCGGGCATGGGGCTGAACAACCGGGTGATCCTGGTTTCCAACCGGCTTCCGGTGCGGGTACGCGCGAGCGCGGGCCGCGTCGACCTCGAACAGACCGTGGGGGGGCTCGCGACGGGCCTCGCCGGACCGCATCGCGAGCGGCAGGGGGAGTGGGTGGGTTGGCCCGGCGACGTGGCCCGGCTCGACGCGACGCAGCGGCTCGAGCTCGACGAATCGCTACGCGCACGGCGCCTCGTGCCGGTCCAGCTGACCGCGGCCGAAGTGCAGCGCTATTACGAAGGCTTCTCCAACGGCGTGTTGTGGCCCCTGCTGCACTCGATGCCGACACGAATGCCTCTGGAGTGCCGTGACTGGGATGCGTACGTCGGCGCCAACGAGCGCTTCGCGGATGTCGTCGCGGAGCGATGGCGCCCGGGCGACCTGGTGTGGGTCCACGATTACCACCTCCTGCTCGTGCCCTCCCTGCTCCGCGCCCGGCTCCCGTCGGCGCGGATCGGCGTGTTCCTCCACGTCCCGTTCCCTGCCTCGGACGTCTTCCGGGTCCTCCCGAGGCGCGCCGAGATCTTGCGCGGGATGCTCGGCGCGGACCTGATCGGCTTCCAGACCTTCAGTGACCAGAGCAACTTCCTGTCTGCCGTCCTCCGCGCGCTCGGCGTCGAGGCCGACGTTGACCGCCTGGAGGTTGGCGGGCGCGAGGTGCGCGTGGGCGCGTTCCCGATCGGGGTCGACTTCGCCGCGTTCGACACAGCCGGGGGCGACGAGGCGGTCGACCGCGACCTCGCACGGTCGGCCGGCTCCGCCGAGGCCCTGCTCCTCGGCGTCGATCGACTCGACTACACCAAGGGCATCCCCCGCCGGCTCCTCGCCTTCGAGCGCCTGCTCGAGCGGCATCCCCGCTGGCGAAAGCGGGTCCGCCTGCTCCAGGTCTCCGTCCCGACGCGCGAGGGCGTGGGCGCCTACCGCGAGCTGCGGCGGCAGGTGGACGAGCTGGTCGGCAGGATCAATGGAGACTGGTCCACGATCGGCTGGGTGCCCATCCAACAGCTCCACCGTAGCTTCGACAACGCGCAGCTGCGCGCGCTCTACCGCCGGGCCCGGGTGATGGTGGTGTCCCCGTTGCGGGACGGGATGAACCTCGTCGCGAAGGAGTTCGTCGCCTCGCGCAAGGATGAGCGTGGCGTCCTCGTGCTCTCCGAGTTCGCCGGCGCCGCTGCGGAGCTGTCCGAGGCCCTGCCGGTCAACCCGCACGACGTCGACGCGATGGCCGATGTGCTCGACGCCGCCTTGTCGATGCCCGAATCGGAGCAGACCGCGCGGATGCGGGCGATGCGCGAGCGCCTGCGCGCCACCGACATCGACAGCTGGTCGGCGGGGTTCCTCGGGGCGCTCGCCGAGACCGGACAACGACCGATCGCGAGCCCTCTCTCCTCGGCCGCCGCCGGGTTCTCGCGGATCGTGACCTCGGGTCCGCTCTCCCTGCTGCTCGACTACGACGGCACCCTGGTGCCACTGGCGCTGTCCCCGGGCGATGCGGCGCCCGACCCCGCCCTCCGGCAGTTGCTCGGCGAGCTGGCCGCGCTCCCCGGCGTCGACGTGCACATCGTCAGCGGGCGAGCGGCCGCGACGCTCGAGGCGTGGCTCGGCCACCTGCCCCTGCATCTTCACGCGGAGCATGCGGGTCGCTGGCGGCCCATCGGGGCGCCGTGGGGCGATGCCCCCGCCGGCCTCGGGACATGGAAGGCGGCCGTGCGAGACGCGATGCGGGTCTTCGCGGCGCGCACGCCGGGCGCCCTGGTCGAGGAGAAGGCGACGGGCCTCGCCTGGCACTACCGTCGTGCGGACGTCGAGCAGGGCGCAGCGGCTGGCCGCGAGCTCCGGCATCACCTGGGCGCGCTGCTCGCGAACGCGCCCGTCGAGGTGATCGCCGGGAGCAAGGTGATCGAGGTGCGTCCCCAGGGCGTCCACAAGGGCCTGGCCGTAGGACGCGCGCTGGAGTGCTCGGCTGGGGCCACCCTCCTCGCCTTCGGGGACGACCGGACCGACGACGACCTCTTCGCCGCGTTGCCGGAGGGCTCGGTCGCGGTCGCGGTCGGGGACCGACCCTCGCGCGCGGCGTGGCGCATCGCCGACCCGGCGAGCGTGCGGAGGCTGCTGGGAAGCATCCCGTCGCTGCGCGCTGGGATGGGCAAGTGGGGAGCGGCATGAACGCGAAGTCTCCGGGCCGCGACCCGCGTGCGTTGGTGGTCGATGCCGATGCGTTCACCCGCCGCCGCGTCGCGGACACGCTCACGGGAGCCGGCTTCGAGGTGAGCGCCGTCGACGGCGCGGACGCGGCGTTCGCGGCATTTCTTCAATCGGGGCCCTTCGCCCTGATGGTGCTCGACGTGGAGATGCAGGGCATGGGTGGCCCACAGTTCGCGGACAGCCTCAGAGACCCGGGCCGGGACCAGCCCGTTCTCTTCATCTCGGCCGGGCCACGACCGTACCTGCATCCGGGTCAGCGTTTCCTTTCGAAAGGCTCCGTCCCTGACCAGCTGCTCGCGGCGATTCGCCGGCTCCTGGACGGCGCGTGACCGTTCCGGGCTGGGCCAGCGCGGTTCTGACGGCGGCCGTCCTGACCGGGCTGTTTGTGCTCGCGCGGCGACTCCTCGCGCGCCAGGTGCGCCGGCTGGCCGGACAGACAGCGAGCGATCTCGACGACCGCGCGGCCGACCTCATCGACAGGACCCATCCGGTCACCCTGGTTGCCGCCGCCCTCCAGGTGGCTGCGGGCATCTGGCTCGCGGGGGAGCGACTCCAAGGCTGGGTGGCCACCGCGTTCACCATCGTGATGTTCGTGCAGGTCGGCGTTTGGGTGGGGTATCTCGTCGAAGCGGTCGCCGTCCGTCGGAGGGCGAGCGCTGTCGCATCTGGACACCCGGGTGACGCGACCGCCTGGACCGCGCTCGCCTTCGTGGCGCGCGTGGTGGTGTGGGCGATGGTGTCGCTCGTGGCGCTCGACACGCTCGGCATCGACGTCACCGCGCTCGTCGCTGGACTGGGCATCGGTGGACTCGCCGTCGGGCTCGCGTTGCAGAACGTGCTCGGAGACGTCTTCGCGTCCCTCGCCATCGTGCTCGACCGCCCGTTCGTCATCGGTGACTTCCTCGTCGTGGACGACGTCATGGGGACCGTCGAGCACGTGGGGCTCAAGACGACCCGCGTGCGTGCACTCTCCGGAGAGCAGATCGTGCTCTCCAACGCGGACCTGCTCCAGAGCCGCATCCGCAATTACCAGCGGTTGGAGGAGCGGCGCGTGGTCCTGTCGTTCGGGGTGCTCTACGAGACCTCTGCGGAGCTTCTCGCACGGATCCCGGTGTTGGCGGGCGAATTGGTCGCCGAGCAGAGCAAGACGAGGTTCGACCGCGCGCACCTGTGTCGCTTCGGCGACTCCTCGGTGGACTTCGAGCTGGTCTACTACCTCGCGGATCGCGACTACAACCGCCACATGGACGTCCAACAGGCCATCCTGATCGGGCTGTTCCGGCGGTTCGGCGAGCTCGGAATCGGCTTCGCGTACCCGACGCGCACGATCCACGTCCGGTGGCCCGCGGACCCACTGGCGCATCGAACCACGTTGAACCCGAGCCAATCCCCGTCTCCACGCCCGGAGGGCCGCCCCGATGCCATCGCGGTTGAATAGAAGGCGTGGCGCAAGAGGAGACGATGTCACCCGTCCACGAACGGCCACCCGACCCGGAGCACATCGCCGAGGCCGCGGTCACGCTCGGCCAGCTCTGGCGAGCGAACCACGAGTTGGAGCTCCTGTCCAAGCGGATGATCAAGAGCCTCGGGGTGACGGGCCCGCAGCGAATGGTGCTGCGGATCATCGCGCGGAAGCGAGGGATCTCCGCCAGCGGAATCTGCGAGACGGCGCGCATCCACGCCAGCACCCTCACGGGTATCCTCGAGCGGCTCGCGCGCGGCGGGTTCATCGAGCGCACGCGCGACAGCGACGATGGCCGCCGCGCCCGGTTCGACCTGACACCCGCAGGCACGCGCATCGCGGAAGCACGTCGGGGTACGGTGGAGTCGGCGATCGTCACATCGCTCGCTTCGCTGTCCCCGGAGGAGCGGGCGGTGGTGCGCCGATGGCTCTCCGCCTTCGGCGACGCGCTGGGGCAGGAGCGTGCGCTGGGCGACGACGAGGTGAGGGCATCGTGAAACCTGCGACCTCCGGATCGACGGTGTTCACCGTCGACACCGCGAGAAACATCCGTGCGCTGCTCGAGTTGGCGTGGTGACCGTCCCGACGGATGCCTCGGAATCCAGGTCGGCCCAGCGTCGCGCGTTGCGGCTCGATTGGATGGACCGCGTGCCCGGGCTGGCCGAGCTTCGCGAGCACCAGGCCACGCGGCTGCTCCTCGCGGGCGTTGCCATCGGCGCGGTCGCCGGCGTGGCGGCCGGAGCCCTCGACCGCGGCATCGTCCTGGTGAGCGCCCTGGTCCTGGGCTTCGCCGAGCCATCGATCGAGCAGCCCGAGGTGTGGCGGCGCATCCTCGGCCCCGCGCTCACCGGCCTCGTCGCCGGGGCGTTCGTCTTCGCCGCCACGCGTCGGCGCCGCCCCCAGGGCATCCCGGACGTGCTCGCGCGCGTCCAGACGAGCAAGCACCCCCTGTCGATGCGCGACGGGCTCTTGAGCGCCGCGGGCGCCGTCCTGGTCGTCGGAGGTGGACAGAGCGGGGGGCGCGAGGGCCCCATCGTGCAGCTGGCCTCCGCGCTCGCGGCGAAGGTCGTTCGGTGGGCGGGAATCGCACCCCAGCACGCGCGAGCGCTCGTCGCGGCCGGCGGCGCCGCGGGCGTCGCAGCGAGCTTCAACACCCCGATCGCCGGCGCGTTCTTCGCACTCGAGATCATCCTCGGCAACTTCGCCATGGAGACCTTTGCCCCGGTCATCGCGGCGACGGTCACGGGTACCGTCGTGGGCCAGGCGCTGCTCGGCGATCGGATCGCGCTGCACCTCCCCGCTTTCACCGTCACGAGCCCCTGGGAGCTGGTCCTGTACACGGTTCTCGGCGCGGTCTGCGGAGCCGTCGGCTCGGTGTTCAAGCGCTCGCTGTTCGTGGCCGGCGACGTCATGGGCATCATGAGGGTCCCGAGCGCCTTGCGCGGGTGTGTCGCCGGACTCGTCGTGGGGCTCATCGCCGCCGCCGGGGTGCCCGAGGTCATGGGCAACGGGTATGCGTTCATGGAGGGGCTCTCGGGTCACGCCGAAGGGTACGGCGCCGGCTTCCTCGCGCTCCTGCTGGCCGCCAAGATCGTCGCGAGCGCGGCAACGGCTTCCGGTCGTTCGGGAGCCGGCATCTTTGCGCCGAGCCTCTTCGTCGGCGTCGTCACCGGCACCCTGTGTGGCGAGCTGTTCCAAACGGTGTTCCCGTCGATCGTGAAGGCGCCGGGAGCCTACGGCATGGTTGGGATGGCGGCGCTCGCCGCCGCCACCCTGCACGCCCCGATCACGATGACGTTGATGCTCTTCGAGATGACGCGGAACTACGCAGTCATCCTCCCGCTCCTGGCTGCGGTCGCGACGGCGTCCGTGGTCTCCCGCTACTTCACGCATGACTCCATCTACGAGGCGGAGCTCCGTCACCAGGGCATCGAGCTGGGCCGCGGGCGCGAGGAGCTGGTGATGCACGACCTCACGGTCGGCGACATCATGCGGGGCGACGGCTTGGAGACCGTCGCGGTCGGCGCGGGTACCGGCGAGATCGTCGCGCGCTTCCTGTCGCGGCGCACGGACGTCCTTCTGGTGGTGGACGCCCAGCGCGCCTTCGTCGGGATCATCGACATCCAGGACGCCAAGCGATTCTTCGTACAAGCCGACGAGACTGGGAGCGCGCTGAAACCGCGCCTCGTCGCCACGCTTCGGCCCGAGCAGCGACTCTCGGACGCCATCGGCGCCTTTTTCACGGCGACGATCGAGGAGCTTCCCGTCGTGAGCTCCGACGGGACGCTCCTCGGCGTGCTGGCCGAGCGCGACGTCGTGGCGGCCTACAACCGCGAGGTCCTCCGCCAGTCCGTCCCGCTCACGCGCGTCGTGCAAGACGGACCGGAGGGACGACGCACCGACTTTCTCGAGCTCCCACCTGGGGAGGTCCTCGAGGTGATCCCGGTGCGGCTCTGGATGGTGGGCCGGACGCTGCGCGAGCTGGGCCTGCCGCAGCGGTTCGAGTGCGCCGTGCTCGCGGTGCGGGCCTCGTCGGACGACGGTAGCCCGCCCCAGCGGCGGCCCGCGTTGCCGGAGACGGTGCTCGCGGAGCGGGAGGAGATCGTCGTCATCGGCCCGATCGCGGGGGTGCAAGCGCTCGCGGAGTCCGAGGGGCCGCCGGAGGCGTCCGTGCAGCCGGGATAGTCGTCCTGGAAGACGCGAAGCCGATCGACGCCGAGGACGGCGAACGACTCCGGGCTTGGCTGAGGGTGCGGGTCAACGTCGCGGACGTCTGGGTGTTCGAGGCGGCCCGCGCGGCACCGCCGCCCGACGCGGCGCGATAGGATAGGACACCATCAGCACCGCCCTCGGTGCAGGACTTCCACCGTGGGCGGCTCGAGTACGTGAACCCAGAAGATGAGATTCCCGCCGATGTGCGTGGGTTCCTCCGTGCGTGCATCCGATCGGTCGGGCACATGGAGGCGCTCGTGCTCCTGATGGAGGGGCCGAACCAGGTGTGGACGGAGAGCAGCGTGGCCGGGCGCCTCTACGTGCCGGAAGCCTCCGCGCGCTCGTTCCTTCGAGACCTCGCCGCGGCCGGCCTCCTCGACGGGTCTGGCGCACCGGAGCGATGGCTCTTCGCCCCCAGCGACGCGGCGCTCGTGGATCAGGCCTCGCGGGCCGTCCTCCTGTACCGGCAGCGGCTGCTTCCGATGACGAGGTTGATCCGGGCGCGCGACGACGCGGCCGCCCAGCTGGCGGACGCATTCCGCATTCGAAAGGACTGACGATGGCCTTGCTCGTCTACGCGTTGTGCCTCATCACCGCCATCAGTTGTGCCGGGCTGTTGCTTCGCGGCTTTGCCCGGACGAGGAGCCCGCTCCTGCTCTCGGCTGGGCTCTGCTTCGTGGGGCTCGCCGCGAACGAGGCGCTGGTGCTCGTCGACCTCTACGTCATTCCAGACACGAGCCTCCTGATCGCGCGTAGGCTCGCGGGGCTGGCGGCTGTCGCGCTGATGCTCGTGGGGCTCATCTTCTATACCCAGGAGCCTTCCCCGTGAATGACTTCCTCCTGGGTGCCACGGCCATGGGCGCCGTGTGTATCGCGCTGTTCTTCCTGCGTTTCTGGCGGAGGTCGGGGGACTCGTTCCACCTGCTGTTCGCGGCGTCGTTCCTGTTGCTCTCGGGGCAGCGCGTGCTGCTCGCCGTCGAGCATGACACCAGAGAGGCGTTCCCGGGTTCGTACCTGCTACGCTTGGCGGCGTATCTCCTCATCATCGTCGCGGTCCTGATGAAAAACCTTCGCGGACGGGCGCGCCCAGAGAATGGCTGACTTCGGTGTGGCCGTGCCCGCGTCCGCAGGTTCAATTGGCGCCGTGGTAACCGTCCAGTTCACGCGCCATCTGCATTCGTTCTTCCCGAAGCTGGAGGGCACGGAGGTGCGGATCGAGGCGGCGACCGTCGCCGAGGCCGTCCGCGCGCTCGAGGCGCTGGCGCCGGGCCTCGCGTTCTACCTGTGCGACGAGCTCGGGCGGCTCCGCAGGCACGTCAACATTTTCGTCAACACGGATCGGGTGAAGGACCGTCGAGCGCTCAGCGACCCGCTGCGGGACGGCGACACGCTCTGGATCCTGCAAGCACTCAGTGGAGGATAGGTATGGCTTCCCGAATTCTCGTCGCCACCCGCAAGGGCACCTTCATCGTGGAGAAAACCGCGGGCACCTGGAAGTCACGGCTCTCCGGGCACGGCGGCTCCGGGGTCAACTTCGTCGCGAAGGATCCGTACACCGGGCGCGTCTGGGCGCTGCTCGGGCACGGTCACTGGGGCGCGAAGCTCTCGATCTCCGATGACGACGGCGCGACCTGGGCCGACGCACCCGCGCAGATCAAGTACCCCGAGGGCGCGCGGTTCATCGCGCAGGACATGTACGAGGACGCCAGCAGCGAGTTCGGCGTGGGCTGGAAGATCTCGACCAAGCCGGCCACGCTCGCCAAGCTCTGGGTCATCGGGTTTGGCCCCGGGCGCATCTACGTCGGGACGATCCCCGGCGGCCTCTTCGAGAGCCACGACGGCGGCGCGTCCTTCGAGCTGAACATGGCGCTGTGGAACCACGAGTCCCGCGGCGGTGACCTGTCGCAAGGCGAACCGAAAACGGAGACCAAGTGGTTCGGCACGCCCGCGTCCGAGGGAGGGGACTTCGCGCCGGGCATCCACTCGATCGCGGTAGACCCGCGGAACGCCGATCGCGTGTTGATCGCCGTGTCCACCGCCGGTGTCGTCGAGACCACCGACGGGGGGAAGTCCTGGCGTAGCCGCAACAAGGGGATGGCGATGGACCACACGCCCGAACCGGAGGCGGAGTGGGGCCATGACACACATGCCATCGAGATCTGCGCGGGTTCGCCCGACCACGTGTGGCAGCAGAACCACGCGGGGGTCTTCTACAGCAGCGACGGCGCCGCCTCCTGGGGCAAGGTCAGCGTGCCCGAGCAGGGCGTTCACTTCGGCTTCCCCGTCACGGTGGACGCGAAGGATGGCCGCGTGGCCTGGCTGGTGCCCGCGCAGGGCGACAACCAGCGCACGGCGATCGACGGGAACCTGTTCGTGGCCCGCACGGACGACGGCGGAAGAAATTGGCGCCAGCAGCGCACCGGCCTGCCTCAGGAGAACGCCTGGGACATCGTGTATCGGCACGCGCTCCACAACGCTGACGGCGTGGTGGCCTTCGGGAGCACGACCGGAAACCTCTACATCAGCGAGGACGGCGGCGAGCGCTGGATCACCGTCGAGAACAACCTGCCGCCGATCTACGCCGTGCGCTTCGGATAATCGCCTGGCGGCTGCCGGACCCGGATGCGTGGAAGGCGAAAATCGACGCGATGCGGGCGTGAACGTGGGGCGGGGGTTGCGCGGGGACGTCGTCACGCATCGCGGGCGAGGCGCACCCCCGTGAACTGCCAGCGGTCCTTCGGGTAGAAGAAGTTCCGGTAGGAGCTTCGGGCGTGCGAGCGGGGCGTGCCGCAGGACGCACCGCGCAGGACGAGCTGGCTCACCATGAACTTGCCGTTGTACTCGCCGAAGGCCCCCTCGGCCGCGCGGAAGCCCGGGTAGGGCGCGTAGGCGGACGCCGTCCACTGCCAGGCATCGCCGTAGCCCTGTCGCAGTCCGGGGCCGCCCCCGGCCGGCGCCGGGTGCCAGCGCCGCGCCTCGACGAACGGGCCACCCACTGGGCGCGTCGCGAACGCGTGCTCCCACTCGAGCTCGGTGGGCAGCCGCGCGCCCGACCAGCGCGCGTAGGCGTCCGCCTCGAAGTACGAGACGTGACAGACCGGCTCGTCGGGCCGCCGTTCCCGGAGGCCGGAGAGCGTGAAGACGGCTCCATCCTCCCAGTAGAGCGGCGCGCGCACCTCCGCGGCGACACGCCATGCCCAGCCCTCCGAGAGCCAGAGCAGCGGGGAGTCGTAGCCGCCGTCCGCGACGAACGCCTCCCACTCCGCGACCGTGACGAGCCGGTCGGCGAGCCGGAAGGGCTCGGTCCACGCCCGGTGGCGGGGACGCTCGTTGTCGAACGCGAACCCCGCCGCGGGGGCCCCGATCTCGACCAGGCCCCCCACCACGTCCACCCACCCGAGGTCGCCCGCCGGCGCGCGCGGCGCCTCTGTGGCCGCCCTCCAGGCTGGGCGGAGCGGGTTGGCGGCCAGCACGTGCTTGATGTCCATCAGCAGCAGCTCCTGGTGCTGCTGCTCGTGGTGGAGCCCCAGGGTGACCAACCCGGCGACGGCCTCGCCGATGTCGGTGGAGAGGATGGCCTCCATCGACCGGTCGACCGAGGCCCGGTACCCGCCCACCT
>JAUXQH010000147.1 GCA_030685065.1 Pseudomonadota bacterium | reverse complement strand
GCACCAGCCCCGCTACAACACGAAGCTGCGCGACGACAAGAACTTCCTCCACCTCCGCATCGATCCGAGGTCGAACACCCCCCGCTTCACCCTCGTGCGCCGCATCAAAGACGACGGCGCACGGTACTTCGGGCCCTACGCGTCGGCCACGAACGCGCGGCGCACGCTCGCCTTCGTCAGCCGCAGCTTCCCATTGCGCACCTGCACGGACCAGGTCCTGCGCACGCGCAAGAAGCCGTGCCTGCTCTACCAGATGAAGCGCTGCCTGGGCCCCTGTGTCGACCTGTGCACCCCCACCGAGTACAGCGACGCCGTGCAGGACGCGATGTTGTTCCTCTCGGGGAAGAACCGCGAATTGGTCGCCCGCCTGCAGACACGGATGATGGCGCTCGCCGACGCCGAACGGTTCGAGGAGGCCACCCACCTGCGGGATCTCATGGCGGCGGTGAAGAGCTCGCTCGACCACCAGTCGGTGGTCGACGTGCGGCTCGGCGATCGCGACGTCTGGTCGTTCTACCGGGAGGGGCAGCGCGGCGCGGTGACGGTGCTTCCCGTCCGCGCCGGGCACATGCAGCAGCCCCTCGTGTTCCCCTTCGAGGGGGAGCTCGCGGAGGACGGCGAGCTGCTCTCCGCGATGCTCAACACCTGGTACGACGCCGGGGAGCACGTGCCGCCCGAGATCCTCCTGCCGATCGACCCGCCCGATCACCAGGCCCTGCAGGACGTGCTCTCCGATCGACGCGTCACGGCCGGCCTCAAGGGCAAGGTGACGCTCCTGGTGCCGAAGCGGGGCGAAAAGGTGCGCGTGCTCGAGATCGCCGAGCAGGCCGCCAAGGCGCGCTTCGCCACCACCCACTCCGCCGAGGATCGCATCAGCCACGCGCTCGAGGCGCTCGCCGAGATCGCCGGGTTGGAAGTGCCGCCCTATCGCATCGAGTGCTACGACAATTCGAACCTGCTCGGCCAGGACCCCGTCGCCTCCCAAGTCGTGTTCATCGAGGGGGTGCCGGCCCGTGCCGAGTACCGCCGCTACAAGATCAAGACGGTCGTGGGCGCCGACGACTACGCGAGCATGCGCGAGATCCTGACCCGACGCCTCCGGCGCGCGTCGGAGGAGGGCTCGTTCCCCGACCTCATCGTGGTGGACGGCGGGCGCGGCCAGCTCTCCGCGGCAGAGGACGTGCTGCGCGAGCTCGGGCTCGAGGATCAGCCGGTGATCGGCCTGTCCAAGCCGCGCACCGAGCGAAAGCGCGGCGAGCTCGACGCGGTCGACAAGATCATCCTCCGGGGCAACCCCGAGCCGGTGATCCTGGCCGAGAACCACCCCACCCTGCGCATGCTCCAGCACATCCGCGACGAGGCGCACCGGACCGCCATCGGGTTCCATCGAAAGACACGGTCGAAGTCGCACCTCAAGAGCGCGCTCGACGACCTGGTGGGCGTGGGCGCCGCGCGCAAGCAGGCGCTCCTCGTCCACTTCGGGTCGGTCAAGGCGCTCCGGGCCTCGGGCCCCGCCCTCATCGCGGAGGTGCCCGGCTTCGGGCCGGCGCTCGCCCAGCGGGTGTGGGACGCGCTCCAGAAGGGCGTAGCGGAGGAGTAAGGCCCGTGGTATCTGCGCTGCGCTCCGGAGAGAGACGCATGTTGTTGATCGCATTCCTGGCCGCCTGCACCGACGGAAAAGACACCGGCACCGAGATCGTGGGGGACGCCACGGCCGGCGAGGCCGTCTACACGGCCAACTGCTCGAGCTGCCACGGGGCCGACGGCACCGGCGCCACCGCCGACGCCTCCGACCTCACGGTCGTGACCAACGAGCTCACGGACACCGCGATGGCCACGGCCATCAACGACGGCAAGGGCACGATGCCCGGCTTCTCGTCGAGCCTCGACGAGCAGGCCGTGGCCGACGTCATCGCCTACCTGCACGAGGCCTTCGGCGGATAGCCGATGTCCCCGTTCTGGAAGACCGTCGGGCTCCTGGTCCTGTCGAACATCTTCATGACGTTCGCCTGGTACGGGCACCTGCGCGATCTGCGCGACAGGCCGCTCTGGATCGCGATCGGGGCCTCGTGGGGCATCGCGTTCTTCGAGTACTGCATCCAGGTGCCGGCCAACCGCCTCGGCTTCACGCTGGTCACCCTGCAGCAGCTCAAGATCCTCCAGGAGATCGTCACCCTGGTGGTCTTCGCGGGGTTCGCGGTCTTCTGGATGGGGGAGAAGCTGACCTGGAACTACGGCGCCGCCGGGCTCTGCATGTGCGGGGCGGCGTGGTTCATGTTCAGGGCCTGACGCCGCTCGGGGTCCCCCGCTACCGGGCGTCGAGGACGCGGGCGATGCGCCCCTCGATCGCGAGGTCGACCTCGACCGCGGGGGCCGTGCCGCCGAGGCGCACGACGCTCGTGACCGGGCGATCGAACGACTCCCGCGAGCGGACGGTCGACGACGCGCGCACCACGCGGCCATCCATGAGCTCGAGCAGCGTCCCCGGCGGGTAGGCGCCGAGCTTGTTCACCAGGAGCTGAAACAACGTCGGGTCGTAGCGCGTGCCCGAGTGGGGCTGCATGCGGCGGAGCGCGGTGGCGGGAGAGAGCCTCCCCCCGCGAGATCGCACGAGGTTGTCGTAGTCCTCGCAGATGCGCACGATGCGCCCGAAGAGCGTGGGCTTGCCCGAGGGATCGTCGTAATTGCGATGATGTTCAATCGTGGCAAGGATGCGGAGGACCTTCCCGGCGGAGAAGCCCCGGTTGCGCATCAAGAGGCGCGCACCCGCACCCGCGTGGCGCTCGTACGGCGGCGCGAAGCCATCGACCGCGGGCTCCTCACCGTCCGCACGCGCGGCACCCTCGCGGGCCGCGTACCCCAGGTCGTGGAACATCGCGCACACGCCGAGGTCCTGCAGCGCCTCCGGCGAGAGCCCGAGCTCGCCGCCGAGCATCAACGCGTTGTGACTGACGCGGAGGACGTGGCCGGCGAACGGCGAGATCCCGGCGACGTACTCGTCGAACAGGCCCTCGCTGCCGCCGCCGCCCGACACGATCTCGGTGATGAGGCGCCGAACCGGTACGGGGTCGGGGAGACGGTTCGATCCCAGGTTGTCGACCACCTTGTCGATCAACGTGGCGGCCTGCTGTACCTGGACCCCCGAGCGTGGCCGCCGCGCGCGACGCTCCTCGGTGTCCAGGCGGAACCTGAGCGGCCGGAGAGGCTCCACGGAGCCGAGGCCGCGGGCCCGCAGGCGCTTGTTCAGCGTCTCCACCGGCGCGTTGGGGTCGACCGGGCCGCCGAGGCACTCCAGGAGCATCCGGATCTGGACCGTGTTGAGCGGCTCGTGGAAGAACAGCCCGCCGACCCCGAGGCGGGCGAACTCTCCCGTCAGTTCACGCGGGACGTCCGCGTTCTCGGGAAACCGTACGCGGGCGTCGTTCATGTAGACGAGCCCCTCGACGGACGTGATCTGGACGGCGCCCGACACCTCGGCGGCCTGCGCGAGGAGCTGCCGCAGGTCCATCGTCGGCCGCGCGAACGCCTGGTTGTTGAGCGCGTGCGTCCGCATCATCCGCAGCAGCGAGAGGACGACGCGCGCCATCTGCTCGCCCTGGCGCTGCAGCTCGTCGGCCTCGCCCGCCTGCGTGCCCGCCTGGAGCTCTGCCACGAAGCGCGCGAGGCGGGCGACGGTGGCATCCACCTCAACCATCTTCCCTCCGTGCCGCGGTGCCGACGAGGCTCCGCAGGGCGTAGCGTTGGAGCTCGGGGCCGGCCCGGCGCGCCATCCACCGGATCGCGGGGGCGTGGCGGGCGGGATCGACGACCACCAGCAGCGCGACGCCCGCCCACAACGGGCCCTGGTTGGTCGGGAGGCCGCCGAAGATCCGCTTCCAGAGCCCCGGCGGCCGCAGCCAGGTCTCGACCTCACCGGCGAGCCGGGCGCCGTCGAGCCGCCCGATGCACTCGCCCAGGGCGGCGAATTCGGTGGTGCGGAACCGACCGGACGAGCTGGTTCGAACGCGTTCGAGGAGCGCCGCGGCCACGTTGCGATCGCCGACCTGGGCCAGGAGCCTGAGGGCGCCGAGGCGCACGGACGAACGGGTGCTCTCCAGCAGCGCGGTGAGGGCCGGGACATCGTCCACCTGGGCGTTCGCGGAGGCGAGCAGGGCATCGACGACCTCCACGACCGCGGGCTCGTCGCGCCCGACAAAGGGCGTGAGCAGGTCGATGTGACGGGTCGGGTGCGCGCGGAGCAGCTCGGGCAGCAGCCGGACCACGCACGGCGCGGGCGCTGTCTGGAGCCACTCGAGCACCGGCGCCTCGCGATCGGGGAGCCAGGCGACGAGGAGGGAGAGCCCAGCCTCCCGCAAGGCCACGTCGTCCGCGATGGCGACGGCGGCGAGGAGGGCGGGGAGGCAGTCGGTCGGCAGCCGATCGACCTCGGCGCGGACATAGCTGGGCTTGGGGGGGTTCTCCTGGAGCTCCCTCGCCCAGGATAGGATCATGCGCGCCACGCGCTCGCCCGCGCACCCGCGCAGCACGGTCTGCGCGACCTCCTGCCCACGCGCCGGCACCTCGCGGAGCCGCCGCCAGAACAGGGCGTTCATGCCCAGATCGGGGACCGAGAGGAGGTAGTCGCGCACCTCGACCAGCTGGTGGGCCACCTCGGTGAAGGTCGTCGGATCCAGCAGGTCCGACGCGAGCTCCACGAGCTCGGAGCTCATGCGGAGCGCGAGCGCGGGAACGGTCTCCGGCGTCACTTCGCTCCGGAGCTGCGCGAGCTTTTCACTCGAGACCTCGCGCCACGCGACGGCGGCCTCCAAGTCCGCGGTGTCCGGCATCGGGAGATCCCAGTCGCGCGGCACCTCGGTCCGGCCGAAGCGCGCGGCGCCGGTGCCGGGCTCCTCGGGCTGCAGCCCCGCGGTGTCGTCCCCCTCTTCTACCGTCGTCGGGGCGAGGGCCCCGTCGTCCTCGTCGTCCTCGACGAAGCCTTCGACCGCGGTGATGCTCACGGACGTGAAGCCGCTCTTCCAGAAGAGCGTCACGACGTCGTCCTCCTTCGCGGCGAACCCGCGCGAACGCAGAATCGCGATCTCGAGGAGGCGCACCTGCTCCTCCCAGGTGCTGTTCGCGCGGATCGTGAGCACGCGAACGCCGTCGCGGAAGAACAGGAGCGGGAGCGAGCGGTCGCGCGCGCGCTCGAGGAACACGACCTCTCCGTCGAGGACGAACTCGAGCGGGCGGACCTGCAGCTCCATGTCGCCGTGCGCGAGCGCCTCGCGCATGCGCTGGCGGTACTCGACGACGAGGTTCCGCACGCTGGCGCTCCCCGGCGCGTACAGCGGCACGCTCCGCGCGCAGCGGGAGAGCCCCTGGAGCGCGCTGTTCGCGGCGAGGCCCCGCGCCGAGCGGCCGAGGCGCGCCTCTCCGCCAGGGCCCACCTGACGGGCGCGCTCCACCGAGACGACGGCCGAAACCCTCCCCCCACCGGACTCCCCTGCCATCGCGATGTACGCCTCCGGCGCCGTTCTACCACCGAAATACATCGGTGAGCCAGCCCACGCTTCGGGGGCCCCGGCGGGGGGACAACGCCGAGGAGGATGCGTCAGTCCAGCGCGTGCATCGCCACCGCGTCCCGCAGCTTCGGTTCGAACCACGTCGACTTGGGCGGCATGACGTTGCCGCTGTCCGCCACGGCGAAGAGCTGCTCGAGCGAGGTCGGGTGCAGGTGGAACGCGACGGCGTGCGTGCCGCTGTCGACGAGCCGCGCGAGCTCCTGCCACCCGCGGATGCCGCCGATGAAGTCGATCCGCTTGTCCGTGCGGGGGTTGTCGATGCCGAGGAGCGGCCGCAGCACGCGATCCTGGAGCAGGGACACATCCAGGGCCTCGACCGGATCGGTCGGCACGTCGCGCGCGGTCAGGCCGTACCAGGTGCCCTCGAGGTACATCGTCATGCGGCCGCGGCCCTCCGGGACGGGCTCGGCAACGCAGATGTCGAAGTGGGCGCCGACCGCGGCCAGGAGCGACGCGGGGGTGTGCCCGAACAGGTCCTTGACCGCGCGGTTGTAGGCGAGGATCTGGAGCGTCGAGGCGGGGAACAGCCCTGCGAGGAACCAGGCGTGCTCGCCCGCGAGCCCCGCGCGCTCGCGGTGCACGATCGACGCGGCGGCGGAGCGGTGGTGTCCGTCCGCCACGTAGGCCGCCGGGAGCTGGGCGGCGGCGCGGGTGATCGCGTCCACCAGCGCGGGGTCGGACACGCGCCAGAGCGTGTGCTCCACGTCGTCCTCGGTGGTGACCCGCCACTCGGGCGCGGCCTGCGCGCCCTTCACGATGAGCGAGTTCAGGGGCTCCTGGTCGCGGTAGGCGAGGAAGACCATGCCGGTCTGGCAGTTGGTCGCGTCGATGTGGGCGACGCGGTCGCGCTCCTTGTCGGGGCGCGTGAACTCGTGCTTCTTGATGAGGTTCGTGTCGTACTCGTGCACCGAGAAGGCCGCGACGAGGCCGACCTGGAAGTGGTCCCCCATCTTCTGCCCGTACAGGTAGTAGCTGTCGCGATCGTCGCGGGTGAGCAGCCCGGCGCGCAGCATCGCGTCGAACTCGCGACGCGCGGCGGCGTAGGCCTCGGGCGCGTGGGAGTCGGCGCCCTCGGGGAGCACGGCCTCGGGGCGGCTCACGCGCACGAACGAGTCCGGGTTCTCCGCCACGAGGGCGCGGGCCTCGGCCTCGCTCATCACGTCGTAGGGAGGGGCGATGACCCGCTCGGCGGCGGCGTTGGCGGCGCGGACGGCGCGGAAGGGGCGGATGTCGGACATTGGGGGCTCCGGGGGGTGTTTCCCTAACCTGAACCGCGCCCGGTTTCTCTGCGGTCTACGATGGCCGCGACGGCCCGTGGAGCGTACCTCGACAACGAGTGCGACACGAGCTGCGTCTACGTGCCCTCCGTGTCCGTGATGCTGCTCTACTGCGACACGCGCGGCGAGTACATCGGCTTCCTCGACGGGGGCCCCGAGGCCGAGAACCCCTGCCCCGCCTGAAGGCGGCGGCGGCCCCCCTGGGGCCCAGGCGCTACCGCCTGCGCCCCAACACCTCGGCCAGCCTCTCTTCGACCCCGATCGCCTGGATCTCGACGACATCGGGCGCGTGCCTACGTAGCAGCCCCTCGAGGAGAAGCTGAAGGTGCAGCTGGGTGTACGGGTTGGGGGTGCGGACACCGTCCGCCACGAGGGGAATGCGGCCCCACGGGAGCAGGTACACCGCGTCGTACCGGCCCGGCGCGAGCGCCTCCGCGAGGAGACGCTCGGTGTCCGCGTCCTGCGCGGCGAACTGGTAGTAGAGCCAGAAGGCGCCGAAGTCGTAGCCGGCCCGGTCGGCGACGAAACCGCCGGTGGCCGCGGCCTCGGCCTCCTTTCGCTCCTCCCACAGCCGCAGCACCAGGAGCCGCATCCGCTCGTGCCCGAGCGCGTGGAGGTTGTCCCCCGTGCGCTCGAGGTACTCGCGCATGCCCTCCCCGATGTAGGGAACACCGAGCTCCGCGGCCAGTCTCCGGGCCAACGTCGACTTCCCTACACCAGCCGAGCCGGTGACCGCGATACGTTCGGCCATCGCGGATCCGGTTATCCCGGACCGTTGGCTGGAGCGGGCATGAACAGGCTGTCGGACATCATCTCCCGGATCTTCTCGACGGACCAGACGCAGGGGCTGTCCGGCGGCGCCGAGGTGGTCATCGACCGGGATCCGGCGAGCTCGTTCTACGCCTCCCGGCTGCGTAAGCATCGCAGCGACGAGGACCTGGTCGAGACGCCCACGTGGCTCTGGGCCACGGTGTCCTACAACGGCCGAAAGGGCGGGCTCCGCTCACACATCCACGCCGAACGCGGCGAGGGCGTCGCGTCGTTCACCGACGTCCTGGTCGTCCTCAACCAAACCGATGCGCGTCGCGCCGCCCAGGTCGAGGGCGAGCCGTGGACCGAGCGCGCCGCCCGCGCCATCAGCGAAAAGTTCTCGCTCTACAACCAGAAGGAGCGGTTCGAGCTCCTCTACGGGACGCGCCCCCTCCGCTTCTGGTTCGTCGCCGACGGCGGGCAGGACATGCTCGGCCACTCGTTCGGCCTCGGCCCCGGCGAGTTCATCACCGGCCTGCTCCCCAACCTCTACGTGGGCCCCGCGCCGCGCAGCCGCCCCGTGCTCGCGGTCCACCTGCACCTGCCGGGCGCGTGGGAGGGCTACCGGGAGGTCGGCCGCCTCTACAGCGACCAGATCCTCTACACCCTCGGCCGGCACTGGCTCGACAACTTCCACCACCCCGCGCTCCGCGAGCCCGGCCTGTACCGGCTGCAACAGTTTCCCGACGGGTCCCTGGTCCACGTCATCAGCCCCGAGCTGCAGGACCGCTACTTCGTCCGGAGCGACGCGCTCGACGGCGGGGCCTCCGTCCTCACGATCGCCGAGCGGAACGGCACCCCGGTGGCCTACCTGGTGCTCGCGGTCGTCGAGACCCCCGCCATGGCCGACCCCGGCATGACCGTCGGCGTGCCGCTCGCCGCGCTCCGCAGCGCGGGCCTCGGCCCCACGGCCGTCGACGTGGCGGATGACGCGGACGTGACCGCGCGGAACAACGCCCCGGCCCCGAGCCCGTCCGCATCGTCGTCCCAGCGGCGCGAGGCGCTGCAGCGCACGATCATCCCGGACGCCATCGAGGGGCGCATGCTGACGCTCCACGAGCGCGGCGCGCTGCTCCAGAAGGTGCACTTCGCCAACTTCATGGACGGGTACGACGTCTACATCGGCAGCGGCGGCCGCATCGCGACGCAGATGACCGATCCGCGCGCCACGCTTCAGGTCCGCGCGGGGAAGGTGTCGGTGGTCGTCTCCGCCGAGGGCGTTCGCATCGACAAGCGCCCGCAGGCCATCGGCAGCGTGACGCCGCTCGCGGGGACCTTCGAGATCGAAATCGACGGTCACACCCTCGAGTACCGGGACCTGACCGGCGTCCGCGCGGAGGGCTGGCCGTACCTCGGCGAGCTGCGTCGCCCTGGCGCGGGCACGTACCTCGACTTCGGCGGCGTGTTCCGCGTCGGTCGCGACCGCCGCTGCCAGGTGCGGCTCCCCGACGAGCCGCACAACGACAACATCGCGTGGCTCTCGTCCGTCGGCGGCGGCACCACGATCCGCTCGCGCACCGGCGACATCCCGAAGAGCCGCTTCTACACCGACTCGATCATGGTCGCGTCGGAGCACGCCGAGCTCGACCTCGCCAGCGAGCCCGTCCTCCGCTCCCTCGCGCGCCACTGCTACACGTTCGTGCGTCGCGATGGGCACATCCTCTCGCTCGCGCCCCGCGAGATGTCGGACGGGAAGTACCAGCTCGAGCTGCGCCCCAACGACGAGGTGCTGGTCGGCAACTGCCTCTTCCAGGTCTCGTACCCCCCGATGGCGGGCGCCCCGATGGCCATCCCGGCGATGCCCGAGGTGCCGCGGCCGCCCTCCGCGGAGGAGCTCGCCGCCCTCATCGACCTGCCGGCCATCCCGCACGGGGGCCGCTCGTTCAACGACGACGGCGCTACCGTGCTCCACGAGGCCTCGGCCAGGACGGATCTGCCGCCGAATTTCCGCCCGCCGCCCCTGCCGCCGGAGCCCGTCGGGGCCGCCGGCCCGGGCAAGCCCCAGCTGCTCCCGACCCGCCCGGGCGGGCCCCTCCCCAGCTCCATGACCTACGATCCGGCCGTCGCCGGCGGCTTCGGCGAGGCGGGCCCCGCGCCGCGGCCTCCCCGCCTCAACCTGCCGCCCCCGCCCCCGCGAGAAGCGGAGCCCAACGAGCCCCGCCGCCTAAAGAGCGCGGCGAGCCTGCCCGACCTGCACGAGGGCCCCCCGCCCAACCCCGGCCCGGCGAACCTCGGCCCCGCGCAGCCCGCCCCCGGGAACCTGGGTCCCGCGCAGCCCGGCCCCGCCCGGATCGGCCTCGTCGGCGCGGCGCGCGGCCCCGACACCCTCGGCTCGGCGGGGCTCTTCGCCCGCCCCGACGGCGCTCCCCGCGAGTCCGCCCAGGCCACCCCGCCCTCCCCGATCGCGCCCGCGTTCGACCCCAAGCGGCCGCCCCCGCCGATGATGCTCCCCGATCAGGAGCTGGCCGACTCGGGCCCCCCCTCCCTCTCCCAGAGCTCGGACCTGCCGCTCTTCGAGGAGGTCGAGGGCGCCGACCCCGCCGAGCCCGTGCTCGCCGTGGAGGAGGCCCGCTGGAAGCTCGAGCTGGCGCGGCCGGCGCGGCTGCTCCAGATCGGCTGGATGGTGAGCGGGGACGTCGTGGTCGGAAACCACGCGGGCGCACAGGTGATCGTCCCCGAGGTGCGCGCGTTCAAGGAGCAGGCCTTCCTCACGCTCGACTACTTCCGCATCTCGACGCGCGGGCGCAAGGGCAAGGTGCAGCTGCTCCAGGAGGGCGAGGCGAGCTTGCGTGTCGGCGGGGTCGACGTGCCGAGCACGGACGACCTCGCGGGCGCCGAGCTCACGATCGTCCGGCGGGACGCCAACCTCGAGCCCGACTTCGACGTCGTGTTGCGGCTCGAGTCGGACGACTCGCTCCCGGATCCCCGGGCGCGGCTGATCGCGGTCGACTCCACCGATCGCCTCGTGACGGCGCTCTTCACGTTCGGCTTTCCGCTCCGGGCCGATCGCCGGCTCGCCCTCGGGCGCATCGTGGCAACGTTCCGCTACGACGGCGCCGAGCTGCGCATCTCGGACTACCTCTCCACCTACCGGGCACCCGGCGGCTTCCTCCCCCTCTTCCACCGCTCGGGGGACCGCCCCTGGCAGACCCTCCCGGAAGATGGCGCCCGCGTGCACCTGCGGCCGGGGGACGGCCTGATCGTAGGCAACGCCGTCTACCGGTTCCTGGCGGGATGACGCACCCCCCGCCCGTCGGCGCGCCCCGATACCTGGTCGGCCTGGTCTGCTCCGTGGGCATCGGCGAGGCCCGCGGTGGCCGCGCCCGCAATGAAGACAACTACCTCGTCTGTCGCGACGGCCGCATGCGCTGGCGGGAAGGGGACGTGGAGGCCAACGTCGAGGCGCCCGGCACCCGGGGCGTCCTCCTCGCCGTGGCGGACGGGATGGGCGGCCACGACGACGGCGATGTCGCCTCGTCCGCCGCCGTGCAGGCCCTCTCGCGCCTCTACCTGCGCCCGCCCCCTCCCGATCCCGAGGCCACCCTGCGGGACTTCCTGCTCGACGCGCACCGGCGCCTGCGCACGCGCGTGGCCGTTGCCGGGAAGGTCAAGATGGGCACGACGCTCACGGTGGCGTGGCTCGTCGGCGAGCGCCTGACCTGGGCCCACGTGGGCGACAGCCGCCTGTACCACTGGCGCGGGGGGCGCATCACGCGGCTCACGCGCGACCAGACACGCGGGGAGTTCGCGCGCCGGGACAACCGCCCCGAGCCGCTCCACGCCGACCACCTCTCCCAGAACTTCATCTACGGCTCGCGCGGCCTCGGGGACGACGCGGGCCTCCGCATCGACCGCGGGCTGGACACGGGCACGATCGCGTTGCGCCCGGACGACCGGATCCTGCTCTGCAGTGACGGCCTCTCCGGCCGGGTCGAGGACGCCTGGATCAGCGATCTGCTGCGGAACGTGCCGGAGCCCACCGCCTGCGCCGTGTCCCTCATGGAGCGCGCGATCGCCATGGAGAGCGACGACAACATCACGACGCTTGTGCTGCGCGTGGACGGCGGCGGGTCGGTCGACCTCGATCCCGACGAGTGGCGAGAGGAGACGACGATCGTACCGATGTGAGCGTGGTCGGCCGCGGGCGGCCCGCCCCTCAGCCCCGCCGCCTCCGCGTGGCCAGCGCCCCGATCGCGACGAGCAGCCCCCCGAGGGCGCTCCCGGGCCCCGACGTGTCGCAGCCGCACCCGTCCGCGATCACGACGAGCCCGGTGTCATCGAGCCCCGGGCCGACGTCCCCCGTGTCGTCGGGGAGGGGGTCACCCGTGTCGTCGGGCGCACCGGTGTCGTCCGGCGCGCCGGTGTCGTCCGGCCCTCCGGTGTCGATCGGGCCGCAGTCCACCTCGTAGCCGGGCGCGCCGGGAAACACGGCGGCGTCGGTGTCGTCGCAATCGGTCTCGACCGGGAAGCCGTCCGCGTCCTGATCCTGGTCGTTGCCGTCACAGTCCTGGTCGATCCCGTCGTACCAGGCCTCGGCCGCCGAGGGGTTCACGGCGGCGTCCGTGTCCACACAGTCGGTGCCGCCGAACGCGGACGCATCGTGACCGTCCGCGTCCGCGTCGAAGTCCGAGCCGCCCGAGCAGTCGGCGTCGACGCCGTCGTACCAGGTCTCGGCGATGCCCGGGTTCACGTCCGCGTTCGCGTCGTCACAGTCGTCCCCGCCCATCTCCGTGGCGCGGTAGCCGTCCCCGTCGGCGTCCCCCTCGTCCGCCTCGTCGCAGTCGGTCACGAGCCCGTCGTACGGGTCGTCCGGCGCGCCCGGGTACACGTCGGCGTCCGAGTCGTCGCAATCGGTTCCGCCGTAGCTCTGGCTGTCCACCCCGTCGGCGTCCGCGTCGTAGTCGGAGGTACCCGAGCAGTCCTGGTCGACGCCGTCGTACCAGACCTCGTCGGCCGCGGGGGAGACCAGCGCGTCCGCGTCGTCGCAGTCGGCCCCCCCGACCGTGGAGGCGCCGAAGCCGTCACCGTCGACGTCGGCGAGGTCCGCGCCCGAGCAGTCCTGATCGATCCCGTCATAGGCCACTTCGGCGGCGTCGGGGTTGGTCGCTGCCGCCGCGTCGTCACAGTCGGGCCCCCCCACCGCGCTCGCGTCCCACCCGTCGTCATCGACATCGGTGATGTCGGCGCCGTCACAGTCCTGATCGACGCCGTCGTAGGCCACCTCCGGCGCGCCCGGGTAGGCCGCGGCGTCCGCGTCGTCACAGTCGATCGTGTTGACGTACCCGTCGCCGTCGAGATCGTAGACGAGCGAGCCGGGCCCCCCGTACACGCCGATGTCGCTCCGGGACCCGTCGGGATCGCTGATGGAGGGCGAGCCCGCGTCGCGGAGGAGGCTGCCGAGGCCGAGGGTGAGGTCGTCGTTGGTGCAGTCACCGTCGAGCGTGTAGCCGGGGAGGAGCGGATCCACGGCGAGGTTGGTGCCGCCGGTCACCGTGTAGCCGGTGCTGGCGTCGGCGGCGGTGTTGGCCCACCAGTCATTGTAGTTGGAGGTGACCAACGTGCTGATGCCGGCGAGCCCGTTGCCGCCGGAGGTGAAGGCCACGAGGTTGTTCGTGAGGGTGAGCGCGGAGCCGGCCCCCAGGTAGATGCCGCCGCCGCTCGTCCCGCTGGGGCCCCCGTTTCCGAGGAGCGAGTTGTTCGTGAGCGCCGAGGAGGGCGAGTACGTCGAGTAGATCGCCCCGCCCAGGCCGGAGGCGAGGTTTTCCTGGAACAGGTTGTTGGTCCAGGTGTCGGCGCCGTAGGTGTAGTTGTCATAGATGGCGCCGCCGTAGGCGGACGTGTTGCCACAAAAATAGCTGTTGGCGATGGACTTGGATCCGGTCGTCCCCGCGTAGACGGCGCCGCCCGCCGTGGTGGCGACGTTGTCCTGGAAGGTCGTGTGCTCGACCGTGAAGTCGAGCGCCGACCATGTGCCGATGGCACCGCCATAGGCGGCCCGGTTCCCCGCGAATCGGGCGTCGGTCACGTCGAGGCCGTAGTACCCCGCGGAGTACGGCCAGAAGTAGATTGCCCCCCCGTAGGACGACGCGACGTTGTCGCTGAACGTGGTGCCCGTGACGGAGAGGGACGAGAGATTGTAGGCGACCAGCCCGGCGCCGCTCCCCGCGACGTTGCCCGACACCGAGCCGTCGACCAGGGTGACGGGCGAGTACGTCTGGGCGTACAGGGCGCCCCCGTTGGCGGCGGTGTTGTCCGACAGCGTCACGTCGGTCAGGGAGAGGCCGCCGTAGTGCGAGGCGGCATAGAGGGCGCCGCCGTCGTAGGAGGCTGCGTTCCCGTCGAAGCAGGTGTCGGTGAGCGCCGCGGATCCGTTGGTTCCCAACCAGAGCGCGCCGCCGTAGCCATACGTGGCGGCGTTCCCGTCGAACCGCGAGCGGTCGATCGTCAGCTCCGTGTCGTACGTGTATCCGGCGCCGCCCCCGTAGTAGGCCGTGTTTCCGGTGAACGAGCTGTCGGCGATGCTGACGACGGTGTCGGTGTGAGCCTCGAAAACGGCGCCGTAGTAGGCGACGTTTCCCGAGAACGTGCACCCCTCGATCACGAGCTCCGCGCTGTCGTAGGCCGCGAGCGCGCCGCCGTAATACCCATAGTTGCCCGAGAACGTGACACCTGTCGCCGCGACCGCGCCGCCCGCCTGGGCGAACACGACGCCCCAATAGCCGCTGGTCCAATAGTAGGCATAGTTGCCCGATACGGTCCCGCCGGTCATCGTGACGGTTGACCCATCGTAGGAGAACACCGCCACGCCGTTGCTGTAGTACCCGACGTTGCTCGCCACGTCGGTGTCCACCAGCGCGACGTAGGCGCCGTTGTTGGCGTAGAGCGCCCCTTGGTAGTAGGTGCGATTGGTCGCGATCGACCCGTTCGTGAGGGTCACGTCGGCGTCGTCCACATACAGGCCGGAGCCGAAAAGAGCGTAGTTGGAGGCGAACGTGACGCTGTCGAACGTCACGTCGGCGTCGTTGATCACGTAGGCGCCACCGCCTTGGTAGCCGACGGTCGAGGTGATGGCGCCCCCGGTGAACGTGGGGCTGCCTCCATCCACGTAGACGCCCCCGCCGTTGAGCGTGCTGATGCCGCTGTCCTCGATGTCCACGTTCACGAGCGAGGGGCTCGCCCCCTCGATGTACAGCGCCCGGCCGGCCGAATTCCGGATGGTGAATTCCTCGAGGCCGGCCGCGGCCGACTCCCCCGAGACGAAGCGCACCGCCCAGGAGGCGCTGGCCGAGCCCGGATCGATCACCGTGCGCGACGCGCCCGACGTGCCACGGACGACCACCGCCTTCCCGAGGAAATCGATCTGCTCGGCGTAGGTGGCGGGCTCGACCTCGATGACATCCCCGTCCGCCGCGGCGTCCAACGCGTCCTGGATGGCGTTGAAGTCGGCCGGACCGTAGCGATCGACGGTCCACGTGGCGGCGTTGGCGGCACCGGGGAGGGCCAGCCCGAGGAGCGCGAGCGAGAAGCGGTTCATGGCGGACCCTCGATGCACGTCTTGGGTCGGTACCATGCCGGAACGGGGACGGGAACACAAGCACTGTCGGCGCAGACCCCGAGACGGACGTACGTTGGCATCTTGACGCACGTACGAGTCATCCATATACCGTCCCCCGAGGACACGTCCCATGCGCGTCACCGCGTCGCAGCTCCGGGCTGACGTCTACAATCTCCTCGATGCGGTCCTGCAGACCGGGGAGCCGCTCGAGATCGAGCGGGGTGGCCAGCTCTTGCGGATCGTCCCCGCGCGGGCGGGAAGCTGGGTCGACCGCCTTCGCGTGCGGGAGGGAGTCGTGGTCGGCGATCCGGAGGACCTCGCGCAGCTCGACTGGTCGTCTCACTGGGATCCGGGCGCGCCGTGATCCACCTGGACACCCACGTCGTTGTCTGGTTGTACCAGGGCCGACGGGACGCATTTCCCGCCGCCGTCCTCGACTTGCTCGCCACGCGCCGCCCCCTCGTCTCCCCCATGGTGCGCCTCGAGCTGGCGTTTCTGCAGGAGATCGGCCGGTTGACCGTCGAGCCCGAGGAGATCCTGGGTGCCCTCCGTGACGTCGCCGACCTGGGCGCCGCGGAGAGCGGCTTCGAGCGGGTCGCGGCGCTCGCGGGGACGCTCCTCTGGACGCGGGATCCGTTCGATCGGCTCATCGCGGCGCACGCCCTCGCGGATGATCTCCCGCTCGTCACGAAGGACACGACGATGCTCGCGAACTGCCGGGTGGCGCGTTGGGGGTAGGCGCCGGCTACCCGAGCACCGCCGCCACCGCCCACACCACCGCCGCGAGCGCGAATCCGCCGTGCAGCGCGGCCTCGGCGAGGGCCAGCCGGGCGCTGCGGGCTTCGTGACGAATAACAGAGCGGATACGACGCTCGGCCTCGGGCGCGAGCGGCACCGGATCGAGGCGGAGGTGGGGGGGGATGGGTTGGTCGCTCATGAAAGCTGCTCCTCCAGCGCGCGCCGGGCGCGGGCCAGCCGCTGACGGGCGGCCTCCGGGGTGATGCCGAGGATCGCGGCGGCCTCGATGGGATCGAGGTCCTCGCCCGCGACGAGCAGGAACACCTCGCGTTGGGCCTCCGGCAGGGCGGCGACGGCTCGCTCGAGACGCGCGCGGGACTCGCTCGCGTCATGGTCTTCGGCGGGGGTGGGGGGGCCACGGCGCGGGGCGCCCGCAAGCTCGAGCAGGCGCGTGCCATCCACCCACGCCCACCGCCGGTGAGACACCCACAGGTTGCGCGCCACGGTGAAGAGCCAGGCGCCGATGCGGGTGTCCTCCTTCAGGCGCGGGGCGTGGCGGACCAGGCGCACGAACGTCTCCTGCACGAGCTCCTCGGCCACCTCGGGGCTCGCCCCCATGCGACGCAGGAAGCCATTGAGGCGGGCGCCGAACGCGTCGAACACCTCCTCGATCGCCCCGGGGTCGAGGCGGCGAAGGGCCGCGGAGTCAGGTTCGGGGGCGTGCATCCACGCGCATCAACGCACGGGGCGGGCGGGCGTGACGCAGATTCTTTTTTCGAGGCCGTGCGTCACGCTCGGGCCGACCCTGCGTTGGACTGGTCAGAGGTGTTCGATGGACTTCTTCATGATGGGCGGCTTTCCGATGATCGTGATCGTGGTGTTCGGGGCGCTCGCGCTCGTCAACGCGGCGCGGTTCGCCTGGGCGCCGAGCCCCGGCCGCGTGCCCTACCAGGTGGCGTTGGGCGCCGCGATCCTCTTCGCCGGGCTGGCCGGCACCGCGGTCGATCTCATGACCGTGGCGCTCCGGGTCCCCGCCACCCCGGAGTGGGCCCAGAGCCCCGACGTGGGCCTCATCGTCCTCACCGGCTTCGGCGAGTCGATGGCGCCCACCATCCTCGCGATGGGCGCGCTCATCGCGCAGAGCCTGCTCGTGGCGCTCGGGCTGCGGCGGGGGGTGAGGTAGGCGCTTCCGGGCGGAGCTGAAGGCTGAAACCTAGTTCTTGACGCAGAGGATGGGCGCACCGCTGCTGCCCGAGCCGTACATGCCGCCGGACGTGGGGTAGGTTCCGTTGAGGATGGTGCCCGCGGGCGCGTTCGCCGCGACCTCGTTGAGGCCGGTCGTGTAGTTGACGGCGCCCTTCCACTCCGCGGCGGACTTCATGTCGGGCATCCGGTCTACGACGTAGCACTGCCACCCACCTGCACCCGCGCGTGCCGCCGGGATGACGTAGGTGGAGGCCATGCCGAGGCCGAAAATTACGAGACCGGTGAGGATGGAGCGAGCGTTCATCGGGCTGCCTCTTGGGGGAGTCCGGACGGTACCACGCGGGGTGGGTCGCCTGGGTTCCCCTACTTCGTCAGCGACACCGCCACCTGGATCGGCCCTTTGCCCTTGCGCGGGAAGTGCGTCTTCTTCAGCTCGGCTTCGATGCACGCGCGCGTCGGCTCGTGGGGGTAGTTCAGGAGCTCGGCGCCGCGCACCGCGCCGTCCGCCTCGATGACCACCCGGATGGCGAGGTAGCCGGGCGAGGCACACGCGACCTCGGCGGCCACGCCCTTCTCGCCGAGAGTGCCCGCCACGAGGAGCCAGTCCGCGGCGTCGTCGGGGTTGGTCTCCGCGGCGGTGAGCTCGCGCGCGGACGGGGGGAGGAACACCCACGCCAGGATCGCCGCCACGACGAGGGCGCCGCCGAGGCCGCCGGCCGCGAGGAGACTGCAGCCGATCGGCGCGGCGGAGGATCGCGCGGGCTGCCGCTGCGGATCGGACGCGCCGTGCCCACTGGGGGTGGCCGAGGGCGTGCGGTGCGCGGCCGGCTTCGACATCGGCGCGGCCGGGCCCGCGATCGGCACGGTCCGATCCGACCCCGGCCCCTCCGACACGGACGCCGACGTGAAGGAGGGCGGCACCGGCGGGGGCACCATCGGCGGCACGGGCGGCGGCAGCCGGGGCGGAATCGGCGGGGGCCCGCCAAGCGTGCCCTCGTCCGTGATGAGCGGGCTCACGAACGCGGAGTCCAGCGTGTCGGCCGTGTGGGTCGGCCCCGAGCCCTGGATGGTTCGGGACCCGGGCACGATGCTCCCGGCGGGCGGCAGGCGGATGAAGCCGGGGTCCCGCCCGACCTGGATGGAGGCGAGGCGCGACTCGAGCTGGGAGACGTCGCAGCGATCCCCGGGGTCGACCGCCATGGCGACGGCGAGGGTCTCCTCCATCCAGCGGCGGAGCTCCGGGGTGCCGTGCTCGGGCTCCAGCCTCACCGGCAGGTGGCGGACGAGGTGATCCTTCTGCGAGTCAGGATCGAGCTCGGCCATCAGGTCCGCCACCGGGCGCGCCGAGATGCAGAAGTAGAGCAGCGCGCCGACGGCGTACACGTCGGTCGCGGGCTCGGGGGTCAGGCCGTCGAACTGCTCGGGGGCGGCGTACTGGGGGGTGCCCACGAACGCGCCGACGCGGGTGAGGCGATCGCCCACGCCCCCGAACACCTTGGCGATCCCGAAGTCGGCGACGCGGATCTCGGGGATCTGCTCGGCCGGAACCTCGCGCACGAGGAGCACGTTCTCCGGCTTCAGATCGCGGTGGACCACGCCCTGGCGGTGCGCCACGTCGAGCGCCCAGCAGACCTGCCGGCCGATGCCGGCCACCACCGGGATCGAGAGCGTGCCGACGCGACGGATGTGGTCGAGGAGGCTCCCGCCCTCTTCGTAGCGGGTCACGAGGTAGGGCGAATGCCCGGATCGGTGCACGAAGCCGCGGCATTCGACGATCTGGGGGTGGTTCATCCCCTGGAGGATCTGCGCCTCGGTGGAGAGCCGGCGCAGGTAGGACCCCTGGTCCCGCTGCTGGTACAGCACCTTGATCGCCACGCGGGGCCCCACCTCCGCCGTGCCGTCGGCCCCGAGCTCGCCGCCCAGGTAGGTCACGCCCGCGCCGCCGATCGCGAGCCGCGCGTGGATCCGGTAGGTGCGGTCGATCACCTCGTCCGCTTCGAGCAGCTCGCCCCAGCCCGACGCGGGCCGCGCCGATCTGCACCCGAGGTTCGGACACTTCTGCGCATCCGCCGGAAAGGTCGTCAGGCAGCGGCTGCAATAGCGAGTGCGCTCGGGCGTGCCGGACATTGCCGCGCACTATATTCAAAGCGCGCCCCCCATGCTGCTCGCCCTCCTCCTCGCGTGTCGCTGCGACCCCCGCGATCCGCCCCAGGACGTGACCTTCACGACCCACACCGTTCGTCAGGTCGGCGGCCGCTTCATCGGCGAGCCCGACTCCCCGCTCGCGCCGGAGACAGCGTTCGCGGTCGAGCCCCGCTGCCCTCGCATCGACTCGGTGCATGTCCGCCGAGCCAACGCGCGCATCGTCGAGGTCACGGTGCGCGGCACCGGGCTCGCCGCCGTGACGCGGGTCGGGGCGGCGCTCCTCGAGGGGAAGCTCGCCAACGCACAGTTCGTGCGCGAGGAGGACGCGCTCGTGTTTCCCGTCGCGTGCACCCAGTGCGAGATCTACTTCGGGATTCCGGCCGGTGATCGCACGGCGGCCTGCATCGGGCCCGGGTACTCGCTCCGGTTCGAGGGGGGGCGCGTCGCGCCCTGACAGCGACCGCCGGAGTGTGGCACTCTTCCCCCCCTGGAGGGACACATGGAATTCGGGCTCGTCCGAGAAGCCACGCCGCAGGAGCGCCGCGTCCCGCTCACGCCCGAGGGCGCGCGCGCGTTGGTGGCGGCCGGTCACGGCGTGCTCGTCGAGAACGGCGCCGGCCTCGGCTCCGGCTTCAACGACACCGACTACCTCGCGGCCGGCGCGCAGGTGGTCTACAACTCGCGAGACGTGGCGGCGGGCGCCCAGGTGCTCCTCAAGGTGCATGCGCCGCTCGCGACGGAGCTCGAGCTCGTTCGCGACGGCGGCACGATCGTGGGGTTCCTCCATCTCGCGAGCGCACCGCCGGTGCTGCACCAGAAGCTCATCGCCGAAAAAGCCACGACGCTCTCCTGTGAGCTGGTGCGCGAGGATCCCGACGAATACCCGATCCTGGAGCCGCTCTCCGCGCTCGGCGGGCAGGTCGCCGTCACGCTCGCGGCGTTCCACCTCACCTCGACCGGGCATGGCCCCGGCCTGCTCCTGGGGGGCGCCTCCGGCGTGCCGCCCTGCCTCGTGCTCGTCATCGGCGGCGGTCGGGCGGGCCAGGCCGCCGCAGCCGAGGCCGCGGCGCTCGGGGCCCAGGTGGTGGTCCTCGACCGTGATCCGCGCCGGCTCCAGCGCCTGGAGCGGGCGATCGGCCGCGTGGTCGTGACCGCCACCGCGAGCGAATACCACTTGTCCCGCTACCTCGAGCAGGCCGACGTGGTCATCGGCGCCGTGGCCGTGCGCGGCGAGCCCGCCCCGAAGGTGCTCAAGCGCCAGCATGTAAGGCTGATGAAGGAGGGCTGCATCTTCATCGACATGAGCATCGACGAGGGCGGGTGCAGCGAGACCAGCCGCCCCACCACGCCGGAGTCCCCCTCCTACGAGGTCGAGGGTGTGCGGCACATCTGCATCCCGAACCTCCCGAGCGAGGTCGCGCGCACCGCCTCCCGCGCGCTCGGCAACAGCCTGCTCCCCTACCTGTTCGAGCTCTCGCGCGGGGTCGACGCGGCGCTCGCGCGCTCCGATGCGCTGCGCCAGTCCTGCGGCTACCACGCTGGTCGGCTCGTGAGCCGGTCGCTCCAACGGTACGTGACGGCGCCGTTGGAGGATCTGGACGTGCTGGTGCCGAGAGAGAGCTGAGCCAGGGCACACGGACCGCGCGCGGACGCGCGGCCGGTGCGGCGACAGCGCGGGCGGGGCGAGCATGAGAGATGGCTGTGAGGTTCGGCGCCGGTCGGGCGCCGGTAAGGTGCGCTCCACACCCTGGGAGCCCCCATGCAGCTTCGTCCTCTCTCGCTCGTCCTCGCCATCGGCCTCTTCGTCGCCGCGTGCGCCGACACGTCTGGCGACGACACCTCCGCCCGCGTCGACGACACCTCTCCGGACGACGACCTCGACGGCGACGGTGTCGCCGCGCCCGACGACTGCGACGACACCGACGCCGCCGTGTTCCCCGGCGCGACGGAGCTCTGCAACGCGGTCGACGACGACTGCGACGGCGAGACCGACGAGGACCCGCCCACCTGGTATGCCGACGCCGACGCCGACGGGTACGGCGATCCGGGCGTGGCACAGGCCGCCTGCGACGCCCCCGCGGGCACCGTGGCGGACGCGACCGACTGTGACGACGCGAGCGCGTCTGTCTACCCGGGCGCCACCGACGCCTGCGACGCCGTCGACCACGACTGCGACGGCGCGATCGACGAGGATCCGCCTGCCTGGTACTTCGACGCGGACGCCGACGGGTACGGCGATCCCGCCGAGGTCCAGTCCGTGTGCGCCGCCCCCGACGGCAGCATCGCGGACGGCACCGACTGCGACGACACCCGCGCCCGGCTGCACCCCTACGACGGCGACGGGGACGGCGCGATCGACGGCTGCGGCTGGCGGAGCTTCAGCGCAGGCGGCTACCACACCTGCGCGATCGACAGCGACGGGTGGATGGTCTGCTGGGGGCAGAACACCGAGCGGAACCGGGAGCTCAACCCTCCCTCCGATGCCACCTTCACCGCCGTGAGCTCCGGGAACGGCCATGCCTGCGGCATCGAGGACGGCGGCGCGCTCCGGTGCTGGGGGAGCAACTCCGACGGGGAGACCACCGCCCCCTCCGGCACCTTCGTCGCCGTGAGCACCGGCTCCAGCCACTCGTGCGCCGTCGACACGAGCGGCGCAGTGAGCTGCTGGGGGAGCGATCTGGACGCCCAGACGACCCCTCCCGCCGGCACCTTCTCCGCCCTCGACAGCGGGCTGAACGGGAACAGCCACACCTGCGCCCTCGACGGGGACGGCGCCGTGGTGTGCTGGGGGTACAACGGCCACGGCCAGACCGACGCGCCCGCGGAGACCTTCATCTCGGTGAACGCGGGTGGGTCCCATAGCTGCGGGCTCGCGGCGGGCGGCGCCATCACGTGCTGGGGCACCGACTACTATGGGCAGTCCACGCCGCCGGCCGGCACCTTCGTCTCCATGTCGGCCGGCGCCGACCACACCTGCGGCGTCGAGAGCGGCGGGGCCGTCCAGTGTTGGGGGTTCGACGACTACGGCCAGTCCACCCCGCCCTCGGGCAGCTTCGTGTCCGTGTCCGCCGGCATCTTCCACACCTGCGCCCTCGACACCACGGGCGCGATCACCTGTTGGGGCAGTGACGCGCTCGGGCAGTCCACCGTTCCGTGACGGCCTCTCCCTGCCCGCCTGCGCCGACGAGGCGGGCGACGACACGGCCCGCCAGGGCGCGGTCGGCGCGCCCTGGCGCCGGGCACCGCGCCCATCGTGGTCGCCCCTCCCCCCTCTCGGAGAACCCCTACTTGCTCCTCAACCCCTTCAACCGCTTCCACAGCTGCCGCCCCGCGAGCAGCTCCACGGCGGGGGAGAGGATCTTGCCGGCGCTCGCCTCCTCGCGGAGGATGGCGATGGCGCGCTCGGGCGACATGGGGTCCTTGTAGGGGCGGTCCATCGCGGTGAGCGCGTCGTAGATGTCCGCGATGGCCATCAGCTTGGCGCCGAAGGGGATCTCGGGCTCGGTGAGCTGGCGAGGATACCCGGTGCCGTCGAGCTTTTCGTGGTGGGCGTACGCGATGGCGGGGACGTTGCGTAGCTCCCTCGTCCACGGGATCACGCGCAGGAAGCGGTAGGTGTGCTCGACGTGGCGCTCGATCTCGAGGCGCTCGGCCGGATCGAGCGAGCCGCGGGGAATGCACAGGCGGTCGACCTCGCGGGGCCGAAGGACGAGCTCCTGGCGCTCCCCGTCGAGCCGCCACCGCTCGGCGACCAGCCGGATGGCTTCGCGTTCGACCGTGCCGAAGGGCATGTTGGGACGGTTCAGGCGGCGCACCAGCGCGAGATCCTGCTGCAGCACCCCGAGCCGGCTGGTGAGCTGGTGCTCGGTCAGCTCGTCGCGCACGGACTCGAGCACCGCCTGGAGCGCCGCGAGGCGGAAGCGGAGCTCGACCTCGGCGATCTCCCACGGGAAGAGCTTCGTGGCCTTGAGGAGCACCTCCTCGCGCACGCCGACCTTGCCGAAGTCGTGCAGCATCGAGGCGTAGTGCAGCTCGGTCAGCTCCTGCGCGGAGAAGCGCACCGCCGCGAACGCGGGCTCGTCGCTGTCGGTGACCTCGCGGGCGAGCAGCGTGGCGAGCTCGGCCACGCGGTGGCTGTGGCCGCCGGTGGTGGGATCGCGGGCCTCGATCGCGGTGACCGCGGCCTCGACAAAACCGTGGAACAGGAGCGAGATGTCGCGGTAGAGCCGGTGATTCTCGAGCGCGACCGCCGCCTGGCCCGCGATCGAACGGGCGAGCGCCACGTGCCGATCGGAGAACGCCAGCACCTTCTCGAAGCTCGCGAGCGGCACCCCGGCCACGGGCTTCCGGTTGATCATCGCGAGCGCGCCGATCACGTGGGCGTCGCGGTCCATGAGGGGGACGACGAGCACCGAGCGTGTCTGGTAGCCGGTCTGCTCGTCGAACGAGAGGTTGGGGCGGTAGGGCACCGACGGGTCGAGCCGCCGCACGTCGTCGATGTTCAGCGGCGAGCCCCGGAGGGCCACCCACCCCGCGAGGCTCTGCTCGTCGATCGCCAGCTTCCGCCGGGTGGGGAAGAAGGGGATGGTGTCGTTCTGGGCGGCGGCGAAGTGGAGCACGCCGTCTTCGACGAGGTAGACCGTGCCGCCGTCCGCCTGGAGCAGGCGCCGCGCGTGCGTCAGGAGCTCGTCGAGGAGGCGGTGGCGGTCGGTGATCGCGGAGAGCGCGTACCCGATCTGGTTGAGCACCTCGACCGTGCCGCGCTCGGCGGCCATCCGCGCGCGGAGCTTTTCCTGCTCGACGAGGTTGCGCAGGGAGCGCGTCAGGCGCGTCGGCACGGTCGCGGGGTCGATGATGTCGTACGCATCGAGCTCGAGCTGGCGGCTGATCGCGATGACGCAGGGCCCGAGCCGCGCGGTCGCGAGCGCGCGCGTCAGGTCGACCACGTAGAGCCGGCACGCCAGGTCGGTCGGCATCGCGGCGTCCGCCCGGACAAACACCGCGCCGCATGCGGCTGCGGCCGCCCGCACATCCCGCGCGAACGGCGAGATGTCAGGCACCACGGCGACCTCGATCCGGGGGAGGTCGTCGGCGAGTACGGCGGTGGGGGCGTCCAAGGGCACCTATCGTAGCCCGGCGAGCGCGCGGTGCTCGGAGTGCGTCCGCATGCGGACAAGCGGGTGAACGATTCAACGCAACTTGGGACACCCGAAAGAGCGAGGGCGCGATTGCTCGGCGGCGCCATGGGCCAGGTGCTCTACTCGGGCTCCTCCTCGAACGAGGGGTGGGCCGCCTCCAGCTCCTCCGCCATCTGTGCGAGCGCGTCCACGATCTCCCCGAGGCGCGCCGGCTCCAACACGTCCGCGCCGGGGCGCACCCACCGCGTGACCAGGGCGTCCCCCTCCGCGGACGTGACGCCGCCCGCTTCGTCGCCCGCCGCCACCGCCCCGTCGGCCACCAGGCAGTCCACCCCGACGAGCAGGACGTCTCCCCCGCCGGCCGGGCGCTGCCAGGTCACGGTGAAGGGGCGCCCGCGGGCCACGCCGAGGATGGAGAGGGGCTCCACACGGCCGTCTCCCCGCACCCGCGCGCCACGCGCGGAAGCGAACGCGCGCAATGCGTTCACGGGGGCAAGGCGGTGGGGAATCCAGGCGAGGCCGATCCACAAGCACGTGGCCGCCCCGAACCCGACCGCGAACAACAGCCACTGGTCTACGCTCCACCCCGCCGACTCCATTAGACTACCCGGATGTCGTCCGACCGCACTGCTCCCCTCGCCCCCGCGTGGCTCCGGCTCTTCGCGGCGGTCGCGTGCTTCGGCGCCGCGCTCCCCGGTTGTGAGCCGATGGAGAGCCGCGGCGACATCTTCGCGCCCGCGCCCCGCGCGCCGGTCGCGACCGCTCCGAGTGCCGCGGGCCCGAGCGCGACGGAGCCCACCGACCCCGCGTTCACCTTTCCTTCCGAGCCTCCGCTGGTGCTCTCGAGCGAGGAGCTCGCCGTGGGCGATCTCGCCTCGGGCATGGTCACCGCGGCCGGGGTCGACGCTGCGACGCTCGAAGGCCCCGCTCCGTCGGCGGTCGCCGCCCCCGTGGCCGCCCTCGCGGCGCCCGCTGCTCCCGCGCCCGTCGGGCTCCCGTCCCTCGTGCAGTGGCCCGTGCGCCTGCTCTCCACCATCCCGCAGGCCCAGCCCCCGCGCGCGATCCTCGGCCTCTCCTCGGGCGAGGAGCGCGTGGTCTCCCCCGGCAGCATCCTCGCGGATCAGGGCCTCGTGGTCATGGCGGTGAGCACCGGCAAGGTGACGCTCGCGCGCATCGAGCCCGCCGGCGATCACGCCCGCATCGACACCATCGAGCTCACCGCGCAGTATTAGTCGAGCCGCTCGATTAGTCGGGCTGGTCGGCGGCGATCGCGGGGTCCGGGCTCCCCCGCGGCCACCGCGCCCACGCGATGACGAGCCCGATCGCGAACAGCGCCACCGAGATCGCCTGCCCGTTGGTGAGGCCGCCCGCCGCCACCCCACCGACCGCGGCGCCGCGGATCCCATCCCCCCGGAACAGCTCGTTCACGCTGCGGAACGCGGGGTACAGGAGCAGCAGCGCGGCGAAGGTCAGGCCGTCACCGTTCGTCGCGCCGCCGCGTGGGCCGCGCGCCCGCACCGCGAGCAGCACCCCCCCGATGAGCACGTTGGCGAGCACCTCGTAGAGCTGGGTCGGGTGCAGGGGCACGCCCCCGGGGGGCTTGCCCCCCATCGGGTACACGACCGCCCAGGGGAGATCGGTCGGGGCGCCGTAGCAGCAGCCCGCGGCGAAGCAGCCGAGGCGCCCGAGCGCGTGCCCGAGCACGATGAACGGCGCGTACAGATCGAGCACCCGCCAGGCCGACTGCCGCCGCCAGCGGATGTAGACGAGCGCCGAGAGCACCGCGCCGATGAGGCCGCCGTAGAAGACCAGGCCACCATCGCGTAGATCGAGGATCTCCACCGGAGAGGCGGCGTACTGCGCCCATCGTGTGCGTACGTACTCCAGGCGGGATCCGACCACCGCGCCCACGATGAGGACGATCGCGAGGTCCCACAAGAAGTCCCACGAGAACCCGCCGCGTGGGCCGGGGCGCGAGCCGAGGATCGCCGCGCCGGTGACCCCGAAGAGAAACCCGACCCCCGCCAGGACCCCGTAGGTGTGCACCTCGAAGCCGGCGATCGAGAACAGGACCGGATGCACGCGCCCCCCGCGCTACGAGGGGGCGCCGGGTGTACCCTCGGCCTCGTCCAGCGGGCTCTTCCCGGCGTTGCCGATGTCCTTGTCCCTCTCGAAGAAGAGGTACTGGATCAGGTACATCGCGACGCCGACGACGATCGCGGCATCGGCGACGTTGAAGGTGGGCCACTCGGCGGTGCGGAAGTTGCCGATCAGCCAGGCCTTCGCCGCGGGGGCGTCGGTGTAGACACGGATGAAGTCGGTCACGGTCTGCTTGTGCACGCGATCGATGGCGTTGCCGACGGCGCCCGAGAGGATGAGCGCGATCGTGGCGGACTGGAAGCGATCATTGTCCGGGAGCTGCCGGTACATGCTGATCAAGACGCCGACCGCCACCACCGTGAAGACCAGGAACACCCACATCCGGTGCTCGAAGCTCACGAGCATCCCCATCGCCGCGCCGGGGTTCTGCGCGTGGATGAGCGAGAGGAAGCCTGGAATGACCTGGATCTCCTCGGGGCTGTCCGGGTCGTAGCCGAGCTGCTTCAGACCGTTCCACGTGTGGGGCGTCAGGCTCTGGCCGCTGTAGCGGAGCGCCCGCACGGTCCACACCTTCGTGAGTTGGTCGACGAGGACGAGCAACGTCGTGAGGATGGTCAGGATCTTGAGCTTGGTGGACATCGGCGGCGAGGCTAGCCCGCCCCGTGCGCGGCGTCGACCGATCGCGACGGACCCGTTATGAATGGCGCCTCAGAATTAGCCTCAAGACCGGAGCCGCCCTGATGCAACGCGAAGCGATGCCCGTGGATGTCCTGTTCGTCGGCGGCGGCCCCGCCTGCCTCGCCGGCGCCATCCGCCTGTTGGACCTCATCCAAGCCCACAACGACGCCATCGACGCGGGGGGTCCGGGCGCCCGGATCGAGGAGCCCACCATCGCGTTGATGGACAAGGGCAGCGAGATCGGCAGCCACGCCATCTCCGGCGCCGTGCTCGACACCCGCGCGCTCGACGAGCTCCTCCCCGGCTGGGAGAAGGGCGATGCCCCCTTCGTGGAGCGGCACGTCGAAGAGGAGACCTTCGTCGTCCTCACCAAGACGATGGCGTTCCCCGCCCCGCTGATGCCCCCCGGCATGGAAGACCACGGCAGCCCCATCATCTCCATCGCCAAGCTGCAGAAGTGGCTGGCGGCCAAGGCCGAGGAGAAGGGGCTCATGCTCTTCTCCGGGTTCGCCGGCGTCCAGCTGCTGTGGGACGGTGACCGCGTGATCGGCGTCCGCACCGGCGACAAGGGCATCGGGCCCGACGGGCAGCCCAAGTCGACCTTCGAGGCCGGCATCGACATCATGGCCAAGGTGACCATCCTCGGCGAGGGGCCGCGCGGCACGCTCGCCCGGCAACTCATCAACCGCCTCGGCCTCGACAAGGACTCCCAGCCCCAGGTCTACGAGATCGGGGTGAAGGAGGTCATCGAGATGCCGCCGGGCACGGTCAAGAAGGGCGAGGTCATCCTCACCCTCGGCTACCCGCTCGATCTGCAGACCTTCGGCGGCGCCTTCGTGTACGCCATGGCGGACGACAAGTACGCGATCGGCCTGCTCGTCGAGCTCGGCGCGAAGGACCCCGCGATGGACGCGCACTACCTCCTGCAGAAGCTCAAGGCGCATCCCTACATGCGCAAGAAGCTCGGCGCGGGCAAGGTCGTGAAGTACGGCGCCAAGGCCGTGACCGTGGGCGGCTGGGCCTCGATCCCGAAGCTCTACGCGGACGGCGCGATGATCGTCGGCGACTCGGCGAGCTTCCTCAACCCCGCCCGGATCAAGGGCATCCACCTCTCCATGAAGACGGGCATGTTGGCCGCCGAGACCGCGTTCGACGCCCTGCGCCGCGGGGACTCCTCCGAGGCCGTGCTCGCCGAGTTCAAGACGCGGGTGGACGGGAGCTGGATCCGCGAGGAGATGGAGCCCGCCAAGAACTTCCACGCCGGCTTCGACAAGGGCGTGATCGGCGGCATGGCGAGCGTCGGCATGGCGATGGTGTTCGGCCCCGGCAAGGACATCAAGCCGTTCGACGCCGACTTCGAGCACATGAAGAAGGTCTCCCACGTGCACGGCCACAAGGGGATGCCCGCCCGGGACGAGGTCGTGTTCGACAACGTCTACCTGGTGGACAAGCTCACGGACGTGTACCACTCGGGCACGAAGCACGAAGAGAAGCAGCCCTCCCACCTCAAGGTGGTCGACCGCGAGATCTGCGCCACGATCTGCGCCGAGGAGTACGGCAACCCCTGCACCCGGTTCTGCCCGGCGCAGGTCTACAACATGCACCCCAACCCGGTGACGGGGCGCGCCGAGCTGCAGATCGACTTCTCGAACTGCGTGCACTGCAAGACGTGCGACATCCGCGATCCCTACCAGATCATCACCTGGGTGCCGCCGGAGGGTGGCAACGGGCCCGAGTACGGGATCCTCTGACGCTGGTTCCCGTGACGCTGGTTCCCGTGACGCTGGTTTTCCGACACGGAACCGTCACGGCCCAGCACGGGGGGCGTGACATTTCCGTGTCTTTGTCAACCTTTACGTGACGTTCGGGCGGGCGGGATGACTATCGGGTGAGGCGTGGGTAAGACCGGCGCACCTGGAGGTTCTCCGTGTCCTTTCTCGCCCTCACGATCGCCCTCGCCCATGCCGAGGACGAAGCGCCCAAGTTTCCGGTGGTCAAGCCGAGCGGCGTCATCTTCGCGCGCTACCAGTACGACCTCACGGACGGCGCCGACGGTGCAAACGCCTTCGCGGTCGACCGCGTGTACCTGCGCACCGACGTGAAGATGAGCAAGCGCTTCGCCGCCCGGATCACGCTCGACGCGGACCGGATGAAGCCCCTCGAATTGGGAGACGGAACCGAGGCCACGTTCGACACGAGGTACCGGGTGTTCGTCAAGCACGCGTACCTCGCCGTGAAGGACCTGGGCCCCCTCGAGCTCCGGGCCGGCATGATCGACACGCCGTACACCTCCTTCTACGACAACTTCACGGACAACCGGTACATCACCAAGTCCTTCGCCGACAACGAGAAGATCCTCGACACCGCCGACCTCGGCGTGGCGCTCCTCGGCGACCACTGGGACGGCCTCGTCGATTGGAACCTCTCGCTCGTCAACGGGGAGGGCTACGCGAAGCCGGAGATCGACGCCGGCAAGTCCGTCCAGGCACGCATCACGGTCGACCCGCTCGCCAAGATGGAGGACCGCGACCTCCCGATCACCGCGTTCGCGGCCTACTCCGGCAACCCCACGACCACGGTCCCGACGTTCATCTACGCGGGTGCGGTGGGCTTCCAGATGCCCCGCCTGCTCGTATGGGCTGAGGTCCTCGGCAAGATCGAGGGGCCCACGAGCGGCATGGGCTACTCCGGCACGCTCAACCCGCGCCTCCCGAAGTACGCGGGCCTGGTGTTCCGGTACGACCACTGGGATCCGGACATGGCGACCGATGACGACGCCACGACCAGCCTCATCGCGGGCGTGGAGAAGGACTTCCTCGAGAAGGTCGCGGTCGCCGTCACGTACGAGCGCAGCTGGGATGACGCGACGCCCGATGTGCCCGAACACGGGATCGTGGTGCACATGCAGGCGGGGTTCTAGCGGAGCGTCGGGATCCAGCGGAGGGGATCGCGGGCGCCAACAGGGTTAAACGCCCGGTCGAGGCGCCCCTCCATGCTCCGTTCCCTGCTGCTCGTCGCCCTCGTCGCCGCGTGTACGGCCTCCGCGGACTCGCCTCGAGATCCGCCCGGATCCGCGCCCGCCGGCCCCCCGCCGCCCGCGGTCCCCACCGCGGCGACCACCCCGGTTCCCGGCGCCCCCACCCCGCTCGTACCGCCGCCCGGCCCCTCCGCGCGCATCGAGGACGAGCAGAACACGATCGACGTGTTCCGGGCCGCCGCGCCGGGCACCGTGTACGTCGCGCAGACCCAGGTGGTGGTCGACTACTGGAACCGCCGCACGATGGAGGTCCCCGCCGGATCCGGCACGGGGTTCCTCTGGGATCGGGACGGGCACGTCGTGACGAACTACCACGTGGTCGACGGCGGCAAGAGCTACACGGTCACGCTCTACGATCAGACCGAGTGGCCGGCGAAGCTGGTCGGGGGCGACAAGCGCAAGGACGTCGCGGTGCTCAAGATCGACGCGCCGCCCGAGAAGCTCATCCCGCTGCGGCTCCCGCCCGAGGGCTACACGCCCGAGGTCGGCCAGAAGGCGCTCGCGATCGGCAACCCGTTCGGGCTCGACCACACGCTCACCACCGGCGTCGTGAGCGCGCTCGACCGCGAGATGGTCGGCTTCGGCGCGGTCACCATTCGGGGGATGGTCCAGACCGACGCGAGCATCAACCCCGGCAACTCCGGCGGTCCGCTCATCGACTCCGCGGGGCAGCTCATCGGCATGAACACGATGATCTACAGCAAGAGCGGCAGCTCGGCGGGCATCGGGTTCGCGGTGCCGGTGGCCACCGTTCGGCGGGTGGTCGACCAGGTGATCGCGACCGGGAAGGTCGAGCTCATCGGCATCGGCGTGCGCCTGGTCGACCCCCGCACGGCGCAGCGCATCGGCGTGAAGGGCGCGGCGGTGCTCGAGGTCCTGCCCGACTCACCCGCGGCCAAGGCCGGGCTCCGCGGCGTGGTCCGCACCGAGCGGGGGGTGCGCCTCGGGGACGTGATCACGCGCATCGGAGATGACACGATCGCCAACTACGACGATCTGTACACCGCGCTCGACGGGAGAAAGGCGGGGGACGAGGTGAAGGTCACGTTCACCCGCGACGGCAAGGAGATGGCGACCACGGTGGCGGTGGTGGTGATCGACGAAGGGTCCTGACGCACCCTTCGCCACTAGCCAGAACGCGCTCGGGCGTTCTGGCTACCGCACCTCCGCGAGCTCCACCGCGAACACCGCCCTGTCGCCCACGTCCTCACTCGCGGACCAGAGCCAGTTGTTTCCCGGGTCGATCGCCAGGTCTTCGGGGCCATCCACCCAGGAGTGCGCCGTGGAGGGCACGCCCGAAGCCGTCGCGTACAAGAGCCCGTACGCTCCGGACTGGCTGCTGCACGACAACCACCAATCGCCGTCCCGCGAGGCCGCGCCCTGGATGCGGTCCTGCTGGGCGACGAAGGCTTGGGTGGCCCGCGTGTAGGCTCCGCCCGCGAGGAGGTGTGTGGTGGCGTCGAGCGGCCAGCGGACGAGCAGGCCCTCGATGGTGTCGGCGTCGTAGGCGCCCGTGACCAGGGACGGGGGAGTGGTGCTGCTGTCGACGCTCACAAACGAGAACGTGGCGTCGCACCCGCACTCCGGCAGGACGTACCGGCTCACCTGGGGGAGGACGTAGCGATAGTCCCAGGCGGTACAGTGGCCGCTGCTGTCACATCCGATGTCGTCGACGTCGGTGGAGACCTCGAGGATGCGCGACAGATCGAACACCCGGAGCCCATGGCCGGTGTCGGCGACGTACAGCAGGCTCCCCACCCAAGCCATGCCGCCTGCGTGAACCGGGACGGCCGCGAAGTCAGGTGCGTCGGGGGTGCCCGTGGGCTCGACGAGCAGGACGTGGCGATAGGACACCACGCTGGGCGACGACACGTCTACGAAGCTGACGCGGACGCCCTTGTCGTAGTCGGTGCCCCCCTCCTCGGGGTCGTAGTGCCAGGACACCAGGAGGGCCGAATACCCATCCACCCGGCCGGAGCTGTCCGCGTCGAAGCTGCCGGTCACCCCCTGGGGAATCCAGTAGGTGACATCCTCGTCCCCCGCGTTCCATTCGAACCCGCTGGCGAAGCCTGCCGCGCGGGACCCCGAGAGGAGCTCTCCGTCCCGGTTCGCGCTCGCCAGCACGTCGCCCACCGTTCGCACATCGAGGGTGCGCTCGAGCGCCGTCAGGATCGCATCGGCGTCTGCCCAGCCATCTTCGTCGGCGAGCACGAAGCCGTCGGCGTCCACGGGGGCCAGCCCGCCGCCCTCCGCGAGGGACATCGCTCCGGGATCGGGGCAGGAGGCGGGGCTCGTAGGGTCGTCCACCCCGTCACATTCGTCCGGCGGCGGCAGATCGTCGGTGTCGGTGTCGGTGTCGGGCAAAGGATCCGTGTCGGCGGTGTCCGCCGTGTCTCGGTCCTCCGACGTGCCCGTGTCCGGCACGGTCGCGGTGTCCGCCCGTCCGGGATCGCCCTTTCGCTCCGTGGCCTCGGGTGCGGTGCAGGCGAATGCGAGGAGCGCCGCGCACACGGCCGGCAAGGCGGAGCGGAGGCGGATCTTCGTGGAGGGGGGCACCGACGGCTCACCGTAGAGGAGGTCGGGGGGAAGTAGCATGGCGGCCGACCCCGCCGCATCTTGCCGAAGGCCAGTTTCACGCTGTATACAACGCCCTCCCCGGAGCCCCTCATGAACCGAGCGTCCCTCTCCCTGCTCACCCTCGCGGTGGCCGCACCGTCCCTCGCCCTCGCCGGCAACGGGTCCACCGAGCTCGGCACCTTCTCGGCGGCTGAAACCCTGCATTGTTTTGGGAAGACCACGGACGGTACGCTGCTCTGCGACCCCATCGCGTCAGGCGTGGTGATGCACCAGCTCTCCGCCACGAAGGTCCGCGTGGAGAACCAAGCCACCGGCGTGACCGTCGAGCTCGACGGCACCAACCTGGTGGCCGAGCGAGGCCAGTTCAGCGATGGAGGGGCGGGAATGCGCGTTCGGGGCGACATCGCCACCGCCACCGCCACCCGCTACGACCGCGGTGTCGCGGAGTCCGTGGTGACCCTCCCGGCGGGCGTCGACATGCTGCTGGACGACGTGGAGCTGCTCGACCTCCAGATCGACATCGGGAAGGACGCGGTCCAGATCGACTTCGCCGAGTCCGGGATCAGCATGCCGACCATCCAACGCGCTCGCTTCGACCGCAACGGGCTCGTGCTCGGGGTGCTCGTGAACAACGAGAATGTGCAGGAGCTCAAGGTGAACGCCGGGGGAACCGCGACGCTCGCGGGAGCGCGTGGAAACGTCCTCCTGAGCCCGGGCGGCACGTTTGTCGACGCGTTCGGCTCCTCGGCCGTCGACCGCGACGAGAGCTACTCCTGGATCGAAGTCGAGGGCGCGGCCGACGCGGGCGCGGCGGGCTGGTTCATCATCAGCCCCCGGGACCACGCGTCGCTCGAGCTGCACCGGCGCGGCGGTCCCTACGCCGGCTTCACCCTTACCCTCCTCGACGCGGCGCTCGACACGGCCGTCATCGACGGGCGGGTCTACGAGATGAGGTACGCGGAGTACGAGGAGTGATCGGATAGTCCGTCGAACCGGGGCGGCGCGTGGGACGTTCGATCGACGACTGGCTGGAGCTCGCGGCGACCGCCGACGACGAGGACCAGCGGGCGGGCCACCTCGCCGCGGCCGAAGCCCTCGCCGAGAGCGCCTGGGACTGGCGCCGGCTGCTGGGGCAAGCAAAGAGGCACGGCGTGGGTGACGCCGCGTGGCGCGAGCATGTCGCGGATCGGCTGCTGGGCGCCGCGATCGCGGAGGGCGAGGCGGGGGGCGTCACCGATGTGGCCCGCCTGCGCGCGGACCGGGTTGATCTGGGCGGCGCCCGGGAGGCCTTGGAGGCGGGGTACGCCTCGTTCGATCCGGACGGCCGCAGCCACGCCTGGACGCACCTCGCCCGGGCCTTCGCGGAGCTGCTGGGCGACCTCGAAGGCGCGCGCCGATGCCTCGATCGGAGCGGCGCCGCCGACCTCTCCTCGCGGTGCGCCGTCGCGTTGGCCCGCGCGGAGCTGCTCGACGCCCGGCCAGAAGCCGTGGCGGCGCTCGCGGCGCTGACGCCCGCGGAAACCCACCAGGCCTGGACGCTCGCCAACGCCTGGCAGACCCTGGACGAGCCCGCGCGCACCCACGCCGTCCTCGAGGCCGCGCTGGCCGACGCCGCCGCCGTGCCCGATGTCCTCACGGTGGCACACGCCTGGGCCTCCCACGGCCGGGCGGCCGAACGCGATCGTGCGTTGGACGTCGCCGAAAGCCGAGCCGGCACGGTCGCCGACTGGCTCGCCGTGGCCGACACGTGCCAGCAGCTGGACGCGGGCGATCGGCTCCGGGCCGCGCTGACCCGCGCGGAGGCCCTCCCGCTGGACGATGCCGCGCGCGCCAGCCTCGCCGCAGCATGGTTGTGGCTCGGAGAGACCGCCCGCGCCGATGCGCTCGGCCCGCGTGGCATCCGTCCCGATGCGTTCGCGCCCTTGGTGCGGGAGCTGCCTGGCTTCGACCCCGACGCCAACGTGCTGTTCGACGATCTCCGCGCCCGGATCACCGAGGCCTCCCTGCGCGACCTCGCGGGCGCCGACTACGGCCACGGGTACGACAAGCACCTCGCCGCCTTGTCCGATCTCGTGCACACCGGGCGCGTGCCGCGGCCGCTCCCCTGGGAGCCCAAAGAGGTCCTGGCCCTGCGCCGGTGGTCCGAGGGAGACACCGTCGATCACGTCCAGCGCGCCCTGTGCTGCGCGCTGCTGTGCCTGGACGGCGACGACGGCCACAACGACCCGCCGATCCTCGTCGAGAGCGCCGTCGCGCTCGGGGAACCGGCGCTCACGGAGGCCGAGCGCCTGCTGGCATGGCTGTACGCCAGCGCCGGAGAGGACCACGACAACGACCGCTTCGCGGCGCTTTGGGGGCTGGCCCTGCTCTGCGCCGCGCGCGACCCCGACGATCCCCGCCTCGACACCCTCGCGGCGCGGGCCGACGAGGCGATCGCCGAGGGCGCGTCCGCGGAGGGGATCTGCCGCTATAGCGTCCGGAAGGCCCTGTGGACCGAGCTCTCCGCGCGCTGGTTCGCCCGGGGAGGGATCACCGCGCGGTGGCGTGCCCTGGTAGCGCCGACGGGCTGATCATCGTCAGAACCACTGCTGCTCCTCCGCTACGGGCTCCCCCACGGGCTGACGTGCGTGACGATGTTCACGCGGTAGCCCTCGACCGCGGTCTCCGCGGCGGGATCGGCCGGCGGCGGCCACACTGGCGCGGCGGTCGGCTCGATGACGAGGACCGTGCCGTAGGCGCCTGCCACCTCGGCGTCGGCGGGCACCTCGACGCGGTACGGCAGCTCGGCGGAGCCCCCGGGGTCGACGGTGACGAGGCGGGGGGTGAACCGGAGCCACGCGCGGTTGGAGCCGACCACGGCGGCGCTGCTCTCGTCCGCCGCCGCGTCGCGCGGGTAGACCACCACCTGCACGGGGGTCGTCCCGTCGTTGTGCAGCATCACGCTCCCCGAGGAGGCCTGACCGGCGGCGAGCGAGGACTCCTGGACCAGCTCTCCGACCACGCGGAGGCGGGCCGCCTGGGTGGCCGCGGCGTTGCTGGACGAGACGGTGAGAAGCGCGGAGAGGAGGAGCATGATTCCCTCGAGGTGTGCCCTCTTCCTCGGGATCCGGGCCCCGGACCTTGAGCCGGTCGGACGAGATTTCGCGGCGCTCCCACTCTCGGGGGGATCCCACAACCGGTCTCCCGGACCGGACAGCGCGGCGCCGTCGCAATAGTTCCGGGGCCTCACCCGCCCCGCACCCCGCGCGGCCCCGGAGCGACCATGGACACCCCCGAACAGCCGCTCGATGTCCCCCGGTACGACGTCGAGGCCGCCGTGCGCGCCCGGTACTCGGCCGCCTCGATGGAGCGCGAGGCCGCCCTCTGCTGCCCCGTCGACTACGATCCCCGGTACCTCGCGGTGCTCCCCGCGGAGGTGCTCGAGCGCGACTACGGCTGCGGCGACCCCTCCCGCTACGTGCGCGAAGGCGACGTAGTGCTCGATCTCGGCAGCGGCGGGGGCAAGATCTGCTTCATCGCGAGCCAGATCGTGGGGGCGGGCGGGCGGGTCATCGGGGTCGACCTGAACGACGACATGTTGGACCTCGCGCGGCGCAGCGCCCCGGTCGTGGGCGCGCGCATCGGGTACGAGAACGTGGCGTTCCGCCGCGGCCGCATCCAGGACCTCGCGCTCGATCTCGACGCGCTCGACACCTGGTTGGCCGCCCATCCGGTCCACAACTCGCGAGACCGCGCCGCGCTCTCCGAATACGAGGCGCGGCAACGTCGTGACGCACCGATGATCGCCAACGGCTCGGTCGACGTGGTGGTGTCCAACTGTGTCCTCAACCTGGTCGACGACGACGCCAAGCCGCAGCTCATCCGGGAGATCTTCCGGGTGCTCAAGGTGGGGGGCCGCATCGCCATCTCCGACATCGTGAGCGACGAGGTGGCCCCGCCCGCCCTGCGCGACGATCCCGTCCTGTGGAGCGGCTGCATCTCCGGCGCCTTCTCCGAGTACGAGCTGCTGCGGCTCCTGGAGGAGGCCGGCTTTCACGCCATCACCCTCGACAAGTGGCAGGCCGAGCCCTGGCAGGTGGTGCAGGGCATCGAGTTCCGCTCGGTGACCGTGACCGCGCACAAGGGCAAGCAGGGGGAGTGCCGCGAGGCGAACCAGGCCGTGATCTACCGGGGGCCGTGGAAGCAGGTGGAGGACGACGACGGCCACGTGTTCCGGCGCGGCGAGCGCGTCGCCGTGTGCGCGAAGACCTTCACCCTGCTGACCACCGGCCCCTACGAAGGGCAGACGATCGGCATCGAGCCGCTCACGACGATCCCCGAGGCGGAGCGCGCCCTCTTCGATTGCACGCGCACGTCCGCGCGGCATCCCCGCGAGAGCAAGGGGCTCGACTACGACGAGACGCGGGACGGCACCGGGGCGTGTTGCGCGCCGGGAGAGAGCTGCTGAGGGACGTGTCTCCGGGGCGTTGCGGGGGGGACCCCCGCCCCAAGCGCCTCTCACTGCTTCGCGTTGACCTTCCAACTGTAGTCCGCGAACGTGACCGTGTACCCGCCCTTCCGGAGCGCCTCCGCCCGCGCGGGCGTGGTGCTGAAGTGGGCGATGAAGTTGGCGGCGGCCTCCTCTTTCCCACTCAGCCCCGGGATGTCGAACCGCGCGCTCCCGAACGTCGGGGTGAAGTCGTCCCCGTACCAATCGAAGATCTTGTTGACCGTGAGCGTGGTCCCGGAGAGCGTGGCCGTGCTCGCCCAGGCCCGCGACGCGGCGTCCAATTGGGCGTCCAGCCCCGTGCCCGTGTACACCTTCGGCGCGATCGGCGGGCACCCCAACGACGCGCAATTCACCGCCGCGTGGATGCGTGGATCACCCAGGTTCCGCAGGTTCTTTCCCTCGATGTCGTTCAGCGTCAGCATCGCGCCGCCCACGTTGAACTTGCGGATGTCCCACACGAGCCCGAAGTCGAGGTCCCGGATGGAGGCGAGCGGGAAGTTGTCCGCGATCAGATCGAGGGTGTAGGCGTTGTACGCGTTGATGTAGAGCGCCTTCTTGTCCGCCGCGGACAGCGAGGCCACCGGCGCCGCCGCCACCTCGGCCAGGTAGGCGTCGAGGTCTGCCGGGGCCGCCTCGAGCGCGGCGTAGTCGACCCGCCCGCCGGAGAGCCGCGCGTCGAGCACCTTCTGGAGCTTCGCGTGGCTCGGATCGAGGGCGTGGGCGAGGGCCACGAGGGAGAGCAGCATGGGGAAGGCCTCCGGGGCTAGAGATCGAGGGTCCAGACCTGTACGTTGCCCGCGGGACCGGAGTCCTTGCGGGTCTCGAGCTTGAGAACACCGCGGGGGCACACGTGCGCGCACATCCCGCACCCAACGCAGCTGGCGCGCTTGATGTCCAGGTTTCCCATGGCGTATTGCCGCACGTCGATGCCCATCTCGCAATAGGTGCTGCAGTTGCCGCAGCTGATGCACATGTCCTTCTTGACCGTGATGCGGAAGCGCCCGAACCGCTGGATCAGCCCGAGGACCGCGGCCATCGGGCACCCAAATCGGCACCAGACGCGCGTGCCCATGAGCGGGTAGAGGCCGACGCCCGCGGCGCCGGAGAACAAGGCGCCGATGAAGAAGGCGTAGAAGCCCTTCACGCTGTGGGCGATGCCCGAGATCGGCGTCACCGGCATCGCGGCGTAGGCGAGGTTCTTGACCTCGGCGGCGGTCCCCGCCACGTCGCCCTCCGTCGCCTTCGCGCGCACGCCGACGAGCTTCTCCGCGAGCCACTCCGGCGGCTTCGCCGCGAGCACCTCGGCCTCGATGGCGCCGACCGACGCAGAGAGCGTGTCCGCCGGAGCAGCGCGGATCGCCTCCGCCTGGTTCGCGAGGGAGAGGCTCAGCGCGACCCGATCGCCGACCTCCGTACCCGCGTTGCCGAGGAGCGCGGCCTTGCTCGACGCGTCCGCGATCATCAGGCCCGTGGTGAGCAGCACGAGCGCGAGCACGCTGTAGATCGTGACCTGCTCGATCCGCCACGCCTTGTCCGACTTGCTCGACAGGTGGCGCCAGGGATCGCCGAACGTCTCGGCGAGGCCGCCGCAGCCGCAGATCCAGGAGCAATAGAAGCGCTTGCCCTTGTAGAACGCCAGCAAGGGGAAGACCACGAGCGACGTCACCACGAAGTACACGGCGGCGTAGATCGGGAGCTTGGCGAGGGTGTCGGGGAACAGCTTGTCGTACGAGAGCGGCCAGAGGTACGACAGGTAGAGCTCGGGTTGGTCGAGCACCTTCAGCACCAGCGGCAAAGAGAAGGCGAACACGACCTGCACCGCGACGAGGCAGTAGGTGCGGAGCCGGTGGTAGCGGCTGTTCCCGTGCTTCTGGAGCATGAACCAGCCGCCGACGATCATCGCGACGCTGTAGAGCAGCCCGTAGGCGTTCCACTTGTCGAACTTCACGAAGCCGGCGCGGCGCAGGAGGAGGTTCAGGTAGTCGGGGAAGTACCCGTAGTCCGGCAGGTAGAGCAGGAAGTAGAAGGCGAACAGGACGAGGGAGACCGCCCAGGCAAAACCGCTCCGGTTCTTCTTGGGGCTGTGGTAGGTCGAGAGGAGTCCGGATTGCATGTCAGGCTCCCGGCGTCGTGAGGGGGGTCAGCGTCGCCGTCGGGAGGACCCGGAAGGGGGGGGTGAACTCCTCGTCGAAGCGCGCCTCGTTCATGTGTTCGAGCACCCAACCGAGCGAACGGCGCTCGTGGATCCAACGCAAGAACACCTCGTGATCCCAGCGACTCCCCATGCAGTTGAAGCCGACCACCCGATCGCCCCTGCAGATGATGCGCTGGGTGATCGAGGTGCCGGGCACCTGCTGGTACCAGGTGCGGTAGGCGCCCGCGACGAGCGGGACATAGCCGGCGGTCGTGTACTCGATGTCGAAGAACTTCGCCGAGTTGTACCAGGTTTCGCGCCGGTAGACCGTCGGGTCTCCGAGCATCGCACGGGCGGCGGCCCGCCCCTGATCGCGCGCGGTGTACCACAGCTGCTCGGGGCGCCGCGAGCCGTCGATCCAGGTGACGTTCGCGCAGTCCCCCGCGGCCCACACGTCGCGCGCGGTGGTGCTCTGGAGGCTGTCACCCACCTCGATCGCTCCGCCCGGGGAGAGGGCGATGCCGCCGTCCGAGAGCGCGCCGTCCTGGAGGAAGGCGGTGTTCGGGACCACGCCGATGGCGCCGACCACCAGATCCACCACGAGCTCCTCGTCGGGGAGCAAGAGGACGAGCTCTCCGCCGCGACGCTCCATCGTATCGACAGGAACATTCGTCCGAGCGTCGACCCCGTGGTGGCGAATGTGGGCCGCGACGACCTCGGCCTCGGCCTCGTCGAGCGCCACGGGGAAGTACCAGGGCTCCCGGATGAGGAAGTGCACCTTCAACCCACGGAGATGCAGCACCTCGGCGCACTCCACGCCGATGAGCCCGCCGCCGATCACGGCGACGGACATCCCCTTCTTCGCGGCCGCGTCGAGCCCCGCGAGATCCTGGAGCGTGACGAAGTGGTGCACGCCCGGGCCCTCGTAAGCGCCGGCCCAGGGCAGCCGCCGGGCAACGGAGCCCACGGCGAGGAGGAGCTTGTCGTAGGCCACGGTAGCGCCGCTCGCGAGGTCGAGCGCGTGGTCACCGGGACGCACGCGGGTGACGCGATCGCGGATGCGGGTGAAGCGCATCCGCTCGTAGAGCGCGTGATCGTAGGGCTCGGTGTCGCGGATGGAGAGCTGCCCGCAGAACACGTACATCAGCGCCGTGCGGGCGAAGAAGTGATCGTGCTCGGCGGAGATGACCGTGATGCGCGCGCGCTCGTCCCGATTGCGGAGCAAGATCGCGGCCTCGATGCCGGCGACGCTGTTTCCGACGATGACGTAGTGCACGCAGGGGCTCCCGGGGCGGCGCCTGCGCCTGTGCGCACGGCCTGTCGCACCGTATCCGTTCGCGCGCGCGGCACCCTTCAAGTCCGCGCCGCGGTGTCACCGCGGCGGGGCCCGCCGGCTGCGCATCGCCACCCGCACGATCGTCCCCGCGAGCCAGATCCACGGCGCGCCGTGAAGCGCCAGATCCCCCCAGTCCATCGCCTGCATCCCGTGCGCGCCACCCGCCACCCACAGCACCTTGCCGACGATGTGCGGCTCGGGCGTGAAGGGGGCGAGGCCCAGGGTGAGCGAGGCCAGGAGGGGAGGCAGGAGCTGCCCGATCCACCGAGGTTGGGCGCGAGGCGTCGTCGGCGTCTCCATGGCTACTCCACCGGGAAGCCAGCCGTCCGCCACGCGCTGGTGCCGCCGGTGATGTTGACGGGGTGGAGCCCCTTGGCGGCGAGGGAGGCGCTGGCGCGAGCCGAACGCGCGCCCGACTGGCAGACGACGTACACCTCGGCGTCCGCGGACCCGAGCTCGCCGATGCGCGCCTCGAGCTGATCGAGCGGCACGTTCTTCGCGCTCGGCACGTGGCCGCCCGCGAACTCGCCGGGCGTCCGCACGTCGATGAGCAGCGGCACCGCCGCGCGGTCGAGGTCCGCCTTGAGCGCCGCGACGTCGATGTTGCGTACGGTGGCGGCGGGCGCGCCGGCGGAGGCGCTCGGCGGAGCGGCGTCGGCGCACCCGCCGAGGAAGACGCAGAGAGAGGCGAACAGGGAACGGATCATGACGGATCTCCAGGGGGAAGCGGCGCGCGGACCAGGGGCCACAACGAGCGGCGGAAGAAGTCGGGGGGGAGGGCTCGCTCGCCGTCGAAGCCGAGCCGGCGAGGGGGGTGGTCCGGGAGCCAGGCGGTCCCGAACAACCAATCCCACAGCGAGAAGATGATTCCGAAATTGCGGGCGCGGGGGCTGTCCGCGTCGTGATGCCACAGGTGCATTCGCGGGCTGTTCAGGACGTACCGCCACACCCCGTGCCCCCAGTCCAGGTTCGCGTGGTTCAGGTGCCCCACGACGGTGCCGAACACGGCATGGAAGAACAAGGCCTCTCCGGAGAAGCCCAGGATGGCGAGCGGCAGGTACTGCAGCGTCTTGTAGACGACCACCTCGGCCCAGTGGAATCGGAAGGAGACGATCCAGTCCATCTCGCCGTCGCGCACCGAGTGGTGCACCTTGTGGAACTCCCAGAGCCAGGGCACCCGGTGCAGCAGGTTGTGGATGGTCCACTGGGCGAAGTCGAGCACCACGGTCGCGACGATGGCCTGGACCCAGATCGACCAGCCCGACGCGAGGTGGAGATCGAACCGGGACGCGAGCAGCGGATCGACCGTCCGGGCTGCCGCCCACGCGAGCCCGACGCCGAGAAAATGTCCGTTGAACACCAGGTATATCGCGTCGCTCCACAGCCACCGCCTCAGCGCAGGTTGCGACGGGCGCGCGGGCGTGATCCGCTCCAGGAGGGCGACGCCGGCCGAGGCCAGCGCCAGCACGAGCGGGTAGCTCCACATCAGAACACCACCGCCGCCTGGAGCGACACCCGGTCGCCCAGGGTCGCGGCGATGGCCTGCGCGTCCGTCGAGCCCTCGGGGGCCGCGAGCCAGCGCAGCTCGTAGTCGAGCATCAGTCGGGCCCGGGGCGTGATCTCGACCTGGACGTCGGCGGTGACCGTACGGAACACGCGAAGGTCCGCGGGGGAGTCGTAGCGCCGCCAGAGCTCGTCGTACCGCAGCCCGCCGCCGAGGAGGCCGCGCTCGTAGTGCAGGTAGGCGTAGCCGCCGAGGGCCTGCCCTTCCGCGGCGACCACCACGGGCTGGCCTGGGAACGGGGGGTTGGCGCCGCCCTCGATCGCCCCCGAGCCCTGGATCACCTCGACGCGCGCGTGCCAGCCGGCCTTCTCCACCTGCGCCCCGCCGCCCCGCCGTACCCGGGCGACCGCCTCGCCGTCGACCATGCGCTCCCCTTGCTGCCAGAACCCGTAGACGCCGACCTCGTCGCGATGGGGGGCGTCGGGCTCCCCCCCCACCCACGGCGCCCAGGCGAGGCGCGCGGTGATGTCCTTGGAGTCGTCGAGCTCGAGCGCGCCCATGCGGCCGTTCGAGAGCATCACGGCGTAGGAGACCGTGCCGGGGCCGACGGCGAAGGTGTCGAACACCTGCACGCCGAGGTCGCGAAAGCCGCTGGCGCCGGCGGTGTAGGCCCCGTCCGCGCTCGGGTTCTCGAGGAGGAGCTGGCCCGTCGCCGCCGAGAAGTTGACGAACTCCGCGGCGAGCGGGTTCATCTCCAGCGCCTCCTCTCCGAGCGGCAGCTTGAACTGGCCGACGCGGATCCGCGCGCCCGGGAGGTAGGAGAACGTGACCGAGGCGTCGGTGAGCACCACCGGATCCACGCGGGTGAGCCCGTTGTCGCCGAATTCGGCGGCGAGGAGCCAGGCGACCTTGCCGCCGGTCTTCGGGACCGCGCCCCGCAGGCCTGCGCGCGCGCGGCGCAGCGAGATCCCCCAGGTGGCGTCGCCCGAGCCGACGCGGTTGAAGCTGGCGCGCTCTCCTTCGAACGCGGCGAGGGACTCGCTGGTGAGCCCCACGACCGGCTCGCCGAAGGGGATCCCCTCGCCGAGCGCCTGGACGAACCCCCAGGGGCGCACCGCCACGGGGTCGGGCCCGGGCTCGGTGCCCTGGAGGAGGAGCCAGTCCGCGGCCGCGGCGGTGGCGACGAGAAACAACATCGGGACTCCTAGTACCGCGCGTCGCGCGGCTTCCCGCCGTTGGGCCAATCCTCGCCCTTGCGGGCGAAGTCCGGGCGGGGCTGGGTGGTGAAGTAGGCGGCGAGGTCGTAGGCCTCCTGATCGGTCAGCGTGCCGCCTTGCCCGAGCGGCATGTTCCAGCGGACGAACGCCGCGGCGGTGTCGAGCCGCGACATGCCGGCGGCGATGTTGAACGAGCGGTTTCCCCAGAGCGCCGGGTAGACGTAGGCGGCGTCCGGCCCCTCGAGCCCAGCCCCTTCGGCGCCATGGCACGCGACACACCTCTCCCCGTAGAGCGCCTTTCCGTGCTCCGGGTCGGGCGTGGGCGGCTCCTTGATCCGCGCGAACCCGCGCCCTTCGATGGGAACCCCGCTCGGCACGCCCTCGGAGAGCCAGGTCATGTAGGCCACGATCGCGGTCATCTCCTCGCTGTCGGCCGGGAGCGGCTTGCCGTCCATGCTGCGCTCGAAGCAGTCGTTCACCCGGTCCTGCAGGACGTTGACCTTCGCGTTCCGGGTACGGAACTCCGGGAACACCCCCGTGATGCCGATCCACGGCCCTGCGTTGGCGACCGTGCCGCCCTCGAGGTGGCAGCTCGTGCAATGGAGCCCGTTCCCGACGTGCTCCGGCAGCTCTTCCCGCGTGCGCGAGACGAGGGCCTGCCCGCGCCGAACGGCGTCGCCGACCGGCCCCTCGGGGATGGTCGCGGGATCCGGCGCCTCGAGCGGCCAGGCCTTCGGCTTCTCCGGCACCGGCGGGGCGGTAGAAGCCCCGGCTGTCGCGGCGGCTTCGACCGGCGCCACCGCGGCCGGCGGCGTGGTGCCGCTTCCGCCGACCACCCAACCGCCGACCCCGGCGGCGAGCGCCAGGGCCAACGTCGCCATCGGCCAGACCATGGGCGAGCGAGACTGCGAGGAAGACGTGGACATCGGGCCTCCGGAGCGGTTCGGAATCTCTGCGGTCAGACCCTCAGCCCTGCGGGATCGCCTCGCGACCGCACTGTTGATTGGCCGGCACGGCACGGTCGATCTGCTTCGGGTAGGCGAGCTTCAGGTTCGCCATGATCTCGACGAGCTCCGCCTTGGTCTTGCCGCCGCCGAGCCGCGCGTTGGTCGCCAGCTCCTCCTTCACGGTGGAGATCGTGCGGCCCTTGTAGTCGTGGGCCGGGTACACCAACGTGTCGGGCGGGAGGCTGAAGATCTGCTCGTGAACGCTGTCGTAGAGCCGACCGGCGTCGCCCTGCTGGAAGTCGGTGCGACCGCAGCCGCCGATGAGCAGGGCGTCGCCGGTGAACACGCGGTCGGCGCCGACATAGGCGACGCACCCGCTGGTGTGGCCCGGCGTCGCGCGGACCTCGAGGTCGATGCTGTCCACGCGGATGTGGTCGCCGTGGGTGACCGGCACGTCCGCGCACGCCGCGCCTCCGTCGTGATGCACGACCGTCTTGCTGCCGAAACGCTCGCGCAGCGCCGCGCCGGCCGTGACGTGATCGGCGTGCACGTGGGTCTCCAGCGTGTACACGAGCGTCAGGTCGAGCTCGGCGAGGAGCTTCGCGTAGGTCTCGACCTCCTCGACCACGGGGTCGACGAGGACGGCGCGGCGGGTGACCGGGTCGGCGAGCAGGTAGGTGTAGGTCGAGGAGGCGGGCTCGAAGAGCTGGCGGAAGATCATCGTGAAGTCCTGGTTGACGAGGAGAGGTAGAGCAAGCCCCGTGCCACCGACTCGATCCGCCTGGATCGCGGTGGATCGGTGGGCTCGTTTCACGCGCCCCGCCTGTTTCGTTTCAAATGAACGGGCGATGCAACAGGACCGTCGACGTATCGGCGGAGGAGTCAGCGCCGCCGGGCGAGGCACTGGACCACGGCGCCGGAGCCGGTGTGGTAGCGCCCCTCGTGCACGTCGCGATCGACCGGCTCGAGTCTCTCGATCGCCAGCCCGCCGAAGTCGATCCCGAGCTGCTCCACGGAGTACAGGAGCTTCGGATCTCGAGGGCCCCCGGTCCCGCGGTCGAGCTGCTCGGGCCGGTACGCCTCGACGATCAGCACGCCGCCGGGTCGCAGCCAGCCTGGGATCGCGCGATGCACCCGCTCCCGCACGGGGGCCGGGAAGTGGGCGAAGATGGCGACGATGCCCGCCCAGTGGCCGAGCGGGCCCTCCCAGGTCGCGAGGTCGGCCACGGTCGTCTCGAGCGGCACGCCCCGAACCCTCGCGAGGTCGCGGGCGCGCTCCATCCCGACGGGCGAGGCGTCGAGGGCGGTGACCTCGCGGCCCTGCTCGGCGAGCCACACCGCGTTGCGGCCCTGCCCCTCGGCGAGGCACAACACGGGCCCGGGCGGGATGTGCACCGCCATCGCGCGCAGAAAATCGTTCGGCTCCGAGCCGTAGGCGAGCTCGGGCTCGGCGTAGCGCTGGTCCCACATGTTCGGCGGACTCCGGGTGATGTTCTGATGTGTCGTAGCCCTCGCCCCGAGCTGGCTACCCCTGCGACTCGCCCGCCAGCTTCTCCTCGGCCGGGCTCCGCCCCTCGTGCGGACACCACTCGCAGCTCTGGCGGGCGCACTCGGGCCGGGACTCCCGGCGCACGAGCATGACCGGCACGTGCGCCTTGTGCGCCACGCCCTCGGCTACGCTCCCGAGGACCATCCGAGCCAAGCCCGTGCGGCCGTGCGTACCGATGACGATCAGGTCGGCCGCGAGCGCATCGGCGGCGGCCAGGATCGTGGGGACGACGGGGCCGATCCTCACCTCGATCTCCGCCGCGGCCCCGACCTCGCGGGCCGCCGAGACGAACAACGCGAGCCGCTCGCGGGCATCGGCGGTGAGGTACTCGGCCGCGGTCCGGTCGACCCCGTCGGGCCGCACGTGCGCGCCCTGCGCGAGGTCTCCGGGCAGCTCGGAGACGTGCATCACGACCACGCGGGCGCCCAGGCGCGCCGCGAGTCCGGCCGCCTGCCGGGTGACGAGGAGGGAGCAGGTGGAGAAGTCGACGGGGACGAGGATGGTACGGATGTTCATACGGACTCCTGGGACAACGTTGGATTAGCAAGAGGTGTGCCAGCGGCGCGGAGCAGGCGCGCGGCGTTGAAGGTCACGGTGAGCGAGCTGGCGGTCATCGCCGCGGCCGCGACGAGCGGGGTCGCCAGGCCGAGCGCGGCGAACGGGATGGCGACGACGTTGTAGACGAGCGCCCAGGCGAGGTTCTGCCGGATGACGCGGCGCGCCGCGCGCGCCAGGATCACCGCGTCCGGGAGCGTGGCCAGCCCCTCGCGCAGGAGGAGCACCCCCGCGGAGGCGGCGGCCACGTCGACCGCGCCGGCGGGCGCCACCCCGACCCAGGCGGCGCTCTGCGCGATGGCGTCGTTGATGCCGTCCCCGACGAAGGCGACGCGCTGGCCCGCGTGCGCGGCGGCCTCGATCGCGGCCGCCTTGGCCTCGGGCGACAGGCCGCCGTCGGCGTCGGGGATCGCGAGCGCGTCGGCCACCTCGCGGACCATGCGGCTGCCATCTCCCGACAGGACGCGCACGCCCAGCCCGAGCGCCTGGAGCCGCGCCACGGTCGCGCCCGCGTCGGGGAGGACCCGATCCGAGAGGGTGAAGCGGGCGACGAGGACCCCGTCTCGCCCCAGATCGAGCGCGGGCTCGTCGGACGGCGCTGCCGCCGCCGCCCACCCCGGGCGGCCGAGGCGCCACCGCCGCCCCTCGATCTCCGCCTCGACGCCGTCACCGGGGACGATCCAGGCGCCCGCGGCCGGCATGGTCCCCGGATGCTGCCGCGCCACGGCGCGGGCGGCCGGATGCGGAGACGCGGCCGCGAGCGCGGCGCCCCGCGCCAACACCGCCGCGGCCGGCTCCCCCTCCGCGAGCGCGACGTGGCGCACGGAGAGCGCCCCCTCGGTGAGCGTCCCGGTCTTGTCGAACCACACGGCGGTCGCCGTCGCGAGCCGATCGAGCGCGTCCGCGTCGCGGAAGATGACGCCGCGCTCGGCGGCGGTGCCGGCGGCGGCCGCGACGGCGACGGGCGCGGCGAGGGTCAGCGCGCAGGGGCAGGTCACGACGATGACCGTCGCGGCCGCAACGAGCGCGTCGGCGACGCTCCCTCCGCGCGCGAGCTGCCAGCCCCCCGTCGCCGCGGCCACCGTGCCGATCACCGGCACGAGCACCGTCGCGACCCGATCGGCCAGCCGCACCACGTCCGGCCGCCGCGCGAGCGAGCGCTCGACCGCCGCGGCGATGGTGTCGATGCGGCGCCGCCCCTCGGCCGCCACGGTCTCGACGACCAGGGCGCCCTCGCCGTTGAGCGTGCCCGCCTCGACGAGCGAGCCCGGGCCGACGACTTCGGGCGTGGGCTCGCCGGTGAGCAGCGCGCGGTCCACCGCCGAACGCCCCAGACACACGATGCCATCCACCGGGATGCGCGTCGCGGGCAGCACGTGGACCCGATCGCCGACGCGCAGGGCCGACACTCCGACCTCCTCCACGCCGCCGCGGCCGTCCTCCCGCGTCGCGCGGACGGGCGCGAGGGTGAGCAGCGCGCGCACCGCGCTCGTGGCCCGCCGCCGCACCCGCCCTTCGATGACCCGCCCGCCGACGTGCAGCCCGACGAGCATCGCCGCGGTGTCGAACCACACCTCGGTCCGACCGTCGAGCACCGCGAGCCAGGACGCGAGCCACGTGAGCGTCGCGCCGAGCCCCACGAGGCCGTCCACGCCGAAGCTCCCGCTCCGCAGCGAGGCGACGGTGGCGCGCAGCAGCGGCGCGCCCGCCCAGAGCACGGCCGGGCCGGAGAGCAGCCCCGCCGCCACCCCGACCGGGGTCACGAGCGCCGTGGGGAACCCCGGCGACGCGAGCGCGATCCCCACCATCATGCTCTGCATGCCGAAGGCGGCGGCGACGGCGGCCCGGATCAGATCGGTGCGCGCACCCGCCTCGGCCCCGTCGGCCGATCCGGGCGCCGCGACCGGCTGCGCGCCGAACCCCGCCCGGAGCACCGAGGCGCGAATTGCGTCCTCGGTGGCAGAGCCCTCGAAGGTCAGCATGCCGGTGGCGAAGTCGACCCGCGCCTGCTCGACGCCGTCGACGCGACCGACCACGCGCTCGAGGCGGCCGGCGCACGCCGCGCAGGTCATGCCCGACACGGTCCAGCGCGCCGGGCACGCCGTCACGGGGCCTTCAGTTCGGCCGCGGTCCATGCGTCCTTCCGTTCGGCGGTGGCGGCGCGCACCTCGGCGACCTGCGCCTCGGTGACGGGTGCCGCGGCGTTGCCGAAGCTGCCGCGCACGTGAGTGAGCACGGCCGCGATCTCGGCGTCCGAGAGCTGGGCCGCGAAGGCCGGCATCACGCCCTGATAGGTGGTGCCGAGCACGTCGATCGGGCCCTGGAGCCCGTGGAGGACGAGGCGGATCGGCACCCCGGCGTCGCCGGTGGGCCACGGCGAGCCCGCCAACGGCGGGAACGCGCCCGGGATCCCCTTCCCGTCCGCCTGGTGGCAGGCCGCGCAGCGGGTGGCGTAGACGGCGGCCCCGTCGACCGCGGCGCCGGCCACGACCGGCTCCGGCACCGTCCGCATGTCGCCCCCGATCTCGTCGGGACTGCCGGTGTACAGCAGGAGGTAGGCGAAGCCCCACACCACGAGGGCGACGATGGAGAACCACACGAACTTCGGCACGGGCTCGGCGCCCTCCACCGGCTCCTTCTTCTCGCGCGACTCGGGGATGTTCGGGCTCACGGGGCACCTCCCGGGGCGGCGGCTTCGGCCTTGCTCCGCAGCGGCAGGTCGCGCGCCGGGTACGTGTGGTCCATGCCCGCGAGGTAGGCGACGAGCGCCAACGCCTCCGGACGGGCGACGACGACCCCCGCGGCCGGCCCCCACGGCGCGGGCACGGTGACGACGCGGTCGTCGGGACCGGCGGCGTCCTTGACCTCGAAGAGGAAAGGGTACGACGGCATGATGCTCCACGACACGACAGCGCGGGGCTGGAACAGGTGGAGCAGGTGCCAGTCGACGCTCGGCTGGCGCGCGCCGATGTTGAACAGGTCCGGGCCCGTGCGCATGGTGCCGAGCAGGTGCGGAGAGTCGTAGACGTAGTCGCCCGCCGTGCTCGCGCGCCCCCAGCCTCGCTCTCCGTCCGGAGCGTAGGACGGGTCGCGGGGCTGCTGGCTGTGGCAGTAGGAGCAGCCGAGGTCCACGTAGGTGGCGCGCCCCGCCGCCTGCTCGGCGGTGTACGGCACCAGGCCGGGCTCGGGCGGGTGATCTTCGTAGATGAGCCAGGGCACGCCGACGAGGACGATGCCGGCCAGCGCGAGGATGGCGACCGGCTCGACGAACAGGGTGCGGATCATGCGACCTCGCTCAGGTTGGCGCGGAGGGCAGCGGCGGGAGCGCGGCCAAAGACCATCCACGCCACGTGTACGGCGTAGACGAGGTGAGCGAGGGTCATGATCGTGCCCGCGACCGTACGCGACCACAGGTAGGGGAGGGTCACCGTGACCGACTGCTCGAAGGGCACGGACCCGTCGAGCATGGCCCGGCCCTGGAGCCAGCCGCCGATGGAGAGCCCGACGAAGTACAGCAGGATCCCCACCATCGACAGCCAGAAGTGCACGTTGATCCACGCCGGGCGCGGCCACTCCCGGCCGAGCAGGCGCGGCAGCAGGAAGTAGCTGGCGCCGAACAGGATCAACGACGCGAAGCCGTAGGCGCCGAAGTGGGCGTGGGCCACGGTGAAGTGGGTGAAGTGGGTGGTCTGGTTGACGGTGCGGAGCGCCTGGAGCGAGCCCTGCCCAGAGGTGAGCGTGTAGGCCATCGCCCCGGCGACGATGAACTTGAGCGTCGGCGAGTCCCGCAGGACGCTGAAGTGCCCCCGCATGGTGAAGTGGTGGTTCACCGCCACCGCGATCACCGGAACGAACATCATCATGCTCGAGACGGTCGAGACGGTGACGAGCCAGGTGGGGACGGGGCCGCCGATGAGGTGGTGGATGCCGACGTGGCTGTAGAAGAGGGCGAGGCCCCAGAAGCCGAGGAGCGAAAGCCCGTAGGAGTGGATGGGCCGGCCGATGATCTTCGGGATGAGGTAGTACGCCGCGGCCAGCGAGATCGGGGTGAACCAGAGCCCGAGCACGTTGTGGGCGAACCACCAGTTCGCGGCGGCCTGCTCGACCCCGAAGTGGACCCCCGGCGCGTTCGCGACGAGGAAGAGGAACGGGAACCAGAGGAACGCGGCGATGATGTACCAGACGGACACGTAGAGGTGCCGGGCCCCGCTCGCCCGGATCGTCAGGATGAGCGGGATCCCGGCGAGCGCGCCGCCGACGACCAGCAGGTCGTCGATCTGCAAGGGGAACTCGAGCCACTCGATCCCCTCGGTCCAGCCGCCGAGGAGCGCGAGGAAGCCCGCGGTGACGCCCACGTTCCAGAAGATGGCGCCGGCGACGGCCCAGGTGCCCCCCACGAGCGGGTGCCGCACGAGGCGCGGAATGAGCCACAACGACACGGCGACGCCGGCCATCGACAGCCACCCGTACGCCACGAGGTTGAGGTGGACCGGGCGCAGCCGGCCGAAGGTGAGCGCGGCGTCCGCGGCCAGAAAATCGGGGAGGTTGAACTTGAGCGCGGTGAGCAGGCCGAAGATCGACCCGAGGTTGAGCCAGACCACGGCGCTGACGAGGAAGGCGAGGACCGGCCACTTCGAGCTCCGGTCCGCGACCGCCCGGTGGGCGAGCTCGGTCTGGTAGTCGAGGTCGTCCGGGAGGGCGTGCTCCGCGGCGGCACGGGCCGGATCCTCCACCACCCCGAACTCGCGCGGATGGAAGATCATCCGGGCCGCGGCGAGGCCGCCGAACTGATCGCGGGCGACCGCGCGGATCAGCATGACCAGCGCGGCGATCTCGATGAGGAAGCTGGCGGCGAACAGGATGGCGAAGGAGCGGTCCATGGTCTACTTCCCCGCCCGGGCGGCTTCCCAAACCGAGAAGCCCCACATCCCCGCGAGCATCGAGCCCGTGAAGATCAGCGTGGAGGACGCGCCGGCGACCACGGAGGTGAGCGCCGGGCCTGGGCAGTAGCCCCCGAGGCCCCAGCCCGCGCCGAAGAGCACGGCGCCGACGAGCAGCCGGCTGTCGATGTCGCGGCGCGTCGGGAGGGCCCACCGCTCGGCCCAGGCGGGCTTCGCCAGGCGCGGGACCAGGCGGTAGGCGAGGAAGTGCACGGCGATGGCGCCCCCCATCACGAACCCGAGCGAGGGATCCCAGTCGCCGAGCACGTCGAGGAAGTTGACCACCTTCGCCGGCTGGGTCATCCCCGACAGGAGGAGGCCGACGCCGAACACGATCCCGACGGCGAGAGAGAGCAGGATGCCCCTCACGAGGCGCCTCCGGTGAGCTGGCCGACCGCGACCGCGACCGCGGCGCCGACCGCCATGAAGGTGACGACGCTGGCGAGGGAGCGCGGGCTCATGCGGGAGAGGCCACACACCCCGTGCCCGCTGGTGCAGCCGTTGCCGAGCCGCGTGCCGACGCCGACCAGGAGGCCCGCGACGACCAGCATCCACGGCGCCCGGTGAACCTCGACGGCGAGGCTCTGGGGCGCGAGGACCATGCCGCCGATCCCGGCCAGGACGAGCCCGGCCACGAAAGCGAGGCGCCAGCCGATGTCCCCGGCCTTTGGAGTGAAGAGCCCGCCGACGATGCCGCTGATGCCGGCCACCCGTCCCTCGAGGAGGAGCATCGCCGAGGCCGAGGCCCCGATCAGCGCGCCGCCAGCGGTGGAGAGCCACGGTGTGAAGTCAGGAGACACGATGCACCTCAGGTCTGCTGGTAGAGGACGAAGGCGGCCATCACGAGCACGAAGCCGGCGAAGCCGCGGCGGAGCGAGTCCGGGGGGATGACGTTCGCGATCCGGCTGCCCGCGAAGGAGCCGAGCACCGCCGCACCCGCGACGAGGGCGGCCAGCTCGAGATCCACCGTGACGTGCGCGGCGTGCCCGGCGTAGCCAGCGAAGCTCTTGAGCGCGATGACCAGGAGCGACGTGCCGACCGCCTTCTTCATGGGCAGCCCACCGAGCAGCGCGAGCGCGGGCACCACGAGGAAGCCGCCCCCCGCGCCGACGAGCCCGGTGACGACGCCCACCACGAGCCCCTCGGCGATGATCTTCCAGAGCGCCTGGCTCTGGCCGGCGGGCACCCCCGGGTCCTTGCGGCCCCGGAACATGGCCACCGCCGTGGCGAGCATCATCGCCCCGAAGAGGATCATCAGGACGGTGGCCGGGATCCACGCGGCGGCGAAGCCCCCGATGTAGGCGCCCACCATCCCCGCGCCGCCGAAGATGAGCCCGGTGCGCCACTCGACGTTTCCGGCGCGTGCGTGCTGGACGACCGCGGCGACGCTCGTGACGCCGACGACGAGGAGCGACGTCGCGATGGCGGCCTTCGTCTCGACGCCCAGGGCGTAGATGAGGATGGGGGTGGTGAGGATGGAGCCGCCGCCGCCGAGGAGGCCGAGCGCGACGCCGATGAGGACGGAGAGGACGAGCGCGAGGGCAAACATGGCCTACTCCACGTTGGAGAGGCTGCGCGGGAGCGCGTTGGCGTCCCAGGCGATCATCCCCCCGACAAGGTTGAACAGGTTGCGGAAGCCCATCCCGGCGAGCGCGGTGGCCGCCCGGGCGGATCGAGCGCCGCTGCGGCAGATGAGCAGGATCGGCTGGTCGCGATCCCACCCCGCGGCGAGGTCGACGACCGTCGAGAGCGGGACGAGCTCGGCGCCGGGGATGTGGCCCAGGGGCCCGACGTACTCGTCGGGCTCGCGGACATCGACGAGGCGCACGTCTTCGAGGTGGTGGATCGCGCCGAGCGGGGAGACGTCGCGGTAGCCGGCCGGCTGGGCGTCGGAGCGGGAGAGGAGGAGGGAGGGGACCATGGGGGCTCCGTGCGTTGGGGGGTGAGCGGTCGAGGGTCGACCGACGCAAGAGCAAGCGGTGTGCCAGGCCCCGGATCTCCGATGGAGTCGAGCTTCGCGGCGCGCATCGCCCAGGGGTGCCGGGCGCGCGCTGTTTCGTTACGTTTCAAACATGGAACAAGACCTGGAACTGCAAGGCTGGCTCCGCCGCAACGGCGTCGGCGCCACCTTCCGCGCCCTCGCGGCGCTGGTTCCGGGCGCGGCCGTCGTGGTGACGGACGCGGAGCGGCGCGTCCTCTTCTGGTCTCCGGAGGCGGAGCGCCTCTTCGGTCACGCCTCCGCCGCCGTCACCGGCCGCCCGTGCCCGGACGGGATCGTCTGCGACGACGCCGGCCCCCGCCCCTACGGCGCCGAGGTGCGCGTGCGCCGCGCGGACGGGACGAGCGTCCACGTCCGCCACTACACGAGCGTGTTTTCCGACGGCGAGCGTTCGACGGGAGCGATCCACGCCCTCGTGCTCGACGCCGCCGGGCACGCGCTCCCGTCCACCGCCACGGCGAAGTCCGACGTGACCGAGTTCCATGGCCTGATCACGCGGGATCCCGGGATGCTCCAGGTCATCCAGGTCATCCGCAACGTGGCCGAGACAGACGCCAGCGTGCTCGTGCGGGGGGAGAGCGGCACCGGCAAGGAGCTCGTCGCCCACGCGATCCACCTCGAGAGCCGCCGGCGTCGTGGCCCCTTCGTGGCGGTGAACTGCGCGGCGTTCACGCCCACGCTCCTGGAGAGCGAGCTGTTCGGCCACGCGAAGGGGGCGTTCACGGGGGCGCTGGCCGCCCGAAAGGGCATCTTCGCGCAGGCTGATGGCGGCACCCTCTTCCTGGACGAGGTGGCGGAGCTGCCGATGGAGCTCCAGGCGAAGCTCCTGCGCGTCCTTCAGGAGCGGGTGTTCGTCCCCGTCGGCGCGAGCGAGCCGGTGGAGGTCGACGTGCGGGTGATCGCCGCCACGCACCGCGGGCTGCGCGAGGAGGTCCGCGCCGGGCGGTTCCGCGAGGACCTGATGTTCCGCCTCCGCGTGGTCCCGATCTTCCTGCCCTCGCTCCGCCAGCGGCCGCTGGACGTCGATCTGCTCCTGCAGCACTTCACCGAGTCGTTCAACCGCCGTGGCCCGCGGGTCGTGGCCGGCTTCTCCCCCGACGCCATGCGCGCCCTGCTCGACCACCCCTGGCCGGGAAACGTGCGCGAGGTCCGCAACGTGGTCGAGTACGCGTTCGCGGTGGGCCGTGGGCCGATCATCGGGCTCGACGAGCTACCCCCCGAGCTGCGCGAGAAGCGGCGGGACGCGCGCGCCCCGAGCCTGAACGCCCCGGTGGCGGCCCTGCTCGGCGGGGAGGCCGAGCGGATCCGCGCCGCTCTCGAGGACGCCGCCGGGGATCTGGACGAGGCGGCCGCCGCCCTCGGGGTCAGCCGGACGACGTTCTGGCGGATGCGGAAGCGGGCGGGAGTGTAGGCCCCCTACGTCGATCCCATCATCCACCCGACGAAGGCGCCGTACAGCGTGGAGGTCCACCAGCGCGCGGTGATCGGACAGCTCCCCGTGGAGCAGCCGACCACCCGGTACCACGCGTAGCCGAGCCCGGCGCCGATCACGACGCCCACGAGCGCCTTCACGCCGGGTCCTGCGGCGCCGCGACGCGCGCGAAGAGCTGCTCGATCCCCGCGCGGCCGGTGAAGCCGATCTGGCCGTCCACCACCGCGTTGCCGCGGACCACCGCGAGGGTCGGGATGCCCTGGAGCTTGAAGGCCGACGCGATGCCGGGCTCCTCGTCGACGTTGACCTTCACGACCTTGACCCGCCCGGCGTACCGAACGGCGAGCTCATCGAGCACCGGCGCCATGGCGCGACACGGCCCGCACCAGGGCGCCCACAGGTCGACGACGACGGGGAGGGCGCTCTCGCTGACCTCGGTGCGGAAGGTGGACTCGGTGACCTGGATGGACTGGGACATGACTTCTCCGTTCTCATCCCGTAGTGCCAGCGGCGGCCGGAAGTGTTGCGCGCGATAGTTGGCCGGATGCCGGCTCCCTCCCTCCAGTGCGATCCCGACGAGATCGCCGCGCTGATGCGAGCGGGCGATCTGGCGGCGCTCGACCGCCTCACCCGCTGCCAGGGGGAGCGGCTCCTCGCGGTCGGGCGGCGATACTGTCGCGACGAGCAGGACGCCCAGGACGCCGTACAGGACGCGCTCCTCACCGCCGGCACGCACCTCGGTGACTACCGGGGCGACGGCTCGGCGGAGGGCTGGGTGGTCCGCATGGTGGCGCGCGCCTGCGGGCGCATGCGCCGGGGGCGCCGCAATGACCCGTCCCTGCACGAGCGGGATCTCGACATCGCCGCGCCACCGGAGGACGGCCCCGAGTCCCTCGCCGGGCGCGCCCGCATCGCCGAGGCCCTCGGCGCCGCGCTCCTCGAGCTCGCCCCGAAGGACCGCGCCGTGCTCCTCCTCGCGGAGGCCGAGGGATGGACCGGCCCAGAGATCGCAGCCGAGCTGGGCGTCACCGCGAACGCCGTGCGCACGCGGCTGTCACGCGCGCGCCGGGCCGTCCGCGAGCGCCTCGAGGGCCGGCCGGGCGAGGGTCCCTCGGCCGGCTGACGGTCCCCCGCGCCGCTAGATCGCCGCGAGCGCTCTCGCGAGCCGCTCGCGCACCTCGACCGCGATGGGCTCCATGCCCGGCTTTCCCACCACGCCGAACAACGCGAGGGGGTCGACCGCGGCGACGATTGCGCCGCCGGCGTCGTCTGCCGTCACCGCCACGTTGCAGGGGATGAGGAGGCCCGTGCCCGGCTCGACGGCGAGCGCCCGAAAGGCGAGGGGCGGGTTGCACGCGCCGAGGATCACGTACTCGCGCACGTCCGCGCCGAGCTTCGCCTTCATCGTCGCGCGGACGTCGATCTCCGTGAGGACGCCGAAGCCCTCCGTCGCGAGCGCGGCGCGGGTCCGGGCCAGCGCGTCCGCGAAGGGGACGTCCGGGAGCGCGCGCGTGAGGGCGTACGGGGTGGCGGAAAAGACGGGAATGGTGTCCATGTGATGTCTCCTTGTCGATGTAGAGCCGTCGGAGAGGCCGAGTGTGTCAGGGCCGATCCAGCGCGCTCCGGACCCGCCGCGCGAGCTGGTCGGGATGAAACGGCTTCTCGAGCACGTCGAGCTCCTCCGCCTGGGCCCGCAAGGCGCGCTCGGTGTACCCGGAGATGAACAACGTGCGGTGCCCGGGGCGCAGCGCGGACGCGAAGCGCGCCAGCTCGGCGCCGGTGAGGCCCGGCAGGACCATGTCCGTGACGAGGAGGGAGAAGTGGCCCCACTCCAGGAGCCGCTGTGCCTCCGCCGCCGAACCGACGGCCTCCACGGTGTACCCCAGGGACTCGAGGCTGCGCTTCGCCAGCGAGAGGACCGCGGGATCGTCGTCCACGACGAGCACGCGCTCGGTGCCGCGCGACACGGCCTCGTCGGGCTCATCCGCGCGCGGCCGGAGCGCAACTTCGTTCGTGGGGAAGTACACGCGGAAGGTCGTCCCGTGGCCGACCTCGCTGTACACGCGGATGTGGCCACCCGCCTGGGAGACCAGGCCGAACACCGTGGCGAGCCCGAGCCCCGTCCCGCCGCGCTCCCGCTTGGTGGTGAAGAACGGCTCGAAGACCTGGTCGACAACCTCGGGCGTCATCCCGGAGCCCGTGTCGGTGACCGCCAGCAGCACGTAGACCCCCGGCTCGACGAGCTCGCCCCGCTGGGTCTCGGGCACGCTCTCGGTCGCGCGGGTCTCGACCGTGAGCGTCCCCACCCCCTCCATCGCGTCTCGCGCGTTGAGGACCAGGTTCATCACGATCTGCTCGAGCGCGCCCGTGTCGATGTTGACGTTGGGGAGGCCGGGCGCGACCGAGCGCACCAGCACGACGCCCTCCCCGAGCACCCGCCCGAGCATGTCGAGCACCCGGCCCGCAACGGCCGCGACGTCGGTGGCGCCGGGGTTCACCTTTCTGGCGCTGGAGAAGGCGAGCAGCTGCGCGGTGAGGCTCGCGCCGCGGCCCGCGGCCGCCAGCATCACGGTCGCGTCCTCGTGCGCGCGCGATCCCTCCGGCACGGCCATCTGGATGAACGACGAATAGCCCGTGAAGACGGTGAGGAGGTTGTTGAAGTCATGCGCGATCCCGCCGGCCAGGCGGCCGAGGGACTCCAGCCGGCGCGCCCGCTGCAGCTCGGTCTCGAGCGCGCGCTGCTCGGTGATGTCGATGGACATGATGACGAGGCCCTGGGGCACCGGCTCGAAGCGCAGCTCGAACCAAGCGGTGCTCCCGTCCGGATGGATGAATTGGTTCACCATGCGGTCGGACCTGCGCTCGACCAGACAACGCGTCAGGAGAGCGTACATGCTGGTCAACTCGATGCCCGGGTAACAATCGGACATCCTCCGCCCGACGAGGGCCTCGGACGTCGAACGCCCGTGCTCCGCCGCCGCCCGGTTGAGGTAGACGTAGCGGAGCTCGGGGTCGATCACCTGCACGCCCTCGCGCATCGCGTCGAGCACGGAGGCGAGGTTGTCCAAGCTCCATTCCAAGGGGATTCTCCGGGACGGGGGCTGTATCCCGGCGCATCGGGCGCGTTGGGCGACCAGACGCGCCCCCATCGTCACCGCGAACCGTACGGGCTCGAACGGCGCTCCGCGTCGTCGACGTTGAGCGGCGCGCCGACGCTGGGTACGGCCCGCTGCTCGCAGTCCGCCCGCTCGCAGAGCCGACAGGTGACGCCGATGGGGATGATGTTGTGCACGTCCGCGAGCGCCACGCCGTCGCCGTACACGAGCCGCCGGGCGTGGGCGACGTTGGTGCCGAGCCCCACCGCGTGCAGACGCCCCTCCTGGCCCCACCCCTGGCTGTCCTCCTGCACCGTCCGCGCGATGCACAGGTAGTCCTGCCCGTCGGGCATCCGGCTCACCTGGGTGCGGATGCGGCCGGCCATCGCGAACGCCGAGAACACGTTCCAGCGCGGGCAGACGCCGGAGAACCGCGCGAAGTGGATGCCCGACCCCGAGAACCGCTTGCTGATGTTGCCGGCCACGTCGATGCGGACGAGGTGGAACGGGACCCCCTCCAGGCCGGGCCGGGAAAGCGTCGTCATCCGGTGGCAGGCCTGCTCGAAGCCCACGCGGAAGCGGCGTCCGACCAGCTCGACATCGTAGCGGAGCGACTCGCAGGCTTCGTGGAACGACGCGTAGGGCATGAGCACCGCCGCCGAGAAGTACGAGAGGAGCGCCGTGCGGCCCAGCGCGCGCGCGGTCGGCGTGGACAGGCTCGGGTCGTCCGCGAGCGACGCGACGGTGTCGGACACCACGAGGCGCCCCGCCATGCGGGCGAGCTCGAAGTTCCGGCTGCGCGTCGGCAGCCACTCCGAGATGTGGAGCTCCCGGCGCTCGCGGTCGTAGCGCGCGTGCACCCCGCGCGCGGGCGGCGTCTCGATGCGCACGCGCACCCCGCGCGCCTCCACCCACCGCACCAGGCCCGGAAACAGATCGCGCGGGTCGAGCGCGGCCTCGCGCACGAAGCTCTCCGCGGCGGCCTCGAGGCCCGCGTGGTGGTTCCGGTGCCGCTCGATGAACTCGGTGACCTCCTCCGACGGGAGCCTCGAGAGCACCTCGCCCTCCACCACCTGCGTCGCGAGCGCCCCTTGTGTCTCCCGCCCCTCGCGCAGCGCCTGGTGGACCCGCACGAGCGCGCCCGCGAGGATCGGCTCCCGCGCGGCGAGCTCGTGCACCTCCGCGGCGGTGAGGGAGACCTCGGCGAGGACCGGATCCGCGAACACCTCGACCAGCGCCTGCGCGAGCCGCTCCACGCGCTCCCCGCCCAGCTCGCGCAGATCCACGTCGAGCTCGCTCGCGGCGGCGACCAGGATCTCCGCGGACAGCGCGCGCTTCCCCGCCTCGATCATGTTGAGGTAGCTCGGCGAGATGCCGAGCCGCGCCGCGAGGGCCGCCTGGGACATCCCGCGTTCGCGACGGAGGGTCCGGAGCCGGGGTCCGAGAGAGGGGGGCATGGGACAGCCGTTGACAGGATTTACAAATACACGGATTCACATTCACATGCCAACACAGCAGAGCTAGAGTCAACCGATTTGCGACCTTCGGCGTCGCTTCTCGAGGCTACCCTCAAGGCATGATCGTAGAGCACGCGTTCACTGCCGATTCGCTCGACACCCGCCTCCACGCGCACCTCGACGCGGCGGCGCGCGCCTTCCTCGACGACCTCGCCAAGCGCTTCGGCCCCCGGCTCCTTCAGCTCCTGGCCGCCCGCGAGCGGCGGCAGGCGTACTACGACGCCGGGAACCTGCCCGACTTCCCCGCCGACACCGCCGACCTCCGCGCCGCCGAGTGGACCGTGGCCCCCCCGCCCGCGGCGCTCGCCGATCGGCGCGTGGAGATCACCGGCCCGGCCGACCCGAAGATGATCATCAACGGGCTCAACAGCGGCGCGTCCGTCTTCATGGCCGACTTCGAGGACAGCCTCGCGCCCACGTGGCCGGCCGTGCTCGCGGGACACGTCGCGCTGTCCGAGGCGGTCCGCGGCACGCTCGAGGTCGAGTCCAACGGCAAACACTACGCGTTGCGCGCGGATCGGGCCGCGCTCTTCGTGCGGCCCCGCGGGCTGCACCTCAAGGAGGCCCACTACCCGGTGGACGGGCAGGCGATCTCCGCGTCGCTCTTCGACTTCGGGCTCCACGTGTTCCACAACGGGGTCGCGTTGGCCGAGCAGGGGGCGGGGCCCTGGTTCTACCTTCCCAAGCTCCAGTCCCACGTCGAGGCCGCGTGGTGGGGCGATGTCTTCGCGCACGCGGAGGGGGTCCTCGGGCTCACCCGCGGGACGATCCGAGCCACGGTGCTCATCGAGACCCTCCCCGCCGCGTTCGAGATGGACGAGATCCTGTGGGCGCTCCGCCACTGGTCGGTCGGCCTCAACTGCGGCCGCTGGGACTACATCTTCTCGACCATCAAGACGCTGGGGAGCCACCCCGACCGCGTCCTCCCCGATCGCGCGAGCGTGACGATGGACCGCGCGTTCCTCGACGCGTACTCCCGCCGGCTGGTCGAGATCTGCCATCGGCGGGGATGCCACGCGATGGGCGGGATGGCCGCGCAGATCCCCAGCAAGTCCGAAGAGGAGAACGTCAGGACCTTCCGCAAGATCCGCGAGGACAAGCTCGCCGAGGTTCGCAAGGGTCACGACGGGACCTGGGTCGCCCACCCGGCGCTGGTCCCGATCGCGCGCGCCGTGTTCGACGCGGAGATGCCGGGCCCGAACCAGCTCCACCACCGCACCGGCGTGCTCCCCGGTCGCGACGATCTCCTCACCATGCACGACGGCGCGCGCACCGAAGCCGGCATGCGCCAGAACCTCCGGGTCGGCGTCCAGTACCTGGAGGCGTGGCTGCGCGGCGTCGGCTGCGTCCCGCTCTACGGCCTGATGGAGGACGCCGCCACCGCCGAGATCAGCCGCGCCCAGCTCTGGCAGTGGCAGCGGTGGAGCCTCGCGCTCGCGGACGGCTCCGTCGTCACCGGGGATCGCCTCCGCTCGGCCATGGCCGAGGAGCTCGCCGTGGTCCGTGCCGAGCTCGGCGACCGCTTCGATCCCGCGCGGTTCGCCCGGGCGGCGTCGCTCTTCCTCGACCTGTGCACCGGCGCGCACTTCACCGACTTCCTCACGATCCCCGCCTACGCCCTCCTCACCCAGGATTCACCCGCATGAGCACCCTTCCCCTCGCCGGCCGCTTCGACGGCATCGTGCGTCCCTACAACACCGCCGACGTCGCCCGCTTGCGCGGCTCGCTCCCGATCGAGCACTCCCTCGCCCGCCACGGCGCCGAGCGCCTCTGGGAGCTCCTCCACCAGCGCGACTACGTCCCCTCTCTCGGGGCGATGACCGGCGGGCAGGCGGTCCAGGCGGTGCGCGCGGGCCTCGAGGCCATCTACGTCTCCGGCTGGCAGGTGGCGGCCGACGCGAACACGGCGGGCGCGGTCTACCCCGACCAGTCGCTCTACCCGGTCGACTCCGTCCCCAACCTCGTGCGCCGGATCAACCGCGCGTTGCAGCGCGCCGACCAGGCCGAGCACGCCGAGGGCGGCGCGACGCGCGACTGGTTCGTCCCGATGGTGGCCGACGCCGAGGCCGGCTTCGGCGGGCCGCTGAACGCGTTCGAGCTGATGAAGGCGATGATCGAGGCCGGCGCCGCCGGCGTGCACTTCGAGGACCAGCTCTCCAGCGAGAAGAAGTGCGGCCACCTCGGCGGCAAGGTGCTCGTCCCGACGAGCCACTTCCTGCGCACCCTGGTCGCGGCCCGGCTCGCCGCCGACGTCCTCGACGTCCCCGCGCTCGTCATCGCGCGCACCGACGCGAACAGCGCCCGCCTGCTCACCTCGGACATCGACCCGGTCGACCAGCCGTTCTGCACCGGCGAGCGCACCCCCGAGGGCTTCTTCCGGATCCGCGGCGGGCTCGACATGGCCATCGCCCGCGGCCTCGCCTTCGCGCCCTACGCGGACCTCGTGTGGTGCGAGACCTCGACGCCCGACCTCGCCGAGGCCCGCCGCTTCGCCGAGGCGATCCACGCCCGGTTCCCCGGCAAGCTGCTCGCCTACAACTGCTCGCCGTCGTTCAACTGGCGCAAGCACCTCGACGATGCGACGATCGCCCGGTTCCAGGTGGAGCTCGGGGCCATGGGGTACAAGTTCCAGTTCGTAACGCTCGCGGGCTTCCACAGCCTCAACCACGGCTCCTTCGAGCTCGCGCGCGCCTACAAGCAGGAAGGAATGGCCGCGTACGCCCGCCTCCAATCCGAAGAGTTCGCCGCCGAGGCCGTCGGCTACACCGCCGTGCGCCACCAGCGCGAGGTCGGGACCGGCTACTTCGACGCGGTGGCCGAGGTCGTCTCGGGCGGCCTGTCCAGCACGACCGCGCTCAAGGAGAGCACGGAAGCGGCGCAGTTCGGGAGCGCGACCGCCGCGGCGTGAATTGCTCGGCGTCCGGGTTCACCGCGGCGTTGGTGTCGTCTCCCGCTGGCGAGTGATCCACGCGTCCAACCCGTTGGCGAACACCCGCTTGGCCCGCTCGTCGAAGGCCGCGGGCCCCGAGCCCTCGATCATCCCCGAGGCCCGCGCCTCGGTGAAGAAGTCGCGAAAGCTCAGCTTCTCACCGATGTTCGACGGCGTGAACCACTCGCCGCGCGGGCTCATCACCTCCACCCCGCGCGGCACCAGCTCCGCCGCGAGCGGGATGTCGGCGGTGATGACCAGCTCCCCCGGCCCGGCGTGGGCCACCAACCAATCGTCGGCCACGTCGAGGCCCTTCTTGACCGTGACGGTCTGGATGTTCCGGTGCTTCGGCACGATCAGCGTCCGGTTGGCCACGATGATCGCGGTGAGCGCGCCCCGCTCGGCCGCCTTCCACACGATCTCCTTCACCACGCGCGGCGCGCCGTCGCCGTCGATCCAGACGCGCGGCAACGTGGTCGCCGCGATCTCCACGCTGGCCTCGGTCTCGACCTCCTCCACCCTCCCCGGAGGCACGGCCGCGACCGGCATCGGCGCGTCGAGGGCGTACAATACGTGGGGCCGCAGCGGGTGCCCCTCGGGCAGACCCGGGTGGTCGAAGCCTCCCGCCCGGTGCATGCCCAGGCGCTCCATCAGCCGCCAGGACCGCGCGTTGGCAGGCGCCGTGAACGACACCACCCGTGGTAGCCGCAGCCCGGTGAACGCCCAGGCGAGCACGTCTCGCGCGGCCTCCTCGGCGAGGCCTTGTCCCCACCACGCGCGCCCGAAGCGCCAGCCGATCTCCACGGCGGGCAGGAAGTCGGCCTCCCACGACGGGACGTTGAGCCCCACCATGCCGACGAAGGACCGGGTCGCGCGCTCCTCTACGGCGAACATGCCGAATCCCTGGCGCGCGGCGGCCACGCGGAAGCGATCGATGCTCGCGTCGGACTCGGCGCGGGTCAGCACGGCGGGGAAGTGCTCCATCACCTCGGGATCGGCGTTGAGCGCCGCGAACGGCTCCCGATCGGCCTCCTGCCAGGGGCGGAGGACCAACCTCGGCGTGCGCCGCACGGGCATCCCCGCGCGCGACGCGGCGAGACGCTGAAGGGTGGCAATCATGAAGCCTCTCCCGGGAGACGCGCGTAACGCGCGCGCGGGGCGCGGAGCGTGGCGGACGGGACGCCTACGCCGCCCGGCCGGCTGACCGGCGGCGCAGGGCGAGCGTGGCCTCGCCGGTGCCCGCGCGGCTGGTCACCGCGAGGCCGTTGTCGCCGAAGGTGGCCCGCAGATCATCGCGGCGAGCAGTCGGGACCTCGGCGGGCCGGACCTACACGACTCGGGAAAGGACGCGGTAAAGGGCAGCATGGGACGATCCCGTTGACCTGGCTCGCGCTTGCCTGTGGTGGGTTCACCTGGACCCTGCTGGAGTACCTGCTCCACCGCTTCGTGTTCCACGAGCGCCTGCTCGGCGTGACGCCGGCGCGCGAGCACCTCGAGCACCATGCCAAGGTCGATTGGTTCGCCCCGTTCGGCCCCAAGCTCCTGCTCGCCGCAATCGTCCTGCCCGCGCTCTCGCTCGTGGCGGTGCCCCTCGCGGGGTGGGCGCCGGGCCTTGTGTTCGTGGGCGGCGTCGTGGGCGGTTGGCTCGCCTACGAGGGGCTCCACCGTGCCATCCACGTGTGGCCGCCCCACACCGCATATGGGCGCTGGGCGCGGCGGCACCATCTGTACCACCACTTCGGTGACCCCCGGCGCAACCACGGCGTCTCCTCGCCGCTGTGGGATTTCGTGTTCCGCACGTTCACCCCCGTCTCCACGGTCACGGTGCCGGCTCGATCCGCCCGGAAGCTCCCGTGGCTGCTCGACGGGGACGCGGTGCATCCCACCCTCGCGGGGACGTATGTGCTCGCGCCTGCGCGCACGGCCCCCTGACCGCGTCAGAGGAGGCGCTCGCGCTTCAGTCCGCGCACCGCAGCGGCGAGAGGTTGGTCCAGGTCGCGCGGCTCGCGGGGTTCGACCGGTCGAAGCCGGTCCCGTCGACGATCTTCCCGTCCGCGCCGACCCAGCCCGTGTAGTCGCCCACGGACCCGTTCTCCCAGGTCACCAGCATGTCGAACTTCCCAGTGTCCGCAATCGTCCCCATGACGGTGCCGGTCTGGTCGCCGACGAGCGCCGTGCCCTTGAAGGCTCCGGTCTCGTCCTGGGTCACCTGGAACGTGACGTGGTACCCGTTGGACTGGGTGATGGCGAAGGAATCATCGACCGCGTACTGGTGACACTCCGCTGCTCGTGCCTCGGGAAGCCCGATGGCGGCGAGGCCGAGAAGGACGGTACAAAGACGGAACATCGTAGCCCCCATGTCACCCACGATGCTGGTCACCGGCGGCGGCACGCCAATCCACAACCGCGGCCTCGCGCGCGCCCAGGGAGAGCCCTCGGGCTTCGCGCGAGCAGCCTGCGACGGGGCTCGTTCCCCGCGAGGAGACCGGGCCGGCGCGCGCGTCCGGCCGACCTCGCCCGGGACGAGGAGACCTCACCGTTCGCCGGAGGCCCCCCAGTCGGTGGGCTCGGCCGACAAGGTGAGGCTCAAGGTCCCGCCCTGCGTGATCTCGTCGTGGGTGATCCACGCGCGGTCGAGCGCCGCGCCGTCGAGCGTCGCCGAGGCGATGTACGGCTGGGTGGCCGGATCCCCCACCGTCTCGATCACGAAGGTCCCGCCCGCGTAGTAGCCTGGATGCAGCCTGAGCTCGGCGCGCTCCACCGAGGGTGTGGTGATCGTCCACACCGGGGCGCTCGGGTCGACCTGGTAGAGCCCCAGCGCCGCCAGCACCACCAACGCCGAGGAGTCGCCTGCGTCTACGTAGCCGGGCAGTCCGTCGGGCGACACCAAGAAGC
>JAUXQH010000171.1 GCA_030685065.1 Pseudomonadota bacterium | reverse complement strand
CGTATCGGTATCGGTGTCCGTGTCCGTGTCGGTATCGGTATCGGTATCGGTATCGGTATCGGTATCGGTATCGGTATCGGTATCGGTATCGGTATCGGTATCGGTGTCCGTGTCGGTATCCGTGTCCGTGTCCGTGTCCGTGTCCGTGTCCGTGTCCGTCTCGGTGTCGGCGGTGTCGGTATCGGAGGGCCGGCACCCGAGCATCAGGGTCAGGGTCAAGAGGAGCATCCGCTCCCATGCCGCATCGCGCCCCCGCGGACCAGCAGCGCAGACCCATCACGACACCGCGAGAGGCCGGGCGACAGTTCGATACAGCGGCTGCGCGCCTCGTCGACTGGGACGCGCGCGCCGTCGCGCGCCTCGCGCGCGCCGCGGACGTGGCTGGCCTTACTCCATTCTTACATGCCTTTCACGTGAACTTCGCCATCCGTCGGACGATGAACCCTTCCGTCCGCGTATGCTCCCCGCCGAACTCCCCCTCCAGGATCATCTCCCCTGCGCCCCCTCGACCCGACACGCGAGCCCGCTGAGCGCACCTGGGAGCGGGTGGTGCGCGTCCTGGCGGAGACTCGGCTCGGCAACATCGGCGTGGCGGGGCTGGCGTGCCTGACCCTCGTCATCTACGCGACGGTCGATCTCCCGCTCTCCTCCCACCTCCTGCTCTCGGCCGGGGTGATGGCGATGGGGTATTGGCTGGCCCGCCGCGCGGCCGGGATGCGGCTCGCGCTGGTGTACCTGTCGACGGCCGCTTCCCTCCGCTACATGGTGTGGCGCGGCGCCTACACGCTCGGGCTCGACCGGCCCGGCGATCGTATCTTCGCCTATCTGTTGTTCGCGGCGGAGTGCTACGCGCTCCTGGTTCTGTTGGCTGGATACTTCCAGACCGCGGTGCTGCGCCCACGCCGCCCCGTGCCGCTGCCGGACGACACCGCCACGTGGCCCTCGGTCGACGTGTTCATTCCCACCTACGACGAGAGCCCGGACATCGTCCGCCGCACGCTCATCGGCGCCATGGGGATGACGTACCCGAACAAGACCGTCCACCTGCTGGATGACGGGCGGCGGCCCGCGATGCGCGAGCTCGCCGCGTCCGTCGGCGCGCAGTACCACGTGCGGGCAGATAACTCCCACGCGAAGGCGGGGAACATCAACGCGGCGCTCGCGGTCACGGGCGGCGAGCTGATCGCCATCTTCGACTGCGACCACGTGCCGGTGCGGAGCTTCCTGAACGTGACCGTGGGGTTCTTCACGAAGGACCCGAAGATGGCGCTCGTGCAGACGCCCCACCACTTCTACAACCCGGACCCGTTCGAGCGGAACCTCTGGTTGGAAGGTGTGGTTCCCCCCGAACAGAACGTGTTCTACCACGCGGTCCAGGTCGGCAACGACTTCTGGAATTCCGTGCTGTTCTGCGGATCCTGCGCGGTGCTCCGCCGCGCGGCGCTCGCCGAGATCGGCGGCATCGCCAAGGAGACCGTCACCGAGGACGCGCATACGTCCCTCCGCCTGCTCGCCCGCGGTTGGAATTCCGCCTACCTCGACATCCCCCAGGCCGCCGGGCTCGCGACGGAGCGCTACGCGTTCCACATCGCGCAGCGCCTGCGCTGGGCCCGCGGGATGACCCAGATCTTCCGGCTGGACAATCCGCTCTTCATGCGGGGGCTCACGATCCCCCAGCGGCTGAACTTCCTCAACGCGATCCAACACTTCCAGCTCGGTCTCCCGCGCCTGGTCTTCCTGTTGGCTCCCGCCGTCTACCTGCTGTCCGGCTTGCATCCCCTCGCCGCGAACCCCTGGGACGTGCTCGCCTACGGCTTTCCGCACATGCTCCTGAGCCTGATGGGCGGCCTCGCCTGCGCGCGGTCGATGCGGCTCGCGCTCTGGGCCGAGGTGTACGAGGCGGCGATCGCGCCGTACAGCGCCCTCATCACGACGGTCACGATGATCGCGCCCAAGCGTGGCAAGTTCAACGTCACGGAAAAGGGCACCACCCTCGACCGCGCGCGCTTCGATTGGCGGCACGCCACCCCGAACCTGGTGATCCTCGTCCTGGCCCTGGCCGCCGCGGTCGCGGTGCCGTTCCGGGTGACCGCGGCCCCGCTCGAGGCGGCGACGCTCATCATCGCGGGCTTGTTCAACCTCTACAACATCCTCATCCTGCTCGCGGCCTTGATGGTCGCGCTGGAGCGCCCCCAGCAACGTGAGGCGCACCGCATCCGTCGGGAGTTCCGGGTGCGGATGCACGACCCCGCGTCGCCTGGGCGGATCGTGGTCGGCCGGAGCGTGGACTTGAGCGAGTCGGGCGCGCGCATCCGAATCGACGCCGGAGAGGCCGTGCCGGCCGAGACGTGGTTGTCCTTCGAGGGCGTTCACGGCTGGACCCCTCCGGTGCGCTTCGAGGTCCGTACCCGCTTCGCGGATGCGCTCCCGGGCGACCTCCCGGACGACCCCGCGAGCGCAGCTTCCTGTGACCTCGGCGGCCGATTTCTCGAGCCCTCCGAGGCCGATCGCCACGCGATCATCGAGCTGATGTTCGGCGAGCCGGACAGCTGGACCATCGACCACACCCACCGCGCGCCGAGCGCCGGCATGAGCGACCTCGTCCGGGCGCCGTGGCGGGCCGCCGTCGCGACCTGGCAACGCAACCGGGCGGGCTCCGCATGAGCGTGCTGCCCGGCCCGATCCCCGGCGAACCGGAAGACCTGTGGTCGTGCACGATGTGCACCGCGACCAACGGGCCCGAGCGCGTGACGTGCCGGGTGTGTCGCACCTCGCTCGAGGGGCAGCGGGTGACGCTGTCCCGCACGCTCGACGAGGACACCTTCGCCCCGGCCCCCCTCCGCCAGGTGATCCCGTTCGCGCTCGCGCTGCTCGTGGTCGGCGCCCTCGCCGCGTCGCAGATTCCGAAGGCGAGCACGTGGGCCGGCGGCGTGGCACCCGGCGGCTGGCAGGTGGGTGTGCGGGTCAACCGCGCCCACGAGCTGCGGCTCGCGGCGCGGGAGCTGGCGGTGCTCGTCGAGCAGTACGAGGAGGCGCTCGCCGCGGGCGCGCAGCCGGACGAGGCCTGGTCGCGCCGGCTCGCCACCTTGCGCAAGACCTGGGAGATCTACGGGGATGGTGACCGGTTTCCGGGGCTCGAGAGCCCCGAGATCGAGCTCGCGTCCGCCATGCACGACATCGCGTCGCTCCGCGCCATGGGGCAGGACGGCGACACCACCGACACCACCGCCGGCCTGCTGGCGGTGACCCTGCGAATCCAGAAGACCGAGGATTTTCTCTCCAATGTGGACTGAACGGCCGATGACGCGCGCCTTGGCGCTCCTCCTCCTCCTGGTCGCCGGTGCCCCCGGCCACGCGTACCCTGCAGCGCCCGCTCCCAAGGAGCCGGCTGCCCCGGGCAGGCTCCCCGGCGGAGAGGTGGACGCTGCCGTCGTACACACCCTCTCCTTCGCCGAGGACCTGAACCAGCGCACCGACATCACGCTTCAGGGCGCACACTCCGAGCGCACCGTCACCCTGCCCATCCCGCGCGGGTGGGAGCTCACGGCGGACCCGGTGGTGTCCCTGGACCTCGCCCACTCCGCGGCGCTGCTCCCCGAACGCTCGCACGTCACGCTGCTGCTCAACGGGGATGCGCTCACCTCGTGGCGCCTGGATCAGACCAACACCTCCCTGGCGCGCGTCACCGCCAAGCTCCCACGGCGCCTGCTGGTCGACTACAACCAGCTCACCCTCAAGGTGGTCCAGCACTACACGGATGGCTGCGAGGATCCCTTCGATCCGTCGTTGTGGACCCGCATCGCGCGCACGTCGGCCGTCGAGGTGACCGCCCGGGCGCTCCCGGTGACCGACGGGCTCGAGGCGTGGCCCTACCCGCTCGTCGATCGCCGCGCGTTCGGCCCGCTCGACCTCACTCCGGTCCTCGTCACCGCGCCGTCGGCGGAGACGACGGTGGCCGCGGGCGAGCTGGCCTTCGCGCTCGGCCGGCTCGCGGAGTATCGGCCCGTGCACGTCGAGGCGACCGTGTCGCGCGTCGAGGACGCCCACACGGCCGCGCTGCTCGTGGGGACGACCTCCGAGCTCCCCGATCTGCGCGCGTTGCTCGGGGACATCCCCCTCGGAGAGACCGACGGGCTCGTGGCGATCCTCCCGAACCCCGCCGATCCGACGCTGCCCGTGCTCATCGTCACCGGCGGCGGCGCGACCGGGGTTCAGCGGGCGATGCAGGCGCTGGTCGGGCAGGACCGCCAGCCCGTGCTGGCGGGGCAGATGGCGCTGGTACGGGAGGCGGTGAAGGACATCCCGGCGGACCCGCGCGCGCCGAGCTGGATGATGCCGTCGAGCGGGCCGGCCCCGCTCTCGACGTTCGGGTACACGGGCGACACGGTGCGCGGCTACTTCCCCGCCTCCATCCGGCTCCCGATCCGCCTGGAGGGCGACAGCCTCATCCGCCCGGGCGGCGGCACCCTGACCCTCAAGTACGCCTACTCGGCCCAGCTCGACTCCCAGCTCTCGGCGATGGAGGTGCGGCTCGACGGCCTGGCCCTGCGGAGCGTGCCGCTCGACAACCCGGAGGGGCAGGGCAACGCCACGCTCAAGGTCACGCTCCCGGAGGACATCATCACGCCGGACTCGCACGTCGACGTGATCTTCCACCTGTTCCCGCGCGACTACGACGAGTGCGACCGCGATTCGGATCGCCAGATCTGGGGCACGCTCTTTCCGACCTCGACCCTGGACATCCCGCGCGATCACGTCGCGGAGATGCCCGACCTCGGCCGCCTCCGCTTCGGCGCGTGGCCCTACGACACGCGGCCGATGGCCGGAAGGGTCGTCGTGGCGCTGCCCGACGTCCCCTCGACGCACGCCTGGTCCGCCGGGCTGGAGCTCGCCAGCGGCCTGGGCCGCCTGACCCGCGCGACGCAACCCGCGTTCGCGTTCGAGCTCGCGAGCGCCACCTCGTTCAGCGGCGCGAAGGACGCGCACTTCATCCTCCTGGCGGACGCCACCCGCCACTCGCTCTACGACTCGCTGGCCAGCTCGGGCGCCCTGGACCTCGTGGAGGCCGCGCCGATGCGCTCCTTGCTCGGCCCCGCGAAGAAGCTCCTCCTCGTCGCGCAGGACGGCCACCCGCTCGACACCATCGAGCAGATCCTCAGCCCGGCGAACGGCGCGCGCAGCGTCCTGGTGCTCCACGAGGCCCTGGAGGGCGGCCTCGCGCGCCTCGTCGCCACCGTGACGGAGACCGCTCGCGTCTCGTTGCTCGAGGGGAACGCCGTGACCGTGGCCGCGGACGGCTCGGTGCGTGTGCTCCGCACCGCGGAGCCGACCCGGTGGGGCACGATTCCGATGTCGACGGAAGCGCGCTTGGAGGTGCGGCGGAATTGGCCGATCCTCGGCGTCGCCCTTGCCGCTTGCGCCATCCTCGTGGCGTTGGTCATGCGGGCGTGGTCGCGCGCGGGTGGGGGAGCCGCGCAATGAGCGAGGGCTCGGCCACCGAGGGATCGGCGATCTCGGCAGAGCCCCTCCCCCGAACCGCGACGCTCGCGGACACGTGGGTCGCCTACCGGGCGGCGTACGTGCAGGACGACGGCCGCGTCATCGATCCCGCTGGCGGCGGCCGCTCCACATCGGAGGGGCAAGCCTACGCCCTCGTGCGCGCGGTGTGGATGGACGATCCGGAGAGCTTCGCGCTCGTCCGCACCTGGACGATCGACAACCTCCAGGGCGGCGACCCGACCGCGCTCCCCGCCTGGCGCTGGGGAAAGACCGACGGCGGCGAGTGGACGATCCTCGACGCCGCGCCCGCTTCGGATGCCGACCAGTGGCTCGCGTGGGCGCTGCTCGGCGCGGCGGAGCGCTGGGACGAGCCCGCCTACGCGGAGCAGGCCCGGGCCCTGCTCGCGCGGATCTGGGACGAGGAGGTCCTGCTGATCGAGGGCCACCCCGTGCTGCTCCCCGGGCCGTGGGCGCGGAAGATGGACCCTGTTCGCCTCAACCCCTCGTATTGGTTGCCGTTCGCGTGGCGCACGTTCGCGCTGGCCGACCCCGACCACCCGTGGGCGTCGCTCATCGGCCCCGCCTACGATCTGTTCGACCGCTGCAGGGCAGGCGCGAAGCTGCCGCCCGACTGGTGCCACGTTCGGCTGACCGACGGCGCCGTGGTCGCGGCGCCGACCGGCTACGAGGCCGACGGCGACTTCGGCTTCGAGGCCTTCCGCATCGCGTGGACGCTCGCCGCCGAGGCTTCGTGGTACCGGGAGCCCCGGGCGAAGCGCCTGCTCAAGGACTTCACCGCGCTGGGAAAACGGTGGGAGTCCGAGGGCCTGATCCCCGCGGTCATCGCCCCGGACGGCCGGGGGCGCGTGGGCTGGGACTACCCCGGGATGTACGGCGCGATCCTGCCGGCGCTGGGACAGACCCGCGCCTCGGTCGCCGAAGCTTTGTGGACGCGGGCCCTGGAGCCGAGGCGGCTGGCGCACGGCTGGGGGGACCCCGCCGACTACTACGGGCAGAACTGGGTGTGGTTCGGCTGGGCCCTCTGGCGCGGCGCGCTCGCGCCGATGGGCCCCACGTGATCCTCGGCCTGCTGGCAGCCGCGGCGTGGGCCCAGAGCGGATCTGAGCCGAGCGGATCTGAGCCGAGCGCAGAGCTCCGGGTCCCGGCCGGAGGCGCGTGGGCCGCGCTCGCCGAACAGCCGCTGGACGCGCGGGCGCAGCTCGCCTTGGCGGCGGCGCTCGCGTACGAGGGCCGCACCGTCGAAGCCGTCGGCATCCGTGAGGCGTGGCTCGACGCGAGCGATCCCGCGGTCGCGCTGGAGGCCCGCGCCGCGCTCGCCCGCTGGCTGGTCGGGGAGCCGCCCCACCCCGCGCTGGAGGATCTCCTCGTGGACGTGCTGCGCGGGCCGGCCCTCCCGGAGACGCCGCTGCTGCGCGCGCGCCTCGCTGAGCTGCGGGCCGCGGCCAAGACGCGCACCTCGGGCATGGCGGATCGCTCGCTCGTCGGGGCGGGCGTCCGCACCGCGCTGGCCGCGGGAGACCCCTCGGCGGCCCTCGCCGCCACCCGGGCCGCCGTGGCGACAGCCGCGACGCCTGCCGCGCGCGCCTTGTTCCTCGACGATCTCGCGTCGGTCCTCGTCGTGTCCGCGGAGGCGCAGAAGCGCGCGGGAGACATCTCCGGCGCGATCGCGAACTACGCCGTCGCCGTCGCGTTGCGCCCCACCTCCCTGCCACACGTCCGGGGCCTCGGGGGGCTGCTGTGGCAGTCGGGCCACCTCGAGGGCGCCTGGTCGCTTTATCAACGCGCCTTCGCCCTCGATCGGGACGATCCCGCCACGCTCTCCGCGGCCCTGGCCGTCGGCGTCGCCGCTGGCCACGAGGATGCGGCTTGGGCGCTCGTCGTGCAGGCTGGCCCTCCCGGCCCCGAAGTGGAGGCCCTCCGGCGCGCGTTCGAGCGCTGGCGCGGCATCCGGGACGCAGACGCGGCGGCACAGGCCGGGGATCTGCTGCGCGCCGAGGCCGGGTTCCGCGCGCTCGCCGAGGCCTGGCCGGAGGACGCCCGCGTCTGGCGCGGGCTCGCGGGCTCGCTGACGAGCCTCTCCCGCCACGAAGAGGCCCGCCAGGCGTGGCGCGAGGCCGCGCGGCTCGAGCCGCTCGACCCGTGGGCAGTCATCGGCGAGGCGGACGTGCTGGTGAAGCTGGGCCGGCCCGAGCAGGCGCGCGCGCGCCTCGCGGAGGGGCTCCAGCCCGACGCGCCGGCCCCCGCGCTCCTCGAGCGGCGGCGGGTCGAGGGGCGCGCAGCGCAGCTCGAGGCCGAGCAGGCGCGAAGCGGCGGCGACCCGTTGGGTGCGATCGAGGCCTACCGGCGCGCGCTCCTCGCCGAGCCCGGCCCCTGGGTGTACGTCGGCGTGGCCTTCCTCTACTTGGAGGACGGGCAGCCGGAGCGCGCACTCGCCTTCTGCGACGACCTGCTGGCGCGCCTCCCGGACCACTCGGGCGCCACGGACGCGCGGATCCTCGCCCTCGACGCGCTCGGCCGCCACGAAGAAGCGCTGGCCGCCCTCGACGCCCGAAACGCGCTCCGCGCCCAAGAGGACGCCGGCAGCCCCCACGCCGCGCCGCGCGACCCCGCGCTCGACGACCAGCGAGAGGCGCTCGTGATCCGCGCCGCGGCCGCCCGCGCGCGCGCCGCCGCCGACAACGGTGACCTCGCGGGAGCCGACGACCTGCTCGCCACCGCCCTCGTGGCCTCCCCCGCGAGCCACGACCTGCTCGCGGCGCGAGCCGACGTGGCCCTCCGGCGCTCCGACGCGCCCCGTGCGTTCGAGCTCGCCGCCGCGGCCCTGGCGCTGGCCCCCGATGACCCCTGGTCCCGCGGGCTCCTGCTCGCCGCCGCTCGGGCGGACGGCCGCTCGGAAGACGCCCTCCTCGTGTTCACGCGGCTCGCCGAGGCCCAAGCCGCGTCCGACCCGGACGGCTCCGAGGGCTCTGAGTCGTTCGGCCCGGCCCTCGCCGAAGCGCGGCTCGATGTCGCGATCGCGGCGGCGCGCACGGCGCAACGGCACGGGCGCGCCCCCGAAGCGGAGCTCGCGTTGCGCGGTGCGCTCCTCCACGCGGAGACCCCCGATCTCTCCATGCGCCTCGCGGGCGCGTGGCTCGACCTCGGTCGGACCACGGAGGCGCTCGGGCTCTACGCGGCGGTGCTCCGCGAGGTCCCCGACAACGTGGACGCCCTGATCGGCCGTGCGGGCGCGTGGGAAGCGTCGGACCGCCTGCTCCTATCGGAAGAGCACCTGGAGGAGGACTTCGATCGGCTCGGGGACGCGCGCCTGGGCCTGGCCCTCGCGGGCGTGCAGACCCGTCGCGGAGCACACGCCGCGGCCGCCCGGACCCTGGCGCGCGTCGATGCCCTGCCCGCCCCCGTGCCCCCCGTCCGAGACCGGCCGCGCCTGCCTGCGCTGCCCCTCCCCTCCGGCCGGGAAGGCCCCGCCGCGCAGGAGCCGGTCGCCGCCTCCGACCTACGCGACACGCGGCTCCCCGAGGCGCGCGCGACGCTGGCCGCCGACCGTGCCGCGCGCGCATCGGCCGGGGTGCTCTTCATCACCCGCGGCGGGTTGCCCGGATCCGCCCAGATCGGCGCGGTCGGCGTTCCGGTAGAGGTCACCACCCCCGCCCTCGGCTCGGTGCGGGTCCGCGCGCAGGTCGTGCCGCTCCATCTCTACGCGGACACCGGCACGGACGACGGCGTGGCCGCGTCCGTCGGCATCCTCACGCCCGAGGCGCGCCGGGTGTCCGCCAGCGCTCACGTCGGGACCAGTCCCATCGGCTTCGACGGCGGCGTCTACCCCACCTGGGCCGCCCGGCTGGCGCTGAAGCTGGTGCGGAGCCTCGGGCTCGCGTTCGAGACCGTTCGGGCGCCGCGCACGGACTCCCGCGCGAGCTGGGCGAGCGAGGTCTACGCTCCCACCGGACAGCGCTTCGGCCGGGCGTCGGAGCTCACGATCGGCGCCTCGCTCGCCTGGTCGACGCCGAAGACCAACCTGGGGATCTCCGGCCGCACCGGCTGGGTGGAGGGCATCGGCATCACGCCGAACGTGCTGGGCGAGGGCGTGTTCTGGGTGGAGCAGGACATCGACGCGGCGCCGTTCGGGGCCCAGATCTCCGCGTCGGGGGTCGCACAGGCCTATGCGCGACGCGACGACGCGTTCGTCCCCGGACAGGGAGCGTACTTCAGCCCGCCCCTCCATCTCGCCGGCCTCGTGGAGCTCGACGGCTACGTCCGCATGGGCCCCGCACGCGTATGCGCGAGCGTCGGAGGAGGCCCGCGCTACCTCGGCGGCGAGCCGACCGCGTTCGCCTCCGCCGGCTTCGGGGCCGTCGGCACCGCCCGGCTCGGCACGGGCGTGCGGTTGAGCGAGCGCCTCGTGCTCTCGATCGACGGGCGTGGCCAGCTCGTCAGCGATGGATGGCACCAGCTCGGCGCCCTCGCCCTCCTCTCGTGGGGGACTCCGGCCGGGCCGGCCGACCTCCGCTCTACCGCCACCCTCTCCGCCGCCGGGCTCGCGCTGCCGTCCGCGGGCGACGCCTGCCCCGCTCCCTGAGGTCCCGATGCTCCTCCTCCTCGCTTGCGGCTCGCCGCTCGACCCGCCGAACGACCAGCCGATCGACGACACCGGGGCGCCCGACACGGCGCCGGCGGACACCGACACGGACACCGACACCGACCCGATCGACCCGGACGACGACGAGGACTTCCTGTTCGGGGACGACATCCTCGCGTTCGCGCTCACGCTCGACGCCGCCGCGATGGCGTCCCTCGACGCGGACCCGAAGACGGACGTGCACGCCACCTTCACCTTCGGCGCCGAGGCCTATGACGTCGGGCTCCACCTCAAGGGCAGCAGCGGCTCCTTCCGGGACCTGACCGAGAAGGCGGCCTTCAAGATCGATTTTCAGGAGTGGGACGAGGAGCAGCGTTTTCACGACCTCAAGCGCCTGACCCTGAACAACATGGTCCAGGACGCCTCCATGTCGTCCGAGCACGCGGCCTACTACCTCTACGATCAGCTCGGTCTGGTCGCTCCCCGCCACGGCTACGCCGAGATCACCGTCAACGGCGAGCTGTTCGGCCTCTACGGCGTCGTCGAGACGCTCGACATCGAGTTCATCGAGCGGCGGTTCGAGGGCGACGAGGGCGGCAACCTCTACGAGGGCGGCTACGGGGCGGACATCAAGCACGGGCGCGACGACAACTTCGAGCTGAAGGTCGACGGCGAGCCGACCGATCGCTCCGACATCATCGCGCTCATCGACGCCACTGATGTGTCGACCGCGGACGACCACCTCGACATCCTCGACGCCCAATTCTCCGGCGCGGACACCCTGCTCGACCTGTGGGCCGCCGAGCTGGTGACGGCCAACGACGACGCCTACTCCACCCTCGCGAACAACTTCCTCATCTACCACGCGCCCCTGGCTGCCCGGTGGACGATGATCCCGTGGGGGCCGGACCAGGCGTTCCGCACCCGCTACGACGGCACCGAGGTGTCGGTGAACGAGGAGTACTACGGCGAGCTCGCCCTCCGTTGCCAGACCTCTCCCGCGTGCGCCGCGCGCCTGAACGAGCGCATCCTGCACGTGCTCGACGTTTGGGAGTCGAGCGATCTCGCCGGCTTCGTCGACCTGGAGACCGCCCGGATCGAGGACGCTTGCCGTGCCGACCCGCGCAGCCCCTGGGGAGATTACGGCTGCCGGGACGCGCTTGCCGCGATGCGCGCCTGGGTGCGCGCCCGCCCGGATGTGGTCCGCGACCAGCTCGTGGGCGGCTGAACGGGCGCGGCCCGGTCACCCGGCCGAGGCCGTGATAGCATCCGCACCCACCGAAAAGCCTGGAGAGACCGTGTCTGATTACGCGATGACCTGGGGCGAGACCCCCACCAGCGACGACAAGATGTGGGCCCTCATCGCCCACCTGAGCGTGTTCATGTCGGCCTTCCTGGGGCCGCTCGTCGTGCTGCTGGTCTTCCAGGACAAGTCGAAGTTCATCCGGTACCACGCCATCCAGGCCCTCATGGTGCAGGTCAGCGTCGTCATCGCGGGCATCATCATCAGCGTCATCAGCTTCGTGACCTGCGGCCTCGGCTCGCTGCTCTACCTCCCGCTCCTGTGCGTGTTGTTCGCCCCGTTGTGGGGCGCCTACCTCGGCTGGAGCGGGGCCTGGGCCGGGTTCCCGGGGCTCGCAAGCGTCGGAAGGTAGCGAGCTCGACTCCACTGATACATGACACATGTATCAGTGGAGTCGGGGCATCCGGCCCCGAGGCGCCGCGCGCGGGCGTTATCCTCCAGCCATGTTCGAGCCACCAGCGACCGGTCCGGTCACCCCTGCTGACCGCTCCGGCCCCGGGGGGGACGAGATCGCCGTCGCCGTCGAGCGCGCGGCGCCGAAGGTGCGGCCCGAGGTCGGGTCCGAGCTCGCCGCGATCTTCCTGGCGATGGAGCCTGGGGGTTCGCTTGCGGCGCGCTTGGACACCATCGTCGCGCTCGCGACGTGGCTCCGCGACCCTGCCCCGCTCGATCTCCCCGACCACGCCACGGTCGGCGACGGATCGGGCGCGGGGCGCGTCTGGTTGTTGGTAGAGGTGCTCCGCGATGCACCGCGATGGGCGGGCGCGCTGGCGCACCTCGTGACGGGTGTGGTGGTGGAATCGTCCGCGTTGCGGCTGCTGGCGCGCACCGGGCTCCCCTCGGAGCTGCGATTCTTCTCCGAGTTCGTGGATCGCCTCGTCGGACGGCTGCTGCCGCGCCCACCCGAGCATGACTGCCTCGCGGCGTTGACCGCGCGGCTCTTCCCCGACGCCCGCTCGATGCACTGGCTCGATGCGGCGCCGCCCTCGTTGTTGGCCGAGCTCGTGACGCTGCTGATCCCGGACGGAGCACCCGCCGTCGAGGACGTCACGGACCTCGCGGGCGCCGCCCGGCGTCGGCTCCATGGGGAGGCGGGAGAGGCGCTGGCCCTCCTGGCGGTTCGCGCCGCCTCGCTCGGGCTCGACGAGGACATCCGCTCGCGCAGCGCCGTTCCGCACGTCGGGAACCTCCCGCTCCTGGCGCTCGCCCGCACCACCGCGTCGTACCTCGACGCCCGGCGAGCGGCGCAGGCGGGAGATCCGGGCGGCGAAGCCGAAGCCCAGCGCCTCCGCGACGAGGCGGTCGCCCACGTCGCGTCCGGGCGGGTCGTCCTCGAGCGGGTGGCCACCCACCTCGACGTGGGCGGGGTCAGCGTCGACCTGGTGTTCCGCGTGGAGCTCCTGGGCCGGTTGCTGGAGCGCGTCGACAACCTCCTCACGCTGCTCGACACCCAGCCGCCCGACGCCGCCCGGCTGCGCGCGCATACCGTCCGCTTCTTCCGGGACCTGGTCGCCCAGGCGATCGCCGACCGCAGCTTCCTGGTGCTCGTCCAACAGAACAGCCGCCTGCTCGCGCGCCGCATCATCGAGCGCGCCGGAGAGACGGGGGAGCACTACATCACCGCGAGCCGCACCGAGTGGCACGCGATGTTGAGGTCTGCCGCCGGGGGCGGGTTCATCACGGCGGGCACGACGGTGGTGAAGTTCTGGTTGGCCGCGGCTCACCTCCCCTATTTCTTCCAGGGGGCCTTCGCCGGGCTCAATTACGCGGGGAGCTTCGTCGCGCTCCAGTTCCTCGGGTTCACGCTCGCCACCAAGCAGCCCTCGATGACCGCGGCGGCCCTCGCCGCCAACATCCAACAGTCCGGCCGGGGCGGCCTCGACTCGCTCGTCGAGCTGATCGCGCGCACCTTGCGCTCCCAACTCGCGGCGCTCATCGGCAACCTCGGCATGGTGGTCCCCGCCGCGCTGGCGGTCCACTCCATCGCCGTGGCGTGGACCGGCTCGCCGTTCCTCGACGCCGACACCGCGGCGTACGTCGTCACGTCCCACCACCCGCTGAAGAGCGGCTCGCTCTTCTACGCGGCGCTGACGGGCGTGTTCCTCTGGCTGTCGAGCATCCTGGGCGGCTGGTTGGAGAACTGGAGCGCGCTCCATCGGCTTCCGGAGGCGATCGCGGGGCATCCTTCGCTCCTACGCTGGGTGGGCGCCGGCCGGGCCCGGCTCTTGTCGCGGGGCTTCGTCCTCCATGTGTCGGGGATCGGGAGCAATGTGTCGCTCGGCTTCCTGCTCGGCGCCGCGCCGATCGTCGGCAAGTTCTTCGGCGCCCCGGTGGATGTGCGTCACGTCACCCTCTCCACCGCCAGCCTGGCGCTCGCGGGCGCGTCGGTCGGGCCCTTCCGGGTCGTGGAGCCCGCCTTTCGCGAGGCGCTCGCCGGCATCGGGCTCATCGGCCTGCTCAACTTCTCGGTGAGCTTCTCCCTCGCGCTGCTGGTCGCCCTGCGCGCGCGCAACGTGCCGGCAAGCGCGCTGCTCGGGCTCTTCCGCGCCGTCATCGTGCGCTTCTTGCGCTACCCCATGAGCTTCCTCTACCCCCCGAAGGATCCGCCGAAGGAAGGGATCGCGGCGGGGGGGCACTGATCCTGCTTATTGTCAGGGACATGACACGCTCGCTCCCTCGCCTTCGGGCACTCCCTCTCCTCCTGGCCCTCCCCCTGGCCGCCTGTACCTGGGACGTGCCGGAGACGTGCGACGATCTCCCGGAGCCCCCGGACGTGGGAGCCTGCTTCGGCAATCCGGGGTTGGACTACCCGGGCTACGGGACCGCCGAGCTCAGCGTGACCGGCACCGTCACGTCGGTCACGACGGCCCCCGTCCCCGACGCGTGCGACGTCCGGTTCTTCCACCTGGCGGGGAGCACGGAGGACGCCGTGGTCCTCGTCGTCGCGGACGCCGACGGAGTGGAGACCACCGTGGGGCTCACGGCGCCGGACCTCGTGGCCCCCGTGGTCGTCGGCGACACCGTCTCGCTCGACCTCGCGTACACGTTCGGCGAGTTCGGGCCGGACGAGGGCCATGTGGTGCTCGCGGACGGCGCGGGGATCGAGCGCGTGGTCATCGGCGTCGCGGGCAGCCTCGCGGACCTCGCGACCCCGGCGGACGTGGTCCTCGAACAGGGCGGGATGGTGTGTACGCAACACGACGAGTGCGGGACGTGGTCGGCCTTCGACTTCACCGTCAGCGCCGAGGGCGACGTGGGGTCCGTGCCGTACGGCCAGGAAGCCGCGGTCGGCCCGTGGCGCGTGGTGCACGCGGGTGACGAGCTGCAGGCCATCAACACCGGAGGCGTGTGCCCGGACTGGTTCGTGGCGCATGTCGCGGCGGCGTTCGTCCGGGAGTGAGCCGCACGCGGGCCGAGCCCGCTACGCCGGCCCCCGCTCAACCGCGCGCAACACCTTGAGGTACAGCGCGTCGACGAACGCCTGGTGATCGGGGCCCGCGGTGCCGTAGTGATCCAGGCCGGGCGCCGAGTTCACCTCGAGCACCACGTAGTCCTCGAGCGGCGCGGTCGCGTCCGGCATCAACAGGTCGATGCCCGCGAAGCGCAGGTCCAGCGCCACCGCCACGCGCGCGGCGAGCGCGGCGACGCTCGGATGCAGCCGCTCGGTGATGTCGATGGTGGTGCCGCCGCAGGAGAGGTTGGCGATGTCGAGCAGGCGGAGCCGCGCGCCCTCGGGGAGGACGCTGCGGACGGTGAGGCCCTGCCGACGCAGCCGCGTGTGGATGCGCTCGTCCTCCACCGGGATCCGGGTGTCCCGGCCGCTCGCGTCGAACGTGGTCTGGAGCGTCTCGAGCAGCGCCGCCACGGAGGACCGTCCATCCCCGACGACCTCGAGCGGAACGCGCTCGTAGGCGTTGATGACCTCGCCGTCGAGCGTCACGATCCGGTAGTCCCGACCGGGGCAGGCCTCCTGGACGATCATCATCCGGTCCCGACCGAGCACCCGCGCCGTGGCCTCGACGAGCTCGGCGGGATCCATCGCCATCGAGACCCCGTCGCCCTGGCTGCGCCGGCAGGGCTTCACGTACACCGGCCAGCCCAGCGAGTGCGCGTAGGCCATGGCGGCCTCGGTGCCCCGATCCGAGTCGAGCGCGAGCCGGAACGCCTCCCGGAAAAAGGTGCGGGATCGCGGCACCCGGAACCCCTGCACCGACAGGAAGTGCGTCGTGTATCCCTTGTCCTGCGCGATCCGGGCGGAGCTCACCGAGTTCAGGTTGAACTTGTTGTGCCAGAAGTAGGATTGCCGTCCGTTCGGAAAGCGGACCAGCCCCACGATTCCGAACTCGGGCTCGAAGATCACCTCGGCGCCGAGGAGCGGCCCGATTCGTTCGAGGATCGCCGGCATGAACGGCCGACCGTCCTCCCCGCCGCCGCGGCTCACGAGGCCGCGTCGAGGAACAGCGCCGCGCACACGATCCGGTCGTAGAAGCGCCGCGCGAGCGCCCGGCCGTCGGGCAGGCTCCGGACCAGGCTCTCCATCATGATGCCGGAGTTGATCTCGAGGATCTTGAGCGTGCCCCCCGCGTCGACGACATCGACCGACGCGAGATCGATCCCCAGGGCGGCGGCGCCCCGGAGCGCCAGCGCGGCCACCTCGCGAAGCTCCGGGCTCTCCTCGTTCAACAGCTCGGGCTCCGCGCCCTGGCCGAGGTTGTGCCGCCAATTCAGCTCGACCCGCTCGCCCAGGCGCGGCACGAGCTCGAAATCCAGCCTCATCTCCCCGAGCTCGGCCAACCGCTGCGCCGCGCCGGAAAAATCGGATTGGTCGTCCAGACGTGCCAGAAGGAGCCGCCGGACGGAGCTCACTCCGTCGCCGATCAGGGCGGGGCGCTGCTTGCGATACGCGAACTGGACGACGCCGTTCAACACGGCCACGCGGTACTCGTCCCCGATGAGCTCGAAGGGGGAGAGGCAGACCGACCGGCTCCCCCGAAGGATGCGGTGCACCGCGGCCTCGAGCTCCAACGGGGTGCGCGCCCGCAGCACGAGCCGGCCTCCCGTGCCCTCGTTCGGCTTGCAGACGAGGTGGCGTCCCGATGCCATGAAATAGTCGAGCATGGGGCGCCAGCTGCCCTCGAGCGGCACGTAGCCGGCCAGCTCGGGGCTGTGGAACAGCCGGTGCTCGACCCGGGGCACGTCGTGGAAGCGCAACAGGTCGGACGTGGCCGACTTGTCCTTCGCGATCATCTTGGCGGTGGCGTTGTTGACACCAAAATCGAACCCGACCACGTAGGCGGTGCGCCCCTCTCGTTGGAGGCAGAACACCCAATCGTCCGAGAACGACGTGAGGCGGATGCGCCGCGCCGCGCAGACCTCCTTCAGGAGCGACACCAGCATGCGCTCGGCGTTCTGTTCTTTCATCGCGCGCGTGTATGGCGCGCGGGCGCGTTGTTCAACGGATGTCATGAGCGTCCGATGCGACGTACGCACGGCCGCCCATGCCGATAGGGAGGCGGGCGAGCGCGCGGAGGGGATCCCCGAGCCGTACAGGAGGCCCCGTGTCGACCCCCACCCACGCCCCCGTTCTGGCCGTGTTCCTCGCCGCCTTCCTGGTGACCTGCGCCCCATCGGACGCGACGCGGAGCGGCGCCGGCGGGGGGGCGAAGTCTCCCGTTCCCGTGCGTGTCGAGGTGCTCGTGGCCGCTCCCGCGGAGGACGCCCTGTCGGCCACGGGCACGGTGGAGGCCGTGAACACCGCCGAGCTGCGCCCGGAAGTGGCGGGGCTCGTCGAGGCCGTGCTGTTCGAGGATGGCGACAACGTTCGTCGCGGCCAGGCGCTCGTGCGGCTGCGCGATGCCGACGCGAAGGCCGCGCTGACCGAGGCCCGCGCGCGCATGAGCCTCGCGACGCTGGAGCGGGACCGCCGAGCGCCCCTCGTCGGCGGTGGGGACGTGTCGCAGGCGGAGCTCGATCGCGCCGAGGCGGAGGTGGCGCTGGCGGCCGCGGAGCTCGCGCGGGCGGACGAAGGCCTGCGCCGCACCGTGCTCGTCGCGCCGTTCGACGGGGTGGTGGGCCGCCGCGACGTGGCCCGCGGCGAGCGCATCGACCCCTCGATTGCGATCACCCGCATCGAGGGCCTCGCGCAGCTGGTGGTCGAGGTCGCGCTGCCCGAGGCGGCCCTGGCGAGCGTGGCCGTGGGCCAGCCCGCGGTGGTTCGCGTGGACGCCCTGCCGGGTCGCACGTTCCCCGGGCGGGTGTCCTATGTGGCCCCCCGCGTGGCGGCCGACACGCGCACCGTCGACGTGCGGGTGGCGATCACCGAGCCGGACCCCCTCCTCCGACCGGGGATGACCGGGGCCGTTCGCGTCGTGACGCTCATCCGCGCGGACGCCGTGCGCGTCCCGACCCAGGCCGTGATCCGATCCGCCGCGGGCGCCGCCGTCTACGTCGTGGCCCCCGACGGCACCGCCACCCTGCGCCCGATCCGCACGGGGGAGCGCACCGAGGACCGCATCGAGGCCGTCGAGGGGCTGGCGGCGGGAGACTCCGTCGTGATCGAGGGCCTCGCGCGCCTGCGCTCGGGCGCCGCGGTTCGGGTGCTCGCGGACGGTGAAGCCGCGCCCGCCTCCGATCCAGCTCCCGCGCCCGCCTCCGCACCCCCGGCGTCCCGGTGAGCGGCCCCCGGCAAGGCGGCGGCGCGACCGACATCTTCGTCCAACGTCCGGTCCTCTCCGCGGTCATCTCCCTCCTCCTGCTCCTCCTCGGGCTCATGGGCTACCGGCTGCTCGGCGTCCGGGAGACGCCCGACGTCGAGTCCCCCGTCGTGAGCGTGTCCACGTCGTGGCCCGGCGCCGACCCCGCCATCATGGAGACCGACGTCACCGAGGTGCTCGAGCGCGAGCTCAACGGCATCGAGGGCGTGCGGACGATGTCGAGCACGAGCCAGGACGGGCGCTCGGAGATCCGCATCGAGTTCGAGCTCGGGCTGGACATCGAGGCCGCCGCGAACGACGTGCGAGGACGCGTCGGGCAAGCGCGCCGGCGCCTGCCCACCGACGTCGACGAGCCCATCGTGTCGAAGTCCGACGCATCCGGAGACTCGGTGATGTTCGTGCGCCTCTCCGGGGAGGGGTTCGATCTGCTCGACGTCACCGAGGTCGCCGACACCATCGTGCGCGAGCGCATCGAGAACGTGCCCGGGGTCAGCGGCGTTGATTTGAACGGCGCGCGCGTGTGGGCGATGCGCCTCGAGCTCGACGCGGCGCGGCTCGCGGCCCGGCGGGTCACGGTCGGGGACATCGAGGCGGCGCTGCGCGCGGGGAACGTGGACGTTCCGGCGGGGCGCCTCGAGGGGGCGGCCACCCAGCTCACCCTCAGCGTGCAGAGCGGGCTCCGGACGCCCGAGGAGTTCGGCGCGCTGATCGTGCGCGCGGACGGCGACGGGCAGGTGTACCTGCGGGACGTGGCGAGCCTGCGCCTCGGCGCGGAGAACGAGCGCACTGCCGCGCGTACGGAGGGGGCCCCGACGATCACGCTGTCGGTCAACCCGCAGGCGAAGGCCAACGTGGTGGACGTGGCGGACGAGGTCAAGCGCCGCCTGTCGCTCATCGAAGCGGACCTGCCGGTCGGCATGACCCTCGACGTGGTGTACGACCGCGCCGAGGCCGTGCGCGCCTCCATCCGCGACGTCGAGCACACGCTCCTCGTCGCCTTCGGCCTCGTGGTCGCCGTCATCTTCCTCTTCCTGCGCGATCTGCGCAGCACCCTCGTCCCCACGCTCGCCATCCCCGTCTCGCTCGTCGGCACCTTCCTGGTGCTCTGGATCGCCGGCTTCACGCTCAACGTCTTCACGCTCTTCGGCCTGGTCCTCGCCATCGGCCTCGTCGTCGACGACGCGATCGTGGTCCTCGAGAACATCGTGCGGCGGCTCGAGGAGGGGGACACCCCCTACGAGGCCGCGCTGCTCGGCACCCGCCAGATCGCCGCGGCGGTCGTCGCGACCACTCTCTCGCTCGTCGTGGTGTTCCTGCCCGTCGTGTTCACCGGCGGCGCCACAGGAAGGCTGTTCCTCGAGTTCGGGGTCACCGTCGCAGCGAGCGTGGCGCTCAGCATGATCGTCGCGTTGACCCTCACGCCGATGTTGTGCGCGAAGCTGCTCGCGGCGCACGCCCGCCCCGTCTCCGCTCCAGGCCCCGAGGGCTCCGAGGTCCCGCCCCGACCCTCCGCGCGGCGCGAGCCGCTCTGGGAGCGCACCTTCAATCGCACCCTCGCCGTCGTCATGCGCCGGCCCTGGCTGGTGCTGCCGATGCTGGTCGGGGCCGTCGCGGTCGGCGGCTACGGCCTGTCCACGACCCCGCGCGAGTTCTTCCCGATCGAGGACCGCGGCATGTTCCAGGTGCGGACGGAGGCGCCCGAGGGCACCACGTTCGAGTGGATGGACGCGCGGATGCGCGAGGTGGAGGCCACGTTGGCGCCCCTCGTCCCCGAGCGGCGCATGATGCTCGCGCGGGTGGCCACGGGGCGGGGCGGGGTCACCGGCGCCACCAACAGCGGCATGATCATGTTCCCGCTCGTGCCACGCGACGAGCGGGATCGCAGCCAGCAGCAGATCGTGGATGCGCTCCGGGGCCCCCTCGGCGAGATCACCGCCTTCCGCGCCGTGCCGACCCAGTCCCCGACCGTCGGCCGCGGCTCCTCGTCGCCGCTCCAATTCGTGCTCCAGCACCCCGACTTCGAGACGCTCGCCGCGGCCCTCCCCGAGTTCGTGGCCGCCTTGTCGGACGTGCCCGGCCTCTCCTCGGTCAACCCCGACCTCAAGCTCAACCGCCCCGAGCTCCGGCTCGTCGTCGATCGCGAAAAGGCGGCCGCGCTCGGCGTCCCCATCCGGGAGCTCGTCCGAACGGTGCAGGTCCTGACCGGCAGCGCCGAGGTCTCCACGTTCAAGCGCGGCGTGCGCCAGTACAAGGTCATCGCCGAGCTCGGGCGCGGGGGCCGCGATCAGCCGGGAGACCTCGCGGGCATCCACCTTCGGACGGCGAGCGGGGACATGGTGCCGCTCTCCAACTTCGTGCGGTGGGAGGAGCAGAGCGCCCCGTCGACCCGCTACCACTACGATCGCGCCCCTTCGGCCACCATCAGCGCCAACCTCGACGGGATCACGCTCGGCGAGGCCATCACCCGCGCGCGCGTCGTCGCCGAGACCCTCCCGGAGGGCTTCCGCACCGCGCTCGCCGGGCAGTCCAAGGACTTCGAGGAGGGCTCCTCCTCGCTCCTCCAGATGTTCCTGCTCGCGCTCGCGCTCGTCTACCTGCTGCTCGCGGCCCAGTTCGACTCGTTCGTGGCGCCGATCTCCATCCTCCTCAGCGTGCCCCTCGCGCTCGCCGGCGCGTTCGCCGCGCTGCTCGTGACCGGCTCGACGCTCTCCTTCTTCGCGCAGGTCGGCCTCATCCTCCTCGTCGGGCTCGTCACGAAAAACGGCATCCTCATCGTCGAATACGCGCGCCAGCTCCGGGACCACGAGGGGCTGCTCCCCTGGGCCGCGGCCGAGCAGGCCACCCGCCTGCGGGTGCGCCCCATCCTGATGACCTCCGTGGCGACGATCGGCGGCGCGGTCCCCATCGCGCTCGGCATGTCGGGTGACAGCCGCGCGGCGCTCGGCATCGCGGTGGTGGGCGGGATGATCTCCGCCACGGTCCTGACGCTCTACGTCACGCCGGTCGTGTACGCATCGCTCGCGTCGCTCGGACGCCCCCGGGCGTCGGGTCGCGCGCGGACGAGAGTGGGATAATATCGGGTTTCTTCAGAAGGACGATGCGAGAAGTCAGCTGCCGCGCCCTGGCCCCCATGCTCGCCCACCTCGACGCGCGCGGCATCCCCCGCTCCGAGCTGGTGGAGGGCACGGGCGCCAACCTCGCTCTCCTCGAGCGGAGCTCCCAGCGGATCGACTGGGAGCTCTTCGGCGACATCTGTGTGCGCCTCGAGGCCCTGGTCGGATTGGAGGGGATGGCGGAGATCGGCGCCTCGGCCCCAAACATCCCGGCGATGAGGACGCTCTCCACCCTGCTCGGAGCGCTGACCAACCCGGCCGCTCTCTACGACGTGATGCTCAAGGTCGTCGGTCCGTCCATGTTCCACAACGCCATCACGAAGCTCGAGGATCTCGGCGGCGGGCGCCTCCGCGTGACCATCGCCATCCCGCCCGAGTACCGCGAAGTACCCGGGGTGTTCTACATCTTCCTCGGCGGGCTGCGCATCAACCCCACCCTCTGCGGCTACCCCCCGGCCCAGGTGGAGATGGTGTTGGGGCGGCGGGAGGCGGTGTACGACGTGCGGTTCGCCCGCGCGCAGCCCAGCCTCCTCCAGCGCGTGTGGGCGACCCTCCGCGGCCTGCTGCGCCTCCCCCCTGGGTTTCAGGAGATGGAGGCCCAGCGGACCGAGCTGCGGGCGAACTACGAAGCCCTCCGGGAAGCGCAGCGCCAGATCCGCCGCCAGCACGCGATGTTGCGCCGATCCAAGCAACGCCGTCGGCAGGCGGAGGCGGCACGCTCCCTCGCCGAGGAGCAGTTCCACCGCGCCCAGAAGCTCGAAGGGATCGGCCTCCTCGCGGGTGGCATCGCGCACGACTTCAACAACCTGCTCGCGGGGATCCTGGGGAACGCCGAGCTCGCGATGCGAGAGGCCGAGTCCGATCCGTCGCGGCGGGAGCCCGTGGTGCTGCGGCTCGAACGCATCGAACGCGGGGCCCAACGGGCCGCCGAGCTCACCTCCCAGCTCCTCGCCTACGCGGGGCGGCGCCCCCCGTCCATGCGCGAGATCGACGTGAACGCCCTGATCGGCGAAACCCAACGCCTGCTGCGGCTCGCCATCCCTCGCAACATCGTCATGCTCGAGCGGCTCACCCCCGATCTGCCTGGGGTGTCGGGGGATCCGAGCCAGCTCCAGCAGGTGGTGATGAACCTGCTCACCAATGCCGCGGCGGCGGCGGAGTCGAACGGCGGGGAGGTCACGCTGCAAAGCGGCCTCACGCACGTGGACGCCGCGCGCCTTGCCCGGGGGTGGCTCCGGCCCCGCGTCCCGCTCGGAGAGTACGTGTTCATCGAGGTTCGGGACACGGGTATCGGGATGGACGACGCGACGCTGACCCGGATCTTCGACCCGTTCTTCACCACGCGGGCGGAGGGGCGGGGCCTTGGGCTCGCCGCGGTGCTCGGCATCGTCCGCGGACACATGGGCCTCATCGAGGTCGTGAGCGCCCCCGGGGCCGGGAGCACCTTCCGCGTCCTCCTCCCCAGCTTGGGACACCCCGCGGCGCAGCTCGCCATCTCCCCCCGCGCGCCGCTGGTCCTTCAGTCCGGGACGATGCTCGTGGCGGACGACGATGCATCCGTGTTGGAGAGCACCTCCGACCTGCTCCGCGCGCTCGGATACTCCGTGATCCCGGTGAGCGGCGGAGACGCCGTGCTCGCCGCCGCTCGGCGCATCGGCACCGGTATCGACGCGTTCATCATCGATCGCACGATGCCAGGGATGAGCGGGGAGGAGGTGTTCCACGCCCTCCGGGCCATCCGCCCCGACGCGCAGGTCATCTTGTGCAGCGGGTACCACGATGAGGACGGGCTCGCCGCGCTAGAAGCCGCCGGGCTCGCGGCCTCGATCTCCAAGCCGTTCGGATCGGCCGAGCTCGTCGTCGCGATCGCGCGGGCGCGCAACGCGGCGCTGTTGGCGGCGGGCGGCACTCGTTGCTGAAACTCGGGCCGAGTCGAGGCATACTCTGCGCGTGCGCCCATTCCTTCCCCCCATGCTCGCCCTCCTCCTCGCCCCCGGCTTCCCTCGGGGCTTCGGCCTGATCGCGCTCGCGGGGCTCGCGGGTTGCACCGACCCCGGCCCGGGAAAACCCCGGGACTCTGTCCCGCCCGACACCGAAACCGCCGGCCCGGACAGCGCGCCCGACACGGACGAGACGGACGAGACCGCCGAGACCGCCGAGACCGGTGACACCGACACCGCCGAGCCCCCTGGGGCCCCGATCTTCGTGCTGGTGCTCGCGGACGACCTCGGCGAGAACTACCTCTGGGCGATGCCGACCGTGGTGGACCGCCTCGCCCCGGAGTGCGTCCGGTTCACGCGCGCGTACGCGACCGTGCCCCTCTGCTGCCCTGTGCGCGCGAGCTTCCTGACGGGCGGCGAGTACCCGGCGGAGACAGGGGTCCAGACGAACGACTATCCAAACGGCGGCATCGCCCTGTTCCACGACGGCGACACGCTCGCCACGCGCCTGCAGCGCGCCGGGTTCCGCACCGCGATCGTGGGGAAGTACCTCAACGGCTACGAGGACGAAGCGCCGTACATCCCCCCCGGCTGGGACCTGTTCCTCGTGCCGAACGCCATCGGCGACAGCTACGACTCCTCCCTCGTCCGCGGCTCGAGCACCCCCGACGCGGCCGGCCTCGGCACGTACGAGAACACCGGCGGCGAGCACCTCACCGGCTGGCTGTTCGGCCAGGCCCTGGCGTTTCTCGACGCGCACCCCGATGAGCCCACCTTCGTCCTGATCACGCCCCAGTCGCCGCACATCTACGGCGAGCCCGCCGCCGAGGACGTCGGGAACTGGGCCGACTTCGCGCCGCGACCCGCCTCGTTCGACGAGGAGGACGTCTCCGACAAGCCGCTCTGGATCCAGCGCATCGAGCTCGACCACGCCGACCTCGCGCGCATCGACGACGAGACGCGCCTGATGCTCGACAACCTGATGTCGTTGGATCGCGCGGTCGGCGATCTGATGGACGGGCTCGAGGCACGCGAGCTGCTCGACCGCACCGTGCTGGTGTTCGCCAGCGACAACGGCCACCTCCACGGCGAGCACCGGATCAACAGCAAGGGGGTGGCCTACGAGGAGGCCGTGCGGGTGCCGGTCCTGATTCGGGCCCCCGGCGCCACGCCGCGCGAGGACGAGCGACTCGTCGCCATGAATCTCGATCTTCCCGCCACCATCGCCGAGTTCGCGGGCCTCCCGTTGACCGGCGGCGGCCACGACCTCGGCCCGGCGATCTTCGACCCCACCGCCCCCGACACGCGTGACCACGTCTTCCTCGAGACCGCGGTGGGCGACCACCCGGTCTGGGCGAGCGTCGTGACCGATCGGTGGAAGTACGTCGAATGGGGCAACGGCGAGACCGAGCTGTACGACCTGGCCGCCGACGCGGCCGAGCTCGACAGCCTGGATGCTTCACCCCCCGACGGCGCCGACGTGGAGGGTTTCGCCGCGTGGGTCGACGAGCATCGGTCGCTGGCCGTGACAACCCGCGCCGGCGATCCCGGCACCGTGGGCGTCGCCTACACCGCCCAGTTCGAGGCGTGGGCCGGCACCGCGCCCCTGGTCTGGTCCGTCGCCGGCGGCGCGCTCCCGCCGGGGCTGGTCCTCGACGCGAGCGGCGCCGTCACCGGCACGCCCACCGAGTCGGGCAGCTTCTTCATGCTGGTGCGCGTGACGGACAGCGTCGCATCTCCCGTCACGGGCGTGCCCGCCACCTTCGCGCAGACGCTGGGCTTCACCATCGCCGCCGGCGCCGAGATGGTGGCCCCCACACTGACACATCCAGCCGTTGCGTCACGTGTATCACCGGTCAGGGTCGACTTCGCCGTCGCGGCACGCCCCGGAGCGCGCGTCCGACTCGAAGCGAGCCTGGATGATACACGCGATACACCGGCGGTTCGTTCGGTTGAATCCGTGAGTGATACAAACGGCGGCCTGCGGGTGAGCCTGCCCCTCGACGCAGCGCGCACCTGGTACTGGCGGGTGGTCATCGACGGCGTCCCGCTCGATGGCGGGGTCGCCCCGGCGCGCTCGGCTATCCCCTGAACTGCCGCGCGTAGTCCTCCTCCCGGAAGCCGACGAGCACGGGCAGGCCGTCCACCTCGATCACGGGCCGCTTCACCAGCATCGCGTCTCCCTGGTACGCGGTGGTCCAGCGCGCCTCGTCCCAGCCCGCCTTCTCTTCCCCGAGCGCGCGGTACGCGCCACCGCTCGTGTTCCGCATCGGCGGCGCCCCGAACGTGGCCACCCACCGCGCCACGCGCGCGGGCTCGGGCGGCGTGGCACGGAAGTCCACCCAGGTGTGTGCAACGCCGTGGTCCGTCAGCCAGCTTCGCGCCTTCTTGACGGTGCCGCAGGTCGAGATTCCGTAGACGGTGACGGGCATGGAGCGCTCCGGTGGAGGGGGTCCCGTGTAACCGCCAGCGACCGCGCATCCATGCCCGCCGCTCGGAAGCAGTGGCGGGGTTTCGCGAAGGCCGGCCATACTACGGGCCTCCGACTCCGAGGCGATCGCTTGTTCCTGTCCCTGACCCTCCTGGCGTGCGTCGTCCCCGTGGAGACGGGCGACGATCTCCGTGCGGCGAGCGACTCCGGCATCGCGCGCGCGGAGGACGGCGACGCCGATCCCGACGGCGACACCGACACCGACGTCCCAGGCGGAGCCGACTCCGCGGTCGACACCGGGACCGAGCTCGACACCGACACCGGCACGGGGATCGACTCGACCGACGCGGGAGGGTCGTGCCCGGCGTGGTGGCTCGATCGCGATCGGGACGGCTTCGGCGCGGGTTCGTCCGTTCACGCCTGCGAGGCCCCCATCGGTCGGGTGTCGGTGGAGGGCGACTGCGACGACGCGGACGCCGCCGTGTTTCCCGCGGCCACCGAAGTGTGCGACGGGATCGACCAGGACTGTGACGGTGTGGTGGACGACGACGCCGCGGATGCGACGCTCTGGTACGCCGACCGCGACGGAGACGGCGCGGGCGACGCGGAGGCGGGGATCGCGGCGTGTGATGCGATCGGCGTCGGGCTCGCCGGAGACTGCGACGACGGAGATCCCGACATCGCCCCGCACGTGACCGAGGTCTGTGACGACGGCATCGATCAGGACTGCGACGGCCGCGATCGCGCCTGCCTCTGGACCGGCAGCCTCGACATCACCGCCGCGGACGCCGCCTACACCGGAGACACCACGAACCTGGACGTCGGCGAAAAGCTCGCCGACGGCGGCGATCTCGACGGAGACGGCTACTCCGAGCTCCTGGTCGCCGCGGCGGGGACCAGCACGGGCGGCCGATCCTCCGGCGCGGGAAGCGTCTGGATCCTGCACGGGGGCGCCGCGCTCCTGGGTGACGCCTCGGTCGGCGCGCTCGCCGAGCTGACCTTTGCCGGTTGCCTCGATGACGTATCGGCCGCTGGCGATGTCGACGGCGACGGGTTCGGGGACGCGCTCATCGGACAGTCCTGCGCCGGGTCGGGTCAGGGCGCCGCCCACCTCCTCTACGGCGGCGTGGCTCGTTGGCCGAGCGACACCGCGGCGAGCGGCGATGTGGTGTTCGAGGGTACGACCGCGGAGGGCGCCCTCGGGGAGGCCGTCGGGGCCGCCGGGGATGTCGACGGGGACGGCCTCGACGACCTGCTGCTGGCCGACGCGACGTCGGTGTACCTCGGCTACGGCGAGCCTTCCCGCTGGGGCGCCAGCGTCGCCGACACCTCGCTCGCCCGCTGGACGGGGGAGGCCTCGCCCACGCCCGGCGGCCGCTCCGAAGGCATCTCCTCGGGCGACCTCGACGGCGATGGCCTCGCGGATCTGCTCGCCTACGAGCAGGAGGGGCGCTCCACCGGATCGGACGTCCCCGGCGAGATCCACGTTCTTTATGGCGACACCGCGCGCCACACCGGGTCCGCCCGCCTCTCCGGGTGGGACGCGAGCTTCGTCGGGCCCGCGCGCACCGGCTGGGTCGGCCTCGGCCGGATCACGCTCGCGGGGGACCTGGATGGGGACGGGTACGACGAGGCGATCGCGGGGTCGTCGGCACACGAGAGCTCGCGGGGCACCGTGTGGGTCTTTTCAGGCGACGCCGTGCGCTACGCGGGCGACGTGCCGGACACCGCCGCGGACCACGTGTTCCAGGGCGCCGCTCCCTTCGCCTACTTCGCATCCTCCCTGGCGCTCGTGCCGGACCTCGACGGCTACGACGGCGCCGAGCTCCTCGTGGGCGCCCGCGGATACGGCGCGTGGCTGTTCCGCGGCGGAGCGCGGGCGGGCACCTACGACACCACCGCGGCAGAGGCATCGTTCGGCGGCGCGCCGTACGTGGATGACCTGGGCGAGGCCGTCGCCGCCCCCGACCTCGACGGAGACGCGATCCCCGAGCTGCTGGTCGGCGCGCCGGATGCCGCCGACGGCAACGGGGCGATCTACCTGTTCCTCGGGGCATCGATGTAAGGCGGGCCTCCGCGCAACGAACCGCGTAGAATGCGCGGGATGCGCCCTGGAGCGAGCATGAGGTCGGTCGTATTGCTGGTCGGGCTGTCCGTGACCGGGCTGTCCGGATGTATCGATTTCGAGCTCGAAGGGATCAAGGAGCCGGAGATCGAGGGCATCCGAGATCTGCTCGTCGAGCCCGGGTTGCTCGACTACGGCACGCTCGCCAGCAACGCCCCGGTCACGGACGTGGTGACCCTCACCTCCGTGGGCGATCTCCCGGTCACGCTCTCGACGATCGACGTGTCCGGCTCCACCGCCTACACGATCAGCTGGGCATCGACCGAGCTCGTGCTCGAGCCGGGGGAGTCGACGGACGTGGTCGTCACGTACGCGCCCGCCAGCTTCGACGACCTCGGGTCGATGGTCGTGCGGAGCGACGCGGTCGAGCCCAACCAGGTCGTCGCGCTCCACGGAGCGGGGCTCTACCCCGCCATCGACATCACCCCCTCGTCCGTCTACTTCAAGAGCGAGTACGGGGAGACCGTGTGGGCCGAGGTGTGGGTCACCAGCGTCGGCACCGCGGCCCTCGATCTGTCCGACATGTACGTCGAGGGCGCGCCGTTCACCGCCGAAGGCGACATCCCGCTGGTGCTCCCACCCGGGGACAGCACGATGCTCACCGTGAGCTACACCCCCGAGGTCGAGGGAGAGGTCGCGCTCGGCAAGATCTGGCTCACCACCAACACCGAGCTGGGCTACGCGATCGTGCCGCTCGAGGGCCACCAGGGCCCGACGTGTATCGGCCTGGGCGAAGCCTGGGACCGCGATCTGCTCGATGCGCACACCCTCGCGAGCGGCGTCACGCTCCAGGTCGACAACCTCTCTGCCGACGACGAGGTGTGCATCGACAACTGGTACATCTGGCTCTCCCGTGAGTCCCAGGACATGGGTGCTGGCGACATGGACGCGGACTTCGGCGACGTGTACCCCACCGGCTCGCTCGGCATCGCCACCGAGGCGTCGATCACCTTCAACGGAGGCGCCGACTCGGGCGCCTCGTGGTGGTGCCTCGAACACACCCAATACACCCAGCCCAACGCATCCTACGAGTTCACCGGCGCGCGGGTGCCCGAGCCGCTCCTCTCGTACATGTTCGCCGAGGATCAGGACGCGGTCTGGGCGTGGGAGGAGGAGAACGCGGTCATGATCGCCGCGCGCCGCACCAACTACGTGTCGATGCCTGGCGGCGGCGGCACCGCGCCGGTGACGCTCCGGGTCCTGAACATGGGCAGTCAGGACGGCACCGCGGAGGTGCGCGAGACGCTGCTCGCGGGCTTCACCGCGACGGACTTCTCGATCGCGCCGACGCGAACCGAAGCGGGGGCCGACGGGGCCACCGTCTACGTTTTCGACGTGTCGTTGGGGAAGCGGACCCTCACCGGCATCTACGAGCAGACGATCTACGAAGAGCAGGAGATCACCTACACCCTTGGGGTGCCGGCGTGCCGCGGCCGGCAGTACCACGCCCCGATGGAGACCCACTGGGACGACAGCGTTCGCGTCGAGCGTGTCGCGACGGCCAACCCGCTCGTCGTCGACTGTGAGTAGCGCGGCCTGATCCGGGAGCGGAGGTGTCGCGTATGCTGGCGCGATGCCCCTCCTCGCGCCGATCTGCCTCTTGCCCCTCCACCTCGCCGCGAACGTGGCGTCCCCCCCGCCCATGGCCATGCCGCGGGCCGCTGCGGCGGCGCCCACCGTCTGCATCGAGCCCGGTGCGCTCGCCCGCCAGGACGATCTCGACGGTGCCTACACCGAGACCTTCGCGACCGAGCACTTCCTCCTCGCGTGGGATCCCGCCAACGCACTCGTGACCGAGGCCGCGGTCGCCACCTACGCGGACGCCCTCGAGACCTCCTGGTCGGTCGAGATCGACACCCTCGGCTGGCTCGCCCCCGACCAGACGGACGCGTGCCTCATCACCGTGCTCCTCGCCGAGTTCGACGCGAGCTGGGGCGACACCGGCGGCTACACCGATGTGAAGGAGACCCATGGCGTCCCCTACATGGCGCTGAACACCGCATGGCTCGAGTACGGGGACGACTGGACCCAGACCCTCGTCGCCCACGAGTTCAACCACGCGTCCCAGTTCGCCTACGACGTGTTCTGGGAGGAGACGGACTGGTGGTACTGGGAGGCAACGGCCGAGTGGGTGCCCGACTCCGTCTACGACGACGCGAACACCTACATGTGGAGCCTCTGGGCGTACCTGGACGCGCCGCACCTGGCCCTCTCCTCCATGACCGGCACGGTGCAGTACGGGCACATGGCATTCAATCAGCACCTCGCCACAACCGAGGGCGAAGACGCGCCGCGCGCGGTGTGGGAGAACGCCGGGCCGCTGTCCACCATGGAGGAAGCCACGACGCTGGCCCTGGGCGGGGCGGACTTCGACGAGATTGTCGTGGCCTACACCTCTCGCGTGGCCGCGCTCGACGTGCACGAGCCCGAGGTCTGGCTCGAAGCCATCGGCTACTTCGAGATCGATCCGTACGTCGCGCATGTGGATACCTACCCGGCCGAGGGCTCGATCTCCGGCCGCGAGGCCCCGCAGTCGCGCGGCCAGAACTTCCTGCACCTCACCGCCCCGGCTGCGGGCGAGCCCACCGGGAACGTGGTGTTCACCTTCTCGGGGATTCCGAGCGTGGCGGACGTACCGACGGAGTGGGCGGTGACCCTGGCCACGACCGACCTGGGCGGCGGCGTGACACATGTATCTGTACGTGCCGATGCATCAGGGGCCGCGGAGCTCGTGATCGAGGGGCTCGGAGACGATGTATCAGACGCCTGGATCGGCGTGGTCCCGCTCGGTGACATCGGCGAGGAGCACGGCGCCGGCTGGTCCTGGTCGGCGCTGGTGGAGCCGGACGGAGCGGACACGGGGGACGATACGGGCGAGGATACGGGCGGCGACAAGGAGACCCCGAAGGCGTGCGCGTGCGGGACGACCTCCCCTGTGTCCGGAGCCTGGGGCCTCGGGATCGGCGTCGCGGCGCTGGCGGGGGCGCGGCGGCGGCGGGGATGATCCCTTCCTCTCCCGCTCGGGGATCTCGCGCGGGGGAGGCCGAGGCGCCGGGTCCGGTGGGAGAAGGCCTTCCGTAGTACCGCCAGGCCGCGGAGCGTGAGCGCGTCGGGGCCGAACAGCGCGACGATCTCCCTACCCCGCCGCAGCGCGGCTGTACGGAGATCACCGTGGTGGTAGCGCCGCTTCCGCGGTGGGCGCGGGTTGGGGTGGGGGTGTCGTTCATCGCAAGATCTTGACGATGCTAAGATGGCACGCAAGAGGAACCTCTGCCGCCGCGAAACCGGGCCGGCGACGCCGGACCGCGACGCCGGACCGACCCGCACGCGGTAGCGTCCGGCGCCCGATCAGCGCCCCCGCGCTCGAAGGCAGGGGCCCAACTCGCTACGTGCCCCGCGTGAAGCGACGCGACCTGACCCTCCTCGACCTCGCCGCGAACCTGGGCTGGCCCTGGCTCGTGCTCACCTTCGGCAGCGACGCCGCCGCCTTCGGCCCGCGGTGGGGGCCCGCCGTCGCGATGGTCGCGCCGCTCGGATTCGCGCTGTGGAAGCGGTTCGCGCTCGGGCGCACCAGCCCGCTCTCGATCCTGGTGATCGCCTCCATCTCGCTCAACGCGGCGGTGGGCTTCCTCCCGATGGACGCCGCCTGGTTCGCCTGGAAAGAGGCCCTCCTCCCGATGGCGTTCGCGCTGGTGTTCGCGCTGAGCGCCCTGCGCGGCCCTGGCCTGCTCGCGGGCCTGCTGGACGAGATGCTGGACGGGCCCAAGGTGACCGCCGCCCTGCTCGATCACGGCGCCACCGCCGCCTACCTGCGCCGCGTGCGCCGCGGCACCGTCCGCTTCGGCCTGGTGACGGCGCTCTCCGGCCTCGCCTCCGGGGTGTTCGCGGCGTTCATGATCACCTCTCCCACGGGCTCGACCGAGTTCGCGGTGGAGCTCGGGCGCTACACGGCCTGGAGCTACGGCGTCGTGACCATTCCCACGCTCGCAGGGAGCATGTGGGTCCTACGGGACGTGCTGTTGGCCCTCGAAGAGGGCACCGGGAAGCCGCTCGAAGAGTGGATGCCGGCCTGAGGCGCGGCCCCGGCCCTCACGACGGCGGCACCCCGACGAAGTCGACCGTCGTCGCGCCCGGCTCGACGAACCCCGCCAGCTCGCTCGCCGACCAGTTGGTCAGGCGTACGCACCCGTGGCTCTCCGTGTGGCCGATCGTCTCGGGTTGAGACGTGCCGTGGATGCCGTACCCGTCTTTCGAGAGGCCCATCCACACGACGCCGACGGGGCTGTTCGGGCCGGGAGGGATGACGACCTTCGGCAAGGTGTCGGGGATCTCCTCCCAGCTCGCCGGGTCGAGCGTGTAGTCCGGGTTGCGCGCCACCCGCGCGACCGTCATCTGGCCCTTGTACTGGGCGAACGTCTCGCCGATGACCGTGGGGTACTGGCGCAGCACGGTTCCCTGCTCGTCGAAGGCGGTCAGCGTCCGGTCGGTCACGTTGACCTGGATCCGGGCCACCTTCCCGTCCAACGCGCGGATCGGGCGCGCGTCGGGAAGCACGATCTCGTCGCCGGCCTCGAGGCGGGCAAGGTCGACGGTCGGGTTGAGCGCCGCCACGAGCCCCGGGGCCACGAAGTAGCGCTCGGCCACCTCCTCCAACGCCGATTCGTAGCACATGCATGGGGCCTCGCTCGCCGCGTAGATCCCGTCGGGCAGCTTTTCGTAGGGCCCCGCGACGTCCTCCGCGGTCACGACGTGGCGCCGGAGCACGGACCGGGGTTTCCCGAGGGCCGCCTTGCGGAGCCGCTTGCGCGTCTTCCGGTCGGGCTCCCCGGTGACGCTCAGGCGCTCGGCTCGCTGGAACGCGCGGAGCGCCTGCCAGGTGTTCGACCCGGGACTCCCGTCGATCGACCCGGGCTGGAACGGCGTGCGCGCGAGCCAGGTCTGGATCGCGACGCCCTCGGCCACCTCGGGCGGCAGCTTGGCGAGGACGCCGGTGTCGTCGTCCTTCTCGACGGGGGGCGGCCCGAAGAGCCGGGCGAAGAACCCACGCTCGGGCTCATCGGCGTGACCGAAGGACACGAACAGCAGGAACAGCATCATCGATGCAGGGTACGGCGAAGGGCACCGCGGTCAAGCCCCCTCCCCTCGGCTCACCGACGCCCGAGGAGCTCCGCCATCATCGCCGTGGCCTCGGCGTGCAGCGCGTCCACCTGGGCGTCCTCGTGGGCGGGGTCGTACGCGGGCGGGAACAGCGGGCGGGAGAGGTAAGCCGTGAGCTTCACCGGGCGAGGCAACACCGTCGGCCCGAGGCCCCGCACGATGGGCACCGGAAGGTGGATGCGGCGATAAACGCGGTCGGTGAAATTGCTCGGATAGACCGTGTAAAGGTCGTCCGCGGCGGGGCAAGCCGCCATGACCAACGGCGCGCCGGTGCGCAGCGCGAGGCGGGCGAAGCCCTTGCGATTGTCCCAGCGCGACTGACGCCGCTCGTCGCGCGGGCGCAGCGACTCCCACATCCCGCCGGGTGCCACCGCCAACAGGTGTCCCTCCCGCAGCAGGCGCTCCCCCGCTTCGGGGGACGCGGGTACCAGGCCGATGTCCCGCGCCAACGCGCCGAGCCCGGGGATCTGGAAGATGCGATCGTCCCCCAGGCCACGCGGCAAGCGGCCCGTACCCTCGTAGATCGCGCCGCCGATGAGGAAGCCGTCGTACGTCGCGAGGCTGTGATGCACGGCAAGCAGTACGGGCCCGATCAGCGGTAGGTTCTCGAGGCCCTCGACCGAGAACTGGTGGTAGCGTGCGAGCGGCTCCAACACCCGGCGCATCCGGCGAATGGTCTTGGGGGACGCGGTGGGGGTCTCGGTGTGGGTCAAGGGTGCTACCCGGGATCGCGAACGAGGTGGAGGGTCTGCGTCGGGAAGGCGAGCCGCACGCCCGCGCCCGTGAGCACGTCGAGGAAGGCCAGCAGCATCTCCTGCCGGATGACCAGCATCGCGTCGGGGTCCGACACGAGGAACCAGGCCGACACGGAGATGTCGAGCGAGTGCGCGCCGAGCCCGGAGAACCGCACCGCCACCACCTCGGGCCAGATCTTCGGGTGGGCCATCAGCGTGGCCTCGAGCGCCGCGAGCACCCCGCGCACCTGGTCCGGCGTGGTGCCGTACTCGAGCCCGAGGACACAGGACAGGCGCATCCGATCGCGCACCGTGTAGTTCTCGATGCGCATGTCGGCGAGGCGCCCGTTCGGGAGCGTCACGATCGTGCGATCCTGCGTACGGATGCGGGTCGAGCGGAGGCCGATGGCCTCGACCACGCCCGTGAAGTCCTCGATCCGGACCAGGTCTCCCACGCGGAGCGGCTGGTCGATGCCGAGCGAGACGGAGCCGAACACGTTCTCGGCGGTCTTCTGCGCGGCCAACGCCAGCGCCAGGCCGCCGATGCCGAGGCCCGCGAGCAGGCTCGTGACCGGGTACCCGAGCGACGAGAGCACCACGACGACACCGACGGCGACGAGCGCGATCTTGCTGGCGCGCACCACCAGCGGCACGACCGAAACGGCCCCCGCGCGCCCCTGCGCCAGCGCCGACTGGCTGGCGGCCACCCCGCCGATGTCCATCGCGCGGAGGGCCACCCAGACCAGCGACACGAGCAGACCGACGCGCAGGCCCTCGGTGAGGAACAGGTGGGCGGGCGCCCGCAGGTACAGAAAGGTGAGCAGCACCAAGGCGACGCCGAATGCCCACGCCAGGTAGAGCGGGCCGCGACTGTGCTCGAGGAGCTCGTCGTCCCACCTCGGGGTGGTCGCGCGCACGAGCCGGTCGAGCACGATCCGGGTGAATCCGCCGAGGAGCCGCCCGGAGCCCGCGGAGACGAGCCCCAGCATGGGGAACGCCAGCCACTGCCACCATTCGAGCCCGAACAGGACCTTGCCCTCGAGCTCGTCGGGCACTTTTGCGCGCACCCATCGCTCGCCCGCCGTGCGGCGACGCCGCGCGGCGGGTCGCTTCGCGGGCGGCGCGGCTTCGATCTCCTCCACGTCGTCGGGCGCGGCTTCGACGGCCTCCACGTCGTCGGGCGCGGCTTCGATCTCCTCCACCTCGTCGGGCGCGGCTTCGACGGCCTCCACGTCCTCGGGCGCGGCTTCGACCGACGACGCGGCCCCCGCGACGGGAGCTGGCTCGGGCGTGGGAAGCGCGGGCTCCTGCGCGAGCGCCAGATGGCCGGCCGCGAGCCACGCCAGCAGCAACGCCACGCCTCTCGCCCCGGGCAGCGCCACGAGGCGCGGGAGGGCTGCGCGCGGCGGGAGAGGAAGGTGCATGTCGGGCGCCAGCCTAACCGTGTGGTGGCCCGGAGCGCGGCCGGGCGCGCGGACTCCGCCAGCCAGCGTGTCGCCACAGATACAGCTCGAGACCGCCGGGGACGGGTTTGCCTGCTACATTGGCTCATCCTCCTCGGAAGCCCATGCCGCCAGGCCGCTCCCAGCAGACGGCGTCGCCCGCCGTCTCCCCCGCCCAGTCCCCAGCGGCCCCGGCGCGCGGCAACGCCAGGCAGGCGACGCTCGGCAACGCCGCGATGCAGGAGCGGGTCGGTGAGCAGGCCCCCACCACCGAGGGAGGCGTCGCGAGTGCCCAGACCGCGCTGCGAGAGCGTACGCACGGGGCGAGCGTCTCTGTGTCGGGAAGGCTCCCGGCAAACGCGCTCCTCGGCTCGTCCGCGGGCAACGAGCTCAAGACGGAGGAGTCGACGAGCTTCTCGGTCGGCGTCGGTCGCAGCGGCCTGTGGGCGCGCTTCCACCCCTCGTTGCTCGTGCGCCCCGGCGGCTTCTGGGAGCGCATGGCCACCGGCGGCATCACGCTCTCGCAGCTGTACTTCAACTTCCAGACCGGGCGCGCGTCGCTCTCCGTCGACACGGGCACCGCGGGCGATTTCCTCGACCTCTTCATGGACCTGAAGGGCGGGATCGAGTCCAAGTTCTCGGACGCGGTCACGGCGGCCATGCCCGAGGGGCTCCGCGGCGGCAACTACGACCCGTACACCGATCCGACGCTCACCCAGCGTCTCTCGTCCGTGGTCAACGCGCTCGGATCCGCCTTTCCGGCCACGAGGAGCGCGGGCGGCACCGGCAAGGAGGACAGCCTCCTCGCGAAGATCACCGAGCCCGAGCTCTCCGCGAGCGTGCAGCCGAAGCCGGTGACGATCCCGCTCTCGGACGGAATGCTCCTCCGCCTCGATGACCGGGCAAGCCTCAACCTCGTCGCGCGGCTCGACGGCACGATGGCCGACGCGCTCGCGGCGCCCCGGCTCCGCGAGCTGCACCTGGACACCGACGGCCTGACACTCGAACACAAGACCGTCGGCCTGCTCGGCGGTCTCTCGCTGCACGGCATCACGTTCGGGCCCGACCTCTCCGTGCGCGACATGCGCTACACGCTCGGCGCCGAGACCGGCATCGGCCTCCTCAAGGTGCTCGGCATGGTCGCCCAGCTCCACACCGGCCAGGACCTCGGCGTTCGCGACATGGAGAGCCCCCAGCTCAAGGTCCTTCGCCAGAAGGTCGAGGACGAGGCGAAGGCTCGCCTGCCCCAGATGTTGCGCGACCAGGTGCGCCAGCTCTCGGGTGACCTCCCCGGGTTGCCGCTCGGTCAGCTCCTGAGCGCCCCGAAGACCTGACGGCCCTGGGGCGCCGCGCCCCGTCTACAGCACGACCAGGCCCATGCGCATCAGGACGAAGAGCACGACGCCCGTGCCGATGGTCATGCCGCCCGCCACCACGACGGTCGGGAGGAGCCCGAGCCACCGCCGGAGGCCCGTCGCCGCCGACACCGGAACCGGCTGGGTGATCGCGCCGGCGCCGTCCTCGAACGGGCGCTCCAGCTGCTGGCGGCGCGCGGAGGGGCCGCCGAAGAGGAGCCAGAACGGGGTCGGCGGCACGTCGGCGGCGCTCGCGGACGGGGCGGCGGACGGGATGCGACACACGAGGTGACAGAACGGGCACGCGGCGGTGTGGGAGTGGCCCTCCACGCGGAGCGGCGCTCCGCACCCGGGGCACGAGAGAGCGACGACCCCGCCGTCCTCCGCTGTGCGGGCGTCGCTGAGATCCTCCCGCTGGGCGTCCGCGAGGACCCCTCGCAGCCCGTGACACGCGGCCAACACACCCGCGGACACGTCGTACCGCGCGGTCGTGCCGCACCCTGGGCAGCGGGTACGCGCCTGGCCCTCCGCCGCGAGGTCGATCTGCAGGGGCGCGTGGCAGCCCTCACACAAGGGGTGCCCCGGTGCGGCGCGGAGCCGCAGGGTGCGGCGCACCTCCATGCCGTCCATCCGCCGCGTGCCGTCGAGGATCAGCGTGTCGGACGCCTGTTCGACGCCGATGCGGCGATGGGGGTTTCGGTCGCCGATGGCCCAGCGCGCGTTCGGATGCAGGCCGTCTCCCGACGCGCCCCCGGCGGACGCGAGGTCACCCACCGCATGCGCGAACGCGAGGCCCTCCTGCCATCCACCGGGGTCGACCGCCTGCGTGAGCGCACAGGACGCGCAACGCGCGAGCCCGCCGGTCTCCACCGCGTCGAGCGGGGCGAGGCGCCCGCAACCACGACACTGGAACTGGCAGCGCACCTGCACGAAGTAGAGGGGCCCCCGGGGCGCTGGGGCCCTCTCGATCTCGGCGCCCCCGCACGCCTCACAGGGCAGCCCGGGTCGGGGCGCGACGATGCCGCAGGCGGCGCAGACATCCATGGGGCGAGACTCCGAGCGGGGAGCCTACCTCGTTGCCGGCCGGAGAGGGACGGCGAGCGCGAGCGCACGACCGGTGGTACAACCGCCGCGTCCCCAGGGTTGTGATGCGGTGGATCTCGGTCGGAGAGGATGCGCACGGCGTCATCGCCATCGGACAGTTCGCGACCGGGGTGATCGCGCTCGGGCAGGTCGCCACGGGGGTGATCGCGGTGGGGCAGGTCGCGCGCGGGTTCGTCGCGATCGGCCAGGTGTCGATCGGCGTGTTCGCGGTCGGGATGGGATCGGTCGGGCTGGTCTACTCGGTCGGAATGTTGGGAGCCGGCGGCCGCGGGCTCGGCATCATCCTCCCGCTGGTGCCCTCGTTCGGTCCCGCGCTCTCCTCCCCCGACACCGTGCCGGCCGGCCGGCTGCTCGGCGGCAAGGCGCGGGAGGGCTGGGTCGACGCGCGGCTCGACCGCGACACGCTCGGGCCCGTGCTGGTCTCCGGGGGCGAAGCCCTCGACGTGCGCTTCGACGTGCGCTTGCGCCGCGCCGTCGAGACCCAGGCGGACGCGCAGGCCGGCGCGCTCCCGGTCACGGCGCACCTGACCCGCACCGAAGGCGGCTGGGTGTGCGATCAGCTCCAGCAACTGCCCGCGCGCCGCTGGCGCACGCCGGGTTGGTGGGTGTGGTGGGGCGCCCAGCTGGCGGGCCTCGCCGTCGCCGCTGTGGCGTTCTGGGCGCTCGCCGGCATCCCGGTGGTGCAGGCGCTCTTCAACCGGGGCGGCATCCTCGTCTCGCCGTAGGGCGTCGACGCTCTACTTGTCCGGGTGGGCGCGCTTCGCGTCGACCCCATGCGGCTTCATGCCGGGCGGCGTGGTGGACGTGCCGGGCTTCATCGGGCCGGGCCGGATCCCCGCGGTGGGGTTCGTCGCGGTCGCTTCCTTGATTTCCTTGAGCTCGATGTCGAACACAAGGTCACCGGAGGGGGCGCCCGGGCGCTTCGGCACGGCGCCGTAGGCGAGATCGGCCGGGATCCAGAAGCGCATCTTGTCGCCGACGACCATCAGCTGCACGCCCTCGGTCCAACCGGGGATGACACGGCCGAGCGGGAACGAGGCGGGCTTGCCGCGGGTCACCGAGCTGTCGAACATCGTGCCGTCCTTCGACCAGCCCGTGTAGTCCACCTCGACCACCGACTCCGCCGTGGGGTGGCCCTTGCCCGTGCCCGCGACGAGCACCTTGTAGGCGAGCCCGGACTTGGTCTTCTTCGCGTCGGCGGGGGCCGCGGCCACGTCGTCCGGGGCCGGGATCGGCTTCGGGGCGGCGGTGATGCTCACGAGCTCCACGTCGAAGACGAGCATTCCCGCGGGCTTGCCCGGCTTGTCGTTGTACGCGAGCTCCGTCGGGATCCAGAACCGGTTGGTCTGCCCGACCGTCATGAGCTGGAGGCCCTCGGTCCAGCCCTTGATGACGCCCTTCACGGCGAACTTCGCGGTCTTGTTCCGCTTGGTCGACGAGTCGAACATCTTCCCGTCGGTCGTCCATCCGGTGTAGTTCACCTCGACGGAGTCGGCCGCGACGGGCTTCTCGGTGCCCGTGCCCGGGGTGAGCACCTTGTAGGCGAGCCCGGATTCGGTCTTGATCGCGTCGGCCGGGGGGGCGGCCACGTCGCTCGGCGCGGGCACGTCCCCCGGGGCGGCGTCGGCCTTGGGCGCGGGCGCCGCGACCTCCGCGGTGTCCTTGTTGCAGGCGAGGAACGAGAGCAGGAGGAGCGTGGAAATCATGGACCGCGAGCTAACGCGGGTCGTGGCGATGCGCGAGCGCCCCGCGGCGACACACGAGCGCCCCGCGGCGACACACCGCGCCCCCCGTCGAGCTAGAAGGCGCGATGGCCGACCTCGCCGCCTCCTTCGCCAAGCTCCTCGTCGCCGACGCCGATCGTTCGCTGGCCTTCTACGAGGCCTTGGGCTTCACGCTCGCGGAGCGGGACTCCGTCTTCGCGCGCCTCCGGTGGACCAGCGGCGCGGACCTCTACCTGGTGCGCCTGCCGACGGGGCGCACGCTCGACGGGCGGCGCGGCGTGGGGGTGCTGGTCTGCTTCCGCACCGAAGGGGTGGATGCCCTCGCCCTGCGTGCGCGCGGCGCGGGCGCGACGGTGGAGGGACCGACCGACCAGCCCTGGCACACGCGTGAGATCGTCGTCACCGATCCGGACGGGTACCGACTGAATTTCCTGGAGTCTTCCTGGCCCGAGCAGGAGGCGCTGGAGCTTCGAAAGGAAGGGTGATGGCCATGGACGCTCCCCTGCTCATCGCCGGAGGAGGCCCCGGGGGCCTCGTGGCCGCCATCGCCCTGCGTCGTAAGGGGTTCGACGTGCGCGTGTTCGAGCGCGCGCCCGAACTCCGGGTGGCCGGCGCGGGCCTGGCGCTCCAGATCAACGCCGTTCGCATGCTCGTTCCGCTCGGCCTCTCCGACGCTGTAGCGGCCGCCGGGCAGCGGCTCGCCGCGGGCAGCCTCGAGCTGGCGGACGGCACGGTGCTCCAGCGCATGGACCTCACCGCGGTCGCCGCGCGCTTCGGGCAGTCGGGCGTGGCGATCCACCGGGGCGCCCTCGCGGAGCTGCTCGCCGGGGCCCTCCCCGCAGGCGCGGTCGAGTACGGCGCCGGCGTGGTCGACCTCCGCCAGGACGCCGACGGGGTGACCGCAGTGCTCTCCGACGGCCGCGAGGTGCAGGGCGCCGCGCTCGTGGGGGCGGATGGCATCCACTCGACCGTGCGGCTGGCGCTCTTCGGCGAGGTGGTTCCCCGCTACGCCGGGTACACCTGCTGGCGCGGCGTGGCGCCCCCGAGCATCCCGGTCCCTCCCAACTGTACCACCGAGCGCTGGGGCATCGGCCGCCGCTTCGGCGTCGTGCCCCTCGGCGCGGCGGGCACGTACTGGTTCGCGACGAACAACGCCCCCGCGGGCGGCACCGACCCCGCCGACGTGCACGGTTCGCTCCGTGCGCTTTTCGCCGGATTCGCGGACCCGGTCCCCGGGTTGATCGCGGGCACTCCAGCGGCGACCATCCTGCGCAACGACATCGTGGACCTGCCGATCCTCCCGCGTTGGACGATCGGCCGGGTCACCCTCCTCGGAGACGCAGCGCACGCGATGACCCCCAACATGGGCCAGGGAGCCTGCCAGGCGATCGAGGACGCCGTGATCCTCGCCGACCACCTTGCGAAGAGCCGCGCCGACCTCCCTGCGGCCCTCACCGCGTACGAGGCGGCGCGCCGCGACCGGGTCATCGGCATCGTCCGGCAATCGGAGCGGTTCGGGAAGGTGGCCCAATGGGAGAACCCAGTCGCCCGCGGCCTGCGAGATCTCCTGTTCCGCGCGATGCCCTCGTCGCTGATGGCGGGCTCGGTCGACGCGCTCTACGGGGTGGAGGTGCCCGCCTGAACGGGGCCGCCCCCCTCCTACTCGGGGTCTTCCGCGCGGCGCGTCCGCTTCTGCTCGCGCAAGTGCCACAGGTAGTAGCTCTCGACTTTCTCCCGGGCCCAGGGCGTCTTGCGGAGGAATTTCAGGCTCGACGCGACGCTCGGGTCGTTGAGGAAGCACTGGATCTTGACCTGGCGGCCCAGCTCCTCCCAGCCGTAGGTCTCCACCAATTCGGTGACGATCGCGCCCAGCGTCAGCCCATGGAGCGGGTTCTTGGGTTGTTCGCCGGGCAGGGTTCCTCCGAGGACGAGGGGGTTCTATCGCGCAGGCGCGAAGGCCTCGTCGAACATCAGCTCCATCATCCCGAAGGCGCGCCGCGCCGCCTTGGCGTCGTACAGACAATTGGGCGGACGGTTCGCGTCGGGCTCCGCGAAGCAGTGCACCGCGCCGCCGAAGTCGACCAGCTGCCAGTCCGCGCCGGCGTCGGTCATCTCCTTCCGGAACGCGGCGATGTCCTCCGGCTTGACGTTCGCGTCCGCCGCGCCGTTGAGGACGAGCACCGGCCCCTTGACAGCGCCCTTCGCCGCGGGCGCCGGGGTCGCGAGCCCGCCGTGGAAGCTCACGAACGCGTCGAGATCCGCGCCGCTGCGCGCGAGCTCGAGGACCGCGCTTCCGCCGAAGCAGAAGCCGATGGCGCCCACCTTCGACGCGTCGAGCGGCACCTTGCCCGCCTGCGCCACCAACGTGTCGACCGCTGCCTTCGCGCGGGCCCGGAGCGCGGGACGGTCGGCGTAGAGGGCCGCGGCGGCCTCGCTCGCCTCCTTGGGATCGGCCGGGCGCACCTCGGCGCCGTACACGTCCGCCAGGAGCACGACGTACTCGGTGCCGGCGATGGTCTTCGCCTTCTCCACGGCGGCGGCGTTGACTCCCATCCAATTCGGGATCATCACGACGCCGGGACGTTTGACGGTCGAGGCGTCGTCATACACGACGAAGCCGCTGTAGGGCGCGCCCGCCACGGTCCACTCGACGGGGGCGGCGCGGGGGGCAGCCTCGGCGGGCGCCACGAAGGACGAGGCGAGGACGAACGGAACGAGCATGAACCCTCGGAGCGGAGCGCTACCTAAGCACCGCGCTCCCGCATCTCAACCCGTTGCGGGGCGGACGCTCGCTCCCCCCGATACAATGCCCGCGCATGCCCCTCCTCCCCTCCCGCGCCTCCCTGCTCCTCCTCCTCGGAACCGGCTGCACCGGCGTCCCGGCCACCTTCGACGTCGAGCCGCGTGCCGAGGGGGTGCGCGCGCCGCTGACCTCGACGTGCGGAGAGCTCGATCCGGAGCGGTGCCTGCTCCCCTTCCCGTCGAGCGCGTTCACCGCCGTCGACGCGAGCACGGTCACCGGCGTGCGCGTGGCCGTCGAGCCCGCCGCGCTGCCCACCGACGACGATCCCACCTGGGTCAACGTCGCGGACGGCTTCTCGCGCGTCTCCCCCATCGCCACGGCCTACCCGCACCCGTTGGACGAGGCGACCACCGCGACCGCCGTACACCTCTACGTCGCGTTCGCGGACGGCACGGCGCAGGCGCGCGAGATCCCGATGCGGATCGAGGTCGCGGGCGACGAGGACGGCCAGGAGCGGCTCATCCTGGGCTACCCGCTCGAGATCCTCCCCGCGAACGCCGACATGGTCGTCGTGGTCGACGACACGCTCCGGTATGCCGACGGCACCGCGGCGGTCGGCGAGCGCAGCGCGGCGTTGGTCGCCGGCACCGCGGCCCCCGAGTCGGAGGCCGAGGCGACCCTGGCCGCCTACCACGCGCCCACCCGGCGCCTCCTCGCGGACGCGGGCATCGATCCCGCGCACGTCATCCGGGCATGGGACTTCCCCACCCGCTCCGCCGACGACCCCGGGAAGCGGCTGCGCGCGATGCTGGAGGTGGCGGCCGATCCCACCGTGACCGTCGAGTCCGTGACCCCCTACGTGGACAACGACATGCTCGTGGTCGTGAGCGGCACGCTCGACGGGGTGCCCGACTTCCGCAGCGACCACGCCGACACGCTCACGCTCGACGCGGACAGCCTGCCCGTCGTGACCGGAACCCGCTCGGCGCCGTTCCGCATCGTGGTTCCCGCGGGCACGGGCGACTACCGCATCGCCATGTACGGGCACGGCACGGGGGGCAACGGGGGCGACGACAACTTCGATCGTGACCTCGCGGCGCGCGGACTCGCGAAGGTCGGCATCGAGTTCCTCGGGTGGAACGGCGACGATCTGATCACGATGATCACGTACATGACCCACTTCATCGACGGGTCGGCCCGCTCCACCAGCGCGCTGTTGCAGACCTACTCCGACGCGCACCAGATCCTCCTCGCGCTCGACGGCGCCCTCGGGGACGCCCTCTCGGCCGAGACGTTCACGGTCGACGGCGTGGCCGTCCCGAACCCCGCCTTCGGCCGCCGCCCCTCGATGGACGAGCCCGTGTGGGTCGGCGGCTCCCTGGGTGGAACCAACGGCGCGATCATGGTCGCGGCCTTCCCCGAGATCCGGTACGGCGTGCTCAACGTGCCCGCCGGCGCCTGGTCGCACATCATCCCCGACGCCTCGCTCTACCGCCTGCTCGTGGAGCAGATCCTGACGGCCTGGTACCCCGAGACGCTCGATGCCCGGCTCGCGATCGCGATGGGCCAGAACGCCTGGGACGACGTGGACGGCGCGGCCTGGGAGTACGGCGACAACGTCCTCCTGCTCCAGGAGAGCATCGGCGACGCGGTGGTCCCCAACCGGGGCACGGTCATGCTCGCGCTCGCCATGAACGCCACGTTGGTGGGCCCCCCCATCGACGAGCTGGTGGGCGGCCTGCCCGCCGCCGACGTGGTGGAGGGCGCCACCGGCCTGACGCAATTCCTCACGTCCGCCACCGACGAGTACGACGTGCACGGCTTCGGCGACACCGACTACGCCGCCGGCATCGCCGCACGGGAGCAGATCGCGTCGTTCCTCCAGTCGGTCCTCGACGGGGCGCCGCGCATCGAGGTGCCCGAATCCTGTGTGGAGAACGGGTCGTGTGACTTCAGCGAAGTCGGGAGGTAGCGATGCACCTCCTCGATTGTGTCGAGATCGGTCCTCGGGGGCCCGCCACCGCGAGCGTCGTGTGGATGCACGGCCTCGGCGCCTCCGGCCATGACTTCGAGCCGATCGTGCCGCCCCTCGGGCTCCCGCACGTGCGCTTCGTCTTCCCGCACGCCCCGGCGCGCCCGGTGACCATCAACGGCGGGATGGTCATGCCGTCCTGGTACGACATCCGGCACCTCGACTTCGTGCGGGACGGGCGCGAGGACGAGGCGCAGATCAAGCACTCGACCGGGCAGATCGAGGCGCTCCTCGCGCGGGAGGTCTCCCGGGGCGTACCCGCGTCGCGGATCGTGGTAGCCGGCTTCAGCCAGGGCGGCGCCATCGCGCTGCACGTGGGGCACCGGCATGCGGAGCGCCTCGCTGGGATCATGTGCCTGTCGAGCTACCTCGTCCGCCCGACCGCGCTCGCCGAGGGCCACCCCGCCAACGCCGACACGCCGATGCTCTTCCAGCACGGACGCTTCGACGACGTGGTGCCCATCCGCGCCGGCCGGGCGTCGTACGAGGCCTTCGTCCGCCCCGGGCGCGACGTGCGGTGGAACGACTACCCGATGGCCCACGAGGTGTGTCCCGCCCAGGTGGCCGACATCGGGCGGTGGCTCCACGAACGGATCGGATAGCCAACGACCGGCCCGTCGACGCCCCCGTGCCGGATGAGCCGCGCCCGATGAACCGCACCCTCCTCCACCTCTGCTTCGCCCTCTCCGGCTTCGCCGGGCTCGTGTGGCAGGTGTCGTGGGTGCGCCAGCTCGGGCTCGCGTTCGGGAGCACGGTGCACGCGGTGTCCATCGTGACCGCCGTGTTCCTGGTGGGGCTCGGGCTCGGCGCGCGGCTCGGAGGGAGGTGGGCAGACCGCTTGCCGGATGCGCGGACGACGCGAGCCTATGCGGCGTGCGAGGCGGGCGTCGCGGTGTGGGGGCTCGCGCTCCTGCCGGTGCTCACGGGGTTGGCCGCAGCCGGCCTGGGTGGCACCCGGGTCGACCCGCACGGATGGCTGGTTCCCTCCGGCGGCGCGCGCCTCCTCCAGGTCGGCCTCTCCCTCCTCCTCCTCGGCCCCCCGACCCTCCTGATGGGCGCGAGCCTGCCCCTCCTGGCGCGGCCTGCCGTGGGAGACAGGCTCGATCTCGCCGGCTGGCGCCTGGGTCTCATCGCGGCGGCCAACACCGGCGGGGCCGCGCTCGGGGCGTTGGCGACCGACCTTTGCCTGGTCCCCGCGCTCGGCATCCGGGGCACGAGCGGGCTCGCGGCCGCCCTGGGCGTGGCGGCGGCGATCGGCGCGCTGGGGATCCGCTCGCCCGCGCGCGCCCCCGTCGTGACGCCGACGTCTCTCCCCACCTCGGCCCCCGCCGCCTCGGCAAGTCCCTCAGCGGGACGGGTGGCGGTCGCCGTCGGCCTCGCCGGCTTCGCCGCCATGGGCCTCGAGGTGGTCTGGTTCCGCTTCCTCGGCTCCTCCCTCGGCCCCTACCGCGCCGTGTTCTCCGTGCTCCTCGGGGTCATCCTCACCGGATGGCTCGGCGGTTCCCTGCTCGGCGGCGCCCTGTCCCGCCGCTACCCGGCCGTGCCGCTCTTCGCCGCGACGCAGGCTTCCGTCGCGATGCTGACCCTGCTCGGGCTCGCCCTGCACGACCCGCGCGCGCTCCTCGTTCGCCAGCTCGCCCTGCCCGAAGCCGCCTCGGCCGGAGGGCACCTCTCCCAGATCTGGCTCAACCTCGCGACCGTCGCGGCCGTCGCGCTCCCCGCCGCCGTCGCGATGGGCGCCGCCTTTCCCCTCGCGAACGCGCTCACGCAGGCCCACGCCTCGCGCGTCGGGCGGGAGGTCGGGCGCATCTGGCTCGCGACCACGCTCGGCAACGCCGGTGGGGCGCTGGTCACGGGGCTCTGGCTCCTCCCCACCCTCGGCATGCAGGGCGGCGCGCTGGCCCTCGCCTCGCTCGCCGCGTTCGCCCCGCTCCTGTTGGCGCGCAGCGCCTCCAGCCTGGCCTTCTGCGGCGCGGGCTTCGCCGCGGTCCTCGCCTTCGCGACGCTCCCGCCGGAGACGCTGCTCTGGGGCTCCTTTCCGCACGGCCGCGCGCGAGAGGAGGGCGTCCTGGCCGTCCGCGAGGGCCTCAACGAGACGATCGTGGTGACGGGAGCGAGCGAGGGTCCCGCGCGGCTGTGGACCAACGGCCACCCGATGTCGAGCACCACCGACCGCGCCCAGCGCTACATGCGCCTGATGGCGCACCTCCCCCTCCTCGCGATGGAGGCGCCGCGCCGGGTCATGGTGATCTGCTTCGGCGTCGGGAACACGCTGCACGCCGCGTCCCTGCACCCCCAGGTCACAGAGCTCGTGCTGGCCGACTCGAGCCGCGACGTGCTCGACCACGCCCCGTACTTCGCCCACGCCAACGGCGGCGTGCTCGCGGACCCTCGGCTCCGCGTGCACGTCGACGACGGCCGCCACGTGCTCCGCGCGCTCCCCCCCGGCACGTTCGATCTCCTCACCCTGGAGCCGCCGCCCATCGCCCACGCCGGCGTGGCGGCCCTCTACAGCCGAGAGTTCTACACGCTCGCGAAGGACCGCCTCGCGCAGGGCGGTTGGCTCACCCAGTGGCTGCCGGCCTACCAGGTGTCGGGCCCCACCGCGCTCGCGATGGTCCGCGCCTTCGTCGAGGTGTTTCCCGACGCGGTGCTGCTCGTCGGGGACGGGCGCGAGCTCCTGCTCGCGGGCGTCAAGGGCGGGGTGCCGACCCTGGATGTCGCCCGCATCGAGGCACGCTTGCGCGCCAACCCCACCGTGGCCGCCGACCTCGCGCGCATCGGGTTCCTCGACGTGGCCGACCTCGCCGCCACCTTCGCGGCGCCCGGCGCGACGCTCGCGGCCGCCACGGTGGGCGTGGAGCCCCTCACGGACGACCGCCCCGTCTCCGAGAGCAGTCAGGTGTCGCACGTGCTCACGACGGAGCTGCCCGCCAGCCTCCTCGCGCCGGGCGCGTGGAGGGCCTTCGCACCGGGCCTTGCCCAGGACCCCTCGCTCGCCGCGCGCATGGCGGAGAACGAGGCCCTGTGGACCTCGGAGAGCTTCAGGCGCTACACCAACCGGTGAGCGCCCGAGTGCCCCTTACTTGGCGCCCTGCGACGCCGCTTCGATCGCCTGCCAGCGGGCTTCCATCGCGTCGACCGCCCCGAGGAGGAGCGGCTGCGCGGCGTACCGCACGCGCGCGGCGGCCACGAGCGGCTCGACGCCGGTGGGCCCGGAGACGCCGGTGAAGGCCGAGGCCCCCTCGACATCGATCGGGGACGGGCGGAAGCCGAACGACCTGAGCTTGAGCACCGACACGATGTCGAAACGCAGCTTCTCGAGCTGCTCGGCCTCGAGCTTGCCGAAGAGCGTCGTGCGCAGGTCGGGGATCGGGAAGGCCTGGCTCAGCAGCTGCGTGGTGCTGCGGCCGTACCACTTCTTCGTGGCGTCCCAGTCGGCGCGGCCGCCCTTCTCGACGGTGCGCGCCATCGCGTCGTACACCTTCGCGTCGAACAACACGTAGGAGATGCGGCGGCCGTTCGAGCGCGCCCACAGGTCCTCGGACATGCCCTGACGCAGGGCGGGGATCACGTCCCCCAGCTTGCGGCTCTTGGGCTTCTGGTCGAACTTGATCGTACGGAACAAGCTCTGGATGAGCAGCGCGTGCGACGGGAGCGGATCGGGGAGGACGATGCCGCCGTCCCGATCGTAGCGGCCGGTGAGCGGCACCGCGATCGGGAAGAACTCGCCCGGGGCTCGCCAACCGCGCACCCCGGCGGCGGGCTGTTCGTAGGTGGAAGGGGGTTCGGTCGCGCCGGGTGCGGCCTCTGCGACGAGGAGGAGCCGAACCTCGCCAGTGAGGGGGATCCGCGACTCAGCGCACATCACGTCGAAGGTACCCATGCGTGCTCCGGAAAGGTGACGCGGGCTAACCGGTTGTGACTCCTTGCGCTATGCCCCAAGTCGACCCCGAGCGCCGGGCGTCCGCTCGCCGCGGATGATCCGCACGGCGTTTCCGTTGGATGGTCGCACCGTTTCGGCGCGCCGGCCCTCTCGTGACCCGATCGTGACCCCGTTTGTATTCCGACGGCGCCGCGCACACGCGACGCGGGATACCAGCGCCCGATGTCCAGCGCGTCGGACCCCGACCTCTACCCGGCGCTCGTCGGCCCCGGCTGGGCCACGCTCCCGGCGGCGGTGCGGGCCGTCCACTCGGTCACGGGCGTCGCGCCCGCGCGCGGCGTGGTCACGGTGCGGCGGGGCCAGTCCCTCGTCGCCCGGCTCGTCGGCCTCCTCCTGGGGCTCCCGGCCGCGGGCGAGGGCGTGCCGGCCGAGCTCCACGTCACCGCGCACGCGCACGGGCAGCGCTGGGCACGCCGCTTCGGGGGCGTCCCGATGGTGACCGACCAGGCCGCTCACCAGGGCGCGCTCCTCGAATTCGTCGGCCCCTTCGCGCTCGCGTTCCGCCTGATGGTCGATGGCGGGGCGCTCGTGTTCACGCAGGCGCCGACGCGGCTCGGCAGGCCCGGCTGGATGATCCCCTGGCCGGCCTTCCTCGCGCCCCGCATCACCGGCCGGTGCGCGGGAAGCGGCGCTGCGACGGCCCACGTCAACGTCGTGATCGCACACCCGATCGTCGGGCTGCTCGTCTCCTACGAGGGCGTGTTCACGGTCTCCCAGGGGGTCGCATGACCACCGCGCTCACCCTGTTGCTCGTCCAGGGGGCGCTCGGCGCGCTCGACACCCTCTACTACCACGAGTACCGCGCGCGGCTGGTCGGCGGCGGCCTCCACACCCGGCCCGAGCTCCTGCTGCACGCCGCCCGGGACTTCCTGTACACGCTCCTGTTCGCGGCCCTGCCGTTCGTCGCGTTTCACGGTGCGTTCGCGGTGGGCCTCGGCCTCGTGCTCGCCGCGGAGATCGGCATCACCCTGGCCGACTTCGTCATCGAGGACCGCGTCCGCGCCCCGCTCGGGGGGGTCTACGCCGGAGAGCGCGTCATGCACACGATCATGGCCATCCTCTACGGCGCCATCCTGGCGAACCTGCTGCCCGAGATGGCCGGCTGGTTCGCGCTGCCGACCGCGCTCACGCCCCACGCGCCGCTCCCTCCGGCGCTCTCCTGGCTCATGGTGGCGATGGCCGGCGGCGTCTTTCTCTCGGGCGTGCGGGATCTCGCGTGCGCGCTCGGCGTCCGCAAGGCGACCTTTCCGTGGAGCGCGGCGGAGACCCGATGGAGCCGATGATCCGGAGGGAGCGGCTGCACCGCGCCACGTTCGTCCTGGCCGGGATCTACAACATCGGCTGGGGCCTCTACGCGGCCGCCGATCCCGACTGGCTCTTCCGCTTCGCGGACATGGAGCCGCAGCGGCATCCGCAGATCTTCGCCTGCCTCGGCATGGTGATCGGCCTGTACGGCCTCGCCTACTTCGAGGTCGCTCGCCGCCCCGCGCACGGCTTCGCGCTCGCGGCCATCGGCCTCCTCGGCAAGCTGCTCGGCCCCATCGGGATGGTGCAGCTGGTGGCCACCGGCGTGTGGCCGCCCAAGGCGATGGTCCTGTGCCTCACCAACGATCTCGTCTGGTGGGTGCCGTTCGCGATCTACCTGTGGGACGCGTGGCCCGCGTGGCGGAGGACGTTCGGGTAGGAGCCGGCCCCTCCAGCCCCGCTGGGCCTACGCCGGCCGGTAGAGCAGGTTCAGCAAGAGCGTGAGCACCACGCTGATGATCAGGCACGTGGCGATCGGGAACGCGAAGGTCATCGGGCCCCGCCGCAGCACGATGTCGCCCGGCACGTGCGGCAGGCCGAGCCGGGTCGCGAGCAACATCGCGCCGCCGGCCACTACCATCAGCGCGCCGAAGACGATGAGGGACCGGCCGATCTCGAGGATGGGAACTCCCGTTGCCAGGAAATTAGCCACCCCGGGGACATGGGCAAGGCGGGCACGGGCAGGCGACGCCGCCGGGGCGGCCGCCGGGCGGCTAAGAGTCCGGCGATGTCCGACTCGTACTTCACGCCCCGCGACGCCTCCTCCCCCGCGGCGGGCCTCCCGGAAGCGGCACCCCTCACGCTCGGCACGATGAACTTCGGCAAGCGCACCCCCGAGGCCGACGCGAGGCGGATCATGGCGCGCGCGGTCGACGCGGGCATCGAACTGTTCGACACCGCCAACGTGTACTCGGACGGCACCTCCGAGCGCATCGTCGGCGCCTTCCTCCGCGGCCGGACCGGCATCGACGTGGCGACCAAGGTGGGGCTCGGGCGGCTCGCGGGAAGGTCGGAGGGGCTGTCCCGCGCCCGCATCGTGGCGGCGTGCGACGAGAGCCTCGGGCGCCTCGGCATCGACACGATCGCGCTGTACTACCTGCACGCGCCCGACGCCGACACGCCGATGGAGGACACGCTCGCCGGCATCGCGGACCTCCTCGAGCGGGGCCGCATCCGACGGTGGGGCGTGTCGAACTTCGCTTCGTGGCAGATCCTGGAGCTGCGGGCCCTCGCGTCGGCCGCCGGCCTGCCCCCACCGGCCGTGGCGCAGCAGCTCTACAACGTGCTCGTGCGGCAGCTCGACGTCGAGTACTTCGCGTACGCCCGTCGCCACCCCATCCACACCACCGTCTACAACCCGCTCGCGGGCGGCCTCCTCGCGGGGGCGCGGCACTTCGAGCAGGCACCGCCCAAGGGCTCCCGCTTCGACGTCAACGCCCTGTACCGCCGCCGCTACTGGCAACGCGCCCTGTTCGCGGCCGTGGATGACTTGCGTGGCATCGCGGCCGACGCAGGGCTCTCGCTCCTCGAGCTGGCCTACACGTTCGTGGCACGTCACCCCGGGGTCGACTCCGTGCTGGTCGGGCCCGGGTCGGTCGCGCACCTCGACGACGCGATCGCCGCCCGCGAGAAGCCGCTCGACCCCGAGACACGCCGCCGCGTCGACGCGGTGTACGTGAACCTCGTCGGGACCGACGCGCGGTACGCGCGCTGATGTTCCGCCGCGAGATCCCCGACGAAGAGCTCGATCGCACGCTGGACTCCTATCGGGCCGAGGGTTGGGCGCTGCTCTCGTCCGTCGCGAGCGAACCAACGCTCGAAGCGCTGCGTGCGCGCGCGAGTGACATCACCTCGGGGCGGGTCACCTACCCCGGCATGTTCTTCCAGCCCGACGCCCCGAGCGGCCGCTACGAGGACCTTGCCTTCGGCCAGGGTTGGCAGGGGCCGGACACACCCTACCGAAAGATCGAGAAGCTCGAATTGGATCCGCTCTTCTGGGCGTGGCTCCAGAACCCGCTGTTCGAGCGGATCGTGCGCCGCGTCCTCCCCGGCGCGGTCACGATCTACCGCGCGGTCCTCTTCAACAAGTCGCCGCGCGTGGGGAGCGACCTGCCGTGGCACCAGGATGCTGGCAGGTTCTGGGGCCTCTCGCAGGACCCCGAGCTCCAGATCTGGACCGCCCTGGACGATGCACCCAAGGCCGCCGGGTGTGTCGAGGTCTTTCCGCGGAGCCACGTCCCCGGGCTCGCCACTCCGCTCGGGGGCGTGGTCCCCAAGGAGAAGGCGCTCGCCGCCGACGCCGAAGCGCACGCGCTCGCCGTGCCCGTGCGCGCCGGGGACGTGATGCTGATCCACAATCACCTGTGGCATCGCTCGGGTCCCAACACCACCGACGCGCCGCGGCGGGGCTTCACCGTTTGTTACATGGACGCCGCCACCCGGTGCACGAGGACCAAGCGGGCGCCGCGGGCCTTCGTGAAGGTGTTCGAGGGGGGGGTCTGACCTTACGACTTATCACCTGTTGTCCAGGAGGGACGGCGAAATAGGCGATAAGCCGGCTTAGAACGTCACTCCCACGGATGAGCGCGGAACCGTCGACCGGGGGTTCTCGGGGGGAGTCGAGAACCGTCGTTGTCCTATGCGTGTCCACGGACAAACCGGCATTTTCCGAGAGTCAGCGGATCTTGAGCTTTGCCCAGTCGACGACCCCGGAGCCGGAGCCCGGGGGGCTCTTTTTCTTCCTCGGCTTCCGGCCGGACGGCGGATCCGCGTAGGTCGGCGCGCGGACGAGCGCGGTGTACCACCGACGCGCCTCCGCTGCGTCGGCGAACAGGCGGGGGTGACTGTCCCTCGTGCGGCGGCGGTGGAGCCGGACGGTGGAGTCGTCGACCCCGAGCGCCTCGGCCACCGCTCGCCAGCTGGACAACGGGGCGCTCTGCGACGGCGGCACGGGCACGGGCTCGACCGCCGAGGGGGCGACGTACGGCACGCCTGGGAACGCGAGCCCCGGGAGGAGGTGGCACCGGAACAGGTACGGGGGGTCGTCGTCGTCGATCATCCTGATCCTCGTCACAGGGGGTAGAGCACGTCCGCCTGCTCACTCCACAGTTGTGCGTTACGATGCTGAACCTCGGCCACATCGGCCCGGCGCTGCGCCTGCTCCAGTTCACGCCGACTCGCGGATAGGCACGCACCCTGCACCCGCGCGAGCGCGCGACCGGCGAGCGCGGCGCGCTGCTCCTGGCAGGGGCGTGGCCAGCGCGACGGGTCCACAACTAAACCCCGACCTCGTCCGCGTGTTCCTCGCCCTCGTCGGGCTCCTCCTCCTGCTCGTCCTCCTCCTCCTCCAGGCCGAGCGCCTCCAGAGCCCCGGGCAGCTGCTCACCGGAAACGTACACCTCGTGTGTCACGACGCTATACCGCGGAGTTTGGGCGAGCAACGACGCGAACGTGGCACGCGCGAGGAGCCTCGCCATGGGCTCGGCCGCCGCGCGCTCGGCGGGGTCGACCTGGGCGAGCTGGGAGTCGGTCAGGTTCTGGATCGCGTCGATGATCTCGGGATACGCGGCGTTCTCGGCTCGGATAGCTACGGTGACACGCGCCCAACCCACGGGCTGATCGTCCAGGATTTCGTCCTCGTGTGGGGACGGTGGCGCGGAGATTCCCGAGATTGAACAAACGTAATTCTCACTCGACATTTTCGTCTCCCTCTTGCTGTTGTGTGATTGCGTAGTACCGCTGCGGTTTGGGCCCGGCCTGAGGCGGCGAGTCGGCGCGGAGCACGCCGGCACGTTTCCCGGCGAGCAGCACCGCCTTCACCGCGGAGCGGGCGAGTCCGGTCCCCGCCGCCACGTCAGCGAGGGTAGAACCTGGGTTCTCGAGGATGTACACGAGACACAAGCTGTCGTCGTCGGGCGGGAGCGGCACGGACAGCGGGTAGTGTCGCCACGGGCGGGTCTGCGTCGCGTGGATCTGGCCGCTCTCCCTCGCCTCTCGTAGTACCGCCTCCACGAAACGCTTCCTGAGCCCCGTGCCGCGTGCGACCTCGGCGACGGTAGCCCCCGGGCGAGTCGCGACGTACTCGACGCAGGCGCCCCCCGGCGGGACCGGGACAGGTACGTCGGCGGGGTAGTAGTGCCTCCAGCGGGGGTGAGAGCCCCGGCCGAGGGCGGACCGCGAGGACGTGGATCTGCCCGCTGCATCGCGCGAGGCGCAGCGTAGCGCGGACGTTTTGTGGCGATAGCCCCGTCGCCTCTACGATCTCCTCGACCGTCACCCCGGGGTTATCGCGGACGTACAGCCGGCACGTTGCGGACTGTTCGACGCGCCCGCTCGAGGGTGCCCGGACAACGACCGCCGGGGTGTTCAGGCGGCTCTCGTAGAGCGCGTCCCGCCGAGCGATCATCTCCGGCCCCGCGTCGGATTTGAACGTGTCGAGCGTCGCCTGCTCGTACACCGTGTGGCGGCGTCCCACCTGGACTACCGGATCCAGTTGGGAGGCACAGCAAACCCCAACGCACTCGCGATACTGAGCAGGCTCGACGCGATAACGCCCCCGGCGCCGACCACATCGGGCGCCGTGTCACCCTCAGCCGCCTGGTAGACGAGCACGCCCAGCACCGCCCGAGTGAACCCACCGCTCGCGACGACGTACCGGTTGATATCGTCGTGATTCGAGGTGAGCGCGTGCAGGAGATCGTCAGCCTGCAACCCCCCACGCTGGTACGCGGCGACGAGCGAGCGCAGCTGCTCGCAGCCCCGGAACACGTCGCCGCGGGGGGGCTCAGCGGGCTCCTCGTCGACCTGGATCGGCTCGTCGCGGTTCTCGAGGAGGCGCAGGAGGCGCTCGAGGCGGCCCGCGTCACGAGGGCTGAGCACGTCGTCGATTTCGAGGGTGATCTTCATGCGAGCCCCATCGCCGACGCCTTGGCGGTCAGCTTCGCGGTGTTTCCGGGAGACAACCCTGCCTCAGCACATGCCCGTTCCAGCCCCACTGCCTTCGCATAAACGACGATTTGGGGCGTCTTCGCAGCAGCGGCGAGCAGGAGTGCGGTCCACTCCGACTCAGGAGCGGCCTCGAGCGCCCGAGAGAGATCGCGAAGCGCGAGCCTGGCCCGCTTCATTACTGGCATCGGTAGATCCGGGTTGGGGTTGGGAGTGGCGGGAGTCGCCGGGGTGGTCGGCCGCGACTGAGGGACCGGAACAGGGACCGGATCACGTGCAGGAGCCGGAGCAGCAGTCCTCGCGGCTACGGGACGGGCGACGGGCACGGGCTCGGGCGGCGGTGGTGGGAGACGCAGCACGCGGCGAGGAGGAGCACGCGTCACCTCGACCTCCTGCTGCTGAGCGGCCTGGATCTGCATCTGCGCACTCACGACGCTCCCAATTTGCTCCACGATTTTTCCGACCAGTCCGACTACGGCCGCCCCGGTGCCCTCGGACATGCCGGCGGCGGCCGGTTCCGAGCCTCCACCGAGGATCTTTTGGATAATCTCCCCGGGATTGATACCGAGGGCCGTCGCGAGTGCGGCGCCTTTGGTCGCCATGGTCTCGAGCGACTGCGACGCGGAGAGAGCGGCGATTCTCTGCTGGTGTTCCCGATCCCGATCCCGCTCGCGCTCCAGGGACCGCTCGCGCTCACGCTCCCGCTCTCCCCGCTCCTCGCGCTCGCGGGCGTCGCGCCGATCCCGCTCCTCGCGGTCTGTGCGTACGCGCGCCTCCAGATCCTCGCGGTCGGAGCGTACGCGCGCCTCGAGATCCTCACGATCCTGACGACGACGCTCCCTCTCGGATTCGAGGGACTGGGTGTGCCTGGCCACCTCGAGCGCGAGCTGCCTCGACGCCCAATCCTGCTGCTGCTGTGCCGCCGCCGACGCGAGTGCGGTAGCGCGTGCAGCTACCTCCCGGCGCTCCTCGTCTAGCGCCACGGCGGCACGCTGATTTGCCTCGCGCTGGTCGGCGAGCTGCTGGTCGGCGAGCTGCTGCTGACGGGCCAGGATCTGCGCGAGTGCGCCCTCCAGCGGGGAGGGAGCGGCAGCTACTCCCGTCGCGGGGATCACACGAGCGCGGGCAGCCTGCACGTCGGGGGAGTCACCGCTGATGCGAAACGGACGTTCGAGGCCGGGAATGTCCTTCCCGTCAGGGCCGACACCGCGCAGTATATATAGCGCAGATTCTCCAGGGGGTGGCAACCCGTCGCTAAACCGGCGGATCAGCGCCTCCGGGCTCGCGTGGGATCCAATTTTGCCGAGGTAGTTCCTCGCCCCGTCCTCGTCGCGGTACACCCGCCACGATTCTACGGCGGGGGTGCCGTGTGTCGCCGAGGCGAGCGGCGCGTCGGTGGGAGCTGTCCAGGCTCCCGCGGGGCGCTTCCCGGTGTCGCTGCCGCCGCCGATACGGGGGGCGGGGGCGAGCTGGCGAGACCGCTCCGCAGCGGCACGCTCGCGCTCGACGTCGAGGAGGTCCGCGTCTGCGTCGGCGTCGTAGTCGCCGAGCGGTGACACCTCCAGGCCACCGCCTACGTGTGCGTCCTCATCGACCGGATCGAGATTGTTGAGCGTGCTCGACTTACGACGAATGGTGGTTCCCACTATTCCTCCATCCAACGCTTGCAGAGCAACGTCACGACCGTGTTGAAGTTCGACCCGGCCAACCGCGCTTTCCTATCGAGGTCCGTCGCGAGGGCGTAGGGCAGGCGGATTGATTTGGTCGCGTAGGGGGGGCCCCCGTACAGTGCCGGATCGGCGCTCCTCGCCGCGACGGCGAGAGGAGACTGATGACGCTCTTTTGCCATGCGTAGCAGCGTCGTTCTGCTGTACGCCGGCATGTCGTCGAGCGTCACTCCCGCCGCGTCGAGCAGCGATTGCAGCGACGCGTACGGCTCGTATGGGGAATTCATGGCGTTTCACCTACGCGTGCATAAATAATGCACGCGCACACTGAGTAGCTGTGCCTGTGACGCGTGTCCAGATCAATCGGCTATCTACCTCAACGATTAGATTGCCAACTGACACAGACGGATAGCTACTACAACCGGCCGCGAGTGCGGAGCAACTCCCCCGCCTCCCAGTACAGCTCCTGGTCGGCCTCCTCGACGCTCCCACGCGCGGCGACGCGCTGTTGCACACTGCGCGACCACCGACCGTCCGGCAGCTCGGTGTACAGCTCGCACTGGCGCCCACCCGCCACGTCGAGCGGGGAGCCGCGGAGGACCCGCACAGGGAGCAGGCGCGGGTATTCGCGGTGGGGGAGCGGGTCGTGGACGACGTCATACACGGACTCGGGGGGCACGCCGGGATCGAGTTTGCGGGGGTCGTGGCGGTTGTTTGTGGACATGGCTATTCCTGGCTGGGGGCGGAGACGAGGAGGACGGGCGCAGCAGAGAGTAGTGTGGGGAGCACGACGGGGATCATGCCGACCTGCCCGGGGCGGGCGAGGGGCCGCCCGGGAACCCGCCGGGCGAGCTGGGTGTCTATATGTGCGCGGACGCGCCGGATCTCGAGTAGGTCGGGTGACACGTGAGGGGCCTGGGTCGACGGGCCTGGGGAAAGGAAAGAATGTTCTTCTGGCCAGCGTCCAGTCGACGCAAGGATCTTACGGCGAGGCTCGCCGAGGGTCCACCTCGAGCCGGACCACCGTGTGCTGCAAGTCTCGCAGCTCGGGTCAGTATGGGAACCCACACGGACCTTCCTCGGTTATCTCGTGCCATCTGTCACTTTGACTATCTTGTGGCAGGACCCCGGGGCGTCGAGGTAGAGGTGTGGAGCGGGATCGCTTGTAACGATCCCGCTCCTCCAGCCATCAGACCCGGGGAGATCACATTCCCCGAGGAGACTCACCTATGCCCGCTGATAGTAGCCAAGCGCGCGACTCGCGTCCAGCCGAAACCCTCATCGTGCGTGACGAGGATGTCCTCCTGCTCACCGGCGTGCTCGAGCTGCTCTGGCCCGGTAGCACCGTGCTCCACACTATCTACCTGCGCGCCTACGCCGTCGATCCGGCCGGCGCTCTCGAGAGCCTGGATCGCGCCGTCGAGCGGCTCTCCGAGGCGCGAGCCGCACGCAGGAGCACGATCCGCTCCTACACCTGGAACCGCCAGTGAGCGCCCCGCACAGCGGATCCCTCGGCCTCCTCGATCTCCTCAGCCGGCCGACCGACGACACCGCTCCTCTGCCGTGCGAGGTGCGCCGCCTACGTAGTGCGCGGGACCTGCGAGCCTACGCCTGCATCCTCGCGCGCAAGGGGCTCTCTGTCCTGGTGGTCGACTCTCACCGTGGATGTTCCGAGGCGGCTACAGAGCTTGAAATAGCAGATATCCCGCACCTGTACGAGCCCGATATCGCGACGCTCGTTCCCGACGAACGGGACCGCGCCGCCCACGCGCTCGTGCCGACCCCCGGGCTCGTGCTCCTCGTCCCCGTCCACCGTGTGCGCGCGGCAAACTGGGGAGTCGGGCGGTTCGACCTGGTGCTCGTCTCGCTGCGCGCCGGCTATGCGGAATCCTCCTCGACGCTCGTCGAGATCCTCCGCGCGCGCTGCTCGGTCGACGGTGGCGCGGGGTACCGCGTGTCGGGTGTCGGCCTCACCGCCGCGGATCGTGAGGAGTACACGGAGAGGCTGCGCGCGCTCACGCAGAGCGTCGCGAAGCGCGCCCGCGTCGAACACCCCGCCCACCTCGACGCGGGCGACACCGAGGAGGACATGAGCCGCTACGCGTCGTGGGGAGGCTCCCCTCGCGCGGACATGGAGGCGCGGCTCGCCGCGCTCGGCGCCGGGGACGTGCTGGACAGCCCCCCCTGGGAGAGCGCGGATCGCCTCTCGCTGACGGCCAACGCGGCGCGGTGGCGCGTCGCGCGGCACTCCAAGGAGCACGCCGAAAAGGTCTTGTCGACGATGCTCCTGCCGTCCGGCCTGCCTCTCGAGGAGCAGCTGCTGCACCGCGAGCTGTGGGAGCTGATGCCCTACGGACTGATCTCGAGGTTCCGGGCCACTTTTGATCCCGGCTTCGCCGCCGGAGTGGACCGTGACTCCCTCGAGAAACGGCCGACACAGCGCCCCTACCTCGCGCGCACCGTGCAACTCCTGTGGGAGCTGCTCGACGACGCCGGGATCGACATCGGCCCCGCGCTCCTGGGTACCGAGGTCAGGATCGGGCCGGAGATCCGCGCTCGCCTCGTAGCGAGCATCCTCCGAGACGAGGATCGTCGGCGCGACGCGAAAATGCTTTTGAACATGCGGCCGTCGCCTCAGCAGATCGCTACGAAGCCGGACTCGCCGGCCGCTGTGGCCCGCGTCGCGAACACCCTCATGGAGAGGCTCGGCTTCACCCGTGACTCGAAGCCCGAGCGTAAACAGTCGGACCGGAAGCGTGTTGTAGTCTCCGTTTATCGGCTCCGCTGGGAGCTTATCGCCATGTTCAAGCGGGCTACCGCGGGTGGTGGTTTGCAATGCCCTACGGAGCGTGATCATCTACCTGGTAGGGCATTGCAAACCACCGACACTATCGGGACCCTTTGGGCCCCCCGCGTGGGGGTCCCCGTCGAGGTGCCCGAGTCGGAGAAAAGCGTTTTCGCTCGGCTGCTCCCGAGCGCCGGGGATCCTCATTTCGTCCGGCTCGAGGGACTCCAGCTCGCCATCGACGAGATCCGCGCCGACATGTGCCTTGAGCGCGCTGAGCGCACCCGGGGCTACGTCAGCGAGGTGGAGGGCACCGTCGGGGGGATCATCTACGTGCCCCGGAAAGTCCGCCGCGAGGACGGCGGACGGCGGTACGTCGGCGGACACGGGAGCGGCCCGGCCCTCCAGTCGGTCGCGAAGAAGCTCAGGCCCTACCTCGGCGCGCCCGAGGGGAGGAGCTTCATCAGCTTTGACTGGAGCAACATGCACTTCAAGATCGCCGCCCAACTGAGCGGGGATGAGAAGATGCTCGAGGACGCGGACAGCGGGACCTACTACGACGAAACTGCTCTCGCGTACGGTGTCACCCGCGCCCTCGCAAAGGCCGGCGTGTCCGCGACTTTGAACAACGGCGACGCTGGCACGCTCACGCGGCTCGGCTTTAGCCGCGCGAACGCCGTCGCATTTCAAGCGCGCTTCGTCCAGTGCTATCCGGTCTTCGTCAAGTGGGGTCAGTCCAAGCTGCACGAGTGGAAGAGGCTCAACCACAAAACAAAGCTTGCAAAGGGGTTCTTGGTCGACGTGGAGAAGGAGGGATCGGTGTTTTCCAGGCAGTATTGCTACGTCGAAAGTGAGGCTATCAGCAAGGTTTTGTTGCGGCTCCAGGAGCACACGGCGCCGCTCGGGCTTCGCATGGTGCTGCCCATGCACGACGGCGCCCTCCTCGATGTTCCCACGGAGCGTGCGGTGGAGGCTATCGTGTGGCTCGAAGGCGTCCTCCGCGAAGCTTGGGCGGGCGGGTTCAAAATTGGTGCGGGCAGCACTTGGGGTGAGGCGGAAACGGAAACGATCCCGTACAGGTACGACCCTCTCCTGGGCGGTAAGCGGTGAGGGGGCTCGCGCGGGAGGCTCGGCGCGAGAGGGAGCGTGCTCGGTGGTGCGTGTACTGCGGGAACACGACCTGTACAGGGAAGAGGAGCCCGTACCCTTCCCCTGTGTGCAGCACCCTGATTGTCCGGAAGGCGCTCCTCGAGCGCGGGTGGCCCGACGCCGTGTTCGGCCCAATCGGGATCGGCTACGAGAGCAGCTTCTACCGGCTCAACATGAAGTGGGGGAACACCTGCCTCTCCGTACAGAGCGCGGTCGGCAGAGGTACCTACCCGGCCGACGAGAAGGGCCTGCTGACCGCCCACGCCACGGCGGCCACCATCCACGACTACACCGCGTGGGATCACCGCCCGCAGCTCGTCGAGGTGGTGCGGCTGCTGCGAGCGTACAGCTACGCGAGGATGGGGCCTCTCGAGCGCCTGGCACACGCCGCGGATCGGGACATGCCCGCCCCTCCGCGGGAGGAGGAGCGCAGCGGGCTACGGAATCGGTGGCGGGAGGATTTGTTCGACCTGCCCGAATGATCCTGTCCCACAAACTCACACCACGCGGCCAGCCCCCCGGTAGGTGTCAGCATCTACAGGTGCCTCCCGCATGGCCGCAATTCGTCTCGCAGCGTTCTCCACCGGCGTCGAGCTGTACAGCGTCACCGCGACGCCTAACGGCTCCCTGACCCCCCTCGCCGTCGGATCCCAGGCCTACAACCTGTCCACTGGCGCCACGTACAGCTGCACCGCCCTCCCCTCGACGTGGACCGCAGCCGCCTACGGTGGCACGAGCCCCTGGTCCTCGTCGGGCGGCGTGGTGTCGCTGGTCGCCGCGGCCGACGTCACCCAGATCGGCAGCGGTGGCCTCCGTCCGCAGACGGACGGCGTGTCGTCGCTCGGCACCGCGGCCCTCCGGCTGTTCTCCGTCGTGGGGCAGCACTACCTGTGCTACACCGCCGCCGGGGACGCTCAGGAGTCCGCGCACCTGTACGCCGGCACCCTCGAGCTGGGCGCGGGCGGCGCGACCGCGACCGACGTCAAGTTGTCCCGGTCCGGCGTACGGGAAATGAAATTCGAGGGGATCGGCGGCTCCGGCTCGTTCGTGGTCGACGGCAACGCAGATTTCCGCGCCGGTGAAAAAGCGGCGGGTCGTTCTGTTGTCGCTGCGGGCGCTACGAACCTCACCGTCGCCGACAACGTGGTCGGCTTCGACGCGACGGCCGGCAACCAGACCCCGACGCTCCCGCAGGTCGGCACGGTGCGCGGTATGCGAGTGTATATCAAGCGAATCGCCGCGGATGTGTCGGCAAATACCGTCGTCGTGACGCCCACCGGCGCCGACACCATCGACGGCGCAGCTACACAGGCACTCGCGGCGCGGGGCTCGGTGTGCCTGTACGCTCCCCCGGCCGGTACTGACTGGTGGATCGTCGCGTAATGCCGGTACACGCTCCACTCTCCGCGTCCAACCCCCCGGCCGGCGCCGTGCGCCTGCCGACGGGTGGGCCGCGCACGTGGGAGCTACCGGCGTGGGGGAGGCTGTCCAACGCGGCGCGTGTGGCCACGATCTCGAAGATCGGACGCGACGCCTCCAACGATCCGCGTATCCGTCGGCTGGCCGTATCTATTTTCCGTGCGAACGGGATCGCCCCGAGAAACTACCGCGGCCAAGCCGCGGCGATTCTAAAAGCACTGCAAGATGGCGTCTATTTCGTCAACGAGGGCGACGGGCGCGGTGGCGGCGAGGTTCTCCAGGACCCGCTGTATACGTTGGACCTGCAACCGGACGGGTCTATCGGCCCTCGAGCGGCGGGCGATTGTGACGATTTCGCCTCGACGTACCTGGCTCTCTGCGAGAGTGTGCACCTATCCGTGCGGCTCGTCACGTCGGGCCGTGCCGCGGACGGTCGGCGCGTACGTTGGATCGAGGGTGTAGGCGCCTCTCCGTCGGGAGTGGCGTGGTCGCATATCTACTGCTGCGTCGCGTCGAGGCCGTTTGGAATGAAGCGTTATAACGACCGCTTGTGGTCGTTCGCGGACGGCACGGTGCAGGGTGTTCCGCTCGGCTGGGATTGCATCGACAACGGCCAGAGCGATCCACAGCTCGGTGACTCCTCCCTCCTCGCCCCCGTCGAGCGGATCGGCGGGCTGTCCCTGCGCACAGCTGCGACGCTCGTGGGCGTGTCGGTGGTGTCCGCTGTGCTGATAGGCCGGCTCCGGCGTGCGGGGTGGGTATGACAACTGTCACACACAGCCTCGCAAGCGTATTTCTTTTCGATACGTGGTCGTCTGCCGCCTATCGCTCCGGTACACTCCTCCCGACGTAGGTGCTCATGTCGCTCTCGTTCCAACCCTCTGAGCAGTCCTACGCAGGCGACTACGGCGCTCCCGTGCCTCCTGCGAAGGCCAAGCGGATCCGCACGCAGATCGCCGCTCGGGAGAAGGCGCTCGCCCGCCAGAAGCCGGGCTCGCCCGCTGCCGCGCGGCTCCGCGGGGCAATCGCGGCACTCCGCGCGCAGCTCCCCGCTCCTCGACGAGCGGCCGCTCCTCCCCGTCCCGCGGCGAGCCTCGCCCGCTCGAGGCCTGCGCAGGTCGTCGCCTCCACGATGAGCCGCTCCCGTGTGGCGTCAGGCTCCTCGTCGTTCGTGCCGTCCGGCATCACGGGCAGCATCGCGGCCGCCGTCGACCAGGGGCAGCCCGTGGCTGACGAGCAGGTCGCCCAGTCCCAGCTCGCCATCGACATCCCCGACACCTCCACTGTGCAGGCCGTCGCCCTCGACGACGACGACGGTGCCGACCTCTCGGTTGACGCTGACCTCGACCTCTCTGTCGACCTCGATGGCGACGGCCCGCCCCTCTACAAGCGTCCAATCGTCTGGATCGGGATCGTTGGTATCGCCGGCTTGTGCTGGTGGAAGCGGGACCTCCTCAAGCTCAAGTACCTGTCCATGAAGGGGGCCTAAGACCATGCAATTCCAGCCATCCCCGGCGTCGTACGGCGCCGCCGACTACAGCGCCCTGATCGGTGCCGGCATTTCCGCGGGCACGCAGCTCGCCTCCCAGGCGATTGCACAGGGTGGCCGCAAGGCTCCCAAGCGCAACGCGAAGCGTCGCCAGCAGGCCCAACTCGCCCAGATCGAGGCGGCGCAGCCCAGCTACAACCCCATGTGGGTCGTGGGCGGCGGGCTCGTCGTCGCAGCCGGTGTGTTGGGCTACATGCTCCTGCGGCGTCCCGCTGTGGCGGTGGCGTAAATGCCGGCGTTCCAGGCCTCGGAGTACAGCTACGGGGCTACGACGGCGTCGGGTGGCAACGCGCTCGAACAGCTGACCGGGCTCCTCAGCAGCGCGGCGCCTGCCATCTCCGTGGCAAGCGAGCTGCTCGGCAAAACCGACCGTGAGAAGGTCGCTATCCTCACCGCGAGGGTGAAGAACTACAAGCGCCTCATGAACACGCCTCCGTACTCGTTCGTGCCCGGCGCGGCTTGGTACAAGAGCGAGATCACGAAGATGAAGGCGCAGATCAGCGCGCTCGGCGCGTCCGTGCAGGCGGACGACGACGCGACGCAGGACTATTCTATCATGCGGAAATTGACTTCCGCGGGTGGGCTCGTCGGCGTCGGCGTCGGGTGTGCCGTGATCTACTTCATCTACAAGCGGGCGAACAAGTAGGCATGGCAAAGCCCGCTGCAAAGGCTGATCCGTTGAAGCTTGGGGGCATCTCCCGGCTCGACGAAAAGGCTTTGCGCGCGGCGGGTGACAAGGCCAAGAAGGCGATGTGGAAGGCGAACCTCGGCTCGCCCGAGAGGGTCAAGCTCGAGAAGCGTGCCACCGCCTACTACAAAGCCGCCAACCAGGCACATGCGGTCAAGTCGAGCAAGTTGGGCTCGAAAGACCCCGCGAAGCTGTGGAACACACCGAACAAGGCTCGCCTCGTCGACTTCCTCGGCGCCGTCGTCAACGTGGCGATGGGTGTCCCGAGCGATGCGATCAACGCCATCAGCGCGGGCGCGAAGGTCGGCGCCCCCATGTTGGAAGCGGAGTACCGAAAGAGCATCCTCGGCGGGCTCCTCGCGCTCAAAACGTCCGGAGCTGCGACCGTCGATATCAAGGGGCTTAGCGCCCCGATCATCGGCAACGACAAGATCAACGCCGCGCTCGCCAAAGCAGCAGGCACTCCCGGTAAGGACCTCGAGCAGACCTACAACGCCATCGTGAAGCGCATCGCGTCGTACGGCCCTGGAATGTGCGCGGCCGCTTGGTCCTACAGGCAACAGCTCTGGCTAAAAGATGTGGCAGGTATCGAGGCCGTGCACGCCACTACGGGCGCCGTCGTAGCCCTGTTCGTTCCTCTGGGATCCGCGATTGGAGCCGCCATCGGCGGACACAGCGCGATCACCCTCGCCGTCTCGCAGATGCTCGGGCTGAAAGCCGATGTCGCCATCAAGAGGGCTCTCCCCAAGGCCAAGGCGGAAGCTGCGGCGAAGGCCTCTCCAGGTGCATCCGGTGGGGTCGGCGTAGGTGCGTCCCGCCCCGGTACCGCACTCGCCACGCTCAGCGGGCTCCCCCTGTTCGCGAAGATCGGTATCGGTGTGGGTATCGTCGGAGGACTGGCACTCGTCGCACGTCAGATCAGGAGCGCCTAATGTCCCAGTTCATCCCCTCCGAGCAGAGCTATTCGGGCTGGTACGACGACGCGAAAGCCGCCGCGACCGCCAAATACGACGCGGCTGTAGCCGCCGTCGAGGCCGCGAAGTACGCCGCTCTCGCCCCCGCGCGCGCGGCGTCTGCCGCCGCGGATCGTGTCGAGGCTGCCGTGCAGAGCGCAAGGGACACCGCGGCGGCTACGCAGGCGGCCGCAGAGGCAGCTCGAGACACCGCGGCGACGGCGTCGAGCTGGGTACCGTGGATCGCGGGCGGTGGCGTGGTGCTCGGGGCGATCTACCTCGCGTCGCGCTCCGGGCGGATCCGCAACCCGAGCCCGTTCCAGGAAATCCCGAAAGACGATTCGTGGATCAAGCTCGGATTGTCGAGCTTCACCGATAGCTATTCCTCCTCCGCGCAGTCCGTGCAGGAGCTGCGAGCCGCTCGGGACGCTCGAGAGGCGGCCTCGGCGTACGGACGTGGCGCCGTTCGTGGCGTGGGTATCGGCACGGGGATCGCGTATATCCCGCGTATTTTGAACCTCCTCGGCGTGCCGGTTTAGCCGTGTCAAACTGGGTAGATCCCGAGCAGACCGCCCGAGAGTGGCACTGGAGCGACACAGCGCCGGTGCACACCGTGCGTATCGACGATCCGGACGTTCCCGAGACCCTAATCGCCTGCGGGCGTTGGGTGGGAATGGCGGTTGGCGGCCGTACTCTCCAGTGTGACGACCCCGGCGCCTACTTGGCATTCGACCCGGAATCTCCCCGCGGTCGCCTGTACCTCGTGCTCCCTCCGTCGATCCGCTCGGCGATGAGGCAGTTCTGGCGCCCCGGCGCGAGGAGCATCTCCCTCGAGTCCCTCGCCGCGTCCGTCGGTGGTCGACACCGGGGCGGGTACCCCGACGTCGAGGTACAGCCGGTCGGCCCAATACATACCGTGGACTACTACGCGCACAAATACGACGGCGAAGGAAAAGACGCGCCCTGCACGTACACGCACGACCATAGTTTCGTACTGCCGTGGCTCGCGGTCAGCTCCGACGGCCGCGCGTGGTACGCAGGCGGCTCATACGACGCGACCGATCTCCGCGGAATCACAGGGTAGCTGCTACTCATTCCTCATGCGTCGCAGTCGGCGGCGAGGGATAGCGACCTGCTCGAGCGTCTCCTCTCGTCGGATCTGCATGATCGTTACACTCTCCGTGATCCAACCGAGGATCTCGCCGTGTACCGCATCAAGGTGAAGATCGATAACAGCACGCACGAGTGACGCTACCTCCACGCCGCGTTGGTCGGCCTCGTATTGCAACAGTGCTTTTTGGTGGGGGCGCAGGCGAACGTGGAGCTTGTTGCCGATGACCATGAGGTATCGTATCACTATTTGTCCCACACTATGTGCGGTTCTGTGAGGGAGGGGGCCTCGACGTGCGTCACGCTGTAGGAAATACTGTGTGCACAGCAGGGTGGAATTTTGGCACTGTACGTATCGAACCCCCGTCGCGGCCGTCGCGGCAGTGTCAAGCGCCGCAACCCCGGCGCGCGCAGCGAGGCCTCCCTCAAGCAGCTCGCCGCCGACCTCGCCCGCGTATCCTCAGGCCGTCCTCCCGCGTCGCGAATGGAGCGTCAGGTTGACCAGCTCCAGGCGAAGATCGCTGCCATGAACGAAATGGCCGGCGTTCAGAGAGGCTTTGCCGGCCTTGTGGCGTCGCAGCGCGGTCCCGCTCAGCTCAAAGTTGCGATTGCCGCCGCCGAGCGCGAGGCCGCTCGTGACATGAACAAGGCGCTCGGTCGCAGCGTCGGGAAGCGGCGCCGTAAGTCGCGCCGCAAGTCCCGCAAGATCCCGAATCCCAGCTACTCGCTCGCGACGATTCCCAAGAGCAGGAAGGCCAAGGGCCGCAAGACCGTACGCCGCGCGGCGAACGGCCGATTCCTCAAGATGGGCGCGAAGGGTCGCAAGGGCAAGAAGGCCGCTCGTAAGGGCTATTTCTTCACCCACAACGTCTACAAGTCGCCCTTCCACAAGAACGGCAAGCGTCGCCGGCTCGCGGGACACCGCCTCGTCAAGAATCCCATGGGCGGATTCTTGGCCCCGATCCTCGGTCTCCTCGGCCCCGTCGCGTTCGGCGCGTTCGGCGGCGAGCTGATTTCGCAGGCTGGAAAGCAGATCAACGCTCGTCTCCCCGTGCCCGAGATGATCCGCCCCTTCCAGAACTCGATCACCGGCATCCTGATCGGCGCCGGTATCTCGCTGTGCTCCTTCATCCCGGCTCCGATCCGGCATTCTCTGGCGGTGTCCGTCGCGAGCGTCGGTGGCGCGCTCGATTGGACTGCGTACCGGGCTGCCAACGGCGCCTATGCCGGGCTCGAGTACGGCGACGGCGGGAATTGGGACGTCGAGTACGGTGACGACGACGGCGACGAGCTGGGCGATCTCGCCTTCGGGGACCTCGAGGACGTGGCGTTCGCCGGTGACGATTTCGATCCCGACGAAGGCGAGGCCGCTTTCGAGGGGTTCGGCGCCTACAATCGCCGGTTCCCGATGCGCCCCGGGCACCGTACCGAGGCGGGCAAGAAGGGCGACCGTTGGCGCTTTCTCGCCAAGGCCGTAGGTCCCAAGGGCTTCAAGCAGCTCGCCCGGATGCACCCCAGCGAGCGCGTCCCCGCAATCGCCCGGATCAAGCAGGAAATCCAGGGCGGCATCGGTCAGCCCGAGCACCGTCAGCTCGAGGCACACGCCGCGCCCGTGCAGCAGTCCTACGCCGCGCACGTTGCGCCGGCCGATCCGTTCTCCACCTACGCTCTCTAAACAGACACACGGCCCGCTCGTCGGGTCAGTAACCTCGGACGTACCATGGCTCTCCCCCGCGCCCAGACCTCGCTCACTCGTTCCGGCAGTGGCGTTCTCTACTCGACCGTGCAGCTCAACACTGCCGACTCCCTCTCCAACGCGAGCCGCCAGTTTTTTGGTTACGGGCAGGGGTCCGTTGCTCCCGGCATGACGACGACCAGCACGGTGACCGAGACTAACCTCATGCAGGCCTCGACCGTGGGCGGCGACGCCAGCTTCGTCGCAACGGGGCTCTCGCTCGGGTTCTTCTACCCGGGTTCCAAGGTCAGTTTGTCTGCCGCCGACCTCCATGACTGCCTGGACTCGTCCATCGTGTCGTGGCAGTTCAACCAGACTGTCATCCAGCTCTGCCCCGCGATCATGGCCGGTCAGGGTGGTGGCGTCTACGGCGTGGGCGGAACCAACACGACTGTCGCGGCCGAGCTGAACAACGGCGCGGGCGGAATCTTCCGGTTCTCCCCCGTGGTTCTGTACCCCAACGCCACGTTCTCGCTGATCGTGAATTGGGGCGTCTCGGCCATCGCGCCGTCTGCCGCAATTCTCATGCGCGCCACGTTTGTCGGGTCGTACCAGAACGCTTTGGCCGCTGGCTAAAACCCCGATTCAACGGGCGTAAGTGGGGTAGGCCGAGGCCCCTAATCCTCGGCCGCCACCCCCTTTCTGATTCGGAGCCACCATGGCGAACACTGCTACCAAGAAGGCCGCCACCCCCTACCGCCTCGTCTACGAGCTGGTCGGAGACGGTACCGTGGTCGGTCCTACGATCACCTCCGCGATCATGATCGCGGATTGCGCCGCCGGGCCGCTCAAGGACCTGCTCTCTGCGTCCTACGCCAGTCAGGCGCTGATGCGGACCTCGTTCCTCTACGGCACCCCCGCCGAGATGCGTACGCAGGTCCAGATCGCCGTGAACGACGTCACCGCCGAAAAGAACCAGATCAGCATCGACGTCGACGCGGACGCCGTGACTGCGACCCGCCCCGAGATCAACGTCGCCATGTCCGACACGACCGGTCAGACCGCGATCCTCGTCATCGAGTACATCCACTCGATCATCCGCTAACGCCGGCTTTCACATAGCCAGCGCCACAGGCGGCCGGGGAGGGGTGAGTTGCTCCCCACTCTCCGGCCGCGTTTTCGCTTTTCCTGCCTTCTCTCTCGAGGTTTCCCATGGCTAACGACGGCGTGCGCGCCAACATGAACATGCCGCAGAACGTCGGCGCTATGGGCCTCCACCGTGAGGCGCGCGGGCAGATTTGGCCGACTGTGCCGATGCAGTCGACCGATCCGAGTGTCGCGTCGTTCGTGCGGTACTACAGCGCAACCCTCGCGTTCGCGGACACCGACAACGTGGTCAACACGACGGCTACGCGGATCGTCAGGTTCGACCTGCCGACCATCGTGTGTGCGGTCAACGCCACGGCGCTGATCTCCACGGGCGCCGGATGGCCTATCGGCGTTTCGCCTCGGGATTCGTTCTCCCTCGCGCTCGCCACGGCGAACGGCGAGCGGATCACCGTGGAGTCGCGCCTCGCGTCCACGTTCGTCGGTACCGGCGAGCACCCTGGATTTCTGGCGGGCGGCGGCTGGGTATTCGGTGCGGGGTCGGCCGCGACGCTTTTGATCACGCCGATCATGGCCGGTCTGGGCGCCGCGAACACCCGGATCGATGTGGTGCTGATGTGCCTCGAGTTCCGCACTGGCAGCTCCTACGTGGGCGGGCGGTAACAGGTGCTCGTTCCCTGGCCCCCGCTGTGTCCTCCGGCCGAACCGTCTGCCAACGGCTACGTTTCGCCGGGGTCTACGCTCCCTTTCCCGATGCCGTCGGCTGTGCAGCGGCCCGGGGCTTACTGGGAGTCGGAGCGCGCTAACCTCGGTTGGAACACGGGAACCGAGCCCGTCCTCTTCCAAGCGTCCTGGGGTACGCCGGTTTTCGATCTCCGTCCCGATCTGCGTGGCGCAACGTCCCGCGAGACGGCCGCATACCCGATCAACCGGGTGGCGGGACAACAGCTTTTCGTCTCGATCAGCGGGTTGAACACGAACCACCTCGGTTTGAATTTTCTCGTGCGCCAGCTCGGGCATCCTGTGGACTCGGCGTTGGTCCATCGGTTCAAGCCGGATGAGGATGTCACGGGGGACTGTTCCACGGGACTCGGCGCAGCCATCCTCTCGATCTTCCCTCCCTCGAGCGGGTACCCGATCCGGTTCTGGCAGCTCGTGATCATCGCGCAGTGGCTCCCCGGCATCGAGGCGCCCCCGGCTCCGCTCCCGACGATTTCGATCCAGGGGGGCATCTACTAATGACCGATCTTCCTGTGAATGCGGGCAGTGCGGGACCTACGTTCCGTCGCACCCTGACCGCGACCGGTATCACCACGTCGTCGGATGCGTTCTACGTGAGGGGGTACCCTCGGGTGTTCCTCTGGCTGAACCAGACGAACGGGCTCGCGGCGGTAAACGTGCGCGTGGACTTCGCGATCCGCGAGTCGGCCTCACCCGGTACGCCGGAATGGTTGGTTCATACGCCGACTATCACCCTGACGCCGGGTGGGGCCGCGCCGAATATCGCCATCATTCAGGCCGGAGCGGTCTGGATTCGCGTGGTAGCTACCGGACTCGCGGCCGACGTCGTGGAAGTCGCCGCATCGGCGTTCGTATGAGCATCGCATCCCTCGCGGTTGCAGCGGCAAAAGCCCAGGTCGGAAAACCCTACAAGTGGGGGAGCGCCGGGCCAAACTCGTTCGACTGCTCCGGGCTTATGACCTACGCCTACCAACAGGCGGGGCTCTCCGGGTTCTCCCGGTGGACTACCTCGGCGCTCATGGCGGGTACCAAGCTCACGCAGAAGGTGTCGCTTAGCGACGTTCAACCCGGCGATATGCTCCTCTTCGGGAACCCGGTAAACCATGTCGGCATGGCCATCGGCGGCGGGCAGATGGTTTCCGCTCCCTACACTGGGGCCACGGTCAAGATCGGCGGGATCGGTTCGCCCGTCGCCGCTGTGCGTGTCGTGGGGGCGGGGGGCGTGGTGTCCTCCGTGGTCGGAGCTGCGACGGCGGGAGTGAAGTCGATTCTGTTGCTCGCTGTGCTCGGCGTGGCGTCCTACTACGGGTACCGGAACAAGGATCGCATCCTCGGTGCGCTCCGTGCGCGCGGGCTGCGTCTCCCCAACCCGGGCAAGCCCCCCACGCGCGGGCAGCTCGTCGACCTGGACGAGACGCGGGATCGGTATCTGCTCGAGGATCTCGGCGTCCGCGAGCATGACCACGACTACGCCCTGTGGCGCGAGGCGGCCGAGCAGACGAGGCCCAGGCCTCGGAAGCGGCCCCGCAAGCGGAAGTAGAGCAGCAAGCCGAGGAAGTGGTCATGCCCGGGTATTCCAACGGACACAGCAGCGTGCAGCCCCCCATCCACGAGCCCGAGCACGCTGGCGTCGACCCCGCAATTCTCTTGCTGGTCGGTGAGATTCGGAGGGGCCAGGACTCGCTACGCGGGGAGATGGTCGCGGCGCAGCGTGAGAACACGGCGGCGCTCGGCTCCGTCGTGACCGAGCTTCGGGAGCTTCGCCGTCAAGCTCCCGGTCGGTTCGTGTTCTCGCTCTCGTCGGCTCTGGTCGTGATCTCGCTGGTCTCGATCTTCGGGCTGCTCGCGTCTCGCGGCGTGGACGTTGGCGCGGTGGCCGACGCTGCGCGCACTCTCACGACCGTCACGACGACCAGCGGCGCCCCGTCGACCACTACGACGGAGACGACGTCGACCACGCCCACGACGCCAGCGGCGACGCCTACGGAGCCTTGAGCTTCACGCTACAGCGCGGAACCTCCCGCCCCACAGCCCCGCGCCCAGGGGCTCAGGTTCCACGTACTCGCACCACCCCCCCGCCAGCTTGGCGGCCTCGGTGCACGTCGCCGCGAGATCAGCGGGCGGCGGCGAGTCCGAGGCGTAGAGAAACACCATCCCGGGCTCGGCGAGCTTGCGGGTCCGCATGATCAGCAGCTTGCGGCTCAGTTCGTCGGCAGTCATTTTCCCACCCCCTCCAAAAGCGGCGGTCTATCCGACCCACCCCCCGTCGCGGCTCACGTCCAAGCGGCTGCCCCTCGAAAAAACCGCGAACGGCGCCGACGGAAACCCGCCGACGCCGCCTGTTGCAGAGCTTCCGTAGCTACCGGATCGGGATCACGTTCGTCTCCTCGGTCGCCGCCGCCTTCATGTCGATGGGCTCGACGAGCCCCACGGCGGCCTTGAGCGCCTTGTCTCCGACGGGCGCGTAGTGCTTCCCGCGCGTGTCGGAGGCGTGGTGACCGACGAGGAAATCGATGGTGCGGTCGCTCACCCGCTGCACGGGCGCCCCGTCGACCTCGACCGTGATCCCCTGCAAGCCCGCCATGTAGGCCGCGCGGAACGCGTGGTTGGGGCGGCCCTTCCGGCGCGTCAGGGGCTTTTGGACGTTCGCGCGGACCTCCCCCGCCCGCTCGGCGTCGCTCCACAGCCCGTTGATCACGTTGCTGTCGGGCTCGACGTGACCGCTCCCGGTGGTGTTCGTGGCGAACAGGTACGCGTCGGGGGACTTGCACGCCGCGATCCGCGCCTGCCACACGTCGAGCAACGACCTGGGAACGGGAACCGTCCGCTTCTCTGCGTGCTCGGCCGCACTCTTCCCCATCTCGACCTGGAGCGTGCAGTGCGCCACGTCGAGCGCCCGACGGCGGATCGCGATGACCTGGATCACGCGGAGCCCCGTCAACCGCTCCCCGGCGAGCACGTCACCGAGATCGGCGGACACCCCGTAGGCACGGCGGATCACCGCGTCGCACTCGGCCCAGGTGGGCGCAGCGGGGGCGCCCGATTGTGCAGGTACAGGCGGGATGACCAGCCCCCGGTCGACCAGCGGGGGTACGCCGGGGTACGCGGCGGGCTGCGACGCGGCGAAGCTCCAGATCGAGAAGAGGTGCCCGCTGAGGTGGTACCTCCACATCGGGGAGCACGCGCCGGGCTTCCGGCCCTTCTCCCCGCTCCCCGCCCGCGCGTCCTCCGCGATCCAGGTGTTCCGCATCTCGGTGAACAGCGCCACGTCGAGCACCGACACGGGGATCACCTCGTCGTCGTCGATGTGCCTGACCTTCCGGATCGTCCGCATGAGCCTCGCGATGGCGCTCTTGTACCTCACCCTCGTCTGGTGCTTCCGGTCGCGGCTCGACTGCCACTCCAGCCAGTCGACCGCGACGCGCTCGAGGCTCGCCGCCGACGTGACGACGCGCGCCTCGGGCACGAACACGTCCCCAACCTCAAGGGTCCGGCGGAGCTTGCCGACGAGCGCATCCCGCGCGCCCTGGTCGCTCACCACACGGGACCGAGCCCGCTTCCCGCGAACCCCGTCCTCGTCGACGGGCTCCTGCCACCTCACTTTGAACCGCCCGTCAGGGAGGGTGTCCACCGACAAGCTGATGGTGTTCCGTGCCATGTGAAAAGTGCCCCCGTTGTCCCTTCGTTGTCCGAACCCGGCGCAGCGTATCGCGAGTGGCTCGCTACTGTGCCGTGTCTACCGGATGATTCCGGCCGACAAGGGAACGTCACCCGTACTACACCTGCGACAGGCGAACGCCGGTTTTGATGGAGGGGGGTCTGACCTTACGACTTATCATTTGCCGAGCCGTCGGCGAGATCGCGGGGCGGCGCCTCGGGGAGCCGCGCGACGCACGCCCGAGCGGGTCGTTCGTCGGCGGGCGTGCGACGATGCGGGTCGCCGGAGGATTGGCGCCCGATGGCGTCGAGCTCATCGACTACGACGTCGTGCCCGACGCGGGGCAGGATCGGCTCGTCGGCCGCGTGCCGGGAGGGCGGCAAGGGCGCGGCGGAAGCGCCGGAACCCCTCCCCCTACTTCTTCGCCCGCGCCTTGATGAACGCCCACGCGAAGAACCCGGCGAACAGCCCATCGCCGACGCCGTAGAGCCCGTAGAACGCGCCGGCGAGCGGGTCGGCGGCGGAGATCTCGGGCAGCCGGTGCGCCTCCCGTGACATCCAGAGCAGCCAGGACCCTGCGAAGAACACCTTCTCGACGGCGAACACCGCGCTGATCCACGGCGCCGCGCGCCAGCTCGCCGCCTGCGCGAGGTAGGCGAGCCCCCAGATGATCACGAGGATGCAGCCCTGTTGCGAGAACAGCCCGGGGTCGGTCGCGAACAGCACCTCGTTGGTGAACAGCCGCGTGAACACCAGCATCCCGGCGATGTTGAAGGCGGCGGCCGCGCAGAAGCCGATGCGGACGAGGGAGTCGTTCATCCGCGCATCCTACCGCGAGTCGACGTCCCCTTGCGCGAGGCCCGCGCGGCCGGAACGAGCGCCGCCTGCGCCGCGCTGGAGCCGCTCTCCGAGCGCCGCGGCGGACGGCGGGCCTTCTCCGGGCTACATGGGCGCCGATTGAGCGCCGGGCCGATCGCCACGCCGCTCGTGCGCGCGCACGCGCTCCGCCATTCGGGGGGAGGGCCCGCCGCGCTACCAAGGATACAAGTGGACTTCTCGAACTTCGGCCTGGACGCCAACCTCCTCCAGGGCGTGACCGATCTCGGCTTCACCCGCCCCACGCCCATCCAGGAGCAGACGATCCCGGCCGGGATGGCCGGCCGCGACCTCCTCGCCGCCGCGATGAGCGGCAGCGGCAAGACCGCCGCCTTCCTCCTCCCTGTCCTGCATCGCCTCCTCGAGAAGCCGCGCGGCACCACGCGCGTGCTCGTGCTCACCCCCACCCGCGAGCTCGCCGCGCAGATCCTCGAGCACCTCGAGCTGCTCGCGAAGCACACGAAGTTGACCGGCGCGTCGGTGTTCGGCGGCGTCGCCATGGGCCCGCAGGAGCGCGCGTTCCGCAGCGGTGTAGACGTGCTGATCGCGACGCCGGGCCGCCTGCTCGACCACCTCCAGCGGCCGTACGCGCGGCTCGACAAGCTCGAGATCCTCGTCCTCGACGAGGCCGATCGCATGCTGGACATGGGGTTCCTCCCCGACGTGCGGCGCGTCCTCGCGCAGATCCCGAAGCAGCGCCAGACCCTGTTCTTCAGCGCCACGATGCCGACCGAGATCCAGCGCCTCTCGAAGGAGATGCTCAAGGATCCCGTGGCGT
>JAUXQH010000166.1 GCA_030685065.1 Pseudomonadota bacterium | reverse complement strand
ACGCCAGCCTCGACGAGTCCAGCGCCGTCACCTGGTACGCCGACGGAGACACGGACGGCTACGGCGACCTCGGCGCTCCGGCCGTCGCCTGCGACCAGCCGACCGGCACCGTTGCCGATGCCGCCGATTGTGATGACGCCGCCGCCGCGGTGAACCCGGCCGCCACCGAGGTGTGCAACGGCACGGACGACGACTGCGACGGCGCGGTCGACGACGCCGACGCCAGCCTCGACGAGTCCAGCGCGGTCACGTGGTACGCCGACGGAGACACGGATGGCTACGGCGACCTCGGCGCTCCGGCCGTCGCGTGCGTGCAGCCGTCCGGCACCGTGGCCGACGCCGCCGATTGTGACGACGCCGTGGCCGCCGTGAACCCGGCCGCCACCGAGGTGTGCAACGGCACCGACGACGATTGCGACGGCGCCACCGACGATGCGGACGCGAGCCTCGACATCTCGACCGCGGACACCTGGTACGCGGACTCCGACATCGACGGCTACGGTGACTTCGGCTCGTCGGGCGTCGCCTGTGCACAGCCGTCCGGCACCGTGGCCGACGCGACCGACTGCGACGACGCGGTGGCCGCGGTGAACCCCGCCGCGGCCGAGGTGTGCAACCGCACCGACGACGACTGCGACGGCGCCGTCGATCCTGGCCTGCTCGGCTCGGACGACGCGTGCGCGGCCGAGTCCTGCAACGCCATCCTCGTCGACGGGAGCTCGACCGGCGACGGCTCCTACGTGCTCGAGGGAGAGAGCGGGGCGGTGTTCTCCGCGTGGTGCGACATGACCACCGATGGCGGCGGGTGGACGCTCGCGGGCTCCATCGTCAACGACATCTACACGACCGGCGCGCACAACCGGATGTGGAGCTCGTACACGGCGTGGAGCGACGCGACCACCTTCGGCAGCGTCGCGGCGCGCCAGACCGCCGACTACAAGGGCGAAGCCTGGTCGGACATCGCCGGCGATGACGTGCTCGTCGTGACCGACGAGTACGCGTTCAGCTTCGAGAACGTGGTCGGGGGCCAGCCCTTCGCCGACCACGTCTCGACCGAGTACGCGAGCACCTGCAACACCAACTTCCTCGCCTCCGGCGCGGATTGGTACGACGGGCTCACCGCCGAGCAGGCTGCGGCGTTCTCGTGGATCATCCGGCCGCTCGACACCAACGCGACCTGCTTCCCGACCGGCAACGAGACCGCGATCATCGGCGTGCAGCTCACCGAGTGCTGCTGGACCCCCGGCATGGGCAACACCCCCGCCGGCTACCCGTCCTGGGACGACTACGACCTGTCGCTCCTCCAGGCCTCCCGGCTCGCGGTCCAGAGCTGCACCGCGGGCGTCTACCCGTGCAACGACAACGGCGTGCAGTTCACCAACGCGAGCAGCGGGTACACCTGGGAGACCAAGGTCGTTTACGCCGAGACGTACGTGCGCTGAGGGAGGGAGCGGCGCCCCTCCTCCTGCTCGCCCGTGTGCCCCGCGCGGCCGTCCCCGCGGGTCAGCTCACGTCGCCGACCTCGAACTCCAGCCCGCCGCTCATGCGCAGCGCGAGGTTGATGATGAGCCCGTACAGGAGGCCGAACACAAAACCGAACGTGCCGTAGACGATGGGCAGGAAGATGACGATCGCGACGGCCGCCACGATGCCCATGCCGAGGCTGGCGCCGCCGCCGAGCAGGGCGTTGTCGCCGCCCGCCCCGAGCGCGCCGGCCACGCCGAGGAGCGACATGACCAGGATGATCAGCGCGTAGAAGAGCGCGATGACGAACGAGAGCGCCGCCATCGACACACCCATGAGCTTGGCCAGGGAGAACACGCCGATTCGCTTGAGGACACGCATGGAATAGCCGGTGAGCGTTGCGTGTAACGCGTCGCGCCGATGCTCTCGCGGAGCATGTATGGAGGTATATGCACCAGATGGTGCATGACACACCACCGATACACGGTGTGTTACGCACCACCATGCCGATGTATCGACGTTTTCGGGCTGGCACACAGCCTGCAAACGGAGGGGAGCGGAGGCGCGAATGCGCACGATCAACCAGAACACGGTGCTGCTCGACGGGCCCGGGGTGTGGATGGAGGGCTCGGCCCTCGTACAGCTGGAGCGGGTCGCAGCGCTGCCCGGGTGCGCCGCGGCGGCGGGCATGCCGGACCTGCACGCGGGCGCGGGGCCCGTCGGCGCGGCCTTCGCGTTTGCCGACGGCGCGCACCCCGCCCTCATCGGCGGCGACGCCGGATGCGGCGTGCGGATGGTGGCGCTCCGCGGCGTGAAGGCCGGCGGCGACGCGCTGGAGCGCCGCGTCCGTGAGCACACCGAGGGGCCCGCGCTGCCTGGGGCGGACATGGCGGAGCTCCTCGCGGCGGTGTGGGCGCACGGGCCGCGCGGGCTGGCCGCTGTGGCGGGCGTGCCCGACTCGCTGGCGGAGCTCGCCGCGACCGCGGACACCCTTGCCGGGCCGCCGTCGGCCGCGGTCCCCGAGGATGTCTCGCTCGCGGAGCAGCTCGGCACCACGGGCGCGGGCAACCACTTCCTCGAGCTCGGGCAGGTGGAGCACATCGTGGATCGCGCGTCGGCCGCGCGGGGCGGCCTGGCGGCGGGCGAGCTGGTCGTGCTCGCCCACTCCGGATCGCGCGGGCTGGGCTACCACCTCGCGACGCGCTGGCCGCGCGAGGCCCAGGAGACGCTCACGGGCGCGGCGCTCGCGGCGTGGCAGGCCGAGCTGCTGGGAGCCTGCCGGTTCGCGGCGGCCAATCGGCTGGTGCTCGCGTGGCGGATGTTGCTCGCCGTCGGCGCGGCGCGCCCCGGGAAGATCGCGGGCACGCTCGATGTCATCCACAACACCGTCGAGCCGTCCGAGCACGCCGGCGTCCCCGTGTGGCTCCATCGGAAGGGCTGTGCGCCGGCGGCGGCGGGGCAGCTCACGGTGGTGCTCGGGAGCCGCGGCGCGCCGTCGTTCGTCATGGAGGGGCTCGGCTGCGAGGCCGCGCTCTCGTCCGTGGCGCACGGCGCCGGCCGCCGCATGACGCGGACCGAGGCGCGCGAGAAGGTGCGCGCGAAGCACAGCCGCGCGAGCCTCACCCGCACGGCGATCGGGAGCCGCGTGCTCTGTGACGACCCGGCGCTGCTCTACGAGGAGCACCCCGACGCCTACAAGGCGATCGTCCCGGTGGTCGACGCGCTCGAGGCCGCCGGCGCGGCTCGCCGGGTCGCCGAGCTCCGTCCGGTGATCACGGTGAAGTGGTGACCCGCCTCGTGGTGTCGTCGGGGCGCGGGCCGGCCGAGGTGCGGCGCTTCGTGGGGTGGCTCGCGGCGGCGCTGGGCGGGCGGCTCGGCGGGCGGATCGTGGCGTGGGAGGGGGCCGAGGCGGCGCCGACGTCCGTGGTCCTCGAGGTCACGGGAAACGCCGCGCCCTGGCTCGGCACCCACGTGTTGGTGGCGACCTTGCGTGGGAGGGGCGCGCGGCGGCGTTGGTTCGCCTCGGTGTGCGAGGAGCCCGCGGCACCGCTCCCGGTGTCCCTGGGGCGGGTGCGGGTCACCGCGGCGCGGGCCGGCGGGCCCGGCGGCCAGAACGTCAACCGTCGCTCGACCGCCGTGCGCGCGGAGGCGCCCGCATTGGGGATCGCGGTTCGCGTGGCGGACACGCGGAGCCAGGCGCAGAACCGTCGTCTCGCCACGGCGCGATTGGAGGATCGTGTCGCCCAGGCAAACGCGGGCCAGGTGGCGACGCAGCGGAGCGAGCGCTGGGCGGGGCACGCCAACCTCGAGCGGGGGCGGCCGGTGGCGGCCTGGGTGCTCGTCGACGAGCGGCTCGTGCCCGGGTAGCTACGGCGCGATCGCGAGGTCGCCCGCGACGTTCACGTAGCCGAAGCGCCCCGGCTTCTTCGGGTCGGGGACGACCCGGGCCAGCCCGTCCACAAAACCCTCCGCGTAGACATAGGTGGGCGGGATCACGACGGTTCCCGTGCGGTCGATGAACCCGGAGTAGCCGGACGGCAGCGTGTAGAGCGCACGCCCGTACGCAAAACCGCCCGCGTGTTCCCGGCGCGCCGGGATGACGACCGCGCCATCGAGCCCGAGGTAGGCCTTCGCGAGCGAGTCGATCGGATCCGGCGAGCGGACGAGGCCCTCCGAGAACGAGGCGAGGGCCAGGTACGGAAGCGCCCAGCGGAGCGCCTCGCGTCCCTCGCGATCCACGAAGGAGACGATGTTGTCGGCGTCCTGGACGCACGCGAGCCCGCAGGAGAACGGCGCCAGCGCCTTCCACCGGGGAGGTAGAACCCAGGCGCCCGCTGGGTCGACGAAGCCCCACAGGCCCGTCTTCACGTCCGCCGCGCCCGCCAGCCCCTCGCTGAAGGGGCGCGCGCGCATCGTGATGTCACGCTCGTTCTTCGATCCGGCGAAGACCGCGTCGCCCACGCGCGCTCCGGCGCTGTCCACCAGCTCCAGCCCCGTCCCCGGCTCGCGCTCGACGAACGCGCGCCCGCCCGCGAAGGCGCCGACCTTGTACCAGCCGCCGCCCCCCGCGGGTGCGCCCTCCCGGTCGACAAGACCCCACCTCAGCACGCCCTTCTTCTTCACGGCGACGGCGGCGCGTCCCTCGGAGAGAGGTCGCGCGCCGTCCCACCGCGGCTCCACGACCCAGGCGCCCGCCTCGTCGATGAACCCGGCCTTCTTCTTCTCGAACGCGAGGGCGCGCCCGTCGGAGAAGCACCCGGTCCCGCCGATCGGGAGCGAGGTGAAGCGGGGAGGGATGACCACGGTACCCGTGGCGTCCGCGTAGCCGTACAGGCGGCCATCGAAGATCGGGAAAAGCGCCATGCCGAATCGTGCCACGACGGGGCGTTCGCGGCTCCGGTCGGGTGCAGTGGCGCGATTATTGCTTTGCTCGATGGCGGAGGTTCACAATGACCCGAGCCATCATCTTCCTCGCCTTCCTCGCAGGCTGCCCCGAAGGGAGCGGCGTCACCACCACCACCACCACCGACGAGGGCACCGCCTGCCTCAACGACGCCGGCGAGATCCAGGTCACGTTCCCCGGCTGCCTCTCGTCGAGCTGTGACACGCTGACCAGCGCGACCTGCACCGCGGAGCTCGTGGACGGCGTGCTCGTCGTGCACGGCGAGTCCATCGTCGACAGCGAAGGCGACGTGTGTACCGACGACTGCGGCATCATCCAGGCCACCTGCGCGGCGCCGCTCATCGAGGATCCCTCCTCGGTGATGTTGTCGTACGCGGGGGTCGAGACGCCGCTGGACGCGGAGTGCGCCGAGTTCTGAGCCGGTAGCCCCGTTGGCGTGAGCCGAGGTGGCGCGCGACGCTCGCAGCGCCCCGCAGGTTCGCGACGGTGGGGGCGCCTACGGCCCCCCTCCGCGCTCGGCCGCTGGCCTCGGTCCGCCCGAGGCGGGCGGGACCGCCGGTCGCGACGCCCGGCGCGCTCCGGTCGGCCGGGCGCTGGGTGGGTTGCGGCGCCGGGAGGGGGCCGCGCGCTCCTTGGGTTGGCGAACACCTCCCGCGAAGCCTCCCGGCCGCCTTCTGTCGCGGGCGGGTCGGCGCGAACGAGCTCGCCCGGGTGTCGACACCTTCGCGGGGCGAGATGGCGCCGTCCAGGTCCCAGGGGCGCCATCTCGGGGGGGAGATCGACGATCCGGTGCCCGAGATGGCGCCGTGGTGGCGCTAGCGCCGCGCCTCCGCCCTCCCGGGCCTCCGCCCTCCCGGGCCTCCGCCCCCCCGGGCCCCCGGGCCGAAGGCCCCCCCGCGCAAGGGGGGCTGGAGGGTGGCGCGGGCGGCGACGAGGCCCGGGCCGGCGGCCACCTGGATGTCGAGGCCCCGCGCCAGTCGGCCGGCACGCAGCCGGACGACGGAGGGCGAACGCCCGACCCCGCAAGCCGCCCGACCCGCGCTCCGCGCGGGATGCGCCCAGGCGCTGCTTCCCGCCCGACGCTACCGACGCCCGCCCAGCGAGCGCCACGCGGGCTCGCTACGCGCGAGATCCACGTACCGCACACGGCTCTCCTCGATCCAGCGGGCGTCCGGGGCGACCGTGCGCCAGGCGGAGAGGAGCTGGGCCACGTCGATCGCGGCGACCTCGTGCCCGGGGCGAACCAGGGCGTTGTAGCCGGCGATCACGGCCCGGCAGCGCGGGTCGGACGGGTGGTGGAGCACGACGAGGCGGCCGTGCGTATACGGGCTCGTCGTGTGGCCAAGCATGGCGACGGCGAGCAGGTGATCGCGCCAGAGCTGGTTGTGCTCGACGCGGGGGAGCGCGTCGCGGGCCGAAGGAAGCCAGGGGCCCGCCGGATCCTCCGACCACCGTCGGTACGCGGGGGTGTCGTAGCGCTTCTGGGAAAAGGGCTCGGTCAGCTTGGCCTCGATCCCGATGAAGCCGGGTGCGCCGCGCGCGTCGTCGACCTCCAGGAACACGTCGAACGCGGTGCGATCGGCGAGGTGCTCGGCGGCGGGCTCGGGGGCGTGCTCCACGTGGACGGCCGTGACGCGCCCGACCCACGGCCAGGACGCCCGGGCGAGGCGCGTGGCCAGGTCGAGGTCGAGCGCGAGCGGGCCGAACAGGTTGAAGCACATCGGCTGGCTCGACAGCAGGTTGTGCAGGAGACGGAACGGCTCGACGGTGCCGCGGCGATCCGCGAGCCGGGCCCGCGCCACGGTGAACGCGGCGGGGCTGGTGAAGTTGAGCCCGCGCGCGGCCTCCTCGGGGCGCAACATGTTGCCGTATGGCGAGCGGCTCCCGGGCTGCGGCCCACACCCGTGGGGCACGCCGAGCACGTCCCTGCGGTACCAGCTCTGGTGGAGCCGCATACGCGCGGTGAAGGGGTCGTCGGAGCGGGACTGGGGGCCCAGCTCGAGCGGGGCGGGGTCGAGGGCGCCGGGTTCGAGAGCGCCAGGCTCCGAAGGGTCCACGTCGATCGTCATGCCGAGGCGCCCAGCGCGCGGATCGTGGCGGCCCGCTCGCGCACCTGCTCGACCGTGTCGAGCGAGAAGCTGCGGGCGTTCTGCAGGTCGTCCCGGAGGAACGCGGCGGTGTCGGCGGCGGCGGCCTCCACCCGCTCGCGGAGGGCGGCGGGGAGCGGGGAGAAGGTGCCGAGGACCACGCTGCCGGCGTCCGGATCGAGCTCCCAGAGCCCGACCATCGTGTCCCCGACGAACAGCGCGCGCGTCGCCATGTGCCTGGCCTCGGCGAGGGGCGCGGTGCGGTGCCCGGAGCTCCACGTCGGCACCCGCACGCCGTGGTGGACGGGATCGGCGAACAGCGCGGGCCCGCCCCGGAGGGCGAGCAGGTTGTCCTCGAAGGCGACCAGCGACACGGTGTCGCTCGGAGCGGCGGGCTCGCGCAGGCGCGGGAGGTCCTCCTCCAAGACCCACGCCTCGGTGGCGTAGCCCTCGATCGACACGGGCACGAGCGGCACCCGCGCCATGGCGGCCTTCGCGTCGCGGTCGGAGAGACCAGCCCAGCCGCCGAAGTCCTTCATCGTGACCGGGCCGGCGTGGCCGAAGAAGAGGTGGGCGAGCGCGGCGTTGCGCTCCACGACGTCATCGGGGACGTTGGCGTCGTCGAAGGGGTTGCGCGCGGGGACGCGCCAGGCGTAGCGCTCGGAGTCGAGGCGGCCGCCGGGGAGGGTCCGCTCGAGGCGGCCCGCGAACTCGAGGTAGCGGAGCGCGGGGGGGAGCGTGCTGGAGACGCCCGTTTTCTTGCCGAGCTCGCCCAGGCTGCGGACGGTGCCGGCGGGCAGCGCCTTGCGGAGCGCGTCGGTGCCGAGCGCGCCGGCGCCGAGGGTGGCCACCACGGCGTCGCCGATGGCGTCGATCTCCGCGGCGGGCACCCCGACCTTCTCCATGTCGCGGTCGAGCCGCTTTCGCGCCTGGTCCTCCGCGATCCGCAGGACGAGCGGCACCTGGGGCCGCGGCACGACGTAGATGCAGCCGCGCACGGCGGGGATGACCTGCACGTCCATGGCGACGACGGCGCGGTCGAGCTCCTCGCGGTTCATGCCTGGGCGGCGCGCGCGGACGGCGAGGTACACGTCTACGCCCCCGAGGGTCCGCGGCCAGCCGGTGCGGGCCAACAGGTCGGCGAGGGTGCCGCCGGCCCCCATGGGGACGGGGGAGGCGAGGCCGGCGCGGGCGTGCCAGAACGCGCGGGCGCGGGGGAGGGGGATGGGAGTTGGCATTGGCACCGCAAGAGTGGCGGGGAGTGTACCGCTCGCGCCCGGGGCGACCACCGCGTCGGTGCCTTCGAGCGAGGCGTGGGGCTTTCCCGGCCAAGGCGTGGGGCCGCGCTGGGGCCCCCTCGTCTGGGTGGATTTCGGCGCGCGCGTCCAGTAGCGTGGTCGTTCACACACGCGCGTTGGGCGCCTGGTTAGGGGCATCGTAGAACCCCGGGCCCGATGTCAGCGAGAACGATCCTCATCGCGGCCCTCCTCCTCATGGGCTGCTTCGAGAAAGACGGGCGGCCCACCGATACGGACACGGACGCCGATACGGACACGGACGCCGATTCGGACACGGACGCCGATACGGATGCCGATACCGACATCCCGGTGGATGCTGACGGGGATGGCCATCCCGTCGACGCCGACTGCGACGATGGCAACGCCGCGATCCATCCGGACGCGGTCGAGGTCTGCGATCCGGACGACGCTGACGAGGACTGCTCCGGCGCGGCCGATGACGAGGATGATGCTGTCACGGGCACCTCGGCCTGGTACGCCGACAGGGATGGGGACGGCTTCGGCGATGCGGGCGTGCTACAAACGGCTTGCGACGTGCCGTCCGGGTACGTGGGAGACGGCGCGGATTGCGACGACGGCGACGCGTCCACCTGGCCGGGTGCCCCGGAGATCTGCGAAGACGGCGGTGCCAACGATTGCGCGGCCACCCTGGAGGAAAGCGCCGCCGCGTGTCCGCTGGGGGGTGACATCGATCTCTCCGACGCCTACGCGATCTTCCGGGGGGAGGATGCCGACGACCTCGCGGGGGGCTCCACGGCCCTCGGGGATCTCGACGGAGATGGCCTGAGCGATCTCATCCTCTCGGCCGGCGCCGAGGATGAGGGCGGGGAGGGCGCGGGCGCCGTCTACGTGGTGTTCGCGCCCGTGAGCGGCACCTCGACCCTGGCGAGCGCGGATGCCAAGCTCATCGGGGAGGAGGCGGCCGATTATCTCGGCGGCGCGCACTCGGTTGCGTTCGCTGGCGATGTCGACGGCGACGGAGAAGCGGACCTTTTCGTGAGCGCCAACTCCAACGACGAGGGCGGGACGAACGCGGGCGCCGCCTACCTGGTCCTGGGCCCCTTCGCGGGCGACGTGGACCTCTCCACTGCCGACGTGAAGCTCCTTGGAGGTGCGGGTGACCGCGCCGGCAAGTCCGTGGCGGCCGGTGACGTGGACGGGAACGGTCGGCCCGACCTCCTCGTCGGCGCGAACGAGGATGGGACGGGGGGCAGCTACGCGGGCGCGGCCTACCTCGTGCTCGACGGCGTGAGCGGGGATCTCGATCTCTCCGAGGCCGATGCCACGTTCATCGGAGAGGACGCCTACGACGACGTGGGCCGGAGCGTGGCGTTCGCGGGGGACCTCGACGGGGACGGCCTGGGCGACATGCTCATCAGCGCCCGGGAAGACGACGACGGTGGCACCAACGCGGGCGCCGCCTACGTCGTTATCGGCGGAGTCACGGGTACGGTGGATCTCTCCGCCGCGGACGCGAAGCTGGTGGGTGAGGAGGCCTATGACGGGGCCGCGATCGCGATTGGCGGCGCCGGAGACGTCGATGGGGACGGCTTCGGGGACATCCTCGTCGGCGCGCGCCAGCGGGACAAGGGCGCGTCCTACGCAGGCCTGGCCTACCTGGTGCTCGGGAGCGTGAGCGGATCGTTCGACCTCTCGCGCGCGGACGCCCGGTTTCTCGGAGAGAACGGGAGCGACAACGCCGGCAACACCGTCGCGAGCGCGGGGGATGTGGACGGTGACGGCACGATCGATTTTCTCGTGGGCGCCTACGGGAGAGACGCGGGCGGCACGGACGCGGGCGGTGTGTACCTCGTGCTCGGGCCCGCGACGGGGAGCATCGAACTATCAACCTCCGAAGCGCGCTTCCTCGGGGCGTCCGCCGGCGATGGCATCGGCCAATACGGTGTGACGGGGGGCGGCGACGTAGACGGGGATGGCCTCGACGACATCCTCCTCGGAACGCCCGACGATGACACGAGCGGAAGCTCTGCTGGCGCGGCCTACCTGCTGGGGCCGCGGCTGTAGTCGTCCCAGTCGATGTCCCCGCTGTCGAGCGTGACCTGGAAGCGTCGGTTCCGTCACGTTCCGGCGCGCCCGCCCGCGTCGGGACGCCCTCGCCGGGATAACAGCCGCCCCCCGACCAGGAGGCCCCATGTTCGTGCTCGCCGGTGGTCCTGCGCGCTCCGCCTTCCGCCTCGCGAAGCTCCTGGCGGCCGCCCAGAAGCTCGCTCCGGGCCTCACGGGGCTGCAAGCCGGGTGGCTGCACTTCATCGAGGTCAGGGGTGTCGAGACCAGGGGTGTCGAAGGCACGGGTGTCGGCGCCGGTGGCGACAACACGCCCACCGTCGCCACCCGCGCCGTGCTCGACGCGCTCCTCGACTACGAGGTGGAGGCCCCCGCGGCGCTCGCTCGCGTGGACGTGGTGGTGGTGCCCCGGCCCGGCACGATCTCGCCGTGGTCGACCAAGGCCACCGACATCGCGCGCGGCTGCGGCGTGGACATCGGGCGCCTGGAACGTGGCGTCGGCTGGGCACTGCTCGGCTCGTTCACGCCGGCCGAGCGGACCGCGCTCCTACCGCTCCTGCACGACCGCATGACCGAGGCGGTGCTCCCTTCGGTGGACGACGCCGCGGTGCTGTTCCGCCACGAGGCGCCCCGGCCGCTCGCGCGGGTGCCGCTGCTCGAAGGGGGCCGCGCGGCGCTCGTCGCGGCGGACCGTCGCCTCGGGCTGGCGCTCGCCGCCGACGAGATCGACTACCTCGTCGCGTCGTTCGTGGCGCTCGGGCGCGACCCCACCGACGTCGAGCTGATGATGTTCGCCCAGGCGAACAGCGAGCATTGCCGCCACAAGATCTTCAACGCGAGCTGGACGCTGGACGGCGCGCCGGTCGACCGCTCGTTGTTCAAGATGGTGCGCCACACGCACGCGTGCCACGAGGCGGCCGGCGGGCCCGGAAAGGTGCTCTCCGCCTACAGCGACAACGCCGCGGTGGTCGAGGGCTACGCGGTCGACCGGTTCTTCGCGGATCCCGACGGCGTGTACCGCGCCCACGCCGAGCCGGCGCACCTGCTGATGAAGGTCGAGACCCACAACCACCCCACCGGCATCTCGCCCCACGCGGGCGCGGCCACGGGCGCGGGCGGGGAGATCCGCGACGAGGGTGCGACCGGGCGCGGCGCGCGGCCCCGGGCGGGCTTGACCGGCTTCACCGTGAGCGATCTGCGCCTGCCCGGCGCGGTGCGGCCGTGGGAGTCGACCGTCGGCACCTCGCCGCGCATGGCGAGCGCGCTCGACATCATGATCGAGGGGCCGCTCGGCGGCGCCGCCTTCAACAACGAGTTCGGGCGGCCGAACCTGAACGGCTACTTTCGCACGTTCTGCCTCGCGGTCGAGACGGACGCGGGCCGCGAGCTGCGCGGGTTCCACAAGCCGGTGATGGTGGCGGGCGGGTACGGAAACCTGCGCGACGGCCACGTCCTGAAGGAGCGGGTGCCCGAGGACGCCGCGATCGTCGTGCTCGGCGGGCCGGCGATGCTCATCGGCCTCGGCGGGGGCGCGGCGTCGAGCGTCGGGACCGGCGATCTGGCGCACGCGGACCTGGACTTCGCGAGCGTGCAGCGGGCCAACCCCGAGATGCAGCGCCGCGCGCAGGAGGTCATCGACCGTTGCTGGAGCATGGGCGAGAACAACCCGATCCGCTCGGTGCACGACGTGGGCGCGGGCGGGCTCTCCAACGCGCTCCCCGAGCTGGTGAACGACGCGGGGCGCGGCGCCCGCTTCGAGCTGCGCGACGTGCCGACGGACGAGCCGGGCCTCTCCCCGCTGGAGCTCTGGTGCAACGAGGCCCAGGAGCGCTACGTCCTCGCGATTGCCCCCGCCGATCTGCCCGTGTTCGCCGCGCTCTGCGAGCGGGAGCGCGCGGTGTGGGCGGTGGTCGGCACCGCGACGCCCGAGGGCTGGCTGCGCCTCGACGATCGGCTCTTGCACGCCCCGCCCATCGATCTGCCGCTCGATCTGCTGTTCGGGAAGCCGCCGAAGATGCATCGCGACGCACGGCGCACGGGTCCGGCCCGCGACGTGGCTGCGGTGCCCTACGAGGTAGCCGGGGACGCGCGCGAAACGCTCTACCGGCTCCTCGCGCTCCCGACGGTGGCGAGCAAGGAGTTCCTGATCACCATCGGGGACCGCTCGGTGACCGGCACGGTCGTGCGCGACCAGATGGTGGGGCCGTGGCAGGTTCCGGTGGCGGACGTGGCGGTCACGGTGACCGACTACGTGGGCTACCGCGGCGAGGCGATGGCGATGGGCGAGCGCCCCCCGGTCGCGCTGCTGGACGGCCCGGCGAGCGGCCGCCTCGCCGTGGCCGAGGCGCTCACGAACCTGCTCGCGGCGGACGTGGGCGAGCTCTCGCGGGTGGTGCTCTCGGCCAACTGGATGTGCGCGGCCGGCCACCCCGGAGAGGACGGGCGGCTCGTCGACACCGTACGCGCCGTCGCGATGGAGCTGTGCCCCGCGCTCGGCATCGCCATCCCCGTCGGCAAGGACTCGATGTCGATGCGCGCGGCGTGGGCGGACGAGCAGGGCGAGCACAAGGTGGTCTCGCCGCTGACGCTGGTGATCACCGCGTTCGCGCCCGTGCGGGACGTGCGGCGCACGCTCACGCCGCAGCTGCGGACGGACGTCGCGAGCGCGCTGGTGCACGTGGACCTGTCGGGCGGGAAGGGCCGGCTCGGCGGGTCGGCCGCGGAGCAGGTGTACGGCCGGCTCGGCGGGGCGCCCGCGGATCTCGACGATCCGGCGCGGCTGGTCGGGCTGTGGAACGTGGTCGGCGCCTGGCGCGACCGCATCCTCGCGTGGCACGACGTGTCCGACGGGGGGCTCGCCGTCACGCTCGTGGAGATGATGTTCGCGGGACACTGCGGCGTGGACGTGATCGTCGAGGATGCATACGCCGATCTGTACGCCGAGGAGCCGGGCGGGGTGATCCAGGTGGCGGTCGGGGACGCGGACGCGTTGCTGGCCGATCTCGCGGCGGCGGGCGTGCCCGCGCGGCGGATCGGCGGGGTGTCCGAGGACGATTGCTTGACCGTCCGTTCCGGAGGCTCCGGCGGCGAGATCGTGCTCCGCGAGGACCGCGTGTCGTTGCACCGCGCCTGGAGCGAGGCCTCCTGGCGCATCCAGACCCTCCGCGACGACCCCACGTGCGCGCAGGAGGCCTACGACGCGCTGTTGGATCGCCAGGATCCGGGGATCTCGGCGTCCCTCTCCTTCGATCCCGCCGCGGACGTGGCGGCGCCGCTCATCGCCAGGACCGGGGCGCGGCCGCGCGTCGCGATCCTCCGCGAGCAGGGGGTGAACGGGCACGTGGAGATGGCCGCCGCGTTCGACCGCGCGGGCTTCGAGCCGATCGACGTGCACATGTCCGACATCCTCGGGGGCCGGGACGATCTGACCGGCTACCGCGGGTTGGTCGCGTGTGGCGGCTTCTCCTACGGAGACGTGCTCGGCGCCGGCGGCGGCTGGGCCAAGAACATCCTGTTCCACACGCGCACGCGCGCGCTGTTCGCGGCGTTCTTCGAGCGGCCGGACACCTTCTCGCTCGGGGTGTGCAACGGCTGCCAGATGATGTCGCAGCTTCGTGAGTTGGTTCCCGGTGCCGAGGGGTGGCCCCGCTTCGTGAAGAACCGCTCCGAGCAGTTCGAAGCGCGGGTGTCCATGCTCCGCATCGAGCCGAGCCCGAGCCTGTTCTTCACGGGGATGGAGGGGAGCGTCATCCCGGTCGCGGTCGCCCACGGGGAGGGGCGGGCGCTGTTCGGGCCGGGGCAATCGTCCGAAGGCCCGCTGGTGGCGGCGCGGTTCGTGGATCACCGCGGCGGCGTGGCCTCGCGCTATCCCGACAACCCGAACGGCTCCCCCCACGGCATCACCGCGGTCACGACGACCGACGGCCGCGCCACGCTGCTGATGCCGCATCCGGAGCGGGTGTTCCGCACCGTCACCAACTCGTGGCACCCCGCGGGGTGGGGCGAGGACGGGCCGTGGATGCGGATGTTCCGGAATGCGCGGGTGTGGGTGGGGTGAGAGCGGGCGGGGGCGGAGGGCGGCGGGGCCGCCGTCGTGGCGTTGCCGTAGAGCCAGCACCCTGGTGCGATCTTTACGTTGTAAAGACCGATCGTTGAACATCTCACCCCCGGCCAGCGGGGCCGGAGGGGCGGCCGCCGCGGCCGCGTCCGGCCGCGCGGCTCGGCGCGCGGCCGACCAAGGCGCCCCGCGCCGCGCCCGGAGGACACGCGACCCCGCCGGCTCGGCGGCGGGGGGCCGCCCGTAATCCCCTCCAACCTCCAAAGGAACCTGGACGTGCGCCGTCCCCCTCGCGTACTCTTCGCGGCGGAGGCCTCCATGTCGCTCCTCGTTTTCCTCGCTTGTGCCGACCCCCCGGTGAAGGCCCCGCCCGCCGAGGACGGCGCCACGTTCGACGAGATGAACCTGGGCGCGATCCAGATGTTCCACGAGCCCGAGGCCGGCGAGCACGTGGCGGCCCTGCGCGACTGGCTGGTGACCAACGCGCCCGCCTGGGCCGAGGCCGATTGGACCGGCGGGTACACGCTCGGCTCCATCGACGGCGACGACGTGTCCAACCTGGAGCACAGCGAGAACACGAAGTGGGAGGAGGTGCTGGGCGCGGGCGTACCGCGCAGGATGCGCGGGACCCTCGACGGCTACGCGGACGCGTCGGTCGAGGAAGACCAGAGCTTCGCCGACCCTTCCACCTACATCGAGTGGACGCGCACGATCACGGGCGGCACGGCGGATGGCTTCCTGGCCGGCGAGCCGATGCAGACCGAGAACGTCATCGAGAAGGGCGGCCCGTTCGGCGTGGTCATCCCCTACGACGCGAACAAGGACTTCATCTGGTTCGACGACGTGCTCGCCGCGCGCACCTCGGTGCCCGAGGAGGGCTGGGGCGACGATGGCGCGAACGGGATCATCTGCGGCTTCACGATCGAGCTGTGGTTCGAGGTCGAAGGCGAAGAGCTGATTTGGTACAACGGGAGCTGGACCCAGATCGCGACCGTGATCGGCGACGACTTCCCCGAGGACGTGCTGATCAGCCAGTTCATCGACGGCACGCTCGACTACATGATCGGCACCGAGGCGTTCGTGATGGGCGAGTACACGCCCGAGGAATGATGTCGTTCTCCAGCCTGGGCGTCGATCTCTCCCCGCACGCCGAGGAGGGGGGCGCCTCCATCGGCGATCTGTTCGCGGACCTCTACGATGCCCTCGAGGCGCGGTGGGGGCGGCTGTACGACCGCTGCGACGTGCGCGGCGCCGATGCCGTGGCGGCGCCCCGTGCCCTGGTGGCGGCGATCCGCGCGGCGGACGGTGGGGTGCCGGCCCCCTTGCTCGCCTGGATCCACGCGCAGGAGGACGAGCCGCTGCTCGTCGCGTTCGCGGTGATGCGCGTCATCGACGCCGCCTTCGCGCGGTTCGATCCGATCGCGTGGCCCGCCACCTGGGCGGCGCTCCGGCAGAACCACTCGCTCACCACGCGCGCGCGCCCCACGCTGCTCCCGGGCGGCGCCCCGGAGGAGACGGGCGACTTCTCCGCCAACTTCCGGCTGCGGCGCCGGGTGGTCGTGGGTGACCTCTCCGTCGAGTGGCGGCCGCTCCCCCCGGGCCACGACCTGCCCCGCATCGCGCACCCGCGCCTGCGGGTCGCGTTCCTGCCGGCGATCACCGACCTCGACATCGATTTTGTGCGCCTCTCTCGCCCGAAGGGCGCGGTGTTCGAGGCGCGCCACGTCGAGGGCGCGGAGGAGCGGATCTTCGCGCGCTTCGTGCGCGCGGTCGACCATGCCGATCGCGAGGACGCGTCCTTGCTCCTCGCGCCGGAGCTCTCGTTCACGCCGGCGTTGTGGGACCGCGCCCGCGCCTGGCTCAAGCGTCGCCCCCGGCGCACGGGCAGCGGGGTGCGCTGGCTGCTCCTCGGCACGGCCGCGACCGATCGCGACGCGGACGGGCGGCCCCGAAACCAGGCCCTGCTCGTGAGCCGCCACGGCGAGGTCCTCTCGCAGCAGAACAAGACCCGCCCGTTCTCCTTCACCCGGTCGCAACAGGAATTCTACTCGCTGCGCGAGGCGCTCGGCGGCGACACGACGCCCGAGCACATCCGCCTCGATCCGCGCGTGCTCGTGCTGCTCGAGAGCGCCACGCTCGGCCGCCTCGCCGTGCTCATCTGCGAGGATCTCGCGCACGAAGATCCGGGTCCGCGGCTCGCGGCGCCGTTGGGGGTGCGCCTCTACCTCACGCCCGTGATGGACGGCGAGTTCGCGGACTGGCGCTGGGTCAGCGCGTGCGCGACGTGGCATGCGTGGAGCAACCGGGTGCAGGTCATCGCCGTGAATTCACTCGTGTTGCCCGAGCGTGCCGGCCGCCCCGCTCCCGCCGAGGGCCGCGCCGTGGGCGTGACCGGGCCGCTCTCCGCCTGGCGTCCCGGCCTGGACGGCTCCCCCGCGCCCTGGCCGCCGAGGCTCGTACACCTCCCGCTCGGGGCGGATGTCGTGGTGGCCGAGGTCGATGTCTACCGGCCCTGATTCTCCGCGGTGGGTGCGACAGTTGATTTGACTTGACTCTCGCCCGGGAGCTCCGTATATCTGTCGCACACGGAGCGAGAAGGCCGCCATGACGGACACGCTCGAGGCAGCGGTGGGTCGGTACGAGGGCGCGTTGCGCGCCTGTGCCGCGGATCCGGATGAAGGGCCCACGGAGCTCGGCGTGGCGCGGGGCGCCTTGCTCGCCGCCGTCGGCCGAATGTTGCGGGCGTCGGCGCCGGGCACCCTCCTGGTGGAGGGGCTTCGTCGCGCGCTCGTCGCGGTCGACGATGCGCGTGCCGCCCTCGGCCCCGAGGGCGCCGCCTTCGAGGAGGGCGCGATCGACGCGGTGCTCGCCCTCGTCCGGTCCGATGACGTGGCCGCGCTCCCCGAGCCCGTGCGCGCGCTCACCCGCAACGCCCACCACCTGGCCATCCTCCGCGTCCTAAGGGACGCGGGGGAGCTCTCCAACCAGCGCCTCGCCGCCGCCGCGCGGCTCCGCCCCCGCGAGGGCGCCGCGAGCGACTCCGAGCAGCAGATGACGAGCCGGCGCGTCACCGAGCTCCGAAAGCACGACCTCGTGTTCACCGTCGTGGCCGGGCGCGAGCGCCTCGTGCGCCTGACCCCCAACGGCGAGGATCTGCTCGATCACATCGACCGTGGGCACCTCCCCGAGGCCGACCCGGGCATGGAGATCGCCGAGATCCCCGAGGTCCGCATGCGCCCCATGCTGCGGGACGCGGCGCACGCCCCGCGCGTGCACTGGCCGGTCGACGATCGGTCGCGCTTCTACTTGTACGTCGGCGGGCTCTACGTGGCGGACGAGCTCCTCGCGTCGGAGCGATGGAGCCCCTCCGAGCGCGTCCTGGCCAACCTCGTGTGGCAGCACCCCCTCTCGGACTGGCCTTACGCCAGCGACATGGACGTGTACCAGCGCGTCGTCGCCCGCTGGGCCGATGACGACACCACCGCCCGCGACCTGATGCACTGCCTGTTCCGCCACCAGCGGGACGACGCGCGGGAGGCCCTCGCCGCCGAGCTCCACGCGCTGGGCGGCCGCGTGAAGGGCCCGCTCACCCTGCTCTGGGCGCCGGCCGCGGTGAACGCCGCGGCGTGGGCGCGATCGAACGACTCCGATCTCCACGAGCCCCTCCTGCGCTCGGTCGAGGCCAGCCTGGCCCCGTTCACGGACGTGCCGCTGGCGCTCCACCTGCGCGCCTTTTCCCGCACGCTCTCGGGGGACCGCGCGGGCGCCGAGCGCTTGTGGGCGCGCCTCCGTGCCGGCGGGCCCGAGCGGCCGTCGGGTCGGCTCGGGGACGTGATCCGCCGCGCCAACACCCAGCTCGTCGCCGGCGCCACGCTCAACCCCGCCATCCTCCGGGTCGAGGCCGAGGCCAGCCGCGCCGTCCTGGACGCCGCGCGCGCCGCGAACGCCCCGTTCGACGTAGAGCGCCCGCGCGTGCGCGAGCCCGGTTGGCTCGACGCGTTCCTCGGTTGGCTCGAACACGACGCCGACCGCGTCGAGGTCGCCTTTGCGCGCCAGCCGCGCCTTCCCGAGGCGTGCGCCGCGCTCGTCGGCGTGGCCGATGCGGTGACGGGCCGGGTGGACTTCGAGCGCGCCCACTTCGAGGCCTCGCTGGACTACTACATGCGCAACGCATCGTGGTTGCTCGATCTTTCGGAGGGCCGCGCGGCGCCGGGCGGCCGCGAGGACTCCCCCACCACGGCGATCCGCCGTGCGCGCAACCAGGCGGACGGCGCGGGAAACATCGCCGCGGCGCACTGTCGGGAGCGGCGGAAGGTGGCGGCGGCGTAGCCGATCCGGCGGGGCGGCTGCTCGGCGCCCGCCGGGGTCGCGCGGGGCGCTCCGTTGGCGCGGGCGC
>JAUXQH010000158.1 GCA_030685065.1 Pseudomonadota bacterium | reverse complement strand
CGCGGAAGCGGCGGCGCTGGCCGAGGAGCGGGTACGCGCCGAGGCGCAGGCGCGCGCGGAAGCGGCGGCGCTGGCCGAGGAGCGGGTACGCGCCGAGGCGTTGGCGCACGCCCAGGAAGTGGCGCGCGCCGAGGCCGCCGCGCTCGCGGACGCGGCCGCGCGCGCCGAAGCGGAGCGCGAGGCCGAGGCGGACTCCGCGGAGGCGGCGTCCGACGAGGAGGACGAGCTCTCCGGCGCCGTCCCCGCCGCCCTCCCCGTCGATCCGATCTTCGAGGAGCTCGACGGCGCCTCCCTCGGGGAGGTCGGGGCGCCCCCGGCGTTCGCGGAAGCCGCCCGCGCGGCGGAAGCGTCCCCGGCGTCGCGGCTGGATGCCCAGCGGTTGTTCTGGCGCATCGTCGTCCCGGCCGTCACCCTCCCCGTCGGTCCGCTGCGTCGGGCGGGGCGACAGGTTGGCGTGCTGCTCTCGTTGGTCGCCTGGGGGGTCAGGCGCGGGGCACGGTTTGTCGGGGAGCAGCTCCGGTGGGCGGCCCAGGTCGTGTGGCGCGTGTTGGTGGCGGGCTTTGCCCGCGGCCTGCCCGCGGCCTGGCGGGCGCTCGCGGCTGAGGCCAACGCGGGGGCGGACGTGCCGTCGGCAGAGGAGTCCGTGGAGTTTCGCGTGGAGGCCGTCGCCCGTGAGCGCGCGTTGGCGAAGGTCGGCGCCGAGGGGACGCTGGTCGCGCGGAGGGCTGTCGCGCGCCGGCGCGCCGAGCTGGCGCGCGAGCGGCGAGCGATCGAGCGCCGCGCGGCAGAGCCGAATCCCACGTTGCGGCGCCTCGCCCGGGCGCAGGTCGCCGCGGCCAGCGCCCGCCAGGCGGAAGCGACGCGCCGGGGGCTGGCAGAGGCGGAGACCGCGCGGTGGGCGGGCGCTCCGTGGGCGGGCGCGGGTGCCGCCGTCGAGCGCGTTCTCGCGGCGCGGCTCCGGGCGGCCCGCCTTCGGCACGCGGAGGGAGTGGAGCGCGTGCGTGCGGCTGCCGAGGCGGAGCACGCCTCGCACGAACAGGCCGCGGCTCTTCAGCTCGAGCCTCCCTTGGAGGAGCGGGATCGCAGGGTGGGCCGCGAGGTGGGCGCTCGCGTGGCGGCCGCGCGTGCGCGACGGGCGGAGGCCACCGCGCGCGCGGGGGCGGAAGCCGCGGCCGTTCGTCAGGCCCGGTACGACGCCGCGGACGCACAGCGCGCCCATGTAGAGGCTGCCGCCGCACGTCGCGCGCTGCTCGGCGAGACGCGGCGGGGCGTCGAGGCCTCCTCGGAGCAGGCACCCGGCGCCAAACCGGCCCGTCCGGCGCGCGCCGCGCGGGGACGAGTCCCACGTCCCGAGGGCGCGCGTCGGCCGGTCGGCGCTCGCGGAAGCTGGCTGGTCGAGGCCGCCCGGCGGGGGCTCGTGCGCTTGCGCGGCCGCGCGGCGCAGGCGCCCGTCGTGATCGGGCCCGGGGCCGCGCTCGCGGGGCGGCGTCTCGACGATCGCGACCTGGGCGGCGCGGACCTGCGGGGCGCCGATCTGCGCGGCGCCTCGCTCATCGGGACGAACCTGCGCGGTGCGCGGCTCGCGGGCGCCGACCTGCGCGACGCCGACCTCACCGACGCCGTCCTGGCGGGGGCCGATCTCACCGGCGCTCGGCTCGAAGGCGCCTGCCTCGACCACGCGGTGCTCGACAACGCCGTGCTCGACGACACGCGCCTGGTGGGCGCTCGCATGGTGAGCGTGCGGGGGCTGGCTCCGGGGCAGCGAGCCGCCCTCGGCGCCCTGGGCGCCGACGTCGGCTTGGACGACGACGGGCGTTGGGTCCGGATCGGCTCCATGGCTGCCGCCGCGTCGGTCGTAGCGGTGATGGGGCTCTACCTGGCGGTGACGTTCGCCGGCACCACGATGGATCGCGCCGCGTTGGAGCACGCCGCCGCCGAGTCCCAGCGCCAGGGGAACCCCGGTGTCGCCGCCGGACAATTCGCCGCCCTGGCCCAGCAGACCGACGACCAGGGCGCGCGGGTCGCCTTGCTGCTGGAGGCCGCCGCCGCGGCCGAGGAGTCCGGCGACGTGGAGAAGGCGATGGACCTGCTCGACGAGGCGACCATCGCCGCGGAGAAGACCGGCGCCGAGGCGCGGGTGCGGCTTCGCCGCGCGGCGACCTACCGACGGATCGATCTCGCGGATGCCGCCGCCGCCGAGTACCGCGCGCTGCTCGACGGGCTCGACCTGACGCCGACCGAGCAGGCCGAAGCGCTCACCGGGCTCGCCCTCGTGCGCGAGGATCTGGATGTCGTCGCGGAAGAGGACCTCCTCCTCGCCGCCGCGGCGACGGACCTCGAACGGAGCGCGCTCGCCCTGGCGCTCGCCGACGGATGGGCTGCGGCCGGCCGGATGGACGCATCCCGCTCGGTGCTCGAACGCGCGCTGGGACGTATCGACTCCCTCGAGGAAGCCGTGCCCGCGCGGCTGCGGCTGGCCCGCCTCTTCGCCGAGAGCGGGGACGCCGACGGCGCCCTCGTGCTGTTCGAAGAGCTCTTGTTGCTCCCCGGAGACCTCGGCGCCGAGGCGCGGCTGGGCGCATCCGAGCTCCGCGCCCGGCGCGGTGACGACCCCGCGGCCTTCACGCTCCTCGAGCCGCTCCTGGCCCGCGCGGACGACGACCTCGGGGCCCGCGCGCGCTTCGCCGCCGCGACCATCGCCGGCCGCTCGGGGGACATCCCCCGCGCCGTCTCCTGGCTCGAGGAGATCCTCGAGATGGAGGATGTCGAGCCCCGCATGGCGGACGAGGCCCGCATCCTCCTCGCGCGGCTGTTGGTCCGCTACGATCCCGAGGCGGCCGCGCGCCTCGTCGAAGCCAACCCCGCGCTGCGCGAGGAGCTCCTTCTCGGGCAGGCGCGTTCGTTGCGCGAAGCCGGGAAGCGGATGGACGCCCGCGCGCTCTGGGTCGAGGTTGCCGAGGACGTGAACGCCTCGGAGGAGGCGCGCGTGGACGCCGAGCTCTCGCTGGCCGAGCTGCAGGTGGAGGAGGGAGATGCCGAGGGGGCCCTGCGTCGCTACGAGCGCGTCATGGGCGCCGTCCCGTCGACAGCGGTACGGCAGAGGGTCGTGCTCGGGCTCTGCAACGCCCTGGTGCGGCTCGGGCGCCTCCAGGACGCCGAGGAGCAGTACGACGGTCTGTTGGCCTCGGGCCCCGGTCCGGAGGTGGTCGCCCAGGCGAACCTCGGCCTGGCGCGCACCGCCGAGCTGCGGGGGCAGTTCGAGCGCGCGACGAGCCGCTACGTGGAGATCGGGCGCCAGGAGGGGCCCTGGGCGGTCGAGGCCCTCGACGGGTTGGGCCAGCTCCGTGAGCGCACCGGGGATCTCGCGGGCGCGGCCGAGGCCTGGCGCCTGGCCCGCGCCCGCGCCCTCGGCGAGCCCGAGCGCCGCACCGCCATCGACATCTCGCTCGCCCGTGTGCTCGACGCCATGGGGGACCCGGGGGCGGCCGACGCCTACGCCGCGCTGCTCGACGCTACCGACGCCACGGTGCGCGTGGCGGCGCGCATCGCGGTGGCCGAGGGCATGGTCGGGAGCGATCCCGAGCAGGCGCGCACCTACTACGAGCAGGCCATCCAGGAGGCGGAGCCGGGCGAGGCGCGCGCGGCGGCACGGGCAGGCTGGCTGCGCGCGAGCGTCGCGCTCGGCGATGTGGAGGGGGGCCTGGCGCGCATCCGCGCGTGGCTCGAGACCGAGACCGACGGGGCGCTGCGCGGAGAGCTCGCCGTGGCGGCGGCCCAGGCGCTCCGCAGCGAGGGACGTCTCGACGCCGCCATCGAGATCACCGTGACCTACGGCGCGGACGGCGGCTTCGAGCTCGGTATGCATCGCGCCGGCGCGCTCCGGGAGCTCGGGCGCGGCGCGGACGCGGCGGCAGTGCTCCGTGGGCTGGTCGCCGCCACGGCGGAGGATGAGGTGTGGCGGGTCGAGACGTTGAGCGAGGCGAGCATCGAGGCGGGGGACCTCGCGGGCGCCACCGCGGCCTGCGATCGGCTCGACGAGCTCCCCGGAGGCACGGCCGCGGCCTCCTTCGGGCGGGCCCGCCTCGCCCGGGAGCGCGGCGACTACGTGTCGGCGCTGAGGCTCCTCTCCTCCAGCGAGGACGCACGGGCCCCGATGGAGCGCGCAACCGTCCTCGAGGGGCTCGGGAAGATGGACGAGGCCGAGACCGCCTGGGACCGCCTCGCCATCTCGCCCGACCTCGAACAGCGCTCCGCGGGCGTGCTCGGCATCGCGCGCGTGCGTCTCTCCCGCGAGGACCCCGCCGGCGCGCTGGCGGAGCTCGACGCGCTGCCGGTGGTCGCCGACGGATTCCTGCTGACCGCGGCGCAGGTGCGCGCGGAGGCCCTCCTGCTGCTCCGCCGGTTCGACGAGGCCGCGCTCGTCTACGGCGGCCTCGATCGGGACGCCGAGAGTCGCGTGGTGGGCGCGCTCGGGCTCGGCGAGGTCGCGTTGGCGCGCGACGACGCCCGATCGGCGCTCGTCCCGTTCCGCCAGGCGTTGGACCGCACGAGCGACCCGTTCTACCAGGCCCAGGCGCTCTCGGGCATCGCGCGCGCCCAGGCGGAGGCCGGCGCCGCCGAGGATGCGCGGGCCACGCTCGCGCGTCTGCGGAAGGAGCACCCCGATCGTGCCGACGCCATCCAGGCGGCGGAGGCCGTCATCGGGCCCTGATGCGGCGCCCGTGCCACGCTGTCCGCACGAATCGGGGCGGCGTCGGATATCCTGGCGCCGACGTTGCCTGGCCAACCTCCTCCCGGAGCGCTCCGTGCCCTTTTTTCGCCTCGCCCCTCTCCTGCTTGTCGTCGCCTGTACCGGCCCCGCCAAGGACGACACCGGGACCCCCGACACCGACACCGACACCGATACGGACACCGACGTCGAGCCCGCCGCCGTGTGGGACGAGCATCGCGTCTCCACGTCCTCCACGCTCAACGGCGTCTACGCCTCCGGGGACGGCGTGTACGTCGCGGGCACGGGCGCGGGCGCGTTCGTCGGCGGAGCAACGGACTGGACCGCGCTCATCACCGGGGTCGCCGACGACGAGGACTTCTCCGACCTCTGGGGCCAGGGCGTCGCGGGCTCCCTCGAGCTCGTCGCGCCCGCCACCAGCGGCAACGTCGCGCGCTTCACCGGCGGCTTCTGGAACAACGAGGATCTGGGCACCGCCAACCACGAGGGGGTGGGAGGCTCCGGGACCTCCGCGCTCTACGTCGTGAGCTGGGGTGGCATCTTCGCGTTCGACGGCAGCGCCTGGGCGTTCGAGGCCCCGCCGTCCGACGCGCGGCTGAACGACGTGTGGGCCATCGGCGCGGACGCCATCGCCGTGGGCGAGGGCGGCGTGATCCTCCGCCGCGCGGACGGCGTCTGGACGGCGATGACCTCCGGCGTCACTGCCGACCTCAACGCCGTGTCGGGGGTGAGCCTCAACGACGTGTGGGCGGTCGGCGCGGACGGCGTCGCGCTGCACTTCGACGGCACCGCGTGGACCTCCACGGCGACCGCCGTCGATGAGGCCCTGTGGGCGGTGTTCGCGCCCGCGTCGGACGCCGTGTACGCGGTCGGCAGCGCCGGAACCGCGCTCGTGTGGGACGGCACCGCGTGGATCGCCCTCCCCACCGGGGTGGACAACAACCTCTACGCCGTGCACGGCGCCAACTCGACGAACGTCTGGGCGGTCGGCAACCGCGGCATGGTGCTGCAGTACAAGGCCCGGTAGGCGCCTTTCACCGACCGGAAAACCACTAGCCAGAACGCGCTCGGGCGTTCTGGCTAGCCGTATTTCCGGTGGGTTACCAAACCCGCCGGGAAAAACGGCGATCCGGAGGCGGACCGTTCCGAGTGGGCCCGTGTTTGCGCGGGCGCAAACACGCTGCCCGCTCGAAACGGAGTTTCGCCGACTGGAAAACCACTAGCCAGAACGCGCTCGGGCGTTCTGGCTACGGGTGGTTCATCTTCCAGCGCATCTTTCGCAGCATCCCGCGCAGGACCATCACCTCGCCAGGCTCGAGCCCCGCGCGCTCCAGGATCCGGCGGAGGGTGTTCATCACCAACACGGGCTCGTGGCCGCGGAAGTAGGTGCCGAGCTCCAGGGTGGTCATCCACTCGTTGACGAGGGGGTCCAGCTCTCCCGCGTTCACGACGGGGCGCGCCTGGGTCGCGCCGGGTGGCGCCCCTCGCGCGGGTCCGCCCCGCCGCCCCTCGCCGTCCGCGCGCGGCACGTAGCCACGCTGTTGGGCCTCCGCGAACAGCGCGGCGCCCACCAACAGGGCGGCCTGCGACAGGTTCAGCGACGCGTGTACGTCCGTGGGGATGTGGAGGAGCGCGTGGGCGTGGAGCAGCTCGTCGTTGTCGAGGCCGCGGTCCTCGGGGCCGAAGAGCACGGCGGTGTGGGCCGTTTCGTGGCCTACGGGGGCGCCTCCGGCGCCCGGACCCAGGTCGCCGAAGACCCTCGCCGCGAACGTGGCCGGCGTATGCGCGGGCCAACGATCGTGCCGACCGCGGGCCGTGGTCGCGACGACGTAGTGGCAGCCCGCCACGGCCTCGGCCACCGACGAGACGTAGTGCGCTTGATCGAGGATCTCCGCGGCCCCGGGCGCCATCCATCGGGCCCGGTCCACGTCGAACGCCGGCGGGGCGACGACGGCCAACCGCCGAAGGCCCATGTTCTTCATCGCCCTCGCGGCGGCCCCGACATTGCCGGACTGCAGGGGCCGCACCAGGACGAAGATGACCCGTTCACGGAGGGCCACTCCGAGCTGTTCAGCCTCCAAACAGTGCCTTGAACCACCCGGAGACCTTGGACCACAGCTTCGGCTCGCCAACCGGCGTGGCTGTGGTCGGGGCCGGGTTCGCGGAGGCCGTCTGCGCCGCGCCGGGCTTCGCGGAACCCGCGAGGTCTGCCACGGTCGGGCGGGCGCGCTCGGGAGCGGGGGCTGCGATGGCGGGGCTGAGAACCGACTTTTCGTCGCCGTTGTCCGTCACGTCCTCGGGGACCGCACCGCCCGCGCCAGCCCGCGGGGCGGGCTGCGGTGCGCGCGCGCCGTCCAGCTGGGAGCCGTTCACCGCGGGGGCCGCGCCGCCGATCTGCTGCGCGAGGCCGGACATCGGCATCGTGAACGGCATCGGCGGGACCACCGGAGGCGAATTCTGCGCCGTGGTGGACGCCGAATTCTGAGGGATGCCCTCCTCCTTGCGCGGACCGGACGCCACTTGCTCTGCCCCGCCCCCCTTGCCGAGCTTCAGGGTGCTCTCCACGGTCTGGCCGGTCGCCTTGTCCCGCGCGGTGAGGTTGAGGATCCCCTCGGAGTCGATGTGGAACGTGACCTCGATCTGCACCTTGCCCTTCGGCGCGGAGCGGATGCCGGAGAACACGAACGTGCCGAGCATCTCGTTTTCGGCGCAAATCTGGCTCTCGCCCTGGTAGATCCGCAGCATGATCGAGCGCTGGTTGTCCTTGCTCGTGGTCAGCGTGCGGGTCTTGTAGTCGGGGAGGGGCTGGTTCTTGGGGAACAGCACGTGCATCGTGCCGTCCACCTTGTTGATGCCGATCGGCATCGGGAGCACGTCGAGCAGCGTCACGTCGTCCGACGCGGTGCCCGCGAGCGAATGAGACATGATCGCGGCGCCGATGCCGACGGCCTCGTCCGGGTGGACGCCCTTGCAGGGCGGCTTGCCGATGAAGTCGGTCACGCGCCGCTGCACCAGCGGCATGCGCGACTGACCGCCCACGAGCAGGATTTCGTCAATCTGGACTTTGGTGCTGCCTGACTCGCGGAGGATGCGCTCCGCGTTCACGATCGTGCGATCGACCAGATCGGCGGTCAGCTGCTCGAGCTTGTCGCGAGTGAGCTCGAAGTCGATGTCGATCGGGCCGGATTCGCCCTTCGTGATGAACGGGACGTGGATGCGGGTGCGCACCGCGCTCGAGAGCTCGATCTTGGCCGCTTCGGCGGCGTCCCGGACGCGCTGCACGGCGACACGATCGAACGACAGGTCGATCGCGTGTTCCTTGTAGAAGTGCTCGAGCACCCACTGCATGACGCGATCGTCGAAGTCGACACCGCCGAGGAACGTGTCGCCGCCGGTCGCGATGACCTCGAAGATCCGGCCCTTGATGTCGATGATCGAGATGTCGAACGTGCCGCCGCCGAGGTCGTAGACGGCGATGCGCTGGTTGAGGTTCTTTCCCAGGCCGTAGGCGAGGGCCGCCGCGGTGGGCTCGTTGAGCACCCGCAGCACCTTCAGATTCGCGAGACGGCCCGCCGTACGTACCGCCTGGCGCTGGCGGTCGTTGAAGTAGGCGGGCACCGTGATGACGGCCTGATCGACCTCCGCGCCCAGCGACTCCTCAGCGACATCCTTGATCTTGCGGAGAATGGCGGCGGAGATCTGCTCGAGGGTGAAGACCTGGTCCTTCACCTTGACGAGCACCTCGTTGCTCTCGCCCTCGACGAGCTCGTAGGTGAAGACCTGCCGGATCTTCTCGATCGTCTTGCTGTGGAAGTTGCGGCCGATGAGCCGCTTGGCGGCTGCCACCGTGTTCTGGGGGTTGAGCTGGGCCTGCCGCTTTGCGTCGTGGCCGACGAGACGCTCACCCTTGTCGCTGATGGCGAACACAGAAGGAATGGTGGTAGTACCACCTTTGTACGTGATGACCCTGGGCTTGCCGTTCTCGACGATGGCAGCACAGGAGTTCGTCGTACCGAGGTCGATGCCGATCGCCTTGCCCATGAGCCGTATTCTTCCCGACGTGCCACGCCGAATAGCACGTAGACGTGGGGCGGGTCAACGCGACCGGGCCCCACGAGCGCCGCTCGTGGGCTTACTCGTGCACTACGAGGATCTTTCCGTCCGTGCGATCGCAGCTCTTTGCGACGGCCTCGATTGTTCGCGCGAAAGGGAAACGGCGCGTGATCATCGGGGCGACGTTGAGGCGTTCCGCCTCCAGCAAGCGCAGAATTCGGGGAAAGCATCCCCCCCCGGCATGTCCACGCGCGCCGACAATCCCGGCGGCCTGGGTCACCAGGACGTCCAACAGGACGGGAGCCCGGAGCCCCGTGCGGCCGAGGTACACCATTTTCCCGCCGGGCGAAAAGGCCCGCTCGATCTGGGGCATGGTCTGCAGAGCCGCCCCCGCGGCCTCGACGATCATGTCCGCGCCCCACCCGCGGGTCCGCTCCCGGATCGTGTCTCCGGCGGGGGCGTCACGGGGGTCGTACGCGGCGTCCGCGCCGACCGCGAGGGCGACCGCCCGACGCTCGGGGACGGTCTCGAAGGCCATCACCGTGGCGGCGCCCGCGGCCCGGGCGAGGGCGATCGCCCCCAGACCGATGGGACCGCAACCGAACACCGCGACGTGGGCGCCGGGCAAGAAGCCTCCCGCCGACACGAACATGCCGTTGTAGGAGCAGGCGATGGGCTCGATGAGCGCGCCGAGCTCCAGGGCCCGGTGCGCGCTGCCGAGGCGCTCGGCGAGCGGATCGAGGGGCCACAGGAAGCGCTCCTGCGCGGTGACGTACTCGGCGTAGGCCCCCGGAGCCGAGAAGCCCACCATGTCGAGGTCGGGGCACTGATTGGGGTGGCCCGTGCGGCACGCCTCGCAGACCCCGCAGTAGAGCATCCCCTCGGCCGCGACGAGCATCCCCGGACGGAGGTGGCGGACGCCAGGACCGACCTCGACCACCTCGGCGGTGTACTCGTGCCCGACCGTGACGGGCACGCGCACGGGGCCGGAGAACAGCACGTAGCCGTCCTGGTCGTGCTCGTAGCAGTGGGTGTCGCTGCCGCACACGCCGCAAACCCGCACCCGCAGCAGCACCTCGCCGAAGGCCGGCGCGGGATCGGCCACCTCGGTGGCGACAAAACGAGGGTGGCGCCAGACGTGGGAGGCCATGGTGGCCTTGCGCGTGGTCAGCTCGCGGGCTGAGGGGAGGTAGCCAGCGCGCGGATCCCAGTCCGCCTCGAGTACAACTGCCTTCACGACATCTCTTGGGGGATCAAGGCGGAGCTCGGGTCGATCACGAGGAGGATGTGGCCTTCGGGCGCGATGGTCGTGCCGACGAGGTGCGGCATGGCGTCGAGGGGCCAAGGCGGAGGGGACACCAGGGTTTCAACCGCCCCGAGCACCTGATCGACGCGCAACGCCGTGCCGTCCGTCAGGCGAATCGTTGCCACACCCTGCACCGCGAGGGCCAGGAGCGGCGCCGCGCCCGGCGTGTCGGAGGCGGAGACGGCGCCGTTGGCGACCAGGGCGAAGGTGTGGCCGGCTGCCCGCACCAGGAGGAGGCGCACGAGCTCCGCGTGCAGGGGCACCTCGACGATGAGGCGGGTGCCGCGGGAGCGAGAGGAGAGGAGCGAGAACCGGCCTCCCAGCCGCGCGACGAGGTGGGACACGGCCGGAAGCCCATACCCTCGGCCCGCGATCGGCCCGGGCTCCGCGAGGGTCGTGAGGCCGGGCCGCAGCGCCAGCTCGACGGGGTCCGCTTCGGGCTCCCCGGCGGCACGGCGCAAGCCCGCGACGTCGAGCCCTCGACCGTCGTCCTCCAACGACACGAGGAGGCGCCGCCCCACCCGCTCGGCGACGACGCTGATACGGCCCACGGGCCCCTTTCCCCCGCGGTCCGCGGGGGCCTCGATCCCGTGCGCGACCGCGTTGTTGAGCAACTGCACGAGCGCGGCCTGGAGCGGCCCGAGGACCTCGGGGTCGACCCGCACGTCCTCGCCGCACACCTCGAGGCGGGCCTCCCGCCCGAGCATCTTGCACATCGCCCGCAATCGGCGGCGCATGGGCGGGATGACGGTGCCGAACGGCACCTCCCGGAGCTCGGCGAGGCGGGTGTACATCCGCCGCGACGCCTCTTCGATGCGCGTGATCTGCAGCGACGTCGCGGCGTCGACGCTCGAGATCTCGCGGAGCTTCTGGCACGCCGCGAGCATCTCGGCGAGGGCCGCTACCGCGTCCTCCGTGCCGGTGGCGACCGGGAGCATGTCGGAGAGGGTCGGGTCGTCCTCCGGGAGCAGGCGAAACCCGGTGTGGGACCGCGCGCTCAGGTGGGCGCGGATCCGCTGCTCCAGCTCGTCGTCCGCCGAGGGCTCCCGCCCCTCCGCCACGTCGCGCACGTGGTGACGCAGGCGGGCGATCGCGCTGGTCAGCAGCACGCTCGTGGGCTCATCGACCTCGAGCGAGCCGCGCCCCATCGCTTCGCACACATCCTCCAGGGCGTGTGCGAGGGAGGCGATCGGCCCGATCTCCATCGTGGCGCTCATGCCTTTGAGCATGTGGAAGCTGCGCAATAGCGTGCGGGGATCGGGCCGCGCCGAGGCCGCCGCCAGCTCGCGTTCGGCGGATGCGATCGCCCGCTGGGCCTCGGCGACAAACAATGACCGATACCGGGTGCGGTCCACCTCCGCCATCTATCCCTGTGGCGGGAACCCGCACTCAAACAGGGCCCGAGAGATCCGCTCCGGAAGCGTGGCTGCGTCCACTACAACGTCGCGACCCTCTGCGAGGTCGCCCGCCCTCGGCTCGTCACGCAACGGCGCGTCCGCCGGCACGCCGATCACGCCGGCGGGCGTGGCGATGATCACCACGATGAGCGGATCGCGGCTGGCGGCGGTGCCGGCCGCGAACGCCACGACGTCGATGACGGAGATCGCGCGTCCCTCGAAGGCGCACGCACCGAGCAGCCAGGAAGGCGCGGCGGGCACGGCCGAGATCCGCGGCGCCGTCAGCGAGCCGCGCACGGTCTCCTGCCTGAAGACGAGGTCGCGTCCGCCTCGGGGGGCTCGTCGGATCATCAGCTCTCCCGAGCGGTGCGCGGCACCGAGTTCTGAACGTCGACCTCGAGGATCGCACGTTCGTTCGCGAGGGCGACGGTGAAGATGAAGCCGGCCCACGTGAGGCGCTCGCCGGCAGCGGGGACGTGTCCGAGCTGAGACAGGAGGAAGCCGGCCAAGGTCTCGTAGTCACCCTCGGGCATCTCGAAGCCCGTGGTCTCGTAGAGCTCCTCTCCCTCGACGCGACCCGACGCGACCCATTGGCGCTCGCCCATCTTTCGCACCATCGGTCGGGCGCGGTCGTGTTCGTCCTCGATGTCGCCGACGATCTCCTCGAGGATGTCCTCGATGGAGATGAGCCCCACTGCGCCGCCGTACTCGTCGACCGCCACCGCGAGTCGCTGGCGCTTCCGACGAAGCTCGACGAAGAGCTCGTCCACCCGCTTGGTCTCCGGCACGAACATGATCTCGTGCATGACCGTACCCACGGGCCGTGCGTCGTCGGGCGCGAACAGGAGATCGCTGTGCATCACCATGCCGACGAGGCGATCGATGCGCTTGCGATACACGACGAGGCGGGAGAAGCCCTGGTCGATCATGACGGCGCGGGCCTCCCCGCAGGTCGCTGTCTCCGGGACGCCGACCACCTCGATGAGCGGCACCATCGCGTCCGCGACCTGGGTCTCCGAGAAGTTGAAGACCCGGAGGATCATCTCCTTTTCGTCGTCGTGGATGTCCGTCAGGGTGGCGCTGTCGAGCAGGAGCTGGATGTCCTCGCGGCGCACGGCGTGCACCTGCGCGTCCTTCACGCCGAGCACGGTCATGATGATGCGGGTGGCGTGCTCGATTGCCCAAAGCACCGGCCGCAACACGACGGACAGGCCCGAGATCGGCCGCGACACGAAGGGGGCGAGGGTGTTGGCGTACTGCTGGAAGATGGTCTTCGGGACCATCTCGGAGAACACGATCGTGAGCGGCGTGTACACGGCGACCACCAGGAGCTCGGGGACGTCTCCCAGGCGCCCGAGCGCGTGCGCAACGAGCGTCGCGCCGGCGATCGTGGCCACGTTGGTGCCGATGAGGCAGGTTCCGACGAGCTGCGTTGGCCGCTCGAGGAGCTTGAGGACCCGCTTGGCGGCGGTGTCCCCATTCTCGGCGCGGGCACGCAACACCAGGCGATCCGATCCCACGATGGCGATCTCCGAGCCCGAGAACAAGCCCTGCATGACGATGCAACAGGCGATGAGGAGGAGCTCTCCGAGGGGACTCACGTGAGCTCCTCGCTCGGGACGCGCTCATCCGCGCGGATGGTCACGGTGACCTCGGTGATCCGCCGCCCATCGACGCCCGAGATCAAGAAGTGCAGGCCGTTCCACTCGATCTCGTCGCCCTTCTTGGGCGCGGCGCCGAGCTGGTGGAAGACGAAGCCGCCGAGCGTCGTGTAGTCGCCCTCCGGCAGCTCGGTGTCGAAGCGCGCGTCGAAGTCCTCGATGTCGATGCCGGCGCGCACCGTCCACACGTTCTCCTGGAGCTGCGTCGCCTCCTTCTCGTCCACGTCGCTCTCGTCGAGCACCTCGCCAACCAGCTCCGTCAGAAGGTCGTCGAGCGTCGTGAGCCCGGCGATGGATCCGTGCTCGTCCACCACGACGGCCATGTGGTTGTTGTTGACGCGGAACTCGCGGAGGAGATCCTGGGCGCGCTTGGACGGAGGGACGAACATCGCTGGATGGAGCATCTTCTGAAGCTGGCGGGCGTGGGGGGTGGGCGCGTTCCGGAGGCGGAGCAGATCCTTCACGAGCAGGATTCCCACGATGTTGTCGGGGTTGCTCTGCCAGATGGGAACGCGGCTGTACCGCGCCTCGCGAATCGCCTGGAGCAGCTCGTCCCAGGGCGTCGTGAGGCTCAGCGAGAAGATGTCGGGGCGAGGGGTCATCAGGCGTGAAACCGGGAGATCCCCGAACTCGAAGACGCGGTGGATGATCTCCTGCTCCATCGGCTGGATGATGCCGGTTTCGCGGCCCTGGTCGATGAGCGTGCGGAGCTGGCCTTCTTGAAGGCTGTCGTGCAGCGGCGCCGCGGATACCCCGAGGCCCCGGAGGATGACGTCACCGACGCCGGAGAGCACGAACCGGATCGGGCTGACGAGCTCGTTCCAGAACGCGAGCGGGCGCGCGACCCGCCGCGCGACGGTGCGCGCGAACCGCAGGCCGAGGGTCTTCGGCAGCACATCCCCGAACAAGATGAGGATCGGCGCCACCAGGAGGATGTTGAGCCAGGGCGCGTAGGGGGCGCCGGTCGGCAGCCACGCGAGAACGAGCGACGCCGACACCGCCGAGAGCCCGATGTTGGCGAACTCGTTGCCGATCAGCAACGCCGCGAGCAAGCGACGAGGGCGGTGGAGCAGGTGCCGGATGGTCTCCCCGACGCTCGGATCGTCCTTGAGGTTCTCGCGATCCACCTTCTGCAAGGAGAAAAGCGCTGTCTCGCTGATCGAGAAGAACATGCAGAGGAGGAGCAGGGCGGCCAGGACGCCGAGCGTCAGCGGCAGCCCCGAGGACGCGAGCGTGGATGGAGCCGCGGCCGCCGGTTCGGCGGAGAAGGCGAGCGATACGGCGAGCAGCGGACTCAGAGGGCCCCCCCGGTTCGAGGCGCTCGTGGCGCCCGGAGCCCTGCCCCGGCGTGTCGTGCCCCCGTGGGCGCCACGGCGGGCGCCGCGGTGGGGAAGTGCGCGAACAGCGACGGGGGCCACTCGCCGCCGCCGACGAGGCGCAGCCCGGGGCGCGCTTCGAGTCGCCCCACACGGCTGATCGAGATTTCCTGCATGCTGGCGACGGATCGTACCGCATCTCGGCTCGCAGCGGCGGCACAGAACAGCAACTCGTAGTCTTCGCCGAACCCAACTCTCCAAGCGAGCGCGCCATCACCCGGCAGGGCGGATGGGTCGATCGAGGCCCCACAGCCGGACGCGACGCACAGGCGCCCGAGGTCGCGGGCGAGCCCGTCCGACAGGTCCATCATGGCGGTGACGAGCCCAGACTCGGCGAGCGCCGCGGCGAAGGCGACGGGGGGCTCGGGGCGGCGCAAGCGTGCGCGCGCTTCTGGACGCGGCGCGAGAGCCAGGAAGCCCTCCGCGGCGAGCCCGAGACGGCCGGTGACCCAGACGTCGTCCCCCACCTGGCCCGTGCTCCGCAAGACGGGGCGCTCCGCGTGCCCGCCGACGGTGAGGGACGCGGTGCGGATCGGCGCGCGGGTCGTGTCCCCGCCGATGAGGCGGACCCCCCAACGGGCGCAGGCGGCGTGCAGGCCGTCCGCGAAGGCCTCCACCCAGGCGCGATCCAGCGGGCTCGGCAGCCCGAGGGCGAGCAGGGCGTAGGACGGGCGCCCACCCATCGCGGCGATGTCGGAGACGTTGACGGCGACGAGCTTCCAGCCCACGTCGCCGGGGGCGAGCTTGTCGTCCCAGTGCACGCCCTCGATCATCGAATCGACGGTGATGATGCGCCCGTCCTCGAAGAGCGCGGCGTCGTCGCCGATGCCGACGCGGAGCCCCGCCGCACCGGCCGCGGGTATCCGTGACGGATCGACGGTCAGGCGGTCGATGATCCAGTCTTCGTCCGGGTCGGGAGCTTCCGGGTCGGGCGCCGCGGGGTCGGCACCTGCGGGCTCGGAACCTGCGCGAGAGGAGCTCGAGGCTTCGGGACCCCGCCTGTCCCCGCCGTTGTCACTGGCCGGCATCGACGGGCTCCGGAGGCGTGAGCGGCCGCACCCCTTCACGGGTGACGGTCAGGAGCCGCCACGTGCGCGCGAGCTGACGATCCGGGCCGAACCCGAGGGTGCCCGCGACGGGGCCCGTCAGGCGCGCCGATTGCAGCGCCGCGGTTCGATCTCCGCCGGCGGCCACGATCGCCGCGACGAGGCGCGCGGTGTCGTACGCCGCGGCCTCGACCACCGTGGGCTCTCCCTTGTCGCGCTCGTGCCAGGCGCTCAGGAAGGCGTCGGTCGACGCGTCATCCACGCGGGCGTCGAACGCGTCGACGAAGATCGAGTCCTGAACGTAGGTGCCGCCGCGGCGCGCGAGCTCGTCGTTGTTCCAGGCGTTGAGCCCGAGGAGCACCACCGAGGCGTCGTCGCGGTGGGCCTTGAAGCGCCCGACGGGAAACTCCTCGAACGCCAGCGCGGAGGCGAGAAGGGCCACCCGCTGGTAGGAGTCGGGGATGAAGATGGCGTCGTAGTCGATGAGGGGCGGCAGCACGACCTTCTTGGGGTCCTGCTTGCTGCGCTCGGCGTCGCGCTTGAGCTGCTCGTACTCGCCCGACCGGGCCTTGTAGTCCTTTTTTCCGAGCGCCTTGGCGGTGACACGGAAGTCCTTCTGCTCGGGATCGTACGCTGCGCGGGCCGGCACGATGCCTCCGCGGGCGACCACGGCCTCCGCGAAGATGCGGGCGGCGTTTTCTCCGAAGGGGGTGGTCGGGTTGACGATGGCGTACCGCTTCATGGCCCGCACGTCGAAGGTCTCGGCGAGCAGGGCTTCGACGAGCTGCTCCGTGCTCGGGAACGCGCGGTACACCTGGTCTCCCGCGGAGAGCACCTCCTCCGAGGAGGTGAGCGTCAGGAGCGGCACGCGGAGGGCCTGCGCCGTGGAGGCGCACTCGAGCGACTCTTCCTTGAGGAGCGGCCCGATGACGAGGCTCGCTCCCTGCTTGAGCGTGGCCTGCTCCAGCGCGTTCACGCACTTCTCGGCAGTGCCGCCCGTGTCGAAAAAGGCCAGCCGGAGCGTGCCACCGGCGTGCTTGTTGCCAAGCTCGATGGCTGCCCGCAGGCTCTCGGCCGGGAGGGCGTAGTTTCCCGTGAGCGGGAGGAGCACGGCCACGAGACCCGGGTCGGTCCTCGTTCCGGACGCCGCCCGGCGCGCGGCGTAGCCGGCCTCCCGGGCGAAGGGGGAGTCACCGAAGCGCTCGGCGAAGGTCGCGGAGAGCGTGCCGACCGTGTCGAGGTCCCCCTCGGCCACCGCAGCCCGGATCGCGGCGATGGCCAGCAGGTCGGGCGGGTCCTTGGAGGCGGGTGGGGCCGGGGGCGCCTCCCAGAGGGTCTCCATCGCCTTTCCGACGCGCTTCGCCACGTCCTTCTGATCGGCGGCGTAGTGCACGGCCTTGTCGCCGTAGGTGCGTACAATGTCGGATGGTGCGCCCTCGGCAGCCTTCGCGCGCGCCAGAAGCAGGTAGCGATCCGCGTTCAGGGAGTCCGGTACGCCCTTGTCGCCGATGAGCTCGAGCGTCGCCAGCGTGTTCCCGCTCGCGGCCTCCTTGGCGTCCACCACGGCCATCCCGAGCACCGCCGGCTCCTTGGCGTGCGAGGTGGGATGATCCCCGGCCACCGCCTCGAAGTGGGCACGGGCGCCCGGGAGGTCACCGGCAAGGCGCCGAAGCTCTCCCGCGTAGAGCAGCAGCCACGGGAGCTCGCTCGCGCCAACCTCCCCGCGCGAGTCCTCGAGCAGCTCGGCGCCGGCCATCCGGTTCTTCATCTCCAGCGCCTTCTGGACCGGATCCGGCATCGGCGGCGCGGCGGCGCAGAGGAGCAGCACGGGAAGCAGGATCGAGGGCAACCGGGGGAGCAGCCGTGGGAGCGCGGAGAACCCACGCAACAAACCCTTCATCGTCGGCTCCTGATCGTCTGTTCCCACGCGCGACGCACCGGGTGCGCGTCCTGCCCGAGCCTCTCTCCGAGCGCCGTGACCGCCGCACGTTGGTCGGTGGTCAGGGTCGCGGGGACCTCGACCACGACGCGTACGTGGAGGTCACCCTTGGCGCCGCCGTCCATCGCGGGGAGCCCCCGGCCGGGCAACCGGAAGGTCTTCCCGCTCGGGGTCCCCGAGGGGATCCGGATGGTGGTGCTGCCCGCGAGGGTCGGCACCGCGATGTCGGCGCCCAAGGCGACCTCCGGGAAGGTCACCGGGATCTCGCACAGGAGATCGGCGCCCCGGCGGCGGAAGAGCGCGTGATCGTCCACATTCACCATCACGTACAGATCACCCGCGGGTCCCGGTGTCGTCCCTGCGAAAGCGGCGGGCTCGTGCCCCTTCTGCCGGAGCTTGAGCTTCTGCCCCGTGGCCACGCCCGGAGGCACCTTGACGCGAAGCTTGTCGTCGAGCGGGTGCCGACCCTCGCCCGTGCACCGGTCACACTTCTTTGCCGGGACGTAGCCGCGGCCGTCACAGCTCGCGCAGTCGGTGCGGAGCAGGCGCCGGGTGGGGGACTTGCCGCTGCCGGCGCAGGGCGCGCAGGGCACGCGACCCTCGGGGTGATCGCCCGTACCGTCACACTTGCGACAGCGAACGGTGCGCGGGACGTCGAGCGTGCGCTCGACGCCGGTGGCGGCCTCCTCGAGGGTGATCGTGAGCGTGTACTTCAGGTCCTCCCCCGCGCCGCCCGGCCGACGCCTGCGGAACAGCCCGTTCAACGTGTCCCTCAGGATGTCGTTGAGCTCGTCGGGGCTCGGGGGGCGCCCGGTAGGGGTGTACAGCGGGCCGAGGCGGTCGTACCGGGAGCGCTGCTCCGGATCGCCGAGCACTTCCCATGCCTCGGCGCACTCACGGAAGCGCCGCTCGGCCTCGATGTCCCCCGGATTGCGATCCGGGTGAAACTTCATCGCGAGGCCCCGGAAGGCGCGCTTGATGTCCTCGGAGCTGGCGTTTTTCGCCACCCCCAGGGATGCGTAGTAGTCACGGCGCGCCAAAGCCCAGATCCTCCGGCCGTTAGCTAACGCGCGCCGAGCCTGCTCGTCATCGATGGGCCTGCCGATGCAGGCGCTCGGAGGCTACTCGTCATCGATCAGCTCGCCGCCGAGCGCCAGCGAAGGACCGACGCCGCCCGCCGTTTCGTTCGGGGGGTGGCTGCGGGCGGCCGCGTAGATGGACTCGGCGATGCGCTGCGCCGCCACGGCGAGCCCCTCGTGGGCCTGGAGGATCACCGGGCTGCCTCCGGTCTCCATCGCCTGCTCGGCGAGCGTGAGCGCGTCGCGGATCATCCGCGCATTTCCGGCCTCGAGGAGCTCCTCGTACTCGTCGAGGCTCCGGCGGGTCGTGTAGATGAGGCCGTCCAGCCGATTGCGCGCCTCGGCGGCCAGCCGCCGCTCGTGGTCCTGCTCGCGGAACTGCTCGGCGTCCCCGATCATCTGCTCGATGTCTCCCTCGTGGAGGCCCGAGTTGGAGACGATCCGCATCGTCTGTGCCTTGCCCGTACCGCGATCGCGCGCCTGAACGTGCAGGATGCCGTTGCTGTCGAGCTCGAAGGTGACCTCGATCTCGGGGAGGCCGCGGGGGGCGGGCGGGAGGCCGTGCATCTCCAAGTGGCCGAGAGACTTGTTGTCGTCCGCGAACTCGCGCTCCCCCTGGAGGATGTGCACGCGCACCATGTCCTGGTTGTCCTGCGCGGTCGTGAACACCTTGCTCTTCCGGCACGGAATCGTCGTGTTTCGGCCGATGATGGGCTCCGAGAGCCCGCCCGCGGTCTCGATGCCGAGCGAGAGCGGGGTCACGTCGAGGAGGAGGATGTCCTTCACCTCGCCCTTGAGCACCGCGCCCTGGATCGCCGCGCCGACCGCGACGACCTCGTCCGGGTTGATGCCGCGCTCGGGGGCCTTTCCGAAGATCTCGGCCACTTTTTCTTGAACGCGGGGCATGCGGGTCATGCCGCCGACGAGGAGCACGGCGTCGAGGTTTCCGGGCTTCAGCCGCGCGTCGGAGAGGGCCTGGCGGCAGGGGGCCTCGAGCCGATCGATGAGATCGGAGCAGAGCGCCTCGAGGCGGGCGCGGGAGAGCTCGGCCATGAGGTGGAGGGGGCCCGAGGGGGTCGCGGTGACGAAGGGGAGATGGATCTCCGTCTCCGTCGTGTTCGACAGCTCGTGCTTGGCCTTCTCCGCGGCTTCCTTGATGCGCTGCATCGCGACAGGATCGCCCGCGAGGGACACCCCCGTCTCCTTGGCGAACTGCTCGACCAGCCACGTGGTGATGCGGTTGTCGAAGTCCTCCCCGCCGAGGAAGGTGTCGCCGTTGGTCGAGCGCACCTCGAACACGCCGTTGTCGATCTCGAGGATCGAAACGTCGAAGGTGCCGCCGCCCAGATCGAAGACCGCGACGCGCTCGTGCCCGTGCCGGCCCATGCCGTAGGCGAGGGCGGCGGCGGTCGGCTCGTTGATGATCCGCAGGATGTCGAGGCCGGCGATGCGCCCGGCGTCCTTCGTGGCCTGCCGCTGCGCGTCGTTGAAATATGCCGGTACGGTGACGACCGCCTCGGTCACCTTCTCGCTGAGATAGGCCTCGGCGATCGATTTCATCTTTTCGAGGATGATCGCGGAGATTTGCTGGGGAGACCACGATCTTCCGTCGATCCGGACCCAGGCGTCCCCATTTTCGGCGCGCTCGATGGTGTAATTCACCTGATCGATGCTCTTCTGTACTTCGGCGTCGTCATATTTGCGTCCGATCAGGCGCTTGGCCACGGACACGGTTCGGGGCGCGTTGGTCACGGCCTGCCGCCGAGCGATCTGCCCCACCAGGCGGTCGCCATCGCGCGTGAAGGCCACGACGGAGGGGGTGGTCCGGCTTCCCTCGTCGTTCGGGATCACGAGCGGCTCTCCGTGCTCGAGGACGGCGACGCACGAGTTGGTGGTTCCGAGGTCGATACCGATGACCTTTGACATCAAAAATTCTCCAAAAGGGAGTTTCGCCTGTCTACGCTGACTACTGCGACGCTGAAGAAGGGGTCAGTCCGCTACCGGCGCGCACACGGTGACCCGCGACGGTCGAAACAGGCGGCCGCGCAGCCGGAAGCCGGCGTGAACCTCGTCGACAATCGTGCCCGGTAGCACGTCGTCGTCGAGGACGTGCAGCACGGCCTCGTGCTGCGTCGGGTCGAACAACATTCCGCGCTCGGCCTCGACGCGCTCGAAGCCGAGCCGGATGAGGAGCCGCTTGAACTGTTCCACGATCATCTGCAGACCGCCCAGGAGCTGAGCGGGGTCGCTCACGGCGTGCAGCCAGGCACGCTCGACGTTGTCGAACACATCCACCACCGGACGGAGGACACGGTCCTCCCCCCGCCGTTCGGCTTCCTCGAGGTCCTTACGCGCCCGCGCACGAAACCGATCGAAGTCGGCGGCGAGGTCCGAGTGCACCTTTCGGACTTCGCGCGCCTGGCGGTCGAAGGCGTCCCTCGATTCCACGGCGCGGCCGAGCTCCCGCTCGAGGCGGCGGATCGTCTCCTGCTGTTCGCGCAGGCGGAACTGGAGGCGACGGCGCTCGTCGTCCGCACGCTCCGGCGCGGGGGTGGGCTCGAGCGCCAGGTCGATCTCCGCTTCCACCCCGTCGCCGAGGACGCCATCGGCTGGCTCCGGGGCGATGCGCGCCTCGGCGGGGATCGACGGCGCCCTTCGCTCGACGGCCGCCAGCGCCTCTTCGATGAGGCTCGGGTCGATTTCGATCAGCAGATCCCCGGGCGCCGAGGGGGGCTCGGGGGGCGTCGACTTGCTCATTTCCGTCCGGTTCAGGGTTGGCGTAGAGTATCCGTCAGGCCGGAGGAGACGGGAAGGGGGGGCACCCCCGGATGCGCGTCCACCAGCGTATTCGCGAGGCGGTCGGCAATACCGTCCGCTAGCGGGAAACCTGTTGCCGTGAGGCGCACGTAGCCGCCGTGCTCCACCACGAGCCCGGCGCGGACCAGGGACGGATCCACGTCGATCGCGAGGCCCGTCCGCGCGGTGAGTGCGGCCCGGTCGGCGCCGTCCACGTGGCGCAAGGTGGACCAGAGGAGCTCGTAGGCCAGCGCGCGCGGAGCCGGTCGCTCGAGGGAGACGAGGGGATCGGCGGCAGCGAGGTAGGCCTCCACGTCCGACACGTTGGCGGCGCGCGTCCCGTCGGGCCACCACGCGTGCGCCGACGCCCCGAGGCCGGCCCACGGTCGCGCCCGCCAATAGTGCTCGTTGTGGTGTGAGCGGTGTCCCGGGCGTGCGAAGTTGGACACCTCGTAGCGATCGATGCCCGCGGCCGAGAGCGCGTCGACCGCCGCGTCGTACATGGCCCGCCAGAGATCCTCGTCCGCGGCGGGGGTGCGAACGCGGGCGAACGCGGTGTCGGGCTCGATCGTGAGCCCGTAGAGCGAGACGTGATCGGGGGCCAGGGCGATGACCGCGTCGAGATCGGCCTGGAAGGCCTCGAGCGTCTGGCCCGGCACCGCGAAGATGAGGTCGAAGCTGACCGACGCGAAGCCGGTCTCCTTGGCCTCGGCGACGAGCGCACGGGCGTCGTCCGACGTGTGCCCGCGCCCCAGGCGGCGGGCCACCCGCGGGTCGAAGCTCTGGACGCCGAGCGACAGACGCGTGATCCCCGCGTCCCGGAACGCGGCGAGCGGCACCGGGAGATCGCCCGGATTGGCCTCCATCGACACCTCCGCCCCGGGGGCGGGATCGAGGGCCGCGAGGATGCGGGCGAGCTCTTCGGGCGGGCAGAGCGAGGGCGTGCCCCCTCCGAAGAACACGCTGCTCGGTCGTCCGGAAAACAGGTCCCGGCGCAGCTGCCATTCGCGCACCACGGCGTCCGTGTACGCGGCGTGGGGGGGATCCCGACGGGTGGACACGGCGAACGCGCAGTACGGGCAGCGGACCCGGCACCAGGGGATGTGGACGTAGACGCCGAACATCCCCTCCCGGTATCGCATCCGGGGCCCGCGGCCGGTGATAGGAGCCGGGATGCTTCGATTCACCCTCGAGAACGGAATGCGCGGCGTCGTGGACGCCTCCGGGCGCTCCGATGCCGCGGCCGTGTACGTCTGGATCAACGTCGGGAGCGCGGACGAGGCCGCCGGGATGGAGGGGGCCGCGCACTTCGTCGAGCACATGGTCTTCAAGGGGACGCGCTCATACGGCGTGGGCGAGGTCGCCGCCGCGATCGAGACGCTCGGCGGCGATCTGAACGCCTGGACGTCCTTCGACGAGACGGTCTTCCACGCCACCGTGCCGGCGGAAGCGGCGGTGGCGGCGATGGGGGTCCTCGCCGAGATGTTGCGTGACGCGCGGTTCGACCCGAAGGAGCTCGCGAGCGAGCGCACCGTCATCCTCGAGGAGATCCGGGGCTCCGAGGACGACCCGGACAGCGTCCTGGCGGAGGCGACCTACCACGCCGCGTGGCCCGACCATCCGTACGGGCGGCCCGTCATCGGGACCACCCGCTCCGTGCGCGGCATGACTCGCGATGCCCTCCACGCTTTCTACACCCGGAACTACCAGCCCGCGAACGCCTGCGTCGCGGTCGCGGGCCCGGTCGACGCGGGCGCCGTCCGCGCCGCTGCCACCGCGCTGTTCGCTGGCGGCGGTCGTGCGTTTCCACGTCCGGCGCGTCGCCCCGTCTCGGGTCCGCGTCGCCCGCGCGCCATGCGGCGCGGCTTCGAAGCGTGCCTGGTCGAGCTCGCGTTTCCCACCCCGGGCGACGGGGATCCGGCCATCGCGGCGCTCGACGTGTTGTGCCTCGCGCTCGGCGGCGGGGCCTCCTCCCCGCTCGAATCGCGCCTGCGCCTGCGCGAGGGCGTGTGCCTCTCCGCCGAGGCGGGGCTCAACGTCGAGCGCGACGCGGGGATGGCCGTCGTCTCGTTGCACGTGCGCGAGGGGCAGGCGGGCCCCGCGATCGCGGGAGCGCGCGAGGAGATGGCGCGCGCGCGGGCCGGAGGCCTCGGCGACGTCGAGATCGAGCGGGCGAAGGCGCAGATCCTGGCCGAGCGGGTGTTCGGGCGGGAAACGGTCGACGGGCGCGCGCACACCCTCGCTTTTCACACGGAGCGCTTCGGGGATCCCGAGGCGTGGCGCGCGTTCGACGCGGCCGTCGAGGCCATCACCCCCGCGGACGTCGCGGCGGCGGCCCGCACGTGGATGGACCCGGAGCGCGAGGTCGCGTTGGCGCTGGTGCCCGCGGGGGAGAAGGTCTCGCTGGCGCGCCGCGGCTCGACCGCGACCGTGGTGCCGATTCCCCGCGATGTGCCCGCGCCCGTGGCGGCGTTGGTCGCGCGTGTCGCGGCCACGCCGCTGGTCGCGCACCCCACGGCGGGCGCGCGGGCGCCGTGGCGCGTGGTGCTCGACAACGGCGTACGCGTGTTGTTCTGCCCGGACGACGGCGAGGTGGCCGGCATCCGGATCGCCGGGATGGGGGGGGCGTTCGCGGAGCGTGCCGCCAGCGCCGGGCGAGGCTCCGCCTGGGCGCGCGCCCTCCTCCGCGGCGCGGGCGACCTCGATGCCGTGGGCTACGCCACCGCCGTGGAGACCCTCGCGGGCTCCGTGAGCGCGTCGAGCGGCCGGTCGTCGCAAGCCGTGCGCGGCGAGTTTCTCGCGTCCCGGTTCCTCGAGGGGCTGGGACTGGTCGCCGATGCGCTGATGGCTCCGCGGTTCGACGAGGTCGAGGTGAACCGCGTCCGGGACGAGCTCCGGGAGGCGTTGTCGGAGCGCGAGGACCACCCCGAACACCTGCTCGGGGAGAAGATGTGGGCCGCGGCCTACGGGCGCCACCCCTACGCGCTCTCCGCGCTCGGCACCGCGGCCAACATCGGAGGCCTGCGCCCCTCGCTCCTCGCGACGCATCACCGCCGGTGGGCCACCGGCGCGAACCTCGTGGTCGGCGTGGCGGGCGCGTTCGATCCGGATCGCGTGCTGGACGTGCTCCGCCGCACGCTCGGGACGCTGCCCGCGGCGTCCTCGTTCGAGCTCCCGGCGCTGCCCGTACGGCCGGACGAGCCTCGCCAGGTCAACTTGCGCAGCGGGCGCGAGCAGGCGCACGTCGCGCTCGCGTTCCCGGGGGTCGCCCTGGATGACGCGCACCAGCCCGATGTCGACGTGCTCGCCGCCGTGCTCGGCGGGCAGGGCGGCCGGCTGTTCGTCGAGCTGCGGGAAGCGCACGGCCTGGCCTACAGCGTCGGAGCGGCCTCGCACGAGGGCGTGCACCCGGGGCTCCTGGTCTGCACCGTGGCGACAGACCCCGAGCGTGCAGAGGAGGCGGAGCGGCGGCTGGACGAGAGCGTCGCGCACGCGGCGTCCGGGAGCATCACGGCCGAGGAGGTCGACCGCGCGCGCCGGTACATCCTCGGCGCGATCGAGCTGGATCTGCAGACCGCGAGCTCCCGCGCGAACCTCGCCGCGTACACGGAGTTGTACGGGCAGGACGGGCTCCGGTATCGTTCGCTCGTGCGGCAGCGGATCGAGCGGGTGCAGGACGACGGGGTGCGGCGCGCTGCCGCCTTGCTGCTGGCGCGCCCGCTGGTCCGCGCCCGGCTGCTGCCGGCGGGCTCCAACAAGCCGGGTGGGCGATGAACGACGATCAACTCGTCCGGGACATCTGGAAGCAGCTGCCGCACCGCGCGGTCGTGGGGCACCGCCTCGTGCGTGCGGTCGGCGCCCGGGGCTGGGAGCGGTTCCGTTTCGGCCGCTTCCTGCGCTTCTTCCAGCGATCCGGTATTCCGGATCCGTGGGATCCCGCCGCGGTGGACGTGGGGGTGGGGCTCGGTGAGGTCGGCATCGCCGGCGCGCGCAAGGCCGTGGCGCACCACGCGGCGCCTCCCGGGGCCGCTGCCGCTGCCGCGGCGAAAGCCCCCGTCGCGCCGAACGTCCCGAAGGCGCTGGCCGCCGCGGGCGGGAAGCCTCCCGTCGAGGGAAAGCCCGCTCCCCGCATCGGCGAGATCCGGAAGGACGACACCGAGACCCTCCGCAAGAAGTCGATGGAGGCGGAGAAGAAGAAGGTCGATCCCGCGCGCGCCAACCTGTTCAAGGTGAAGCAGCCGGTGGCGAAGCTGCCGATGCGGCCTGTCGCCTCGGCCGACGGAGACACGCCGGCCGCGCCTCGTCCCCCCCCGACGCGTCCCACCGCGCCGAGCGCCTCCGAAGGCGGGCGTCCGCCGATGCGGCCCCCGACGGCCGTCCCGGTGCGGCCGACCTCGGCTTCGCCGATCCGGCCGTTCCGCATGCCGGTCGAGGGGGCCCGTCGCGCGGTGTTGCCGGATGGCCCCGAGGAGGTCGATGACCTCGGGGATGTGGTGCCGGCCGCGCGGCCCCCGGTGGACCGCGGCTTCGACTTCGGGCTCGGAGGGAGCTGGGACGACGAGCCCGAGGCACGGGCGCCCGCGTCCTCCGGGCCGGTCCCTGAGAGCCTCCCGGTCGCGCCTCCTCCTCCGCCCGCGCGCGCTCCCGTGACCGCTGCCGGCGCCGCCCCACCCGTGGTGCCGGCTCGGACCGTGTCTGCGCCGAGCGCGCCTCCGCCCGCTCGGACCGTGCCTGCGCCGAGCGCTCCGCCGCGCCCCCCACCGCGCCCTCCGATCGCGACGCCGCCGTCGTCAGCGGGCCCTCCCAAGCCCGCTTCCCCGCCGCGGCCGGCGAAGCCCGGAGGTGGGGGCCTGGACGATCTGTTCGGGATGGGCGCGAGCGGGGGAGGGGAGTCCACCCGCGTCCGCATGCCGAAGCGGGAGGACGCCGATGCGAACAAGCCTCGCCGGGCGATGGTCACGCCCGACGCCGAGCTCGGCAAGGGCGGGGTCGATCGCCGCCCGCCGCCGCCCAAGCCGCCCTCCGTCACGCCGACTGGCGGGGCGGGAGCGGCCGATCCCGAGGGGGACGGCGGGGACTGAGAGGTCGCACTTCGGGCGCGCGTCCGGCGGTCAGGGTCCGTCCCATGGACGGGGTCTTAGTACGGCTCGTCGTGATGCGCGGGCGCGTCCGCGCCGGGCTCCAGGGGAGTGGGCGCCTCGGCGGGTGCCGGTTCGGCGGGCGCCGGTTCGGCGGGCGCTGGTTCGGCAGGCTGCGGGGGCGCATCGACCGGGTACGCCAGCACCTCGCCGGGGCTGCCCTCGGTCTCCGGCGACTCGGACCCGGCGGGCACCTCTACCGCAGGGAGCCCGTCCGCCGCGCCGGCGGTCTCCTCGGCGGCCCGCTCGACCGCCCGCCGCCGCTCGGCGCCCGGCCAGGAGGGCTCCATCCGGACCATCACCGCCACGGCCGTGCTGTTCGTTGCCTCGGTGAAGAACAGCCGGGACTCGAGGCCCACGCGGTGCATCCAGTCGGTGCGCGGAAGCGTCGCCCGCGCGTAGAGTCCCCAGATGGCGCCCGGCCAGCCGTTGCCGCCGTAGATCCCGCCCCCGAGGCCCGGGCCGCCGAGCCCGATGCCGAGCTCGCCTTGCAGGAGCGAGGCCGGAACGACATCATCGCCGGAGCCGGCCATGAGGAGCGAGCCGGATACGCCGATCCACGAGTCGAGGGGACCGAACCGCCAGCCCACCGTCAGCGCGGAGATCGGCGCCACGGTGACGAAGGAGCCGCGCGTGGACTCGCCGCCGCCCACCGCGGGGCCCACCGCGAGGCTCAGCTGGGGAGGGGCGGCCAACGCGGCGCCGAAGAGCAGGGGGACGAGCATGGGCGCCTCGGGAGGGGCCTTCACTGTAGCCACGGGACCGGGAAGTGGCATGCGGATCCGGGACGGCGCGCCGGCCCCGGGTCGTTCCGGCGCGCGGGGACGGCGACCCCGCTAGCGTCGACCTACTGCGGAAGAAGGAGCGCGTAGCCGGGGTGTTGCGCCCAGACCATCCCCGCGCGGGCGCGGCTCTCGCCCGCCTTGGTGGCATCCCCCGCGGCGGTCGCGGCGTCGGCCATGGCGAGCCACGCCATGCCGTTGGAGGGCGCGAGCTTCACGGCGGCCTCGGCGGCCTTCTGGGCCTCGGCGGCCTCACCCGAGAGCGCGAGCACGCTCGCCCAGCTGGCCCATGTGGCGGCGTCGTTCGGGTTGGCGGCGAGCTCGGCCTGGAAGAGGGCCCGGGCCGACGCTTGATCGGCGACGGCGCCTGCCGCGTCCCCCGCGGCCGCCCGCTCGCGGCCGCGCTGCGCGAGCAGCACGGGGTCGCTCGGATCCGCGGCGAGGAGCCGGTCCAGCCCGGCCTTCACGCCCTCGGCGCCCTGCGACTGGCGCACGCCCTCTACGTAGAGCCGGACGAGGAGCAGGTCGGTGCGGCCGTCGTACTGGAGGCGGAGCCGCTCGAGCTGCTCGCGTGCGGCGGGAAAATCGTTGGGCGCCAGTGCGAGGTACAGGCCGACGCGGGCGTCGTCACCCGTGCCGTTGCCGAGCTTGAGCGCCTGGAGGTAGGCGGCGTGCGCGGCGTCGAAGTTCCCCGTGAGCAGGGCGGCGTTGCCCGCCGCGATCGGCAGCGTGGCGTCGAGGTCGAGCTGGGCGGGGTAGAGCGCCGCCACGGCCGCGCCGTTCTTCGTCTGGAGCTGTGCGAGGGCGAGGTGGCCGGGCGCGACGTGGCACGCGTGGCTCTGAGGCGCCTGGCCCATCCAGTCCTCGCCCTTCTTCTCGGCGGCGGCGTGACGCTCCGCGATGTCCGCCCGCTCGGCGAGAGCAAGCTGGGCCCACGGCTGGTACAGCGTGCTGGCCTGCGTGAACGGCGCGATCGCTTCCGCCGCGCGCCCGGCCGCGAGGAGGGTGGTTCCGTAGGCGGTGAGGACCGCGCAGTCGTCCGCCTCGGCGATCGTGAGCTCCTTGCGCAGCGCCACGGCCTCGTCGAGGCGGCCGCGGGCCTCGAGGAAGTCGGCGAGGGAGCCGAGCCCGCCCGAGCGGGCCGCGAGCTTCTGCTCTTCCGTCGGAGCCGTTCCGTCCTCGGCCGGCGCGGCGTCCAGCGCCTTTCGCAGCGTCGCTTCCAGGGTCGGCGCGTAGTCGGCCTTCTTGGAGGCGGCCGCCGGCTTCATCGCGTAGGTGCCGCTGGCCGGATCGATCGCGAGGTCGAGCGCGCCGAGCAGGTCCTGACCAACGGCCGCGTTGATGTCGAAGTGCCAGATCGGCCCTTGTCCGCTGCGCGCCACCGACCCGGCGCGCTGCACCCCGCCGAGCTCGATGTCCCGCCACTCGTGACGCACCGCGCCCACCTGGATGCCCGGCGCGGCCGGCAAGGTGACGGGCTTCTTCTCGCTGTTGGCCACCGCGTACCAGTCGACTCCCTCGACCTCGCGCGCCAACCAGGTCGAGGCCTGCTCGACGGCGAGCGCCGCTTGCACCTCGACGCCCGACCACTTCACGGGAACCGTGAACGCGCCGCCCTTGAGATCCTCCTTCGGGCCCGCGCCGATCTTGATCTTCTCGTCCTTCAAGGAGCGCGCGACCGGGCCTGGCGCTCCGCCGATGCCCGCGATCAGCGTGGCGCCGTCCGGACCCTTGGCGAGGCGGAGCACGCCGGCCGAGGGCACGATGGCGAACGCGAGGTCCTGGAAGCCGGGCAGGCCGAGCTCACCGTCCACCGGGAGGGGGCCGCTGCCCGGGACCGCCGCGATCGATGCCTTGATCCCCTGGAGCGTCGCCGCGCCGAGGGAGAGGGAGGCGATCTTGGCAGTCTTCTCGCCTTCCTTGCCGGTGGGCTTCACCTTGAGCTTCGCCGCGGCGCCCTCGGTGAGCTTGAGCTCCCGGTGGCCGGTGGCGAGGCGCAGGAGGAGGCGGGTGTCGCCCGAGGTGACCTCGACGTAGCTGTACGGATCACTCCCGACGAGCCCGGCGTAGAGAGGCACCTCGACGACACCGGACACCACGGCCTCGCCCGTCGGCTTCACGGCGGCGGCGTGGGCGGCGGAAGAGCCGAGAGCGGCGAGCAGGAGCAGCTGGTGCATGCGGGGTCCTCGAAGCGAAGCCAAACGGGGGGGCGCGAAGTATCCCAGGAGACGGCCCCGATCCACACATCGGGTCGGCCGCCGCGTCGCCGGCCCCGGGTCCGAGCGCGCGGGCGGCCGGCGCCGTCCGCGACGCCCGAAGCGGGGTGCACGCGTTGGTCCTACACGCGCCGGCCCGCGATCCGGTTCATGCACCGCGGCGTGAGGCGTGTCAGGCAGCGTCGGCCCCGTGCGAAGTCGGCGGAAGCCGGCCCTGGCCCAAGCGGAAGGCGCGCGATAGTTCCGCCCGCCCCGGAGCCCCCATGTCGTTGATCCAGGAAGTCCAAGGCCGCATGATCCTCGATTCTCGTGGCAATCCCACGGTCGAGGTCGAGGTCGTCACGGAAGAAGGTGTGGTCGGCCGCGCCGCGGTCCCCTCCGGTGCCTCCACCGGCGAGGCCGAGGCCGTCGAGCTGCGGGACGAGAACAAGGCGCGCTGGATGGGCAAGGGCGTCGACCGCGCCGTCGCCAACGTCAACGACGCGATCGCGCAGCACCTCATCGGGCTCGACTGTCGGGACCAACGCGCCATCGACACGCTCCTCATCGAGCTCGACGGCACGCCGAACAAGGCGCGCCTCGGCGCCAACGCGATCCTCGGCGCCTCGCTCGCCGTCGCGCGCGCCGGCGCCCTCTCCGTGGGGCTGCCCCTCTACCGCTACGTCGGCGGGACGAACGCGCGCACGCTCCCGGTCCCGCTGATGAACGTCATCAACGGCGGGGCGCACGCCGACAACAACCTCGACGTGCAGGAGTTCATGATCGTGCCGTCGGGGATCGAGTCCTTCCCCGAGGCCCTGCGGTGCGGCACCGAGATCTTCCACACGTTGAAGAAGGTGCTCAAGGACAAGGGGCTGAACACCTCCGTGGGGGACGAGGGCGGCTTCGCGCCGTCGCTCGGCAGCAACGAGGAGGCGCTCACGCTCCTTTCGTCCGCGGTCGAGAAGGCGGGCTACAAGCTCGGCGAGCAGGTGTTCTTCGCGCTCGACGTGGCGGCCAGCGAGCTCTACAAGGACGGCGAGTACACCTTCGGCGGCAAGAAGATGGGCGCCGCCGAGGTGGTCGACTGGTACGCCGGCCTCTGCGCCCGCTACCCGATGGTCTCGATCGAGGACGGCCTCGCGGAGGACGATTGGGAGGGCTGGAAGCTCCTCACCGAGCGCCTCGGCGAAAAGGTGCAGCTCGTGGGAGACGACCTTTTCTGCACGAACACCACGCGCCTCGCGCGCGGGATCGACGGGGGCATCGCGAACGCGATTCTCGTGAAGGTGAACCAGATCGGCACCCTCTCCGAGACCCTCGACGCCATCGAGATGGCCCAGCACGCGGGCTACCGCGCCATCCTCTCGCACCGCAGCGGGGAGACCGAGGACACCACCATCGCCGACCTCGCGGTGGCAACCAACGCCGGCCAGATCAAGACGGGATCGCTCTGCCGCACGGATCGCACCGCCAAGTACAACCAGCTGCTCCGCATCGGCGGCGAGCTCGGCACGGCCGGCCGCTACGCGGGTCGTTCGGCGCTCCGTCGGTAGCTCTGCCGTGGGCGGCGGGGTAGGGCCGGCTCCGCCTGCGCTATGATGCGGGCGAGCTACGGAGCCTCTCCATGTCGATGTTGCTGCTGTTGTCGGTCGGATGCTCCAACCTGCCCGTTTCGGACTGGAAAGGGGGCGGCGCGCGGTACGCCTCCGGCTACGCGAGTGAGGAGGACACCGCCGCTACGGACACGGGGGAGCCCACCACCTCCACGGAAGGCGCCCCCGAGCTGGTCGGCGAGTCGTGCATCTACAGCGATGGGGAGGTCGTAGGCCAGCTCTACATCCTCTGTGGCATCGCTGTGAACGACAGCAACGACGACCTGGTGGGCGGCTACGTGTACCTGTCCCTCTTCGGAGACGGCGTGGCCCTCGGCGAGGAAGCCCGGCTCATCGTGTCCGCGGATGCGGACGGCAACACCGAGGCGCTCTACGCCAACGAGAACGTCACGTTCACGGTCGGCCCCGTCGTGGAGGGCGTGGTCCACGAGGTCGAGTTGTACATGGTCGACTTCACCCACAATTCTTCGAACGAAATCACGGTCCCGGTCACCGGTAGTTGAGTCTCGCCTTGTAGACCTCACACGCGTGCGGCTACGCTGCGCCGATACACCGGAACCGCCTTGCGCGTCCTGCTGATCAACCCGTCGATGAACATGCAGAAGCTCGGTCGGTTCGCCGAGCTCCTTGAGCCGATGCCCCCCACGGGGATCGCGTACATCGCGGGCGCCCTCGTGGCGGCGGGGCACCACACCCGCGCCGTCGACATGTTCGCCGAGAAGTTGATCGCCTCCGAGGTGATCGACAAGGTGAAGCGCTTCGGGCCCGATCTCGTCGGCATGAGCGTGCTCACGCCCTCCGCGCCCACCTGCGAGAAGCTGGCGCGCTTGATCCGCACGGCCTGCCCTTCCGCGAAGATCGTCTGGGGCGGCGTCCACGCCGACGTGTTCGCGAAGGACATCCTTCGTAGCGGCGCGGCGGACTACATCGTCAATCACGACGGTGAGGACACCATCGTCGAGCTGTGCGCCGCCATCGAGAACGGAGAGAAGGACCTCTCCAAGATCGATGGGCTCACCTGGATGGACTACTCGGGCTCCAAGCAGGGGGACGCCGTCAGCAACAAGACGCGCGCACTCCGTCGTGATCTCGACTCGCTCGCCTACCCGGAATGGGATCTGTTTCCCTACCACCGCTACGGGCTCCTCCCGTTCGCGGACGTGGCGAAGCCCGTCCTGACGATGACGGGGAGCCGCGGCTGCCCGTATCGCTGCGACTACTGCTCGCTCCTGCACTCGGGCAAGGTGTACCGCCGCCGGGACCCCTTCAAGATCGTCGACGAGTACGAGTACCTGGTCGATCGGTACGGCGTGAAGCAGATCGGCCTGGTCGATCCGATCTTTCCGCTCATCGTGAAGGACCTCCGCCCGCTCTGTGAGGAGATCGTGCGCCGGGGCCTCGACCAGAAGTGCTCCTGGCTCTCCGAGACCCGCGCCGATCGCCTGGACGAAGAGACCTGTCGGCTCATGTACGAGGGCGGCTGCCGCCGCGTGCTCATGGGCATCGAGTCGGGCGTGGACATGTTGCTCGGCAACGTGGACAAGAACCTCACCACCGAGAAGGTGCGCTGGGGCGTGGCCAACGCGAAGAAGGCGGGCCTCTCCACCGTCGGGCTGTTCATGATCGGCATGCCGGGAGAGACCCCGGAGATGACCCGCGAGACCATCGAGTTCGCGGTCGATCTCGACCTCGACTTCGCCAAGTTCGCGATCACGGTGCCGTTTCCCGGCAGCAAGCTCTTCGAAGACCAGTGGCAGAAGACCCTGTTCCGCGACGACTGGGAGAACTACACCACGTTCAACCCCGACGCCGACCGGCTGATCTACCACCCGGCCGGCTACGACCCCGAGCTGCTCGTGAAGATGCAGTCCTACGGCCTGCGCCGCTTCTACATGCGCTACGAGCAGGTCCGCCGGCAGCTCGTGGAGCTCAAGACCATCAACCCGAAGATGATGCTCTACGGGCTGTACGGGATGGCGATCTAAGGGCCGGGCTTCGAACCCCGCCCGCGGCGCGACGACACCGGCTTCGCCGGACCCCAGTCCTCCACCCGCCACCCACGCTTCGCGGCGATGCGCGCGAGGGTTGGGTCCGGGTGCACGGCAACGGGGCTCCCGACCACCTCGAGGACCGCGAGGTCCGACGCGGAGTCGGTGTAGAACGTCGCGTCCGCGAGGGACTCGCCGAGCCGCTCCGCCAGGGCGAGCGCGTGTCCGAGCTTGCCCGGGCCGAAGCACAGGCCCCCCACCGCGCGCCCCGTGAAGAGGCCGGCGCTGTCGACCTCGAAGCGGTTGCACAGGGCGTGCTCGATGCCGAGCGCGGCGAGCACCGGATCGGCGAGGTAGCTCGAGGTGGAGGAGAGGAGCGCCAGCACGTCTCCGCGGGCGCGGTGGTGCTCCACGGCCTCGCGTGCGCGCGGACGGTAGGTCGGCTCGACCTCTTCGCTGTAGAAGGCGAGGGTGCGCGCGACCACGTCGGCCTCGGGGGTGCCACGAAGGGTGCCGATGGCGTCCTCCAGCACCTTTTCGAGGCGGGAGAAGCCCAGGTGATACCCGAAGATCCAGGCCGCGGCCTTGGTGGCTTGCCAGCGGCCCATGTGGCCGAGCCGCACTTCGCGACGCACCCACAGCTGCCCCGCGTTCACGGAGAGCAGGGTGCGATCGAGGTCGAAGAAGGCGATGGCCACGTCAGACCCCGCTCAGCTGTCGTACCAGTCGGGCGTCACGAGCTGCTGGTAGTGCTCGACCTTGAGCGGATTCACGCGCTGCTTGATGGCGTCGACGGCCATCTTCGCGCTCACCATCGTGAACCAGATGTACATGTCGCGCTTGTAGGGGACGCGGGAGGTGAGCCCCTTCGCCATCCACCGCTTGTTCACGAACTCCTTGTTCATCTGGTACAGCGACTCCGCGATCTCGTCGCGAGTCATGTACTTGGAGTCGAGGACGGGCGTGAGCCAATCGAAGTCGTCGAACTGGGCCTCGGTGATCCAGCCCTTCGCGATGGCCTCGTCGTAGATCGGCGTCCCTGGCACGGGCGTGATGGGGTGGAAGGCGGGGAAGTCGACGTCGATCTTCTTCGCGAGCGCCACCTGCTTGAGCATCGACTCCTTGGACTCGTCCTTCACGCCGACGATGAACGTCGCTTGGAGGAACACGTCCGGGTACTTCGTCTTGAAGATGTTCAGCGCCTGCTCGGCCACCCCGCCTGCGTAGAACCGCTTGTCGAGGAGGGCGAGCGTGTCGTCCTCCGCGCGCTCGACGCCGATCAGGATGTGGGAGAGGCCCGCGCGCACGAGCTTCTCGAGAATGCCCTTCTTCTCGTCCCGCACGATGCAGTCGGCGCGCATGAAGGCGAACCACTTGGTCTTCATGCCGCTCTTGAGCATGCGATCCGCGAACTGATCGTTGAAGCGGGGGTCGATGTTCCAGCTCTCGTCCACCCAGACGTACGACCGCTTGCCGTAGCGGTGGTAGAGCTCTTCGACCTCCTCGAACACGCGATCGACGCTCTTGGAGCGCCACCGCGGCGAGAGCTGGGCCTTGCCGTCGGAGTCGTAGGTGCGATCCGCCATGACGGTCCACCAGGCGCAGAAGCTGCACTTGCTCACGCAGCCGCGGCTGTGGTGGATGGTCGTGCCGCCCGGCGAGAAGAGGTAGCGGCTCTTCCCGTACAGGTGCATCGGCATCAGGTCGTACGCGGGCATCGGGATCGTGTCGAGGTTGTGGATGAGCTTCCGCGGCCTCGTCCGGACCATCTTCTCGCCGTCCCAGAACGCGAGGCCGTCGACCTTGTTCAGATCGGGGTCCTTCTCCGCCCACTCCTTGACCACCTCGACCACGGTCAGCTCCCCCTCCCCGATGCAGATCGCGTCGATGTCGGAGGTCGCGTTGCAATAGCGGTGCGAGAGGTTCGTGAAGTGGCCCCCTCCGGCGAGGGTCTTGCTGCGGGGCGAGACCTCCTTGCACAGCCGGAAGAAGCGGAGCGCCTCGCTCGCGTAGAGCGCGTGGTTCTCGCCGGACGCGATCACGTCGGGATCGATGCGCTTGATCTCGTCGGCGAGCGTGCGCCAGCCGATGTGGAGCGGCATGCAGTCGATGACGTGCACATCCATGCCCGCGTCCCGCAAGGGCGCCGCGAGCGCGGGGAGCGCCTGCTGAAGAAGGAAGTTGTCGCCCTCACTGGTGAAGGGCCAGAACTTCCGCGGAGGCTGGACGATCAGTACGCGCATCCGCGCACTGTAGCGTGTGCCCTCGCGGCTCGCCTGTGAGCTGGGTCGCCGTTCGGCCGGTTGTGAGCAGAGCGGCCGCCATCGGGCGGACCGCGGCCGCGTTGTCACCGAGCCACGGCCATCCACGCGCGGTTCCACGGGGCGGTCATGGGGTGGTCGCGCAGGCGCCCCTCCCAGCGGAGGAGGTCCGCGAAGGGCATCGGCCCCGCCGCATTCTCGAACGCGCCGCACGGGATGTAGTGGGTGGGGACGAGCTCGTCGAGGGTCCACCCGGCGAGCGTCGCCACGAGGTCCGCGCGGTCGTAGGTGCGGACCCATTTGTCGCCGGGAACATGCACGATGCCGTCCCCGAGGAGGGCCTCGAGCGTACCTGGGGTCGCGTCGTACGCCGCCGCCCAGCCCCAGCGCCCCTCCACCGAGCAGAGCAGCGGGCCGCCGGGGACGAGCGTGCGCCGGATGTTCGCGAGGACGCGCGCCACGTCCTCGACATAGCAGAGCACCTCGGCGGCGATGACCACGTCGACCGGGGCGAGGTCGGGGAGGGTTTCGCCGGTGGCCCAGTGGACGTCGAGTTTTCCCGGGCGGCCCGCCGCGTGGCGCACGGCGGCGCGCAGGCTCCGCAGGTCGGGATCCACGAGCTCGACGGTGCAGCCGCGATCCAGGCACCACTGCGTGAACCGACCGATGCCCCCGCCGAGATCGAGCACCCGACATCCGGGCGGCACGTGGCGCTCCCACCGCTCGATGTAGAGCGCCCGCTCGGCGCGCTTCTGCGCGTACATCGGGCTCGCCGCGTCGAGGAAGTCCATGTGCTCGGGCCAGCGCTCCCAGGCGAGCGCCGCGCCGACGAGGTTGGCGAGCGGGGGCGTGGGCTCGGCGCCACCGTCGTGAAGCGCACGCAGCCGCGGATCCGCGGGCGGCAGATCGAACCCGAGCCCACTCCAGGCGTGCAACGCATCACACGCGTAGGGGGGCCCGACGGGGAGGGGAGGCACACCGCCGAAGCAAGTGGCCGCGCTGAGTGACATGAACGCGGCCCCTCGCGATGTCGAGCGACTTCGAGCCGGAAACGCTGCGGAAACACCAAGAAACGTCGAGCTTAGGCCTTCGGGCCCGGCTTAGGACGAGGAGAGGGGCGCCAGTTCATAGAGGCCTCCAGAAAGGGTTGAGCACCTGCATCTTGGGCGAACGGAGATGCGTTGTCAAGCGGAGGGAGGGGTTCGGGAAGTGTCATTTCGTTGTCATTGATTGTGGTGGCACTTGTGCGGTAGACTCGCGACCAGCCCAGGAGCCTTTCATGCGTCTCTCCACCACGTCCTTGATCGCCGTAATTCTGTCGGCGGGGTGTCAGTTCGGCGGCCATGACGGGGACGAGGGCGAGGGTGAAACGGGGGGATCCATCGACTCCGGCACCACGGACTCCGACACCACGGACTCCGGGGAGACCGACACGGTCGACCGGCTCGCGGGTACGATCAACGGCACGGTGAGCGTACAGCTGTACGTCGAGGCCGCGGACGAGCTGACCGAGGAGGTGAGCTGGGCGGACGCATACGGCGATCAATACCCATTCGGCGCCATCTTCGTGGCTGCGTACACCGTTGACGAGACGACGAACCTCACGACCTACCATGCCGAGTACGTCATCTCGGCCCCGAGCACCACGGGGGACGCCTACTCGCTCCAGATCGACCCGGACGACACCGAGACCGTGTACGTCTACGCCGCGCTCGACTGGTGGCCGGACGGCGTCCTCGGCACGAACGAGCCTGTCGGACTCCACGGGGATCTGGTCGCGGTGATCGAGGGCGGGGAGACAAACGACGTGGACATCGTGATCAACGCCCCCCTGCTCCCCGAGGGTGGGGGCAGCGGCGGCGGCGATGGCACGGGCGGCGGCGGGGACGGGAGCGGCGGCCCCTACATCACCCTCGACGGCGACGTGACGATCGACCAGGCCTACAGCGGCGGCGACGGCAAGGTGCTGCTGTACGACACGTCGGGCAACGGGCCGACCTACATGAAGTCGTTCACGCCCACGGCCACCGAGGATGGCGCAGTCGCGAGCTTCTCGCTCTCGGTCGCCGCCAACCTCGGCGAGCAGCGCCTTCTCGGCGCGTGGGACGAGAACCAGAACGGGCTCCTCGAGCCGACCGATGTCTGGGGCGCCTACGTGGTCGCCGGCGAGAACGCCAACCCCATCACCGTCGGGAGCGTGAGCACCTCGGGGTACACCGTCCTCCTCCCCTACGGCCTCCCGCCCACGCTGAACCCGTTCGTCCGGCTCGAGGGGTCCGTCAGCTACCCCGAAGGCTTCGCGAGCCTCCCCGCCGGCGCCGTCATGTACGTCGCGGCGATGCGCACCCGCCCCTCCCTCGACTTCGGCGTCGCCGACTTCGGTCGGGGCTACGACTGGCAGAGCTTCGTGTGCGCGGACCTCCCCGGCACGGCCACGGACTACCTGCTCGTGACGCCCTCGAACGCGGTCGCCTACATCTGGGCCTACCTCGACCTCGATGGGGACGGGATCCTCAACGAGCCCGGCGAGCCCAGCGGCAGCGTGGGCCGCAGTGGGCGCGTCGCGACCGGTAGCGTCAACGCAACCGGCCTCGACATGGTGTTCTCCGACATCGTCGTCGAGTAGTCAGCCTCGAGCAGTCAGCGCAGACCAGTCCGCGTCGAGCCGTCAGCCGGCCGCGGACTCGGTGATCCGCCGAAGCAGCGCGAGATGGAGCGCGTGGCCGGCGCGGTACGCCGAGAAGCGGCCGCGTACCGGTACGCCGAGCAGCGCGGCGTCTCCAACGGCGTCGAGCGCCTTGTGGCGCACGGCTTCGTCGGCCGCGCGCAACCCCTCGGGGTTCATGATGCCGGCGTCGTCGTAGACCACCGTGTTTTCGAGCGAAACCCCGCGCGCGATGCCCAGCACGCGGAGGGGCTCGGCGTCGCGGAAGAAGCCGAAGGTCCTCGCCCACGCGAGCTCGGCGAAGAACGACCGCCCCGTGGCCGCGCCCGCGTAGCGCTGCGTGCCGATGCTCGGGTGGTCGAACGCGATGGTGAGGTCGAGCTCGAAGCGGTCGGCCGGGTCGAAGCGGGCCCACGCGTCGTCCCCGCGGACCTCGACCGGCTCCCGCAGCACGAGCACGCGCCGCGGCGCGCCCTGCGCCACGAGCCCCGCCTGCCGAACCGCTCTGCCCCAGAGCCGCGCCGATCCGTCGAGCGCGGGGATCTCGTCCCCTTCGACATGGATCTCCGCGTTGTCCACGCCCGCGGCGTAGAGCGCCGCGCACAGGTGCTCGACGAGCGACACGCGCGCGCCCTTGCGTCCGAGCGTGGTGGCCAGGCGCGTATCGACCACGTGCTCCACGGTTGCCGGGATGGAGACGCCCTCCACGACAAAAATCCGGCCGGTGTTCGCGGGCGCCGGGCGCACCTCTACGGCGGCCGGAAGCCCCCCGCGGAGCCCGACGCCCGCCACGCGGAACGGGCGGCCGAGCGTGTGTTGCATCAGCCCTACCGCGCCGACGGCTTCGGGAGGCCGGCGACGAGGTCGCCCACGGCCACGTCGTGCTTCGCGAACCACCCCTGGTTCATCTCGAGCGCGTACGTGGCGGGCTTGACCGAGGGCACCGAGGTGGTGTCGAGCGGCGTCATGTCTGCAAGATGCACGATGATCCCCGCGCTGTCGACGTACGCGATGGTCAGGGGCACACGTGTGTCCTTCATCCAGAAGCTGCGGGGCGATGCGTCGGGGTACACGAACAACATCCCGTGCTCGGCGGGCAGCGAGTCCCGGTACATGAGCCCCAGGTTTCGCTCCACCGGCTCATCCGCGATCTCGACGGTCACCGCGTGCCCGTCGACCTGGAGCGCGATTTCGCCGGCCTTCGCGCCGTCGCAAGCGAACAGGCAGAGAAGAAGTACGTGGATCATCGGAACAGGCCTCCCTTGGCCGGCGGAGGCTCCACCCCGACCACCTTCCACCCGCCCGACGTCACCACCCGGCCCTGCGGCGTGCGTTGGAGCAGCCCCTCGCGGATGAGGAAGGGCTCGTAGACCTCCTCGATGGTGTCGGTTTCCTCGCCGATCGCGGCCGAGAGGTTCGAGAGGCCCACGGGGCCACCGTCGAACTTCAGGGCGATGACCTCGAGGATGCGGCGGTCCATCGCGTCGAGCCCCCGGGCATCGACCTCGAGCCGCTCGAGCGCACGGCGCGTCAATGCCACGTCGATGCGGCCTCCGGTCTCGACCTGGGCAAAGTCCCGGATGCGGCGGAGGAGCCGGTTGGCGATGCGGGGCGTGCCCCGGCACCGGCCGGCGAGCTCGTCGGCGGCGGCGTCCTCGATGTCGAGGGCGAGCCGCTCGGCGCTGCGGAGGAGGATCTTCTTGAGCTCGGCGGGCGTGTAGAAGTCGAGCGCGCAATGGATGCCGAAGCGCGCGCGGAGCGGAGCGGTCAGGAGCCCCGACCGGGTCGTGGCGCCGACCAGCGTGAACCGCTGCAAGGGCAGGCGAACGGACTGCGCCCCGGGCCCCTGCCCGAGGATGAGATCGATCTGGAAGTCTTCCATCGCCGGGTAGAGGATCTCCTCGACGGCGCGGTTCATCCGGTGGATCTCGTCGATGAACAGCACCTCGCGGGGCCCCAGCCCGTTGAGGATCGCGGCGAGATCGCCCCCGCGCTCGAGGGTGGGCCCCGACGCCATGCGCAGCTCGACGCCGAGCTCCTCCGCGAGGATGTGCGCCATCGACGTCTTGCCGAGGCCGGGGGGCCCGGACAGGAGCACGTGATCGAGGGCCTCGCCGCGCTGGAGAGCCGCGCGGATGTAGACGCGGAGGTTGTCCTTGATGCGGTCCTGCCCGACGTAGTCGTCGAGGCGGACCGGGCGGAGGGCGGGGTCGAGCGCCTCGGTTTCCCCCTCCCCGTCAGGATTCGGGTCGACGAAGCGGGTCATGCCCGGCCGCCGGCCGCGAACAGGCGCAGGGACTCGGCGAGCCGGTCATTCAGCGGGGCGGCGGTGAGCCCGCGTTCCGAGAGCCGGGCGAGCGCCTGGTCGATCTCGGACTTCTTGTAGCCGAGCTGCGCGAGCGCGAGTGGGAGCTGATCGTCGGGCGCGGCGCGCGGAGCCGAGGTGGGGATCGCCGAGGGCGCGGAGGAGAGCTTCCCCTTGAGCTCGAGCACCATCCGCTCGGCGGTCTTCTTTCCGACGCCGGGAATGCTGCACAAGGCCTTGAGATCATTGCCATTCACCGCGGTCGCCAGCGCGTCGACCGCGAGCGTGGAGAGCGCGTTCAACGCGGTGCGCGCGCCCACCCCCTGCACGGTGTTGAGCTGGAGGAACGCGACCTTGTCCGCTGCCGACGCGAAGCCGTAGAGCGTGAGGGCGTCCTCTCGCAGGGCAGTGTGGACGTGGAGGGTGAGCGGGGCGTCGAGCCGCGCCGTTTCGGCGGTGCGGGTGGTCACGAACACCTCGTAGCCGACGCCGTTCACGTCGAGCACGAGATGATCGAGCGCGATCTCGACCACGTCACCGCGCAGGCGGGCGATCATTCGTCGACCTCTTCGGAGGGGCGGGGAGGGGAGGCCGATGCAGCCGGGAGCTTCGGGAGTCGGCGCGCGGCGGGGGCCCGCGGAGCGAGCGTCGGAGCCTGGGGGGAGGCGCGTATTGAGGAGGCGCGGGTGGCGGCCGTGCGCGTAGCGGCGGAGGTGACCGTGGCGAGGCGCTCGGCCGCGGCGTGGCGATGCGCGTGTGCGTGGTGGGTCATCGCGATCGCGACGGCGTCCACCGCGTCGTGGGGCCCCTCGACCCGCCCGCCCAGCAGCACAGCGACCATGCGCCCGATCGCCTCCTTGTCGGCGCGCCCGCTGCCGGCGACCGAGCTCTTGATGGTCATCGCATTGTATTCGAACACCGGCCGGCCCGATGCCGCGGCGGCGACCAGGGCCACGCCACGCGCCTGGCCGAGCACGAGCGCGCTCGCTGCGCTCTTGTGGGCGAAGATGGCCTCGATGGCGATGACTTCGGGCTCGTGCAGCAGGATGACGGCCGCGAGGCCCTGGTGGATCGCCAGGAGGCGCTGGGGCATGGGCGTGTCCGACTTCGTGTGGATCGCGCCGGCCGCGACGAGGCGGTAGCGGCCCTGCTCCCGGGTCACGACGCCCCAGCCGGTCGAGCGGCTGCCCGGGTCGATGCCGAGAACCTTCATGGAAACTCCACAGCCCGCGGTTTATCCGACGGCCGCCCGTAGCACCATGCGCCGAGGTGCTACGATGCCGTCATGATCGCAACGTGGTTGTTGGCCACCGGTGCATTCGCGGCGGTACCGGAGATGGTGGTGGTTGGGGCGCACCTGCCCGGACTCACCGGAAAGGCGGCGGACGTGGCCGCCGTTCGCCTGGCCGAGGCGCTCGACGCCACGGGCAAGGTGAACGGGTTGACCCCCGCCGAGGTGAGCGCTCACCTCGCCGGCCGGGAGGACCTCATCCTCGACGCCTTCGCGCTCGGCCCGGGTCGGGACGCGCTGCGGGAAGGGAAGATCCTCTACGACCGGGCCCAGCCCGATCAGGCGATCCCCGTGCTCGAGCAGGCCACCCGGCTGCTCGCCGCCGGCCTCGCGAGCAGCACCGACGTGAGTCATCTGCACGAGGCGCTCACGCTGCTCGGCCTCGCGCAGGCCGGGCTCGGCAACGAGGCGGCGGCTCGCCTGGCCTTCCGGCGGTCGGTCACCCTCAACCCCTCGCGCCAGCTCGACGCGGTCAACTATCCCCCGCAGATCGTGGCGCTCTACGGCCAGGTGCGCTCCGCGGCGGTGGGCGAGTCCTCGGCCTCCCTCACCGTCCTCGCCCCGGGGGACGCGTCGATGTGGGTCGACGGCCGGCAGACCCCCCCGGGCGAGGTCACCGTCGTCCCCGGCGAGCACTACGTGCTCATTCGCGGTGCCGACGGATCCACCGCCTTCGAGACGCTCGTGCTCGATCCCGGTGAGAAGAAGTCGCTCGCGCCCGTCCTCTCCGCGCGGGCCATCGGCCGTGCCGCGAGCGACGCACCGGGCCGCTCGCGGCAGACGCGCGATCTGTACCGGAGCCTCGGCCAGTTCACCGACCGGGATCCGGTGCTCGTGGTGGGCGTCACCAGCACGGGAGAGGTGGCCCTGCAGGTCTACGCGCCCGCGTCGGGCAACTTCTCCCGCGCGCTCACCGCCGACGCCGGGAGCGACCCGATCTCCGCGCTCCTCTCGCTGGTACCCGCCGCGGTCGGGTTTCTTTCCGAGAGCGGCGACATCAAGAGCGACCGCGTGAGCCCCCAGGTGATCGCGCTCGACGTGTCGTCGAACGCGGTGCTCGACCAGCTGTTGTTCCAGACCGCTCCGGCGGCGGCTGCCCCCGGTGTCGTGACGAAGGAGCGCAAGGGCGCGCCCTGGTACCTGTGGGCCGGCCTCGGCGCGCTGGCCGCGGGCGGAGGCGCCACCGCCGCGATCCTCGTCGCCAACGGCGCCGACACGGCGAAAGACGACGGGACCATCACCTTCGGGCCCATCCCTTAGGTCATCCCGCGCGGTGTTCGCTCCGAGCGGACGAGCGGTCGGTTCGCGGAGATTAGTGGGCGGAGATTAGTGGGCGGAGACTAGTGGGCGGAGATTAGTGGGCGGAGATTAGTTGGCGGAGAACGGGAGCGAGGCGGTCTCGCCCGCCTTCACGGTGACCGTCTTGCTCTGGTCGAGGCCCGCGCCCTCGTTCCGCGCGCGCACCGTGTAGCTCCCCGCCGGGAGCGAGTAGCCGAAGATCGGGGTGTTCCCAATCTTCTTGCCGTCGACGAAGATCTCGGCCCACCCGCCGCTCACGTTGACCGAGAGCTTGCCTTCGGCCTTGACGCGCTCGGAGAGGGTGCGCTCGTAGCTCTCGCGGCCACCGGCCTTCGGCAGGGTCGCCGAGAAGCGCGTGGTGTCGTAGCCCGGCATCCGGTACTCGACGCCGTAGCGGGTGCCGGCCACTCCCTCCCAGTCGAAGGGCGTATGCCCGATGAGGCGCCCCTCCACGAACACGTCGGCTCCGGAGGGGTTGGAGGCGAACGCCGCGGTGGCGGGGGCGGCTACGGCGGGGGTCCCGGAGCCTCGCGGCGTGCCGCGGGAGGCGTCCGCGCCGTTGGGCGTGGGCTGCCCGTCCGGCCGCGCGACCTGTTGCTTCACGGGGCCGACCGGCACGAGGGTGACCTGGAGGCGCACGCGCTCGCCGGCGGCGACGCTCACGGTCTCCTTGAAGGGGGTGTAGCCCTCCGCGGTGACCTCGATGGTGTGCTCCGTACCGGGCACGAGCTTGGCGATCGTCACGTCGGTGCCCTGGCCGGAGGCCACGCCGTCGACCACGACGGCGCCCTCGACCGGGGCCACCTTGAGCTGGACGGAGCCGGTGGAGGGGGCGGCCGACTCGATCGCGGGCCCATCAGCGATCTCCGGCGCGGGCCGGGTGAGGAAGAACGCCGCGGTGGCGAGCGAGAAGAGCAGCGCGAGCCCGGCGACGACGTACGGCACCTTGGGCGCGGGCCGCGCGGGCTCGGGCGGGAGGGGGGCGCCGCCCCGGGTCCGCGTGCTCGGCGACTCCTCTTCCCAGTCGGGCTCGAGCTCGACCGACTGCCCACTCTCGTGGAGCGCGAGCGCGAGGCGGGTGCCCTCTTCGAGGCGTGACCGCTCCTGGTTCACCTCGTCCGAGAAGAGCTCGGACATGAAGTGGGCGAGGCTCTGCTGGGTGAGGTCGGGGGAGGCCGGGTAGAGAAACTCGAGGAGGTCGGCGTGGAGCTCGCGGGCGTCCTGGTAGCGGTCACCGGCGTCCTTCGCGAGCGCGCGCATCACGATCTCGTCGAGGCGCGCGGGCACGGTTGGGTTGAGGGTGCTGGGCGGGTCTACGTCACCCGACTTGATGCGGGCGAGCGTCTTGAGCTCGTCGTCGCTCTTGAAGAGCCGGCGGCCCGTCAACATCTCGTGGAGGATGATGCCGAGCGAGAAGATGTCGGAGCGACGGTCGAGCTCCTTGCCGCTCGCCTGCTCGGGGCTCATGTACTCGAACTTGCCCTTGAGCATGCCCGCGTCGGTGTCCTCGGCGCAGTTCGCCGCCTTGACGATGCCGAAGTCGGCGACCTTGATGTCGCCCCCGTAGGACACGAGCAGGTTCGAAGGGGACACGTCGCGGTGCACGATGCCGAGCGGCTGCCCCTGGCGTGTCGCGTGCTTGTGCGCGTAGTCGAGGCCCTTCGCGGCCTCCATCGCGATGTACACCGCGAACTCGCGGGGGAGCAGCTTGCGACGCTCCGCGAGCTTGCGGAGGATGAGCTTCACATCCTTGCCCTCGACGCACTCCATCGCGATGAAGTAGTTGTCGCGGATGCGCGCGAAGTCGTAGATCCGGACGATGTTCGAGTGCTGCAGCAGCGCCGACACCTTCGCTTCGTCCATGAACATGCGGACGAACTGCTCGTTGTCCGACAGGTGCGAGAGGATGCGCTTGATGACCAGCAGGTTCTCGAAGCCGCCGTGGCCGAAGGTCTTCGCCTTGAAGATCTCGGCCATGCCTCCCATCGCGATCTTGTCGACCAGGAAGTACTTCCCGAACACTTCCGGAGAGAAGCCAGGGGCGTGCATGGCTTCAGCGGGCCGGTCGGAGGCGGGGACGCTCGGGTTCATCGGGCCGCATCATACGGCGTGCCCGCCGTTCGGGTCAACGCGAAATGATCCGCGGCGGGCCCTCAGGGAGAGGCGCTCTGGTAGTTCTCGAGGAGCTCCTCGCACGTCCACCACTCGCGGAGCTGCTGGGGGTCGCTCACCTCGAGGCACTCGAGCTGCTGCCCCTCGGCCAGCGCCGACGTGGCGAAGTCGTCCCGGCACGCCTGCATGTCCTCGGCGGTGGAGTCGTACCCACATTCCCGGGCGTACTGGGCAATGTCGGCGCACAGCGCCTGGCACGGGTTGTTGCAGCCGGACAACAGGCTCATCACGGCGAGAGCCATCACGACAGGCTTCAGAGCGGGGGGCTGCAAGCGGACCATCCGTCGTTCTCCGGCGGCGCACAGTAGCAGGTAGGATGGGCGCATGGCCACCTCGCCGTCGCACCTGGGCGTGTTGCAAATCGAGCCGACGGATCATTGCAACCTCGCATGTCGCATGTGCGCGCCCCACGCCGAGCGGTGGGACACCGTGCACGGGGTTCCGAAAGGGTATCTTGATCCGGCGCTATTCGAGCGAATCCTCGAGGGCCTGGTGGCCGAGGACTGTCGCTTCGATCACCTGATCCTCCAGTGGCTCGGCGACCCCTCGCTGCACCCCGGGCTCGAAGACCTCGTCGCGAGCGCCGGTCGAATGCTCCGCGGGCGCGTCGACTACCTGCGCTTCGACACGAACGCGCTCCTCCTCACCCCCGAGCGCGTGGCCCGGCTGGTGGCTCGCCGTGACCCCGAGGTGCCGCTATTGGTGGTGTTCACGCTCGACGCGGCCACCGCCGAGACCTACACGCGGGTGAAGGGCCGCGACGGGCTCATCCGCGCCCGCCGCCACATCCGGGCCCTGCTCGCCGCGCGCGGGGCGATGCCGCCGCCCTACAACCTGCACGTCCAGGTCCAGTTCGTGGTGCAGCCGGGAAACGCGCACGAGGCCGGTGAATTTCTCCGGTACTGGACCGACGCGCTCTCCTGCCATGGCGCGGGGCGCGGGCACGCGGAGATCTTGTTCAAGCGCTTGTCGGTCGGCGGAGGCGCCGCGGGGCAGGCCGAGGCCGACCGGCTCTACGACGAGGCCATGGCGCGGTTCGGGATCGTCCCGGTAGAGGGGGACGCCCTCTCCGTGCGCGTATCGGCCGACCGTCCGTGGCAGCGTGACGACGCCCATCCGGGGACGGAGGCGCGCACGGCGTGCCCGGGCCTCTGGTACACCCCCGTCGTGCGTCAGGACGGGCACCTGCTGATGTGCTGCGCGGACCTGCGCGGCGAGCTCGACCTGGGCTCGCTCGCGGAGGCGTCGTTCCGCACCCTCTGGGAGGGGGAGAAGGCCACCCGGGCCAGGCTGGCGCACCTCGCCGGACGGTTCGACGGGGTGTGCGCGGGGTGCGGGGGCATCAACTGGTACACGCTCGCCCCGGAACACGCGGCGGCGGCGCGGGCGCGCGGGGTGGCGCTCGGGATCTAGCTACGCGGCGCTGCGGCGGCGCCTGGCCGAGAGCAGCGCGCCGAGGGCGAGCGCGAGGGCACCGGCGGAGCCTGTCCCGGACGAGCTGCACCCGAGGATGGTCTGGGTGTCGTAGTCCTCGCCGACCGCGTCGGGACGAACCGGCTCCTCTCCGAGGTCGGAGACGGGCTCCGCATCGGTGTCCGTGTCCGCATCGGTGTCCGCATCGGTGTCGGTGTCCGTGTCCGCATCGGTGTCGGTGTCGGTGTCGGTGTCGGTGTCCGCGTCCCCATAGAGCTCGTCGTACGAGTAGACCGGCGTGTAATCCTCGATCCAGGAGAGGTAGGCGTCCACCCGCGCCGTCGCGACGCCGTTGTTCTCGCAGTCGCCGCTCTCGCCGTACGCGAAGTTGATGACCGCCGCCACCTCGTAGCCGCCGTCGGCCTGGGTCTCCAACATGGGGCCGCCGGAGTCCCCGTGGCAGGCGTTCTGATCCTGGCGGTCCCCGTAGTAGATCGCGAGGAGCGAGTCGTAGTCGTAGAGCGGAAGGTCCGCGTAGCGCTTCTTGGACACCTGGCTGGTGTCGTCGTCCGACGTGATGCCGAAGCCCACGACGCGGTAGTCCTCGCCGATGTCGCCGCTGGTGAGGTCATCCTTGTTGACGGCCATCAGGTCGACGTTGCGGAAGGTCCCGTCGAGGTGGAGCATCGCGATGTCGTAGTAGCCGGAGCCGTCGTACCGGGGGTGCGCGTACCACTCGTCGACCACGACGTCCTGCTCGACGTGGTTGGAGTCGGGGCCGACGTACACGGTCATCCGGTCGACGTCCTGCACGCAGTGCGCGGCCGTGAGCACCCACTCGTCCGCGACGAGGGATCCGGTGCACACGCCGTACCCCTCTCTCGACTCCGCGTAGATGAGCACGACCTCGTCGTAATCGGAGGTCAAATCCCCGTTGACGACCGGAGGAGCTTCTTGGGCGAGGGCTGCCGTGACGAGGGCTGCGGGGGCGAGGAGGAGCATGGGCGCCACCGTGACACGGGGATGCCCTTCCGTCAGCCCCGATTTGGTCGCAAGAATGTGAAGGCCCGCCCCAAGCGGTCACGCTCCTGCTGGAGACGCCCGAGCTCGAGATCCTTCTTCTCGAGGTTGGCCTGCGAAATCGCGAGTTCTCTCCGAAGATGCTCGGCTTCGTCGGACTCGGCCGCAAGGCGCGTGCCGAGGACCGCGACGGTCTCCCGACGGAAGCCCGCGACGTCCACCATCGCCGTCGACAGGGCGCTGACCGAGGAGGTCAGCGCGCGGAGCTGCAGGTGGAGGTCGTCCACCTCCGTGCGCTTGCGTGCGAGCTCGGCTTCGGCGCATTCGCGCGCGGCCCGGTCCCGCTCCGCGCGGCCCTCCGCCCCTGACAGACGAGCCCCGCGGCCGAGGAACGTCCACGGGCGCTCCCGCCGGCGGGGAACCCAGGCCAGCAGCGGCGCCTCGGTGACCGCGGGCGCGTAGCGCGCCGCCAACGCTGCCGACGAACGCGGAGTCACCAGCGCGGCCTCGATCGCCTCTTCGAGCGGCTCGTCCACCCACCCGGCGCGGGCCTCGCGCACCGCGTCCGCGAGCGGCGTGTCGGGATCCGTGATCAGAGGGAGCCCCGCCCCCAGGTAGTCCATCTGCCGAAAGCTCTGCGCCAGCGCGCGCTCGGGGTTGGGCGCATAGCGGTCGAGCGCGACGGTGGCGTTCGCCAGGAGGTCCAGCCACGCGTCGAGCGTGGTGTGAGGCGAGGCGCGGACGCCCTCCACCGCGGGCAGGCCCACGGACACGATGTCGGCGCGCCCGCCCACGACGGCCACGGCGCGGCGGAGCGTGTCGGTGGCGTCCTGCCAGGGCCAGCTCCGGCCGCCGACCACGAAGGTGGGCCGGCCAGTTCCGGGCCCACGCGGCGATCCCGCCAGCGCCGCGAGGGGGACGAGGAGGCCGGCGGGCTCCGCGAGGTTCCAGCCGCCCACGCCGAGCAGGCCGGTCCAGAGCCAGCGCTGACGCGGGTTGGAGAAGAGCACCTCGTCGGCGGCCTCGATCGCCGCGAGGGCGCGGCCGGCCTCCTCCCGTTGCAGCCCCTCGAACGCGGCCTCGAGCACGCGCGGCGCGTACAGATCGACGACCAGGGGGGCCACTCCGGCGAGCGCCGGGGCCTCTTCGGGCGCGACGCACAGGATCCAGTCGGGCGCCGAGGCCGCGGCGAGCCGCGCGAGGTCTCCCGCGGTGCGGAAGCCGGGGAGCGCGCCGAACGCGAGGGGATCCACGTCGTCTTGCGCGCGCGAGAGCGTGAGGACGTCGTGCCCCGCGCCCCGGAGCGCATCGACGTGGACCGCGGCCCGCCGGGCCCCGCCCGTCACGGGCGCGCCGCTGCGGGGGAGCGGACCATGATGGACGACGAGGACGCGCATCGGCGGAGTCTACGACATCGTCTTAGACTGCGCCCCCCGAGACGCCGCCCTCGCATGTCCAACCTCCGCGCCGCCCTGATCCTCGCGTTGTGGGGGCTCCTCGCGCTCCTCGGCACGCCCGGGCTCGATTTCCTCGACGCGAAGACGCTGCGGAGCGCCGCGGACCAGGCGGCGTGGCGGTCGCGGAACGGGGAGCCGTGGGAGACCGTCGGCCTGGTCGTGACCCGGTTCAACCGGGAGGTGCGCCTCCCCGTGGTGAACGCGCTCTCGCCGCTTCAACGCCCCTTCCGCGTGAGCCAGGAGTGGTTCCTCTATCGCGACGGCCCGTCGAAGGTGCGCCGCCTGGAGGTGCACCTGGACCACGAGCTCGTCCACCGCAGCGCCGACCCGGCCTACCCGTGGCTCGCCGACGTGCTGCGAAACCGTCGCATCCGACCGGTGGTCGAGAGCACCTGCGCATCCGCGAACGGGCCCAACTGGCTGGGGCTCGGGCGGCTCATCGTGGCGCGCGCGCGCGCAGAGCGCCCGGCCGTCGAACGGGTGGAGCTCGTGTGCACGGAGGCCCCGTTTCCGGGCCGGGACGCGACCGTCCACCACCGCTACGTCGCCTCCGCGCCCGCGTGGGAGGTCGCGCCCGGATGAGGTGGCCCTGGGCCCGTTGGGTGTCGTTCACCAGCCGCGAGATGGACGCGCGCCCGCTCGCGCTCGTACGGGTCCTCGCGTGCGTGGCCATCCTCGCGGACCTGCTCCAGGTGGGCCGGCTGGGGCTGCTCCAGACGATCTTCCGGCCGTCGGAAGCCGGCGGCCTGTCGGTCGTGCAGGACTCCGCCAACGTGCTCGTCGCGCTCTCGCCGCTCTGGGGGGGGCCCGCCGCGTACGTCGTCACGCTGGTCTGTCTGTCGCTCGCGGCCCTCGGCGTCTGGACGCGCCCGGCGCTCGTGCTGGGGCTCCTCGCCTACGCGCAGCTCGGCCACCTCTACCCGCCCGGCGACCGCGCGATCGACAGGCTCCTCCGCAGCGCGCTCCTCCTCATCGTCCTGAGCGGGTCGCATCGCCGGCTCGCGCTCACCGGCGCGCGGAGCGATCGCATCCCCGCCTGGCCCGCGGATACGATCCGCTTCCTGCTCGTGCTGGTCTACCTCTCCGCGGGCGTCGCCAAGCTGCAGCAGCAGCCCGCCTGGCTCGCGTGGGAGGGCACCCCGGTGCTCTACCGGGTCATGGGGGATCCGCTGGCCGCCCATGTCGATCCCGAAGCGGCGCTGCCGTTCTGGCCGGTGCTCCGCTTCCTCGGATGGGGCACCATCGCCCTCGAGGTCTCCGCGCCGCTCGTGTTCACCCGGTTCGCGCCGTACTGGGCCATCGCCGGCGCCGCCATGCACCTCGGCATCGCGCTCACGATGGATCTCGGCATGTTCTCGTGGGGAATGCTGGCGCTCTACCCCATCTTGTTCGCGCGCGCGTTCGAGCGCTCCGCCTTCCGCGGCGCCGCCGTCGCCAAGGCCGCCTGATCGGGGCCGGGATGGCGCGGGCGCGGGCGTGGAGCGAACGATAGGGGAGCCTCATGTTGCTCTGGTTGCTCGCGCTCGGCTGTGATGGGGGGCCGGACAAGCCGGACAAGCCGGCGGTCGCGCCCGCCGAGATCGGCTCGGTCGCGTTGTCCCCCACGTCTCCCCAGACCAATGACGTTCTCACCGCCACCGTGGTCGGGGCCACCGGTGACCTCGCGTTCGCCTGGTTCGTGGACGGGACGGTCGTCGGGGAGACCTCCGCCAGCCTGACGGGAATTTCCTTCCACAAGGGCCAGACCGTGTACGTCGAGGTCACGGCCAGCAAGGAGGGGACGGCGAGCGTGAGCGCCGCGTCCGCCGCGGTCACCGTCGTGAACACGCTCCCCACCGCCCCGCTCGTGGACCTCTCCCTCACCAGGGACGGCCTGGAGTGCTCGATCCTGGCGCTCTCGGAGGACGCAGATGCGGACCCGGTCACCTACACCAGCACCATCACCTCCGACGTCGGCACCACGATCGAAGAGCTGATCGTCCCCCTCTCGCGCACCGCGATGGGGTCGGCGTGGACGTGCGCCCTCACCCCGAACGACGGCGAATCTGTAGGCCCCGCCGGTACTTCCAGCATCACCCTCGAGGGACCGCTCGAAGGTGGCTACTCCTTCGAGCGCGTGGCCGACGTGCTCATGCCGGCCGACATCGAGGCCGTGGCGGACGGCACGCTGCTCGTCGCGACGCTCCTCGGAGAGCTCTCCCACGTCGACCCCGCGAGCGGCGCCGTCCTCGGGACGGTGACCCTCTACAACCCCGACGATCTCGTGTCGCTCGCGCTCGACCCCCGGTTCGGCGACGGCACGCACGATTGGCTCTACACGTGGACCAACCACACCTGCGTCATCGCGCGGCACGCCCTCACGCTCGAGCCGTTCGCCGTCACCGCCACCGAAGAGCTGATGCAGATGGACTGCCCGCTCCTCGGTGGACACGCGGGGGGAGACCTCCTCTTCTGGCAGGGAGAGTCGGCGGAGCCGTTGCTCTACCTCGGCATCGGCCCGACCATCGACGGCAATCCGCAGGAAGAGGTGCAGCCCGGCCAGAAGCTCCTCGCTTTCGCGATCGGGGAGGACGGCACGCTGTCGCCGGGCTTGGACGCCGGCTTCGAGAACCCGTACATCGTGGCGAAGGGGCTCCGGAATCCGTGGCGGCTCGCCGACTGTGGCAGCGGCATCTGCGTCGCGGACGCGGGCAGCGACTTCTACGAAGAGGTCAACCTCTACACCGGCGCCGGGATGAACTTCGGCTACCCGCGCGCGGAAGGGCCGGACGAAGCGGGGATCTTCGACGATCCGTTCCTGTGGTGGGAGAACGAGGACTCCGCGTTTCCCCTGGAGGATCGCGACGGTCCCGGCCGCACGGGCATCGAGAACACTCCGATGATCGGGGTCCGCGTCTCGGGCAGGGCGTTCGCAGGCCGCCTGGACGGCGTCCTGCTCTACGCAGACGTGTTCGATGGCTGGGTCCGTGGCGCTGCGCTCGACGACACGGGCGTGCTCCTCGACGACGTTCCCCTCGCGTTTCTCCCCTACGTGCTCGCGATGACCGAGGCCCCGGACGGTTCGGTCTACGCCGTCTCCCTCGCCGGCGGCGTGTGGCGGCTCGGCTACCGCGCCGAACGGACGCGCATCGGTGACGCGGGAGCCCGTCTCTCCGACGCCGCCCCCGGCGGCATCCCCTACGAGGTGCGCTACCCGCTGTGGTCGAACGGCGCGGAGAAGCAGCGCTGGCTCGAGCTCCCGGTGGGCACGGCCATCGACACGACGGACCCGGAGGCCTGGGTCTACCCGGAGGGGACGCGCTTGTGGAAGCGCTTCACGATGGACGGCCTCCCGGTGGAGACCCGCCTGCTCGAGAAGCGCGACGGCGCCTGGATCGGCGCGACCTACGTGTGGAGCGGGGACGACGCCTACCTCACCGACGGCACTCGCCAGGACCTCATCCTGCCCTCGGGTGAGCCCTACACCGTCCCCTCGCAGTACGCGTGCGCGGTGTGCCACGAGGCCACTTCGGGCCAGGACGCGCCGCTGGGTGTGGAGCCCTTCCAGCTCGGGGACGAGGGCCTCGCCGCCATCGCCGAGGCGCTCGACGCGCCGTACGGCCCCGCGCCGGAGCTCGACATCGCCGATCCCGTCGAGGCCGAGGTGCGCGGCTACCTGCACGGCAACTGCGCGTTCTGCCACCAGCCGGCCGGGGTGGTCTCGATGGTGTCGGTCGTGACGCTCGACTTCCGGTACTCCGCCCTCGACACGGGCCTGCTCGACGCGCACGCCGAGTACTGGAACGCCAACCCCTACGAGAACGACGGGCTGCCGCTCGTCGCGCCCGGCGATCCCGACGGCAGCGCGCTCGTCGGCATCCTCGAGGCGACCGACATGCCGCGCCTGTCGGTGTGGGAGCCGGACGTCGAGGCCATCGCGACGATTCGCACGTGGATCGCGGCCATGCCCGCCTCCCCTTGAGGTCCACGCGCGAGCTCGTGCACGACGCCCGGATGTACGGCTCGCGCCTGCTGAACCGCTCGCTCGCGCCCCCCGACTGGCTGTCGATCAACCTCACGTTGCGCTGCAACCTCAGCTGCGTCATGTGCACCACCTGTTACGACGCTCCGGAGCTGTCGCGCGGCGAGGTGATCGATCTGGTCGACCAGGCCGCGAGCTGGGGCGTGAAGGTGTTCAACCCGCTCGGCGGCGAGCCCTTCATCCGGCAGGACCTCGAGGACATCCTCGCCCACGCCGCGCGGCGGGACCTGTACACCACGCTCACGACGAACGGCACGCTGATCACGGCGGCGCGGGCGGCGCGGATCGCGGCGATCCCGACCGAGAAGCTGCACATCAACGTGTCGATCGACGGGCTGCAGGAGACCCACGACGGCGTGCGCGGAAAGGGAACGTTCCAGCGAACGATCGCCGGCTATCGGCGCCTGCGCGAGGCCGACGCCGCGGCGGGGAACCCGCGCCGGAAGATCTGCGCGAACAGCATCCTCCACGCGAAGAACCTCGACGAGTACCTCGACCTGGTCGCGCTCCTGGAGGAGGAGGGGTTCTCGGGACTGCAGGTGCTGCACCTGTTCCGGAGCGACGAGGACTCCGACGTGGGCGGGATGTGGTTCGCGCCCGAGCAGCTCCCGAAGCTCGAGGCGGTCTGCGCGGCCCTCGGCGAGCACCCGCTCGTGATGAATCGTCACGCGCTTCCGCTCGTGCCCCGCTACTACCGCGACGGGTTGGGGCCGCTCGAGGCGCCCTGCTGGGCGGGCTGGAAGGAGCTGTACGTCAACGCCGACGGCAGCGTGATCATGTGCGACGGGAAGCTCGATTTTCTCGCCGGGCGGTTCGGGAGCGTGCGCGAGCTGACCCTCCGCGAGCTGTGGCGCTCGCCCGCCCTGCGCGAGCGGCGGGCGGTGGTGAAGACCTGCACCACGCCGTGCATCCAGGGCTGCTACCTGCGCACGGAGAGCGACTCCGCGACGCGCATCGCGAAGGGCCTCGTGGAGAACGTGACCGCGCCGCTGCGGGCGAAGGTGGCGCGCGCGCTCCCCGCGCGTACGGTCGAGGGCACGCTCACGCTCGAGCTCTCCGACACCCCCGACGATCCGGCTCACCTCCGGACGCGCGCGTTGTTCGCCACCTCCCCCGTGCCCATCGACGCCTGCTTCGCCGCGCCCGACCGCCTGCTCGAGCTCCGTGACCGCCGCTACCTCGACTTCGGCCGCGGCTTTCTCGGGGCCGACGTGGTGGCGCACGTGCGCGACGGGCTCCGCGAGGCGCGGCTCCGCTTCCGAACGGTGTCGCTCACCTGGCGCGGCGAGCCTCTGCTGCACCCGGAGTTCCCGGTGGTCTGGGACGCGCTCGACGGCATCGCGGACCAGGTCCGCGTCGTCACCTCGGGGTTGCTGCTCCGCGACGAACACGTGCGGCTCCTCGGGCGCGCGGAGGTGTGGATCGACCCGGTGCGGTCGGCGTTCGCCAACGGAGCCTACGCCGATCTCCTCACGACGCGCGCCGCGGCCGTCGGGGCTCGTCGGGGCGCGCCGCGACCGGACGTCATCGCGCCCGCCCTCTCGTGGGACGGCCACCTGACCGTGTCCGTGGAGGACACGACGCTCTCCCGCCAGATCGGGGACGTGTTGAAGGAGCCGATGCGCACGATCTGGGCGCGTTTCCCGGCCTAGGCGCCCGCAGGGCCCAGAATCGGCGTCACCCACGCGGCGAGCGCCTGGACGACCTGGTCGACCGAGAGGCCCGTGCGGGCCGCCAGGTAGCCGTCGGGGCGCACGAGGAGCGCGGCCGGGGGCTCGACGCCGTAGGCGCGGCGGAGGCGCCCGCCGATGTCCGTGAAGCCGGGCGCGTCGCCGACGTTGGCGGGTGCTCCCTCCGTCCACACCACCGCGGGGATCACCCGGCCCCCGAACCGGGCGCTCACCGCGGCCACGAGGTCACGGGCCTGGCGTACGTGGTAGTGCGGCCGCACCAGGAGGATCAGGTGGAAGCCGGGCCGGGCGAGCAGCGCGTAGATGCGCACACGACGGCCGTCGGGCGCGAGCAGCTCCACGTCGGGCGCGCGCGCACCCGTGCCGACCCCCCCGGGCACCAGCAGGTGGCGCAGGGTGGACGTGGGCGGCCCGTAGCCGATGGAGAGCCCCGACAGGGCTCGCGCGAACACCTTGCGCGTACTCGAAGTGCCCGCGAGGGCGCGGGCCACGCGGGAGCGGCCCCCCAGCAGCGCGGGGCTGTTCACCGTCGCCATGCGGAGCAGCGCGTCGGTGAAGCCGATGGTCCAACGTGCGACGGGCCGGCGCTCCGTTTCGTAGGTATCGAGGAGCGTGGCGGGGGACTCACCACGGAGCACGGCCGCGAGCTTCCACCCGAGGTTCCAGCCGTCCTCCATGCCGATGTTCAGGCCCTGGCCGCCCGCCGGGCTGTGCACGTGCGCGGCATCTCCGGCCAGGAACGCGTCGCCGACCCGGTAGGTCGCGGCGAGCCGCGATTGCGGCCGGAAGCGCGCCAGCCACGTCGGATCGCGCAAGTGCACGGGGACCGGGAGCACGGCGTCGACGAGCGCTTGGAGCTCCGCGAGGGTGGGCTCCTCGGCGCGATCCGGCGCCGCGGCATGGTCGACGGCGATCAGCCGCACGCGAGCCGGCCCGAACGGGACGAACGCCACGAGCCCGCGTTGCGTGGCGTGAACGAGCACCTCGCCGGGCCCGAGGTCGACGCCGATGTCCACGTCGGCGAGGGCGATGGTCAGGGGCCACGCCCGCCCGGGGAACGCGACGCCGAGCGCGTGGCGCGTCGGGCTGTGCGCGCCGTCCGCCCCTACGAGCCAGCGGGTGTGGGCCTCCTCGGGCTCCCCGCCGCGCGAGAGCCGCACCCGCACCCCCTCGGCCGCGGCGGTGGCCCCGACCAGGGCGGTGCCCCGCTCGACCTGCACGCCGAGGGACGCGAGCGCGGACGTCAGCAGCCGCTCCGTGTCGGCCTGCGCGAGCAGGAGCAGGAACGGAAACCGGGTGTCGAGCGTCCCGAGGTCGACCGCGACGGGCTCCTGGGGCCCGGCCCCGAAGCGGAGCTGCGAAACGGGCTGCCCCGCTGCCAGGAAGGTCTCGGCGAGGCCGTGCCGATCGAGGCCCTCGAGCGTGCGGGCGTGGAGGCCGAGCGCGCGCGATCCGATCGATCGCGTGGGTGCGCAGTCGATGACGCGGCAGGGCACCTCGCGGCGCGCGAGCTCCAAGGCCGTGCAGAGCCCGGTAGGCCCGGCGCCGACCACGAGGACCTGGACCTGTGGCACGCGCGCCTCCGCAGAGAGGGTGCGCGCGGGTGCGGAGAAGGGAAGGTCCGCCGCCGAGGGCTAGCCCCCGATGCCCCCGATCACGTCCTCGATCCGGTAGAGGCCCGCCGGCTTCCCCACCAGCCACCGCGCCGCCGCCACCGCGCCCGAGGCGAACAGGCCGCGGTGCGTCGCGACGTGGGCGAGCTCGAGGCGCTCACCCGGCCCGGAGAGGTAGACGCGGTGCTCGCCCACGATGTCCCCGCCGCGCACCGCGTGAACGCCGATCTCGCCGTCTCCCCGCGGGCCCGTGCGGCCCGAAACGACGGTGCCGAGGCCCTCGACGAGGTGGAGCGCGGTGCCGGACGGCGCGTCGCGTTTGTGCTTGTGATGGAGCTCCACCACCTCGATGTCGTAGCCGGGGAGCGCCTGTGCGGCGTCGCGGACGAGCCGCGCGAGCACGGCGACGCCGAGAGAGAAGTTGGCCGAGTGGAGCACCGCGAGCGCGGGGTTCGCGGCCAGGAGCTCGGCGGGGGTCATCCCCGTGGTCCCGGTCACGACGGGGCAGGGCGCCTGGGCCAGGAGGCGTCGCAAGCCGTCCGGCGTCGAAAAGTCGATGATCACGTCCGCATCGAGCGGGGAGGGGAGCTCCCGCCCGCACGCCCACGCGAGCTCGAGGTCGGGCGCGGCCTCGATCTCCGGCAGCACCAGCCGGCCCATGCGCCCCGTGGCACCGTGCACGCCGACGCGGATCACACGATCCCCGCGAGGAGCTCGGCGGGGGGGGGCTGCCCCGTGGTGAGGGGGAGCCGGCAATCGGGCGCGCACAGGCCGAGCGCCGCGAGCGCGGCCTTGCACGGCACGGGGCTGGTCTGGGCGAAGAGCCAGCGCACGAGCGGGTAGAGGGCCCGGTGGCGGGCTGCTGCCGTCGCGGCGTCCCCCGCTTTCCACGCCTGCCAAACGGCCACGGTGGCGGCGGGTGCGACGTTCGACACGACGGAGATCACGCCGCTGCCGCCCACCGCGAGGAGCGGCAACCACGTGAAGTCGTCGCCCGAGAGCACCGGCTTCTTCGTGAGCAGCATCAGGTCCTGCCCGAACTGCACGTCCCCCGTGGCTTCCTTGCAGGCCACGATCCCGTCGATCTCGCAGAGCGACGCGAGCAGCTCCGGGGAGAGCCGCTGCGCGGTGCGGCCGGGCACGTGGTAGACGACGAGGGGGAGGCCCACCGAGGCGGCGGCGTGCACGTGGGCGCGCAGGCCTTCGGGCGTGGGCTTGTTGTAGTAGGGGAGCACGAGCAGCCCGGCTGCCGCCCCGAGGTCACGGGCGCGCTCGGTGTTCGCGACGGTGGACCGCGTGTCGTTCGTCCCGACGCCCATCGTGATCGGGAGGCCGCCGCCGGCCTCCTCGAGCGCGACGCGGAGGAGGAGGTCCCGCTCGGCGGCGTCGAGGGTGGGAGACTCGCCGGTGGTGCCGGCCACGACCACGCCCTGCACGCCCCCGCGGATCTGGCGGGAGAGCAGCGCGCGGTACGCGGGCTCGTCGATCACCTGCGAACCGTGACCGGCGCCCGCTCGGGTGCCCGCCGAGCGGAAGGGGGTGACGATCGCGGTGTGGACGCCCTGCCACACGCTCGGCATCAGAATTCCACCGTGCCGATGAGGCGCGCGCCCCACGTCACCTGGTCGAACCCGCCGCCCAGGTCCGGGTGCTCGTACTCGGTGAAGTACTTGCCCGGGAGGAAGATGCCCGCGGTGCCCTTCACCCACACGTGCGGGTGCGGATCGTAGCGGACCGAGAGGTCGATCTCGTTCCCGTACGCCTTGCGCCCGTCGGCGGCGGGGGGGCCGGCCGCCATCGTCGCGCTGAACCAGGCGAGCTCTCCCTCGACTTCGGGGAGGAGGCGGTACTTCACCGCGGGGCGCACGTACAACACGTTCGAGAGGCCATCCCCCGTGAGCGCGGCCTCGGTGGTGCGGCCCTCGTTGCTGTCGTTCTGCACGGTGGTCTGCAGCGTCGGGAGGGTCTCCTCGAACAGCACGATGGAGACGTTGTGATCGCGGTCGAACGAGAAGGTCCGGATCTTCGCGTCGCTCGGATCCGCGTCGCCCGTAGCGAAGCCGCCCTCGACCCCGAGGGTGAGCTTGTCGGTCGAGTAGGCGGCGTTGAGCATGCCGCCGAAGGCCATGATGTCGACGTCGGTGGCGCCTGTCTCCAGATCGCCCGCCCCGAACACGCCGACGACCTCGAGCTCGGCGCGGATCGGACCGAGCTCGGTGAAGGCCCAGACATCGCCCGTGTACGCCTTGTACTCCTGGCTGGTCTGGAAGCGGTAGTTGTTCAGCAAGCCGACGCCCGCAGTCTCGCTTCGGTAGCCGATGCCGAGCGACGCCGCCTGCATGTCGTCCTCCGAGCCCAGGTAGCCCTCGAACTGCACGTCATAGGCGCCGAACACGAAAACGGGGCCGACGCGGGTGGAGAACTGGAAACGATCCGCGGTGTCGCCGTACTCGGCCTCCGGGTCGTTCCCGTCATTCCAGAGGATGCCGGCGCCCCACTGCATCGGCATGCGGCCGAGCGCGAAGCGGCCGATCGGCGTGTAGGCCTCGGCCCATGCGCGCGTGGCGACCAGGCCGGCCCCGACGGGGGCCGTGCCGTCCGCCGTGGCGATCGCGGACTCCTCACCCGTGACGGGGTCGATCGTGGTCGCCGGCTCCGCGCCCCAGAGCTGGAACGGGAACAGATCGATCTGCGCGTGCAGGGAGGCGTGCTCCGACAGCAGCCAGGCCGGCCGCAGCGACATCCGGTGATCGAACGAGCCGCTGAACCCCTCCGTGGAGTCGTTGGTGTCCGACACCGACAGCGAGTCGAAAATGCGGGCGCGCCCACGGTAGTAGCCCTCCCATGTGAGCTCCGTGGCGGACGCCGACGTGGGCAGAATCAGGAGCGCGAGGAGAGGAGCGATCAACGTGTACTCCGAGCGGGCGCGGACGCGGCCTTTCATCGACGCGGGAGGATCGAGGCGGGAGGCCCGCCCGACCGGGCAGGCCGGCGCGGTGCCCGAGTAGCACGCGCCGAATCCATGGGCAACGGACGCGCTTGACGGATCGCGGCTGGCGACGGACATTGACACATGCTCGAAGTGTTCCGACGGATGTGGATCGGATGGAATGTCGCGGTGCGGCGCATCATGGGCGCGCAGAGCGCGGTGTTGATGGGGTTCACCTGGCTCGTGGGGCTCGCGCCCGTGGCCGTGGCGCTCCGGCTGGGCGGCCGGCGGCTGCTCGATCGCGCACCCGCCGACCCCACGGCGGCGTCCCATCGGCTCGCGCGGGACCCCTCGCCCATCGACATGGAGAAGGCTTCGCGGATGTTCTAGGCTTCCCCTGCCCGGCTACAGCGCGTAGATGAACGGGATGATGGGGCTCGCCTCGGCGAAGAGGATGAAGGCCACCATCGCGAGGAGGACCACGATGATCGGGGTCATCCACCAGATCTTCTCGTGGATGATGAAGTCCCAGAATTCGGAGAGCAGTCCCTTCGGGGCCGTCGGGAACTTCGGCTCCTCCGACAAGGGTTCCCGGGACACAGATTCCTCGGACATGGGCGCCTTCGACAGAAGTTCCTTCGAGAGGGGATCGTGGGACATGCGCGATGGTACCCCAACGAGTTGTGCCCAGGTATGGACAACTTGGTGGACAACTTGCCGAGCGTTTTGATCCCTGGTGATGGGAAAGGTCTTGCCCATCGGCGCCCACCGACGTTGCGCCAGGATTAGCCGACGACGGGCACCCAGCCATAGGCGACGGTGATCCCCAACAGTCCCAAAAGTGGGATCCCGGTTCGCAGGCGTGGATCCTCACATGCGGCTGCGGTGCACGCGGTGGCGGCCGCCGCGAGGTGGAGGAGGGGCAGGAAGTAGTGGGACGGCGTGTGGTCGACCGTGCACAGCAGGAGCGAGTAGACGAAGGCGGTGCCGAGGAGCACCCGCGTGCCGCGGGGCCACCGCAGGGCCGCGAGGAGCGGGAGCCCGCCCGCGTAGGCGAGCCAGAGCCCGTAGAAGCGGGGCGCACGCCCGAGAAGCACGGCGGGATCGGCCTCTCCGTGCCAATGCTCCGGGAGGGTTTCCCACCACAACGTCTCGAGCCAGCCCTCGAGGCTCCCGGTGGAGTGGCCCGCCAGGGCGAAGACCGCCGCCACGGCGACCACGCCGACGAGCATCTGGACGACCCGCCGCGGCGCGCCCGCCAGGAGGCCCGCCACGGCCACGACGAACCCCGCGGGGTAGCGCGTGAGCTGGGCGAGGAGGGAGAACCCGGCGTAGGCGGGGCCGCGCCGTTGCGCGAGCGCCGCGACCGCGCCCAGTAGCCCCAGCGTGTACAGGGTGTCCGGCAGCATGGCGCTCGAAGGCTCGAGCATCAGCTTTCCGTGCATGGCGGCGGCGCCGGCGGGAAGGAGCCAGGCGAGCGCCGGAGCACCCGGCGCCCAGGCCTGGATGGCCAGCACCCCCGCGATCCCCACCATCACGAGCTCGAAGAGGAAGACGAGGTTGGCGGTGGGGAGCTCGCCTCCCGCCGTCACCATCGGCGCGGCGAGGACGTAGGTGGGGAGCGGCGGCTGCACGTCCGTCACGCGGCGGCCCGCGTACAGCTCGCGCGCCCAGATCACCTGCTCGACCATGTTGAGGAGCTGGTAGTAGTGCACGAAGCGAAGCGCGCCCTCCCCGTGGAGCGACCACACCGCGTCCGCGCTGCCGAGCAGGTAGAGGACGCTCTTGTTGGGGTTGGACAGGCGGACCTGCAGGCGCTCGCCGGCCGCGAGCTGCGTCGTGAGCGCGATCGAGGTGACGCCCCGCGCGAGATAGCGCGGCACCGGCCCCTCCTCGCGCTTCTCCACCACGTTCGACTGGATGATCGCTTCGCGTGCGCCGACGCGCATGGCCGCGCCCACCGGCCCCTGGAGGACGAGCACGATCGGGCCCTCGGACGGGCCGACGAGGAACGGGTCCGGCGCGCGCGGCACGAGCCTCAGCGCCGCCGCCTCCGGCCACCCCACGACGCGCCGATCGCTCCACCCCGCCCCGGCGGTCGGTGGGACGGTGCTCGCGCCGTCCGCCCACGCATCTTCCGCGGCCGCCGACCACCAGTAGTCGTCCATCGGGCGCGTCACCGCGCCGCGCCAGGCCCAGCCGAGCATCACGACGGTAACGATGACCGCAGCCGCGCCGAGGAGCGGGGCAGGCCGGAGCGTCCGTGCGCGCGGAGACCGCAGGCGCTCGCTCGCGGCGGTGAACACCGCGGCGGTCGCGAGCGTGCCGGCACCGCCGAGGCCCGTCCACATTCCCACGAGCACCGCCGGCACCGCGAGGAGCGCCGACACCCAGAAGGCGAGGACGATCCGCTCCACCGGATCCCGCGACAATCGACGCGCGACGCCGCGCCCCGGGAACCAGAGGAGCGCGGGTACGGCGAACGCGGCCACGACGATCTCGTCGCGCCCGCCGGTGAGGACGACCGCGGCCAGGACGGCGGGGAGGAGTGCGATCCAGGGCATGCGCGGGAGTCTACTCGGGCTACTGTGCCGAGGATGCTCTCACTCCTCCTCGCCCTCGCGTGTGATTTTTCCGCGGCCTCGAAGGTCGTGGGGGAGGACACCGCCCTCGACGGTGGCGCGGACGACACCGCGGACATCGACGGCGACACCTCCGGTCGCGACTCGGGCGAGACCCACACGGGGGATACCGACACTGGGGACACCGACACCGAGGACACCGGGCCGCCCGATCCGCTGAGGGTCGACGACGACGGGGACGGATGGTCGGAAGCCCAGGGTGACTGTGACGACGCGGATCTCACCGTCCACCCCGACGCGGTCGACGTGTGCAACGCGATCGACGACGACTGTGACGACGACATCGACGAGGACGCCGATCCGGACGGGTACGAGCCGAACGACACCAGCGCGGTCACGGTCGGCAGCCTCGACGACGATCCGGAGCTCTCCGCGGTCGCGACGATCTCCGGAGAGGTCGACGTCGATCGGTACTCCTTCTCGTTCTCGGACAGCAGCTGGAGCCTGTTCACGGTCTCGATGACCCTCTCCGGCATCCCCGACGACGCGACGTGGCGCTTCACGCTCAACCGCCTCTCGTCCGAGGGCGATCTCCCGGCGGAGGAGGTCGACCAGGTCTTCGGGAGCGGCTCGCTCTCCATGACGCTCTCGGACGTGGTGCTCCAGGACGACGGGGGCACCTACGAGCTGGTCGTGGAGTCGATCTCCGGGGCGGACTGCGGCCGCTCGTACCTGCTCGCGGTGGCCTGGTAGCGGGCTCGCCCGCGGGGCCGGACAACGGCCGCTACGGTTGCGTCGCGAGGACCATCCGATCGATCCGGAGTCGCGACGCCGCGGCGAGCCACCGCATGAGCGCGGCGAGCTCGGGCTCCGGCGCCGGTGCGTCGTGACGGGCCCACGCACGAAGCAGCACGCGCGCCGCCACGGGGTCGAGCCCGTCGGGGCCCCACACCCCGAAGCGCGCGCCCGGCGATCCGACGGCGAGGAGCTCCCTCGCGCCACGCACCAAGGCGCCGTCGCTCTCGACGAGGAGCGCCACGCCCTCCTCGTCGACGGTGACGCGACCGTGCGCGAGGGGCGGCGGGACGAGCGCGTCGAGCCGCCCCGCGAGGCGCCGGAGGCGGGCGCGTCCAGAGGCGGCGCCCAACGCGCGCGCGCGTCGGACCAGCGAGTGGTGCTCGCTCGCGAGCGTGCTCGCGCACGCGTGCAGCAGCAGGCGCGTCGCGTCGGCCGCGGACGGAGGCGGCACCTCGACGAAGCCGCTCGCGAGGTCGCCGATGGGACCGAGCGGATCGAGCGCGGCGACGAGCGCGCCCACCGCACGGAGGTCGTCGGCCGCGGTCGCCCCGTGCACCGGGCCGAGCCATGCGAGCGTCCAGCCGCGCGGCGTGGTCACGACGCTGTTCGGCCCCACCCAGCCGTGCGCGTGGCCCGTGGCGTGGATGACGGAGAGCGCGTTGTAGATCCCGAGGGCGAGCCGCGCGGTCCACACGGGGCCGGGGGGGCGATCGATGGGGAGCAGATCGGCCAGCGAGCAGGCCACCGCGCCGGTTCGGAGATGCGCTCGTCCCGCGGCGCCGTCCTGTCGCGGGGAGAGGGCGACTCCGAGCGGGAGCGAGGAAACGCGCGTGAAGGCGTCGTCGAGTGCTTCGTCGCCGCGCGCTACCCGGAGGAGGACGCGCTCGCCGGTGACCGTGTCCCACGCCTCCCACGTGGTGGTCGTCGCGTCCTCCGCGACGCGGCGGCGGCGGCGCAGCGTGCCGAGGAGGGGCGGCAGGGCGCTCGGGGGGGACGGTCGCGTCACGCGCCCCGCGCCACCGCGCAGGCGATCCCGAACGCGCCGATTTGCCACCGTTCCCGCGAAACACGACGGCGCCAGCGGACCTCGAGCTCCACCATCGCCGCGACGGTCGCGCCCTCGATGCGCACCTGGAGGCGCTCTCCTGGCCCGGGCGCCGTCGGGAGCGCGAGGCACGCGCCGTCAGCGCCGATGTTCAGGAGCTCGCCGCCCACCGCCAGGGGCGCGAGCACCCAGACGGGCCAGCCGAGAGACTCCCGCTCGCTGCCGCGACGCTGTCCGAACATGTCGGTGGGGGCCTCGGACTCGGCCGCGCGCAGGAGCTGATCCCGGAGGAACACACAGTCCAGGTAGCGGTTTCGGCCGCCGGCTCCGAGGGTCTCCACCAGGTCCTCGCGCGCGGAGAGGTAGCGGCCGGCGGCCATGAGCCAGCGGTCCACCCGAGCGCCAGCGGGCACGCGCTCGCCGCGGGGCGCGGGCGTGGCGGCCTGCCAGGCCTCGGTGCGCAGCTTGCGGAGGAGCGTGGCCGCCGCCGTGCCGATCTCCAACAGGTCGTCGGCTCCCTCCCGGATCCAACGGAGGCGCTCCCCGATCTCCACGGGACGCTGCGAGAGCCCGAAGATCGGTAGCCGGCCCCCCCCGTCCCGAAACCGTCGGAGGGCGGGGAACAGGTCGGCGTGGGCGTGAACGAGCACCCCGTCCGTGCTCGGATCGACCAGGTCACCGCCCTCGAAGAGCTCCACCACGCCCAGCAGCTCGGAGCGGAGCGGCTCGGGCACGGGGCCGCCGAGGACGACGAAGCGTGGGGTCGTGGCTTGCACGCCGTCGAGTATAGCGGCTGGCGGTGTCGCCCCCGTGGCCGGGGTACACTCCGCGCGTGCGCATCGCCCTCCTGACTCGCGGCGACCTGTTCCCGACGTGGCACGGGGCGGCCGTCAAGATCGTCCGGACGGCCGAGGCGCTCGCCGCGGCGGGTGACACCGTGTTCGTCCTCACGGACGACCGTGACGCCTACTGGTCCGTGGAGCGCACGGGATGGCGGCGCGTGCCGTTCGGTCCGACGTTCCGCGCGTTCGAGGAAGCCCCGCTGCTCCGCAACGGCGCGCGCGCGGAGCGGTGGTGTGCGCGGATTGGCTACCCCGCGGAGGAGCACTTCCTCTACCGGCCGATCTTCGATCCGGCCTGGTGGGCGCGCACCCTCTACGTGGGGGTCCGCGAGCGGATCGATGTCTACCAGGCGGAGTTCCCCGGCTACGCCGCCCCCGCGTGGCTCGCGGCAAGGACGCTGGGCGGGCGCGCCGTCGCCGTGATGCACAACGTCGAGTTCGATCGGCTGCGGCAGATGGCCGGCCTCTCGGCAGGGGTGCTCGCTCGGATTCGCGCCGTCGAGGTCGCGCTGCTCCGCGCGATGGACGGCGTGGTCGCGGTCTCCGACGCCGATCGGGCGCGCATCGAGGCGGCGGGCGTCCCCGAGGGGCGCGTATCCGTCGTCCCGCACGGGGTGGACATTGACGCCTATGGGGGCCGCCCCGTCGATTTGCGCGTGCGCTACGGGCTCGGTGGAGGGCCCGTGGTCTTCTTCCACGGCACGTTGCACTACGGCCCGAACGCGGATGCCGTGCGCTTTCTCGCCGAGGAGCTCACCCCGCGCCTGCCCGCCGGAGCCGTGCTCCTGATGGCCGGCATGTCGCCGCCGCGCGCGCTCGAGTCGGAGCAGGTCCGCTTCACCGGCCCCATCGACGACCTCCCCGCCCACATCGAGGCCGCGGACCTCTGCGTCTGTCCGATCTTCGCCGGGGGTGGCACCCGGATGAAGTTGCTCGAATATTTCGCCGCCGGGAAGGCCGTGGTGTCGACCGCGGTCGGAGCGGAGGGCCTCGAGGTGGTGGGGGATGAGCACCTCGTCCTCGCGGAGCGGAGCGAGTTCGCGGACGCGGTGGTCTCGCTCCTGAACGATCCGGAGCGCCGCCGTCGCCTCGGCCGGGCCGCGCGGTCCTATGCGCGCGCGCGCGATTGGGGCGCGGTGACCGCCAGCTACCGGCAGGTGCACCAGGGTGGGCGCGTCGACTTCGCGCCGCGGCCCTCCATCGAGGCACACCTCCCCCTCCGGGAGCCCAGCAAGCCGCTCACGATGCTCCTCCTGGTCAACCGGGGCTGCAACCTGCGTTGCTCCTTCTGCGATCTGTGGGAGGGGAAGGAGGACATCCCCGTCGACAAGGCGATCCGCCTCCTCGACGAGGCCCGCGCCATCGGCACGCGAACGGTGGTGCTCACGGGCGGCGAGCCGCTCCTCCACCCGGGGCTGTTCGAGATCGCGCGGGCCGCGAAGGACCGCGGCATGGGCGTGAACGTCACGACGAACGGCACGCTCGTCGAGCGTCACCACGATGCGCTGGTGGCCGCGGGGGTCGACAGCCTCTCGCTCTCGATCGACGGGCTTCCGGCCACCCACGACGCGCTTCGTGGGCAGGTCGGGGCGCACGGGCGGACCTGGCGCGCGCTCCTCCGGGTGCGGAACGAGGGGAAGTTGGGCGTCAACGTCTACTTCGTCGTGACCCGCACCAATGTTCGGGAGCTGGTGCCCGTCTGGGAAGAAGTGAAGCGCGTCGGCGCGGGCTTCGACTTCTGGCCGGTGAACGACGCGCCGGACCTGTACCTCACGTCCGACGAGGATCGCGCCGCCTGGAAGCACGCCGTGGCGCATCTCGCCCGGCACGACGCCGGCGTCGCCGCGCGCGCCCACTACTATGGCGAGGCGCTGCGCTACCACGCCGGTGAGCAGGTCCCGATGCGCTGCCTCGGGCTCGTCGATCAGTTCGGTGTCACCTATACGGGCGCCCTCCTCCCCTGCTGTGTGTGGGGGGGGGACGGCCTGCAGGTGGGGAACGTGTTCGAGCGCCCGCTCACGGAGCTGTGGTATTCGCCTGAGGTCCAGGCGCACCGCGAGGGGCTCTACACCCAGGGGTGTACGGCGGGGTGCTACAACCACAGCTTGTACGAATTCGTGGCGTCGACGGGTCGGACGCATCGGGTAGAACGTAGATGAATTGGATCGAGGCGGATTTCAAGGGCACGAAGGTGTGGGCCGAGGTGGATGACGCCGGCCGGCCGGTGGCGGACGACGGCCGGCGCGGCATCCGGTACAGCGAGGCCGCGGGCGCGAAGGTGTACCGGGCGGCGGCGAGCGCCGTGAAGGACCTCGGCGGCGCGCCGCGCGCGATGGACGCGGGGACGCCGGCGGCCCCGCGGGAGCCGAGCGTGGCGGCGGCTCCCTCGTCGGGCGCCCCGACGCGGTCGGGCTCGTCGGGAGCGCCGGGTGCTCCCGCGCGGGCGAACGGGCGGGGGAGCGGCTTCGGCAAGGCAGGAACCCGCACGGCGGCGCAGTCCGCTGCCGCGGCGACAGACGCGAACTCCCGCATCGGCGCGTTGCAGAGCGGCACGGTGCTCGCGTTCACCGACGGCGCCTGTACCGGAAACCCCGGCCCCGCCGGGAGCGGCGCGGTGGTGCGCCTCCCGGACGGGCGCGTCTTCGAGCGCTACCGCGCGCTCGGCGCCGGCACCAACAACATCGGCGAGCTCACCGCCATCGCGCTCGCACTCGAGCTGTTGAAGGAGAACGAGGTCGACTTCGCCACGCCCGTCTCGCTCTTCACCGACTCCCAGTACTCCCTCGGGGTCCTCACGAAGGGCTGGAAGGCCAAGGCGAACGTCGAGCTCATCGCTTCGCTCAAGGCCGCCCTCAAGCCCTGGAAGAAGCTGAAGATCGAGTGGGTGGCGGGGCACGTCGGCATCCCCGAGAACGAGCGCGCGGACGCCCTCGCCCGGATGGGCGTCGAAGAGAGCAAGCGCCGGCGGTAGCGAAGTTGCTACCGGTCAATCGTCCAACGCGCCCGCGTCGATCCAGGCCTTCAGGAGCGCGAGGCGCTCGGCGTCGAGGCCGGTCGCCGCGCCGTCCGGCATCGGCTCGCCGACGATTCCGGCGGTCGCAGCGCACTTCTTCACGAGGTAGCTGCTGGCGGAGTCTCCCGCGACGACGAGGATCTCACCCGGAGCGTCGGTGCTCTCGACGCCGATGAGCTCGGCGTGTGCGGCGCCGTCGGTGAGGTCGAGGCCCGCGGCCCCGCCGCCACTGTTGCCGTGGCAGGACGAGAACGCGCACGACGCCGTGAAGATCTCGAGCTGCACGTTCGTGAGGGTGGGGTCGAGGGCGGGCTCGCCGGTGTCATCGGCGGGGGCACCGGCGCAGGCGAGGAGGAGGAAGAGTGTCAGGGCGGCTCCGCTTCAGTAGTCGCAGATCACGGACGTGGTCTGCGGGTACACCATCCCCACCGAGACGCACATCTCGTGAGGGAACTCGATCGGCTCGTCCGTATCGTTGAACCAGCTACAGGTCGTGCGGAACGTGGCGTCCGCCGGGATCACGTACTCCCCGTCGGCGTAGTGAAAGGTGGGGGGGGCGTCCCGGAACTCCGGGGCCCAGGTCGGCACGTCGAACACCACCGTCGTCTCCGCGGGAGTGATCTGCTCGAGCTTGATCGCCGTGCCCCATTCGTGCATGTGTCCGAGCATGTAGAGCACGCTCCACTCCTGCTCGAACGCGCAGTCCATCGTGACCGAGGCCGTCTCTCCCGGAGGAATCGAGAACGAGCCGTGACTCATGGCGAGGGGTGCGGCCCAGGTCTCGACCTGCTCGGGTTCCAGGTACTCGAGCACCGCTACGTCCTTCGCGTGGAAGGCCTCGGTGCTGGTGTTGATGTAGTGTGCCTGGATCACCCACCGTTGATCCTGGTCCATCTTCACCGCCATGCCGTCCGGTAGCGCGGACACGCCCGCAAGCGCGGCCCCCCCCACGTAGCCGCCGGTCGGAAGGACCATCGGCTCGATGGAGGTCATGTCGAGGGTGCCCGTCTTCGTGCAGTCGATGACCGTTCCATCCGGGAAGTCGAGTTCGCTCGCGGTGGTGCCCATGAGCACCAGGTGGTGGCCGTAGCGATTCTGCCACGTCGTGAGCGTCTTGACGCCGACGTCCGGGCCCGTGTACGTGCCGAAGTAGCAGAAAACCTGGTCTGCGCCGGGCCTGACCTCTACGTCCGGACCCCACCACACCTCCGCGTCAGCGGAGGGGAGCGTGTAGTCGGCGTCGGTCAGGCGCAGGTCGACCGAGTCGTCCACGGGCGCGACCAGGTCGTCAGGAGCAGCAGTGCAGGCGAGGAGAGCATTGAGGAGCATCATGGCCGAATCATCCCCATATAGACTTCGAAGGGCGTCTCGGTGCCGGCGAGCACCTGGACCTTGTTCTCGTTCGGGAGCGTGATCGGGTCGCCCACGTCGCCACAGCCGTCCGTAGGAACATCGACGTCGAGGCAGCCGAGAACCCAGACGATCTGCGGTTCCAGCGCCTCGGTCACGAGGAGCACCGTCGTGGGGCCGCCGTCCACCGTGAGGTCGATCCCGGGCACCGAGAAGTCGAGCAACGCCACGGCTCCGTCGTTCGGGCCGACCCCCGTACTGTCCTCCTCGGCGTACACCGACCCGCCGAACGTGCCGATGGGAGACTGTCCGTCCTCCGCCATGGTGGCGACATAGTCGGCGTCCATTCGGAAGGACAGCGCGAGCGTGCCTGGGCCGGTCGGGACGACGGTGTCGTCCGTGTCGCTCGCGGTGTCATCCGCGGCGCCGGTGCAGGCGAGAAGGGTGAAAAGCGCGAGCACGAGCATGGTGGCGCATGATGCGCGCCCGTCTCGCCGGGTGTCAACGCTACTGAAGCGGATCCGGGCCGGTACCCCCGAAAAGCGCCTGTTGCCGCAGCACGTCGAGCGTTCCCCACCGCGTGCGGACGAAGGCGGGGAGGGGAGCCCGCTCGGCGAGCCGCGCCGCGAGGAAGGCGCGCGTGACGGGATCGGAGGGGTAACCGCTCCCGATCCCCCCCTGGCCCGCTGCTCGGGTGGTGCCGCTGATCTCCTCGATCGCCGCATCCCGCGCCACCTTCGCGAAGATGCTCGCGGCGCCGACCACCGGCCAGGTGGAGTCGGCCTTGTTCTCCACCACCCAGTCCGCGACGCCGCTCAGGGCGACGAGGCGGGCGCGCAGCCTCGGGATGCCCCCGGGGTGGACCGGCGCGTCCAGGTAGACACGGTCCGGCTTCTCCACGCGCACCAGGTCGAGGAACGCCTCCTCTTCGAGGGTGTTCAGGTTGCCCTCATCGATCGCGGTGGCCTCGATCGTCCGGATGACGCCACGGCCGAGGTCCGCGAGGCGCGCTCGCACCTCGACCCGGCGCACGTGTGTCAGCGCCTTGGAGTCGTCGGCGCCCGCTTCCCGCAGCGCTCCCTGCTCGTCGGACTCCCACACGAAGCCGCCAACCACCAGCGGCCCGAGGACCGAGCCACGGCCTGCTTCGTCGAGCCCCAGGATGCGCATCGCGTCAGGCTACCACGCGCCTCCGCGCGTCGGGGACAGCGGTGCGTCCCACGAGCCTCTCGCACCTGCTCCCGAACCCGGTTGACTCCGTACTCGCGTGGGGATACGCGGGCCGGCCCGGGAGGTCTGAGGTGGATCCCTACGTCCCCGTGATGGTCTCGTTGATCATCGCGATCGTGTTCAGCCTCGCCTTTGTGGCGATGAGCAAGTACTTCGGGCCCCATCGCCCGAACGCCACCAAGGAGTCGCTCTACGAGTGCGGCATGCCCTCGATCGCGCCCGCGCATCAGCGGTTCAGCGTGAAGTTCTACCTGGTCGCGGTGCTCTTCATCCTCTTCGATCTCGAGGCCGTCTTCCTCTTCCCCTGGGCCGTCGTCTTCCGGGACTTCGTGCGGCAGGGGCAGGGGATGTTCATGCTCGTCGAGATGTTCACGTTCCTCGGCGTCCTGTTCCTGGGATGGGTGTACTGCCTCAAGCGTGGAGCGCTCGAATGGGACTAGAGTCCAGCGTCAGCCAGCCGTTTCTCGCGACGCGCCTCGATGAGGTCATCAACTGGGGCCGCAAGTTCTCGATGTGGCCCATGCCGTTCGGTACGGCGTGCTGCGCAATCGAGTTCATGGGCGTCGTGTCGGGCCGCTTCGACATCTCGCGCTTCGGCGCGGAGCTCGTGCGTTTCTCGCCGCGCCAGGCCGACCTTCTCCTCGTGATGGGCACCATCACGCAGAAGCAGGCCCCGGTGCTCAAGCAGATCTACGACCAGATGCCGAACCCCAAGTGGGTCGTCTCGATGGGCGCCTGCGCCAGCTCGGGCGGCTTCTACGACAACTACTCCGTGGTCCAGGGGATCGACGAGATCATCCCGGTCGACGTGTACGTCGCCGGTTGCCCCCCGCGGCCCGAGAACGTGCTCGGCGCCGTCGTGAAGATCATGGAAAAGATCTCCGCTGAAAAAGCGGCCGACTGGCGCTGAAGAGGGGAGGGAACAGTGAACGAGTCCGACATTCTCGCCCAGGTCAGGGAGCGCTTCGGCGCTCGCGTTCTGGCCGAGTACAACTTCCGCGGCCAATACGCCGTGACCGTCGCCCCCGAGACGCTCCGGGAGCTGCTCGTCTTCCTGCGCGACGACAAGGCGACCGACTTCGACTGGCTGATGGACGTCGGGGGCGTCGACTACCAGGGCTACGGCGATGAAGACGAGCGTGAGTGGCGCTTCGAAGTCGTCTACCAGCTCTACAGCATGCGCCTGAACCATCGCTTCCGCGTCAAGGTGGCGGTTCGCGACGAGTCCGTCGAGGTGCCCTCCGTGTGGGACCTCTGGGCGATCGCGAATTGGGAGGAGCGCGAGGTGTGGGACATGTTCGGCATCCGGTTCACCGGGCACCCGAACCTGCGCCGCATCCTCTGCCACGACGAGTTCGTCGGGCACGCGCTCCGCAAGGACTACCCCATCAACAAGCGGCAGAAGCTGTCGCAACCTTCCGAGATGGTCCTCTGCGAGAAGGTGGAGTGGGCATGAAGCGCGCTGATCAAGACGGAACGCACGTCCAGCCGATCCCCACCGAGCTGTTGACGATCAACGTGGGCCCCGCCCATCCCGCCACGCACGGCGTCCTCCGCCTCCAGCTCCAGCTGGACGGCGAGACCATCGTGAACTGCGGCGCCGAGATCGGCTACCTGCACCGCGGGTACGAGAAGCAGGCCGAGAACACCTTCTACCAATTGGTGATCCCGTACGCCGAGCGCCTCAACTACATGGGCCCGGTCAACAACTCCAACGCGTGGTGCCACGCGTGTGAGCAGCTCCTCGGCATCGACATCCCAGCGCGCGCCCAGGCCCTCCGCGTCATCACGAGCGAGATGGGCCGCATCATCGACCACGCGGTCTGCATGGGGACCAACCTCGTCGATCTCGGGGCGCTGACCAACTTCTGGTACATGTACAACTACCGGGAGAAGATCTACGACCTCTACGAGGAGCTCACGGGCGCCCGGATGATGGTCAACTATCCGCGCATCGGCGGCGTTTCGATGGACGCGCCGGACGGCTGGTTCGAGAGCCTCCTCAAGGTCGTCAGCGAGATGGGCGAGGCCGTGGGGGAGGTGCGTAGCCTCGTCGAGCGCAACCGCATCTTCATGGATCGTACCCAGGGCGTTGGCGTCATCACCAAGGAGTTGGCTGTCTCCCACTCGGTGACCGGCCCGTGCCTCCGCGCCGCGGGCATCCCCTATGACGTGCGCAAGGCGCAGCCCTACTGGGGCTACGAGAAGTACCAGTTCGACATTCCGGTGCAGCAGAACGGGGACACCTACGACCGCTTCATGGTCCGGTTCGCGGAGATGGAGCAGAGCGTCCGCATCATCCAGCAGGCGGTCGCGAGCATCGCCGGCGGGCCCATCATGGTCGAGGACCACCTCGTGGCGCTACCGGCCAAGGACAAGGTCTACAACACGATGGAAGGCCTGATCAACCACTTCAAGCTGATCATGCACGGCATCCGCCCGCCCAAGGGCGAGATCTACTCGGCGACCGAAGGTGGCAACGGCGAGCTCGGGTTCTACATCGTGTCGGACGGCAGCCCCAGCGCCTTCCGGGTGCGCATCCGCCCGCCCTGCTTCGCCAACTACTCGCTCTTCCCGAAAATCATCACCGGCGGCATGGTCGCCGACGCCGTGGCGGCCCTCGGCTCGATCAACATCATTGCTGGGGAGCTCGATCGATGAGCCACGTTGTCCCCCCGGTTGCCTCTCGCGGACCCCGCGAGTGGAACGAACAACAGCTCGCGAAGATCGAGACGATCCTCGCGAAGTATCCGAACCGGAAGAGCGCGATCATGCCCGTGCTCTGGCTGGCGCAGGATGACTTCGGTTGGTTGGATCTCGACGTGATGCGGCTCGTCGCCCGCACGCTCCAGATCCCGCCGAGCCACGTCCACGCGGTCGCCAGCTTCTACACGATGTTCAAGAAGGTGCCGACCGGGCGCTACGTCATCGACGTGTGCCAGACCCTCTCGTGCGCCCTCGTCGGTGCCGAGGCGATCATCGCCCATCTCGAGCGCATCCTCGAGCCGGACGCCTACGGCAACAGCAAGGACGGCCTGTTCACGCTCCACAAGGTGGAGTGCCTCGCGTCGTGCGGCTCCGCGCCGATGATGCAGATCAACGACCACTTCTACGAGTTCCTGACCAAGGAGTCGGTCGATCAGATCGTCTCCGGTCTGCGCAGTGGCAACCCGCTTCCCACGCCTCGTCCCGAGGCCAACGAGTGGCAATGGGCCCCAAGATCCTGAGCGTGAACTGGGATGTTCCCGGTTCACACACCCTCGAAGTCGCACGCAGCCGCGGAACCTACTCCCGCCTGGCGAAGGCGTTCGCGCTCAAGCCGGCTGAGGTCACGCAGGTGGTCAAGGACTCCGGGCTCCGCGGTCGTGGCGGGGCGGGTTTTCCGACCGGCATGAAGTGGAGCTTCGTCCCGTCGAAGGAGAAGCGCGGCGACAAGCCCGTGTACCTCCTCTGCAACGCGGACGAGTCCGAGCCCGGCACGTTCAAGGATCGCTACTGCATGTGGCTCGATCCGCACCTGCTGATCGAGGGCATGATCATCGCGGCCTGGGCGCTCGACTGCCACACCGCCTACATCTACATCCGCGGCGAATTCCGCTTCATCCAGGCGCGGCTCGACGAGGCCGTCGCCGAGGCCTACGCGGCGGGCCTCCTGGGGAAGAACATCCTCGGCAGCGGCTTCGACTTCGATTTGCACGTGCACCTCGGCGCCGGCGCCTACATCTGCGGCGAGGAGACGGCGCTCATCTCCAGCCTCGAGGGCGAGAAGGGCCAGCCCAAGCTGAAGCCCCCGTTCCCCGCGGTCGAAGGCGCGTGGCGGGCCCCGACCGTCGTGAACAACGTCGAGACCCTCGCGGCCGTCCCGTGGATCCTCGAGAACGGCGCGGCCGCCTACAAGGCCCTCGGAACCGAGAAGGCGCCGGGTACCAAGCTGTTCTCGGTCTCCGGGCACGTGAACAAGCCGGGCGTCTACGAGATCCCGATGGGGATGCCGATGCGGCAGTTCCTCGACGAGGTGTGCGGCGGCGTGAAGGGCGGCAAGAAGCTCAAGGCGATCATTCCCGGCGGCTCGTCGGTGCCGGTCATGACGGCGGATGAGGTCGACAAGTGCTCGATGGACTACGAGTCCATCAACCAGAACGCCGGCTCCTACCTCGGCTCCGGTGGCTTCATCGTCATGGACGAGACCACGGACATGGTCGCGGCGTTGACGAACCTCCTGCGCTTCTACGCGCACGAGAGCTGCGGCCAGTGCACCCCGTGCCGTGAAGGCTGCGGGTGGATGTATCAGATCCTCTGTCGCGTGCGTGATGGCTTCGCGACGCCCGAGGATCTCGGCACGCTGCGCGACCTCGCTGACAACATCCACAGCAAGACCATCTGCTTCTTCGGCGCCAGCGCCGCGATGCCGGTGCAGAGCTTCCTCACCAAGTTCCGCGACGAGTTCCTGCAGCGGGTCCAACGCCCCGTGACGGCGGTGACCGTCGTGGCGAGCACGATCTCGAGCACCCCCATCGCGAGCGGAGCGTAGGTCATGGCAAAGGTCAAGATCAACGACACCGAGATCGAGGTCCCCGACGGCCTCAACATGATCGAGGCGGCGAAGCTCGTCGGGGAAGAGATCCCCCACTATTGCTACCACCCGCACCTCTCGATCGCGGGCAACTGCCGCATGTGCCTGGTCGAGACGACCACGCCCCGTGGGCCCGTGCTCGAGATCGCGTGCAACATGCAAGCGCGCGACGGTCTCGCGATCCGTACCGACTCCGCAAGCGTCAAGCACATGCGCAAGTCGGTCATGGAGTTCCTCCTGGTCAACCACCCCCTCGACTGTCCGATCTGCGACCAGTCGGGGGAGTGCCGGTTGCAGGACTACTACATGGATCACGGCCAGTACGATTCGCGCGGCCTGGATCCAAAGGTCGGGAAGAACAAGCGCCAGGACATCGGGGATCTCATCGTCCTCGACGCGGAGCGGTGCGTGCAGTGCAGCCGTTGCGAGCGCTTCGGAGACGAGGTGACCGGCACCGGCGAGCTCCGGCTCATGAACCGGGGCGATCACACCGAGATCGGCATGTTCCCCGGCGATCGGCTCTCGCACAACTACCAGGGCAACCTGGCCGACATCTGCCCCGTGGGCGCGCTCACGAGCAAGGACTTCCGGTTCCAGCGCCGCGTCTGGTACCTGAAGGAGACCGCCAGCATCTGTACCGGCTGTGCCACCGGTTGCAACATCCAGGTGTGTCACCAGGAGGGAGAGGTGTTCCGCTACCTCCCGCGTCGCAACGATCAGGTCAACAAGTCCTGGATCTGCGACATGGGTCGGCTGTCGTACCACGACGTCGCCGGCCTCAAGCGAATCCTCAAGGCGACGGTGGACGGCGTGTCCGTCGAGCCCGACGCGGCGACCGCCGAGCTTGCGAAGCGCATCCGCGCCGCGGGCGCGGGAAAGGTCGGGTTCGTGCTCGGCACGCGCGCCACCAACGAGGCGAACTGGGCCCTGCTCCAGACCGTGCGGGGCAATCTGCCGGGCGCCCGGATGTTCGTGGTCGAAGGCAATGACGACGGGGAGCTCGCCATGGGCGACAACCTCCTCCTCTCGGGGGACCGCAACCCCAACACCGCCGGCGCTCGCCTGGTCTCGCGTCACGACGGAAACGTCGGCGATCGTGCGTCGCTGCTCGCGGCGCTTCCCGAGCTCGAGCTCCTCGTGATCCTCGAGGATGACGTGGCCGGTCGCCTCGGCGCCAAGCTCCCGCCCGTCGCCTTCTTCGGCGCGTTCAAGAACGCCACGTCCCAGGACGCGGTCATCGTGGTGCCGACCGCGCACACCGTCGAGCAGGACGGCAGCTACATCAATCGCCAGGACCGCGTTCAGCGCGTTCGGCGCGCCGTCAACCCCGTCGGAGATTCCGCTCCGGCCTACGTCGCCGTGGATCGCCTCGGCGCCCGCCTGGGCAAGGCTCCGGGCACGCAGATGGTGGCGGCGGCGTTCAACGGCATGGCAAAGGCGATCGAGCGCCTGCGCGGCATGGACTTCAAGGGGCTGGGTACGGAGGGACGCCTGCTGGCACCCGACGCAGCCTCCGACTCTACCGGCGTGGCCGCCACCGGCGTCGAGGCCTCCACATGACCTTCCAGGACGCGCTCCCGTTTCTCATCGTCCTCGCGAAGTGTGTCTTCGCCGTGGCCTTCGTCATGAACATCGTCCCCCTGCTCATCTGGGGGGAGCGCAAGGGCGCGGCGTACATCCAGGACCGCCCGGGTCCGAACCGCGCCGACATCATGGGCATCCGCGCAGGCGGCCTCGTCCATACGCTCAACGACGTCGTGAAGCTGGTGATGAAGGAAGACATCGTCCCCCAGCACGTCGAGAAGTTCTATTGGGCGCTTGCGCCCGTCATCGCGATGTCGATCGCGCTGGTGACCTTCATCGTCGTGCCCTTCGGTGACACCTTCATGGGCGAGCCGCTCAAGGTCTCCGACATCGACGGCGGGCTGCTCTTCGTGCTCGCGATGACCAGCCTCGGCGTGTACGGGATCATGCTCGCGGGCTGGTCGAGCAACAACAAGTTCAGCCTCCTGGGCGGGCTCCGCGCGAGCGCGCAGATGGTCAGCTACGAGCTGGCCATGGGGCTCTCCGCCGTGGTGATCTTCCTCGGCGCCGGGTCGGTTTCGCTCTCAGTCATCGCCGAGCAACAGTCCGGCGCGATCTGGAATTGGAACGTCTTCAGCGTCCCGGGCGCCATCGCCTTCGTCCTGTTCTGGGTGGCGGCGTTCGCCGAGACCAACCGGACGCCGTTCGACCTCCCGGAGGGAGAGGCCGAGCTCGTCGGCGGGTACCACACCGAGTACAGCTCGTTGCGCTTTGCGCTGTTCTTCATGGCCGAATACGCGAACATGATCGTCGCCTCAGCCGTCACGGCCACGTTGTTCTTCGGTGGGTACAACGTGCCGTTCCTCTCGGGCGAGACCATCCGTGAGAACGCGGACATCCTCGTGGCCCTGCTCGGATTCGGGGCGGTGCCGGCCCTGCTCTTCTTCGCGGCGCTCGCGTGGCGCCGTCGCAACCGCCCATTCTACCGGGCGCTCGCGTCGACGGACATCCGCCACCGGGAGCCCAAGTTCTGGGTGCTCGTCTGGACCGGGATGGCGGTCGGGCACCTGGGGATCGGCCTGCTCGGGCTGTCGGGCGTCATCGGCTCGGCGGGCCCCGGCGCGGTCGGCCCCGACGTGGTGGCCTTTGTCCTCCAGCTCACCGCCTTGGTCCTCAAGGTCCTGATCGGCTGCTGGATCATGATCTGGGTCCGCTGGACAGTGCCCCGGTTCCGCTACGATCAGCTCATGAACCTCGGGTGGCGCGTGATGCTCCCGGTGGCGCTCGCGAACGTCATGTTCGCGGCCGTTTGGATCGTCATCAAAGAGTCCTATTTCGCCTGAGAGGTCTGCCGAAATGGCTCCCGCACCTACGATGCTCCCCGCGCCCCGAAAGAAGCTCTCGACCCCCGAGTCGCTCTACCTCGTCGAGGTGATCAAGGGGATGTTCCTGACGATGTCGCACGTCATCAAGAACATCCTCGACCAGGACCGCTTCCGCACGATCGAGTACCCCGACGTCCGGAAGCCCATGGCCGCCCGGTACCGTGGCGCTCACCGCCTCACCACCCGCCCCGACGGCAAGGTGAAGTGTGTGGCGTGCATGTGCTGTCCGACCATCTGTCCGGCCAAGTGCATCACGATCATCGCCGGCGAGGCCTCCGACGATCCCGCCGAGAAGTTCCCGATCGAATTCGACATCGACATGTTGCGCTGCATCTTCTGCGGCTTCTGTGTCGAGGCCTGCCCGAAGGATGCCATCCGGATGGACACGAAGATCTACGAGATCAACGCGTTCACCCGGCAGGACATGATCCACAACAAGTCGTACATGATCAACCTCATGGACGGCCTGAAGCCGGAAGCGGAGGATGTCTACCGGGCCCATCCCGAGCAGGCGCCCGCCGGCTACACGTTCGACGAGAAGCCGGTCGTTTAGCCGGGCGTCGTCACCTTCCGCGTGCGTTGACAGCGCTCCCTCGGCGTCGTAAACCGCGCACCCCACCGCCCATCCCCCTCCACCGGGCAGCCGATGACCGAAGCGGTTCTGTTCTACCTCTTCTCGCTGGTGGCCATCGTGGCCGGATTCTCCGTGGTCGTCGCGCGGAGCCCCATCGCGAGCGCATTGTCGCTCGTGGTGTGCTTTTTCTTTCTGGCGGCTGACTACGTATTGTTGAACGCCCACTTCGTGGCCGTGATCCAACTCCTGGTCTACGCGGGCGCCATCATGGTGCTCTTCATCTTCGTGATCATGGTGTTGAACCTCCGCCACGACGTGCCCGTGCCAATCCTCGAGCTGTCGCGACGCGGCCTCCTCGGGATGGTGGTCGCGGGCGTGCTCGGAACGGGGCTGATCACCGCGCTCGAGTCGATGCCGGTCACGGCCTCGGCGGCGCTTCCGGATGGCTACGGAGAGGTGGCTGCCGTCGGCACGTCGATCTTCTCCGGAGCATACCTGCTCCCGTTCGAGGCGATCTCGGTGCTCCTCACGGTGGCGTTGGTCGGGGCCGTCGTCCTCGCCAAGAGGGAGATCTGATGGAGTCGGTCGGATTGTTCCCAGTGCTCGCCGTGAGCGCCGTGCTCTTCGCGACGGGGGTGGGCGGTGTGCTCACCCGCAGGAACGCCCTCATCGTGTTCATGAGCGTCGAGCTCATGCTGAACGCGGTCAACCTGTCGTTCGTTGCCTTCTCCCGGCACGCCGGGGTGGTCGACGGGCAGGTGTTCGCCCTCTTCGTGATGGCGGTGGCGGCGGCCGAGGCGGCTGTCGGTCTCGCTCTCGTGATCCTGCTCTTCCGCAACCGGGTCACTGTCAGCCTCGATGACCTCGACCTGATGAAGGGGTAGGCGATGCTCGCCCTCATTCCGGCACTCCCCCTCCTCGGCGCGATCGTCAACGCGTTGCTCAACCGCCGCGCGAGCCGCGTGGTCGCGGGCAGCATCGCGTCCATCGCGGTCGGCGCCAGCGCGATCCTGTCGTTCGTGACGCTGTTCCAGGTCTACGGCAACCACGGCGTGCCCGTCACGCAGACGTTGTGGCCATGGATGCACGCGGGCAACCTGAACGTCGACATCGGCTTCATGGCCGATCCGCTGTCCGCGATGATGATGTGCATCATCACGGGGATCGGGTTCCTCATCCACGTGTACTCGGTCGGGTACATGGACGACCCGGAGGACAGCCGCAGCGTCTGGCGCTTCTTCACCTACCTGAACCTGTTCGTCTTCGCGATGCTCCTGCTCGTGATGGGTGACAGCTTCCCGCTCATGTTCGTCGGGTGGGAGGGCGTGGGGCTTTGCTCCTACCTGCTCATCGGCTTCTGGTTCACCAACACGGACTACGCGTCGGCCGGCAAGAAGGCGTTCATCACCAACCGGGTGGGTGACTTCTCCTTCCTCATCGGGTTGTTCTGGCTGTTCTGGGCCCTCGGCGACCAGGCAACGATGAACTTCGCCGAGCTCTCCGCGGTCATCGCCGCGAACCCGAACCTCGTCGGCGGCGCGGGCGGCCTCGCGGTCACCGCGATCTGCCTCCTGTTCTTCGGCGGCGCGACCGGAAAGAGCGCGCAGATCCCCCTGTTCGTCTGGCTCCCCGACGCGATGGCCGGCCCCACCCCGGTGTCCGCGCTCATCCACGCGGCCACGATGGTGACCTCCGGCATCTACATGATCTGCCGGCTCAACTTCCTGTTCGTGCTGGCCCCCGCGGCCCTCGCGGTCATCGCCACGGTCGGCGCCCTCACGGCGCTGTTCGCCGCGACCATCGCGATCACGCAGACCGACATCAAGAAGGTGCTGGCCTACTCCACCGTCTCGCAGCTCGGCTTCATGTTCCTCGCCGTCGGCGTCGGCGCGTTCACGGCGGGATTCTTCCACGTCATGACCCACGCCTTCTTCAAGGCCCTGTTGTTCCTCGGGTCCGGCAGCATCATCCACGCCCTGCACCACGAGCAGGACATGCGGAAGATGGGCGGCCTTCGGAAGTACATGAAGGTGACCTTCTTCATCTTCGTCATCGGCTGGCTCGCCATCATCGGCTTCCCCGGCTTCTCGGGCTTCTTCTCGAAGGACGAGATCCTCTGGCTCACGTTCATCACGCCGGTCTTCGCGGACCTCCCGCTCGGAACCGTGATGCCGAAGGTGCTCTGGGCGATCGCGGTCACGACCGCGCTGCTCACGGCCTTCTACATGAGCCGCCTGATGTTCATGACGTTCTGGGGCGAATACCGGGGCGGTCACGCCCACGGACACGCCGCGCCGGCTCACGGGCAGGACGACCACGGCCACGGGGCGCCGGCTCACGGGCATGGTGGGCACGGGCACGATGCCCACATGCCGCACGAGTCCCCGCTGGTCCTCACGGGCCCGCTGCTGGTGCTCGCCCTGCTCTCCACCGTCGGCGGTGCGCTGAACCTTCCCCACTGGCTTCCGGGCGCGGGTTGGTTGCACCACTTCTTCGAGCCGGTGTTCGTGCACGGGCACGTCGCGTTCCCCGAGGGCAACCCGCTCGAGTTCCCGCTCATGGGGATCACGCTCCTCGGCGTCGCGTGCTCGGTCGGGCTCGCGTACTACCTGTACGTGGTGGCCCCGGAGAAGCCGGCGGAGATCGCCGCGCGCATCCGGCCGCTCTACGTCGGCTCCCTCAACAAGTGGTACGTGGACGAGATCTACGAGCGTGTCCTGCTCACCCCGATCGTCGTCTTCTCGCGGCAGATCCTCTGGGCCGTGGTCGACGCCCAGATCATCGACGGCGCGGTGAACGGCGCCGCAGCCGCGGTGACCGGCCTCGGTCGCCTCCACGGGCGGCTCGTCTCGGGCCGAGTACAGGCCTACGCGCTTTCCATCGCAGCCGGGGCGGCGCTCATCGTCACCGCCTACGCGCTCGGAGCTTAGGATGCCCTCCCTGCTCTCGCTCGTCACCTTCCTCCCGATCGTGGGCGCCGTCGTCGTGGCCGCGCTCCCCGAACGCGCCGCGAAGACCTCGGCCCTCGCCGTGGCCGTGCTCACTTTCGTGGCCTCGATCCTCCTCTGGGTCGAGTTCGATCCCGCGAGCCTCGAGGCCTTCCAGCTCGTCGAGAAGATGGACTGGATCCCCGCCTTCGGCGTGAGCTACCACGTCGGCATCGACGGCGTGAGCCTCCTGCTCATCCTGCTCACGACGCTCCTCACGCCCATCATCGTGCTCGCCGGGTTCAGCGGCGTCGCCTCGCGGCACCGCGCCTACTTCGCGCTGATGCTGGTGCTCGAGGGCGCCATGATCGGCACCTTCGTCGCGCTCGACACGTTCCTGTTCTACCTGTTCTGGGAGCTCGTGCTCCTCCCGATGTACTTCCTCATCGGGGTCTGGGGCGGGGAGCGCCGGCTGTACGCCGCCGTCAAGCTCTTCCTCTACACGGTGGCCGGCTCGCTCCTCATGCTGGTGGCGCTGATCGGGCTCTACGCGCTGCACTTCGAGCTCGAAGGCACGTGGACCACGGACTTGAGCCGCCTCCTGGCGCTCGACATCCCGTACGACACCCAGATGTGGATGTTCGCTTGCTTCGCGCTCGCGTTCGCCATCAAGGTGCCGATGTTCCCGCTGCACACCTGGCTGCCCGACGCCCACGTCGAGGCGCCGACGGGCGGCTCGGTGGTGCTCGCGGGCGTCATGCTCAAGATGGGGACCTACGGCTTCTACCGCTTCGCGATGCCCCTGTTCCCCGAAGCGACGATGGCTTTTGGGCCCTTCCTCATCGCGCTCAGCGTCATCGGCATCGTGTACGGCGCCCTGGTCGCGATGGTGCAGGACGACGTGAAGAAGCTGGTCGCCTACAGCTCCGTGAGCCACCTCGGCTTCGTGATGCTGGGCCTGTTCGCGCTCAACCAGCAGGGGGTCGCCGGGTCGATCTACCAGATGCTCGGACACGGCGTGAGCACGGGCGCGTTGTTCCTCCTCGTGGGCGTCCTCTACGAGCGCCGCCACACCCGCAACATCGCGGACTACGGCGGGCTCACCAAGGTGGTCCCCCTATTCGCGGTCACGTTCATGATCGTCACCCTCTCCTCCATCGGGCTTCCGGGCACCAATGGCTTCGTGGGCGAGTTCATGATCCTCCTCGGCGCCTTCGAGTACGCGCCGGTCCCGACGGCCATCGCCACCACCGGCGTCATCTTCGGCGCGACCTACATGTTGTGGATGTTCCAGCGGGTCATGTTCGGGCCGCTCACCAACCACGCGAACCAGACCCTCACGGATCTGAACGCGCGGGAGATTGGCTACCTCGCCCCGCTGGTCATCCTCATCTTCGTGATGGGCGTGTTCCCCCAGCCCTTCCTCGACCGCATCAACCCCTCGGTGAACGCCTTCGTGGCGCGGTTCGAGGACCGGTTCGACGGCTCGCCGTACGTCGCCGCCGGCGGAGTCCCCGCCTGGATCGACGCGCACGTGGCCCCGCCTGCCCTGCCGGCCCCCGGCCACGAGGCCGCCCCCGGTCACGAAGGCGCGCCCGCTCACGACGGCGCCCCCACCCACCTGCCGACGCACGGGGAGTAGCCAATGACCCTGATTCCCGCCCTCGGCGACTCGCTTCTCCTCTCGAGCCCCTCCATCCTCGTCTTCTGCGTCGCCCTGGCGATCATGCTGATCGAGGCGTGGGCTCGCCCCGCCAGCAAGACCCTCTTCTGGGTGCTCGGCCTCGGGGGCCTCCTGGCCGCGGGCGCGCTCACCGCGGTTGTCTACAGCCTGGCCGAGGGGCCGGTCGATGCCTACGCGGGCATGCTCCGGATCGACCGCTACGGCCTGTTCTTCCAGGTCTGCGCCATCCTCGCCGGCATCCTCTCGCTCCTGATGAGCGAGGGCTACCTCGAGCGCATCGGCGTCCGCGTCGGCGAGTACTACGCGCTGGTGCTGTTCGGCGTCATGGGCATGATGCTCATGAGCGCCGCGAACGACCTGATGATGGTCTTCATCGCCCTCGAGGTGATGAGCATCGCGATGTACGTGCTCTGCGCCCTCAAGCGCGGTGACCCGAAGAGCGTCGAGAGCGGCTTCAAGTACTTCATCCTCGGGGCGTTCTCGTCCGGCGTGATGCTGTACGGGGTCTCGTTCATCTACGGCGCGATCGGCAGCACCTCGCTCGACGCGCTCACCGCGTGGTTCGCGACCGGGCACGAGGCGACGTCCAGCACGCTGCTCGCCGTCGGCGCAGCCATGTTGATCGTGGGCTTCGGCTTCAAGGTCGCGAGCGTGCCCTTCCACATGTGGGCCCCGGACGTGTACCAGGGCGCCCCCACCTCGGTGACGGCGCTCATGGCGTCGGGGGTGAAGGCGGCGAGCTTCGCGGCGTTCGGTCGCGTCGTGCTCGGCGCGATGGGCGAGGACGCCGCAAGCTGGCACGGCGCCTTGTGGTGGATGTCGGCGCTCACGATGATCGTCGGCAACGTGGGCGCGCTCGTCCAGGACGATCTGAAGCGGGTCCTTGCCTACTCGTCGATCGCGCACGCCGGCTACCTGCTCATGGCGTTCGTCTCGATCGGCGCGGGCGGCGTCGCGGGGAGCCCCGCGCTCGGCAGCCTGCTCTTCTACATGTTGAGCTACACCTTCATGAACGCGGGGGCCTTCGCTGTGCTCTCGATGTTCACGAGGGACGGCAGCGACGACACGCGCATCGAGCGCCTCGCCGGCTTCGGCCAGCAGCACCCGTGGCTCGCCGCGGGGCTCTCCATCTGCCTCCTGTCGCTCGCCGGCATCCCGCCCACCATGGGGTTCGTCGGGAAGTTCTACCTCTTCTCCGCCGCGCTCCAGGCGGGCGAGCGCAACCTGGTCATCATCGGAGCTATCTCGGCGGCGATGGGTGTGTACTACTACATCCGCCCCATGGTGTGGATGTACATGCACCCCGGGCATCCGGCCGTGACGGTCGACCGCCGCGCTGCCTTCGCGGTTGCGCTCTGCGCCGTGGTGATGGTGGTTCTGGGCCTCGTTCCGGGCACCGTGCTCGACTGGGCCCAGGAGTCGTTGCTGTCGCTCGCTGGCTAGCGCCTGGGGGAAGTCCGGGTGGCCGACAAGCCGTCCGCGGCAGTCCAATCCCGGCTATACTGCGGCACCCCACGCGGGGCCCGGAGCCGGCATGACGCGCCTGATGACCCTCTGTCTCTCGTTGCTGTGGATGGGCGCCTGCACGGAGCCCGCGGGCTCGGACGACAAGGAAGACGAAGGCTCGTCGGCCCTGGAGTTCTGGCCGCCCGAGGCCGGCCGGGGCATCACGTTCGACGCGCGGATCACCGCTGGGTCCTCGCTGTTCTCCTTCACCGGAGCCGACCTCGCGCTGGGCGATGGCGTCGTCATCAACAGCGTGACCGTGCTCGACGGGTGGACGGCGACAGCCAACGTGACCGTCGATCCGGCCGCCGACCTCGGGCCGCGGACCGCCGAGGTCTCCACGGGGGAGGGGACGTTCAGCATCTCCGAGGCCCTGACCGTCGTGGATGACTCGTTCACCATCTCGCCCGAGCGCGCGCGCATCGGGGAGAGCATCGTGGTCGAGATCCTCGGGCAGAACACCGAGTGGCTCGGCGGGACCACCTGGGCCGCCTTCGGGGACGACATCGAGGTCACCTCGGTCGACGTTCTGTCGGAAACCTACGCGATCGCCAGCGTGACCGTCGGCCCGGACGCGGTCCCGGGCCTGCGGGACGTCTCCATGGAGGTCGGGCCCGATCTCACGACGCTCTACGGTGGGTTTCAGGTCGATCGCGTGGCGCTCTCCGCCTTGTTCGACCCGACCACCGCCGCCCAGGGCGAGACCATCGAGTTCACCATCCGCGGCGCCGGCACCCACTTCAGCGGCGACTCGGAGCTCACGTTCTGGAAGAACGGCAGCGAGAACGGGGATGTCGTGGTGGACAGCCTGAACGTCGTCGACGCCGAGAACCTCTGGGGCCGGATGACGGTGTCCAACGCCGCGGAGATCGGTTTTCGCGACGCGATGGTCACCACCGATGACGAGGGCGTGTTCATGGAGGACGCCTTCCAGATCACCGAGGGCGACATCGAGCTCGAGGACGTGGGCATCTCCCTCGCCTTCAACGTGACGCGCGGCATCGACAACACGACGGGCGCCATCAGCGAACGCGTGACCGGTCAGGCCATCTTCTACATCCCGCTCGATCCCGCCTGCCCGAACAGCCCCGAGGCCTACGGCTGCTCGGACGGCGAGGACAACGACGGCGACAACTTCATCGACTGCTACGACAGCGACTGCTCGAGTGACCCCGCGTGCGCCTCGGGCCCGCAGCCCTACGACTCGAACGGCGTGTTCCAGACCTACACCACCGGCGGCACTTCCGACTGCCCGAACCCGATCACGCTGGGCGCGGGCGACTTCGTGTGGTTCGAGTCCGATTGCAACGTCGTGCAGCTCGAGAAGTTCATCGACGGCGCGTCGGGCATGATCTACTACTCGGCCGACCTCACGCTGGACGACTACTGCTTCGACCAGATGTACGACCTGCACACCCAGGGCGAGGACGGCGGCATCGGCGAGTACGTCATCGAAGACGTACAGCCGACGGTCCCGGCGGACTTCAGCATGATCGACCCCGGATGGTGGGGCAACTTCACGCACAACCGCGCGGAGGACCTGACCTACACCTGGACCCCCGCCCAGACCTACCCGGACGCGTTCTTCGTCACCCAGATCTCCGGCACGCTCGAGGCCACCGGCGAGTCCGGGTACGTGGGCTCCATCCCGTGGGACGACGGCGAGCACACCTACACGGCCGCCGAGCTGTCGCAGCTCCAGGCCGGCAGCGCCAACTTCGCGGCCTACAGCCTGATCCCCGAGGGTCCCGAGTTCGGCTTCCCGTTCAGCACGATCCAGAACAACAAGAGCAGCACGTACGTCTACGTGCAGGGCTACCTGGTGCTGGAGTGATGGGTGCTGGAGTGATGGGTGCTGGAATGATGCCGTTGGTGCTCCTGGGCTGCGTGGAGCAGGGCTTCTCCGAGGTGCGCCTCGACTCGATCGCCGTGGTGCTCGGGGACTTCGACAACGTCGGAGACTCCCTCGTCGCCCTCGACATCGCGACGCAAGAATACAACGGGTTCATCGTTCAAGCGACGTACGAGCCCGACGAGGAGCGCACGCAGTGGGACTCCCCGGGGCCCACCGTCGAGGGCCTGTTCACCGGCACCGACGAGAAGGGGCAGCTCCAGGTGTCCGCCTTCAACGCCGTGTTCGTGAACTCGGGCACCCGGGGGCTCGGCGCGTTCCGGTACAACAACCAGCTCGAGCCGGACGACGACCTGCTGCTCGACACCGAGGCGATGGACCACGCGTGCAACTTCGCCACCGGCGGCGGAACGCTCGTCGTGAGCGACTGGGCGTATGACCTGGTCGAGTACTGCTGGCCCGACGCGATGGAGCTCTTCGGAGACGACCTGGTGCCCGACGCCGCGCAGACCGGCATGCCGGACGACGTGCTGGTCGACGTGAAGGACGCGGACCTCGTGGAGGCGCTGGGCGCCACCATCAACATCGCCTACGACTACACGGCCTGGTCGGTGATCGAGAGCGTCGGCGCAGAGACAGAGGTGCTCCTCTCGGGCACCATCGACTACCAGCCCTCCGCCGACCAGCTCCCCGAGTCTCTCCCCGATGCCCCGCTGATGGTCCGGTTCATCGCGGGCCGCGGCCAGGTGATCTACACCACGTTCCATTGGTCCGCGCAGACCCCGCAGGTCAGCCAGACCCTCCTGTTGGAGGCCGTCGAGGGCTTGACCGAAGGCTCCGGCGACAGCGATGCAGACACGGAGGCCAGCGGTGCGTAGCGCGTTGATCCTGCTCCTCTTGCCGGCCCTCTCGGCGGGCTGCTCGGACTACGAGTACTCCCAGCCGACCCACGAGGATGTCTTCATCCAGAACCAGCTGAACACCGTCGACCTGCTCCTGGTCGTCGACAACAGCTGCTCCATGGTCGAGGAGCAGAGCAAGCTCGCGGGAAACTTCGACAGCTTCATCCAATACTTCGATGAGGCCGAGGTCGACTGGCAGCTCGGCGTCATCACCACCGACGTGGACCAGGCGAAGTTCTCCGGGCACCTCATCGGCGGGGATGACGAGATCGTCCTGGCGGACGCCGGCGGCCGCGAGATCGACCGCGTGGAGTACGACCGCGACTGGCCGGTCGGGCCGGGGGTGGTCCTCTCGCTCGATCCGTCCTACTTCGCCGCCACCAGCAACGACTCCGCGTCGAAGTGGTGTGTCGACGTGGCCGCCACGCCGGGCGCCTCCAACCCGGGATGCGCCGGAACCGGCCCCGGGACCGATGCTTCGCGCGGCGCGGTGATCATCACCGAGTTCGCCCCCGATCCGGACGGCGTGGCCGATGCCGCGGGCGAGTGGGTCGAGCTCACCAACATCAGCGCGGAGACCGTCGATCTCACGGGGTACAGCCTCCTGGACGACGGGCGCAACCTCTACGCCTTCCCCGATGGCACGATGCTCGCGGCGGGAGAGGCCCTGGTGCTCGGCCGCACGCTCGACGTCGAGGGCGCCGATCTCGCGGTCGGCACCGACTTCACCTTGAACAACCACGATCTTTTCCTCACCGCCGCGACCGCGGAGCCCGAAGAGATCTTCGCCGAGATGGTCGCGCAGGGGATCACCGGCTCGGGCATCGAGATGGGCCTCGAGGCCGTGCGCCTCGCGATCACCGAGCCGCTCCGCTCCGTCGCGGCGGACGGCACGGGCGCGAACGACGGCTTCATCCGCGACGAAGCCAACTTCTCGGTGCTCATCGTGTCGGACGAGGAAGACTCGTCGCCCCTCCCGGTGAATGACTATCTCTCGATCTACGCCGACATGAAGGGAGAGGACGCCTACCGCAACCACGCCCGGATGAACGTGTCGGCGGTCATCGGGGACCGCGCGCCCGAGTTCGAAGGCGAACCCAGCTGCAGCTCGGCCAACGGCCAGGCGGACTGGGGCCGGCGATACCTGCGGGCCGTCGAAGAGACCGTCGGCCTCGTGGACTCGATCTGTGACGACGACTTCTCCCCGATCGTGAACGAGCTGGGCCTGACCCTCTCGGGGCTCCAGGCCGACTTCGCCTTGTCCGGGATGCCGCGGCTCGACTCCCTCAAGGTCTCCATCTACGCGGACGCCGACGAGTCCAGCAAGATCCGCGACCTGACGTTGGATGTCGACTATTCCTACATCGAGGAGGAGAACCTGATCCGCTTCGAGCTCGACCAGGTCCCCGAGAGCCAGCAGTACATCCTTGTGGAATACCAGGTCCAGAGCGGGAGCAATTGATGGTGTTCCTGTTGATGATGCTGCTCGGTTGTCCGAGCCAGGAAGCGGAGTGTTCGGAGGACGTGCCCTGTCCGTTCGGGTCCGTCTGCGAGGCCGGCGTCTGCGAGACCCAGAGCTGTGCGACCTCCATGCAGTGCGGCATCGAGCAGTACTGTAGCGACAGCTCCTGCGTCGACGGGTGCGAAACCCACGACGACTGCCGCTTCGGCGACCTCTGTGATGAAGAGGCCGGCGCATGCGTGGCGGCCGAGTGCACGGACACCCGGCTGGACTGCGGCTTCGGGGAGTTCTGCAACCCGGGCGGCGAGTGCTACGAGGCGGGCGGCTACTTCTGCGCTCCCTGCGAGGACGACGGGGACTGCGGCGGCAACGGCAACATGTGCCTCAACGGTGGGTATTGCGGCGTGACGTGTGACGGGGACACGGACTGTCCGGGGGGCTACGACTGCCTGCCGGTGTCCGACTTCAACGGAAACGTCATCTCGAACCAATGCTTCACGTACTGCTGGCTTTACGAGGAAGAGTGATGCGGTACGGATTCGTCGTCCTTCTTCTCGCCTGCAACGGTGACGATCCGAAGGACACCGGCGTGCCCCTGGCGGGCCCGGAGCTCTCCCACACCGCGCCCGCGGCGGTCCTCGAAGGCACCGCCACCACGTTCGATGTGACCGCCACCGACGCCGACGGCGTGGCGTCCGTGACGTTGTTCCACCGGGTCGAGGGAGAGACCAGCTGGGTCCAGGCCCCGATGACCCCCGGCGCGGACGACGTGTGGAGCGCCACCCTCGAGAGCTCCGACATCGACGACCCCGGGGTGGAGTACTACTTCAAGGCCGCGGACCACGGGGACGCCCCCGTCTCGACCTACCTCCCGGCCGAAGCCGCGTCGGAGCCGTTCGCGCTGCACGTGGCGGTCGTCGGCGCGCCGCTGCCCTATGTGCAGGGCTTCGAGTACGACGAGACCCAGGCCACCCTGTCGGACCTCGGCTGGGCCAATTCGAGCGTCGGGTTCTACGGCTACGGGTGGGCCACGAGCGCGGCCGAGGCCCAGGCGGGCGCGCAATCGGCCTTCCACTCGCGCGGCTACACCGGCATCGACGCGATGGAGGATTGGCTCATCACCCCCGCGCTCGACTTCAGCGCCGTGCCGGACGCCCAGGTGACCTGGCAGGAGCTTGGCCGGCAGACCCCCCTCGCCAACCACGGGCTCTACGTGAGCGTCGGCAGCCGGGTCCCCGAGGACGGCGACTACGTCGCGGTCACCGAGCTCCTCCCCGCTCCCGCCGAGGCGGCATGGGGCCGCTCTGCGGTGTACGACCTGTCGGCCTACGCCGGCGCGCCCACGGTCTACCTCGCGTGGCGCTTCGTCGGCGAGTCCTCGGATGACTGGTACATCGACGACGTGCGGGTCGAGGCGCTCCAGCCGGACCTCGTGCTCGACACCACGGTTTCCCCGTCGCCGATCCACCCGGGTGACGACGGCACGCTGACCGTGTCCGTCGCGAACCTCGGGCTGGTCGACGCGTCCGAGCTGACGGTGACCGTCGCGTTCCCCGACGGCGGCGCGTCGGTGGCCGAGGCGAGCGCCTCCATCGCGACGATCGCGTCCGGCGGAACGGCCACGGCCGACTTCGCGCTGACCGTCGACACGGACACGCCGGACAACCGCTACGTCCCCGTCTCCCTCACGGTCACCGAGGGCGAGACCTCCTGGACGGTCGACGATCAGCTGCTCGTCGGGTTCATGAGCACCGCCAGCATCGTCTATACGCCGAGCGCGGCCGGGCAGCTCGACCTCGTCCTGGGCGTGGGCGATCCCGACGCGCCCGCGTGGGAGCAGGTCGTGCACGCCGCCGCGACCACGGGCCCGGTGGCCCTCACCGTCGACATCACGGACCAGGGGGCGCTGCTCCCGCCCGCCGCCGGAGATCTCCGGTGGTTCGTCCGGGCGAACGCCGACGTGTCCGGCACGCTGGACGAGTTCACCCTCTCCTACGGCGGTGTCGACTACGCGGCGACCGTCCTGCCGGCCGTCACCGCCGCGGTCGAGGCCCGCGCCTACGTTCCCGAGCCGCCGGCGTTCGACGTGGTGGTCTCCACCTCGCCGGCCGAGCTCGCTCCAGGGGACATGGGGGCCTCGCTGACCCTGTACGTCACGAACGACGGCGACGTGACGCAGGGCGCCGTGACGGTCGCCTGCGTGTCGACCGACGCCGATCTCACGGTGGCCGACGGCGGCCCGTATGCCCTCACGGACGTGCCGTTCGGCGCCGGACAGTCGGTGAGCCTGGCCGGGCTGTTCGCCTTCGACATCGCGGCCACCCACACCGACAGCACGCCGCTCTCCTTCGACCTCGTGCTCGACGACGGCGTCGAGTCCTGGACCCTGCCGCTCACGGTGGACGTCCCGTTCCCGTACCTCGCGGTCACCGACATCGACATCGACGACGACGGCCGGGACGGCGTCCTCAACGCGGACGAGAGCGCGGACCTCACGCTCGCCGTGACGAACCTCGGCGGCAAGTCGACCGAGGGTGCGCTCTCGGCCACGCTCTCCGCCGAGTCTTCGAGCACCGCCGTCGTGAGCGTCAGCACGAACGCCGAGGCCCTGCGGGAGCTGACCGCCGGCCGGGCCGACTCCAACGGGGATCCGTGGTCGGTCACGGTCACCGGCGGGGCGGACGGCGACACCGTCGACCTCCTCCTCACCCTCGTGGACGAGGTGCGCGCCTACGAGGTGCGAACCACCCTCGTGCTCGGAGAGCCGCCGTGGGAAGACCTCGATCCCCGCGGAGATCCCGCGGGGGACGCCCTCGACGGCTGGGACTTCGATCTCATCGCGGGACGCTACCGCGTGGACGACGGCATCCTTCAGATCCAGCTCCAGTCCGCGACCGTGTTCGACCCCTCGTCGCTCTTCATCGAGGCCTGGGGGGAGTCCACCGTGGCCGACTGGTCCCTCTACCGGCTCGTCGTGCAGTCCGGGGTCACCAGCCTCGAGGGGTACGACGGTGATTTCACCACGATCTCCACGCCGGGCCTGTCCTACCCGAGCGCGACCGAAGTGCAGATCGACCTGAACCTCGCGGACATGGGCCTCTCGCTCGACACCCTCTCGCTGGGGTTCGCGTCGGGCTGGTGCGGTCCGGACGAGTACTACTGCGACCACTTCCCGGACGGATGGGGCTACCCCTACGACACCTGGAGCCCCGGCCTGTTCTTCGCGCTCTCCTGGTAGTCGCGGCGTCCGGTTAGGCGGGTGCGTCGGGAGGGGCGATGAGCCACGGCGCGGGAATTCGGCGGACGAGCGGCCTACGCGCGGCGTCCCGTGGGGCGACAGGAAAGGTGCTGGTCCTCGTGGCGCACCCGGCCATGAACCGGTCGCGGGTGAACCGCGCGCTCGCGGACGCGATCGTCGGGATGGACGGAGTCACCGTCCATGACCTCTACGAGGCCTACCCGGACTTCGACATCGACGTGCAGCACGAGAAGGAGCTGCTCCTGGCGCACCCGATCATCGTCTGGCAGCACCCATTCTACTGGTACAGCACGCCCGCGATCCTCAAGGAGTGGCAGGACCTCGTACTCGAGTTCGGCTGGGCCTACGGCCCAGGTGGGACCGCGCTCCACGGCAAGACGTTCCTCCAGGCGATCACGACGGGCGGGCCCGATTCGGCGTACGTGGAGGGAGGGTACAACCGCTACACGATGCGGCAGCTCCTGGCGCCGATCGACCAGACCATGCACCTCTGCGGCGTTCGCTCGCTGCCGCCCTTCCTGCTCCACGGGAGCCACCGCCTCGGCGAGGCCGAGATCGACGCCGGCGCCGGCCGCTACCGGAGCGTGATCGAGGCGCTCCGGGACGGCACGATGGCGGCCGAGCCCCACGCCGCCAACGGCGCCTAGGAAAACATGGACTCCTTCTTCCTCCAGGCCTTCGTGTACCTCGCGGCCGCGCTGGTCGTCGTGCCGCTCGCCAAGCGGCTCGGGCTGGGCTCCGTGCTCGGCTACCTGCTCGCGGGCCTGCTGATCGGCCCCTGGGGGCTCCAGCTCGTGGGGGAGGAGGGAGAGGACGTCATGCACTTCGCCGAATTCGGCGTGGTGATGATGCTCTTTCTCGTGGGGCTCGAGCTCGATCCGTCCACGTTGTGGCGGCTCCGCGGCCCGATCCTCGGCCTCGGCGGCCTCCAGGTGGGCGCGACGACGGCCGTTGTCGGGCTCATCGCGAGCGCCCTCGGCCTCCCGTGGCAACAAGCGGTCGCGCTCGGCCTCATCGTGTCGATGTCCTCGACGGCGATCGCGCTCCAGTCCCTGGCCGAGAAGGGCCTGATGAAGAGCGACGCCGGGCAGAAGTCCTTCGCGGTGCTGCTGTTTCAGGACATCGCGGTGATCCCGATGCTGGCCGCCTTCCCGCTCCTCGCGACCGTCGCCGTTGCCGGGGCCGGGGAGGGCGAGGGCCATGGTGGCGGGAGCTTCGTCGATCACCTCCCGGCCTGGCAGCACGCCGCGGTCGTGCTCGGCGCCATCACCGCGGTGGTCGTCGCCGGGCGCTTCCTCGTGCGGCCCGCGATGCGGATCATCGCCGGGACCGGGCTACGCGAGATGTTCACCGCCGCCGCGCTCGTGCTCGTCGTGGGCGTGACCCTCCTGATGTCGCTCGTCGGGCTCTCTCCCGCCCTCGGGACCTTTCTCGCGGGCGTGGTGCTCGCCAACAGCGAGTACCGGCACGAGCTCGAGAGCGACATCGAGCCCTTCAAGGGGCTCCTGCTCGGCCTCTTCTTCATCGCCGTCGGCTCCTCGATCGACTTTGGCCTGCTGATCGACGCGCCGGGCACCATCCTCGGCCTGTTGCTCGCCGCCATCCTCGTGAAGGTGGGGGTGCTCGTGGCGCTCGGGCGGGCCTTCCGTACGAGCCGCGACCAGACGGCCGTCTTCGCGGTCGCCCTTGCCCAGATCGGCGAGTTCGCGTTCGTGCTCTTCTCGTTCGCCGGCCAGAGCGGCGTGCTCCCGGACGACATCGTGCGCCCGATGGTGGCGGTGACGGCGCTCTCGATGGCGGCGAGCCCGCTGTTGCTCGCGCTGAACGAGCGCTTCGTGTTGCCGCGGCTCGCGCCGGCAAAGCCCCTGGCGCGCGAGTCCGACGTCGAGGACGAGCATCATCCCGTGATCATCGCGGGGTACGGGCGCTTCGGGCAGATCGCCGGGCGCTTCCTGCGGTCGAACGGCGTGGGCGCCACGGCGGTCGACGTGGACTCCGAGCTGATGGAGGTGCTCGCCCGGTTCGGCCAGAAGGTGTTCTACGGCGACGCCTCCCGGCTCGATCTGCTCCGCTCGGCCGGGGCCGCCACGGCGAAGGTGCTGATCGTCGCGGTGGACGAGCACGCGAAGGTGATGCAGATCGTGCACACCGCCCACAAGCACTTCCCACACCTGACGATCCTGGCGCGCGCCCGCGGACGCACCGAGGCCTACGAGCTGCTCGAGGCCGGCGTCGAGGAGGTCTACCGGGAGACGTTCGACACCTCGCTCCGCCTGGGCGTCGATGCCTTGCGCGTGCTCGGCGCGCACGCGCACTTTGCCCATCGCAGCGCCCGGACGTTCCGTCGCTACGACGAGCAGTCCGTCCACGAGCTCGCGTCGCTCCGCCATGACCAGGCCACGCTGGTCAAGACGTCGCGGGAGCGGGTCGCGGCGCTCTCCGCCGCGCTCCAGGCCGACCGCGGCGGAGCGCAGGGGTTCGGCGCGCACGCGTGGGACAGCGAGCAGATCCGCGAGGGGCTCGGCATCCGGCCGCCCCGCGACACGCGCACCGTCGAGGCCACCGCTGACCCCACCGCTGACCCCAGAGAGAACGAGGACGAAGAGGAGAGGAGGGTGTAGCCAGAACGCCCGAGCGCGTTCTGGCTAGTGGTTTCCGGTCGGCGAAACTCCGTTTCAAGCGGGCAGCGTGTTTGCGCCCGCGCAAACACGGGCCCACTCGGAACGGTCCGCCTCCGGATCGCCGATCTTCCCGGCGGGTTTGGTAACCCGCCGGAAAGATCGGCTGCCCGGCCTACTTCTCGCCGGTGGGGGGCACGGCGCGCACTTCGAGCAGCTCGATCGCCGCCTCGGTGAACCCGTCCGACGTGAGCCGGACCTCGACGCCGTCGACCCAGCGCAGGGCCAGATCCGGGTCGGCCTTGGACATCTCCTCGAAGGTCGACGCGGTCATGATGCGGGGCGCGGCGCCCTTGTCCTTCCGCTCCGGCATGAGCACGCCGACCATCGTGCTGAACTCGGCGGGGATCGTGCCTTCGACAGCGATCTCCTTCGTCTCGAGGACGGCGTCGTTCTTGTCCTTGATCGTCGCGAGCAGCTTGATGTCCGTCATCGCGAACTTGGCGTCGTTCTGCATCAGGAACGTGAAGCTCGTGAGGAACTTGTTCCCGCCCTCGGGCGCGAGCTGCCAGGAGCTGTTGCGCACGTAGACGTACTTGTCCGGGTTGTACAACGGGTCGTGGGCGCGCTTGGCGTCGTCGTCGCCGAAGAAGTAGGCCGGGATCACGGTGTCGAAGGAGGCGTAGCCCTCCTTGCCGTCGGCGCGGAGGCGGTACCACTTGCCGCGCTTGGCGAGCAGATCGGCCTTCGCGTTCTTCACCAGCGCGGTCACGACGGGCGAGTTCGCGTCGGGCGCCGAGTAGAGCTGGCCGTTCTCGGCGGTGACGAGCACCTCGGAGAACGAGAGGCCGCTGGTGCCGCCGATGAGCTCGAGGTCGTCCGGCTGGGGGATGGTGTCGCGGAGCGACAGCGCGTAGGACCATGCGCCCACGGCGGTGGCCGCGAGCAGGGCCGCGGCGCCCCAGCGCACCACCGGGTGCATTTCGGACGGCGCGGCGCCGGGTTCGGTGTCGAGGTCGGCGCGGAGCGAGCCCTTGAGCTCGGGCACCTCGAGGGCGTAGATCCAGTCGGACGCGCCGGGGGGCTGCACGATGTCGCCCGCGGCGAGCTCCCCGCGCTTGGCGAATTGCCGGAGCTCGTCCATGTTCGCGGCGCTGTATTGCTGGCCGCCTGCATTGATCATCCAGCGGGACATTCGACACCCTTGAGCGTGGTCGCGAAGTACCGGAGGGCACCGGTGACGTCAAGCACGGCCCGTGGTGGTTGACCGAGGCTTGACCCCTGACTACCTTTCATCCGCTTCAGGTTGCCTTGCCTTTCAAGCCGATTCGCCTCCTCATCGCCTATGACGACACCCGCGGGTTCTGCGGCTCCGTCGTGCCACGAATGAAGCAGATGCTGGAAGAGCGCGCCTTCGTGGTCGACACCTTCGTCATCGGCGGGCCGGATCCGCGCGAGAGGCTCGACCTCGAGCTCTACACGGGGCTGATCGTCGGGGCTCCGGTGCTCCGCGCCGGCCTGCGCCCATCGACCCTCCCCGAGCCGGTCGCCGCGTTCCTCGACGGGGTGGACGCGCTGGACGAAAAGAAGTTGGCCGTCTTCAGCGTGTACGGGCTCTGGCCCGGCACCATGGTGGAGGCCCTCAAGCAGAAGGTGGGGGAGCTCGGGGGCGAATGTGTGGCCGAGTACGCCTATTGGCGCCTCAAGCCCGAGTGGGGCGAGCACGTGGTCCCCGCCGAGTGCATGATCCGAATCCGCTGATCGCGGCGGATCACCAGGCCTCGAACCACCCGACGACCTCCTCGGGCGCGACCTCCAGCCACGCGTGGCCCGCGGTGTCCTCCACGACGCGCTCCGTCGGGATGCCGTCCTCCTCTAGCGCGTCCGCGTACGTGTCCATCGTGCCGATGGGGACGATGGCATCGGCCCCACCGTGCAGGAAGAGCACGGGCGGGTGGTCCTCGGGCAGCTCCGGCACGACGCAGAGCGGCCCGGCGCACGTGGCGTAGGAGGCGGACTGGATCGCGAGGGCGCGGAAGCGCCCCGGATAGGCGACGGCCATGCGGCTGGTCATGTAGCCGCCGCTCGAGATGCCACCGGCGTACAGGCGGTCGGGGTCGAGCGGGCCGAGCTCGCCCGCGTCGAGCGCCGCCAGGAGGCCCAGGATGAGCCGGTGATCGGCGGACGCGCCCCAGGCGAACGACCAGGGGAGCACGTTCGTGTCCCAGAAATACGCGCCGTCGTAGCGGGCCTCGGGGGCGATCACCGCGAAGCCGGCGTCCAGCAAGGCCGCCGTCACCCGCGCCTGGTGGAACCCGCCGAAGGCGTCACCATCGTCTCCCTCCCACACGCCGCGCGCGTCGAGCGAGCCCTGGAACAGGATGGCGGCGGGCCAGCCGGCGGCCGGCGCCTCCCCGACGGGGTGCTGGACGTGCACCTCGCGGGCGGCGAGGCCGGCGCGGAAGAGGATCGTGGCGTGCTCGCACGAGACGTGATCGTCGGAGACCTCGCACCGGGCGTCGGGGTCGACGTCCAGGGTCTGCGCGCCGACGCCGAAGGCGCAGCCGCCGAGCAGGAGCAGCGCGGTCACCGGATGCATTCGGAGGCGCCGAACAACGCCTCCCACTGCCGACGGTCGTGCGCGGGGAGGATCAGCAGGTCGGGATCGACCTGGTGCAGCTTCCAGAGGCGCTGGATCTGGAGGTCCGTGCCGTCCCGGTCGTTGTCGAAGGAGGAGGCCAGCCACCCCTTGGGCTCGCGGCCCTCGTAGCCCTCGCGGACCCACACGGTGTCGCCCACGTGGAACACCCGCCGTCCGTTCGCCAGGCGGAGGAGCGTGCCGACGCTGCCGGGCGTGTGGCCGGACATGGGGACGATCAACGCGGAGCCGTCCCCGAACAGGTCCCATGAGGAGGGGTAGGGGCCGACCGCGGGCCCGTCGAAGGAGATGGGGTGGCCGCGGGGCGCCAGGGCGCGGGCCTCGGCGGGGAGCATGCTGTCCAGGGCGGCGAGCTCCTCCGGCGGGGCCCAGATCGGCACGCCCGGGAGGTCGAGCAGCCCGCCGAGGTGGTCGAAGTGCGCGTGCGAGAGGATGGCGCCCGTGAGCGTTTCGGGCAGGATCCCCACCCGCCGGATGACCTCCTCGGGTGTGCCGAGGCGCGTCCAGCCCTTCGCGGCCTCGCGCAGGAAGAGCCCCTTGAGGCCTTTGACCTCGCGCATGGAGGTCTGGTACGCGAGGGACATGCCGCCGTCGACGAGCCAGGTGCCGCCGGGGTGGACGAGGAGGAGGCCGCTCTGGGTGCTCGGCACGTCTTCCTTCAGCGCGTGGTGCGCGACGACCATGCCCGCGGGCAGCGTGCCCGTGGCGAACTCCGCGCGGCAGACGGCGAGCGACGTGCTGAAGCTCGGCATGGCCGCGACGGTGCCGCCGGGATCGGGGATGTGGTGACCGCAGGCGGCGAGGAGGAGGAGGAGCATCGCCCCCTCTACCCTGCCTGCGCCAGCTCTACCCTGCCTGCGCCAGCTCTACCCCGCCTGCGCCAGGCTGCCGGCCAACGTCCCCGCCAACGCCCGCCCGGTCCAGCTCGCCTTCACCTTCTGCACCTTCTCCGGCGTGCCCTGCGCGACGACCCTCCCGCCGTCGTCCCCGCCTTCGGGCCCCATGTCCACCACGTGGTCCGCGTGCCGGATCACGTCGAGGTGGTGCTCGACCACGATGACGGTGTTGCCCGCGTCCACCAGGCGATCGAACACGGTGACGAGCTTCTCGATGTCGGCGAGGTGGAGCCCCGTGGTGGGCTCGTCGAGCACGTACAGGCAGCGCTTCTGCCGGGCGGCGAGGCCTCCCGCGAGCTTCACGCGCTGGGCCTCCCCGCCGGACAGCTCCGTGGCGGGCTGACCGAGACGGATGTAGCCGAGCCCCACGTCGACCAGCGCCTGGAGCGGACGGGCGATGGTCCGGTGCGCGGAGAACTGCTCCAGCGCGTCGTCCACGCGGAGATCGAGCACATCGGCGATGGAGAGGCCCTTCCACCGCACCTCCAAGGTTTCCCGCGCGTAGCGCCGGCCCGCGCACGCGTCACACCGCACCCAGACGTTGGAGAGGAAGTGCATCTCGATGAGCTCGCTGCCGTAGCCCCCGCACACCTTGCAGCCGCCGGCCTTGGTGTTGTACGAGAACCGGCTGACGTCCCAGCCGCGCTCCTTCGCGGTGTTGGTCGAGGCGAACAGGGCGCGCAGCGGATCCATCACCCCGGCGTAGGTGGCGGGGGTCGAGCGCGGGCTGCGCCCGATCGGGCTCTGATCCACCACCGCGAACGTCCAGTCGCCTTCGGGGAGGGTCACCTTCGCGGAGACCTCCCGCCCGGACAGGGCCCCCACGAGGAGGTCCATGATCAAGGTGCTCTTTCCGCTGCCGCTGACGCCGGTGATCGCGATGAGGGTGTTGCTCGGGAGGTCGACGTTGACCTTGTTCAAGTTGTTCCGCGTGGCGCCCTTGATCCGGATCGGCTCGCCGCCGGCGCGACGTGTCGTCGGGACGGGGATGAAGCGCTCTCCGCGCAGCCACGCCCCGGTGATGCTGTCCGGACCGAGCCTGTCGGGGGGCGCCGAGCCGAGCACGCGGCCGCCGTACTCACCGGCGCCGGGCCCGAGATCGATCACGTGGTCGGCGCGGCGGATGGTCTCCGGGTCATGCTCGACGACCACGAGCGTGTTGTCGTTGTCCGTCAGCTTCTGCAGGGTGTCGAGCAGCCGCGCGGTGTCACGCGGGTGGAGGCCGATGGTGGGCTCGTCCAGCACGTAGATGACACCTGTCAACCCGCCGCCCAGTTGGGAGGCGAGCCGGATGCGCTGGGACTCACCGCCCGACAACGTGTCCGACGTGCGGCCGAGCGTGAGGAAGCCGAGGCCCACGGAGGAGAGGAAGCCCAGGCGTGAGCGCACCTCTCGCAGGGGCTGCTCCGCGATGCGGGCGTCGAGCGCGTGGAGGGAGAGGCCGGAGAACCAGGTGTTCGCCTCGTCGACCGTCATGGCGCCGAGCGTGCCGATGCCCTTCCCGGCGAAACGAACGGCGAGCAGCGCCTCCTTGAGGCGGCCGCCCCCGCAGGCGGGGCACGGGATGTAGACGCTGCCGAGCAGCTGGCGCCCGATGCCGTCACAGGCGGGGCAGGCGCCCATCCAGTGATTGAAGCTGAAGTGGCGCGGGGTGAGGGGGTCGGCGTGGATGCGGCCATGGTCGGGGCACTGCGCCGTCGCCGAGAGGGGAACCATGGCGTTCGCGCCGTGGAACTGCGCGCGGTCGCTCCCGAACCGGTAGGCCAGGGCGACGGCCTCGGCCACGCGGGCTCGATCGACATCGACGGGATCGAAGCGATCGACGACCACGGCCGCCACGGTCTCGACGCTCTCGAGGTCGATCTCCTTGCCTGCTCCGGACGCGCCCGCGACCCACCCGCGCACGAACCCCTGCTCCCGCAGCCAGGCCGACCTGGTTCCCGTCGGCAGGTTCGTCACGAGCCGGCCCTTGCCCGGACCCACCCGGGCGAGGTGGTCCGCGGCGCCGCTCGGCCCGAACGCGCGCACCTCCTTGTCGCAGGTCGGGCAGTGGGGCACGCCAAGGTTGGCCCACAGCAACCGGAAGTAGTCCTGCAGCTCGGTGACCGTCGCGACCGTGGAGCGCGCGCTGCCGCCGCTGTTCCGTTGGTCGATGGCGATGGACGGCGCGAGGCCCCGTACGGAGTCGACCGGGGCGCGGTCCAGCCGGCCGAGGAAGCGGCGCGCGTAGGTGGACAGGCACTCGACGTAGCGGCGCTGCCCTTCGGCGAAGATCGTGTCGAACGCGAGGGAGGTCTTGCCCGATCCGCTCACCCCGGTCACGACGGTCATCTTGCCGCGGGGCAGGTTTACGTCGATGCCGCGGAGGTTGTTCCGCCGCGCGCCGCGGATCTCGAGATCCCCGCCGCCGGTGCCGTAGGACGCGGGGGGCCGCTCGGCCGCGAAGGCCACGGGGCTCCCACCGAATTCCCGCAGCGCCGCCAGGACGTGGCCCGTGGGCGTGTCGGTCGACGCGATCTGCTCCGGGGTGCCGACCGCGAGGACCCGCCCACCGCGGACCCCGCCCTCGGGGCCCATCTCGATCAAGAGGTCGGCGGTCTTCACCAGGTCGGTGTTGTGCTCGATCACGAGCACGGTGTGGCCCACGTCGACCAGCGCCTGGAGCGCGCCGACCAGCACGCGCACGTCCTGGAAGTGGAGGCCGGTGGTGGGCTCGTCCAACAGGTAGACCGTGCGGCCGATGGCCTCCGTACCGATGGCGCCGCGCTTCTTGACGGGCGGGCGGTGCAGCTCGGACGCGAGCTTGAGGCGTTGGGCCTCGCCGCCGGAGAGGGTGGTCGCCGTCTGCCCGAGGTGCACGTAGCCGAGGCCCACGCGCTGCATGGTCTCGAGGATTCGGTAGAGCTTCTTGTGCGCGGAGAAGAACTCGACGGCCTCCGCGACGGTCATCTCCAGGATGTCGGCGATGCTCTTTCCTTTCCAGAGCACCTCCAACGTTTCCCGGTTGAACCGGCGGGTGCCGCAGGTCTCGCAGGGGATCTCGACGTTGGCGAGGAAGCTCATCTCGATCGTGCGGACGCCGGCGCCCTCGCACGCCTCGCATCGCCCGCCCGCGACGTTGAAGCTGAATTGCCCCTTCGCGTAGCCGCGGAGCTTCGCCTCGGGGAGCGAAGCGTACAGATCCCGCACGAGGTCCCACGCGCCCGAGTAGGTCGCGGGGTTGGACCGCGGCGTGCGGCCGATCGGCTGCTGGTCGATCTCGATGACCTTGTCGACGGCCTCGGACCCGACGAGGCTGCCGGTGGTCAGGCCCTTCTCGATGACGTCGAAGAGCAGCGTGGACTTGCCCGAGCCGCTCACGCCCGTGAACACCGTGAAGGTGCCGAGCGGGATGTCGACATCCACGTTCTGCAGGTTGTTGGTGCTCGCGCCGCGCACCTTGAGCACGCCGCCGGCCCCCTTGCGACGGATCTCGGGGAGGGGGATCGTGTCCTCGTCCCGCAGGTAGCGGGCCGTGGCGGTGTCGAGCTGGATGAACCGCGACGGGTGTCCCTCGCCCACGAGCGCGCCCCCGAGCCGGCCGGCGCCGGGCCCGATGTCGACGATGTGATCGGCGCATTCCATCGTTTCGCGGTCATGTTCGACCACGATCACGGTGTTCCCCGCGTCCCGCAGGGCGATGAGCGCGTCGAGCAGGCGGCGGTTGTCCCGCGGGTGCAGCCCGATGCTCGGCTCGTCGAGGACGTAGGTGACGCCTTGCAGCCCGCTGCCGACACACGCCGCGAGGCGGATGCGCTGGGCCTCGCCGCCCGAGAGGGTCCGCGCGCTGCGATCCAGCGAGAGGTAGCCGAGGCCCACGTGCTCGAGGAATTGGATCCGCTCCCGGATCTCGCGCACGATGCCCTCGCCGATCTTCGCCTCGGCCTCCGACAGCTCGACCCCCTCGAAGAACGCCCGCGCATCCTCGACGGTCATGCGGCTCGCGTCGTCGATGCCCTTGCCGCGGAAGTCGACCGCCAACGCGATGGCGTTCAGACGCTTGCCGACGCACGCGGGGCACACCTTCGGCTTGTCGGAGTCTCGTGGTGCGGGGACGAGGCGCTGGCCCACCTGGATGACCGCGCCGATGCCCATGCACGTCGAGCACGCGCCCTGGGGCGCGTTGAACGAGAACAGGCGCGGCTCCAGTTCGGGGATGGAGATGCCGTGGTCGGGGCAGGCGCGCTCGATGGCGTGGAGCGTGTATTCATCGGGCTCGCCGGCGGTGCCGGACAACAGCACGCTCACGACGCCGTCGGCCATGCGGAGCGAGCGCTCGATGGCCTCGACGAGGCGCGGACGGTCGACGAGGGAGAGCGTCAGCCGGTCGATGACGAGCTCGACCGTGTGCTTTTCGTACCGGGCGAGCTGGATCGGATCCTCGAGCAGCCGCACGTCCCCGTCGATCCGGGCGCGGAGCCACCCGTCCTTCGCCCACTTCTCGAGCTCGGCCCGGTATTCGCCCTTGCGGTCACGGATGACGGGGGCGAGGACGTGCGCGCGGCGACCCTCGGCCTCGCGGAGGAGCTGATCCGCGAGGTCCCCAGGGCTGCGGCGCGCGATGGCGCGCAGGCAGAGCGGGCACCGGGGGGTGCCGATGCGGGCGTAGAGCAGCCGCAGGTGGTCGTAGATCTCGGTGATCGTGCCGACGGTGGAGCGCGGGTTCCGGTTGACCGTCTTCTGGTCGATCGAGAGGGTGGGGGAGATGCCCTCGACCTTGTCGACGTCGGGCTTCTCCATCTGGCCGAGGAACTGCCGCGCGTAGGGCGACAGGCTCTCGAGGAACCGCCGCTGGCCTTCCTGGTAGAGCGTATCGAACGCGAGCGACGACTTGCCGCTGCCGCTGACCCCCGTGACCACGATCAGCGCGTCACGGGGGAGGTCGAGGTCGATCCCGCGGAGGTTGTGCTCGCGTGCGCCGCGGATGGTGATGGTGCCGGACATGCCGAGCCGCTTAACCCGGTACTGCACGGGTGTGCAGGGGTTCGGGCGTGTCCGGCGTCACCAATCCGCGCTCCGGGCGCTCTCCCGGCGCTGGGATCGCGGCAGATCTACCTGCCCGACCCCGACCCGTCCTTCCCACCCGACCGCCACACGCCGGGCGTGACCTCCTTGGAGTCGGCGTTGCGGGGGCGCAGGGCCTCTCCCGTCTTCGGCCACTCGCCCCACGTCGCGCCGCCCGCGCGGTTGTCGAACTGGCTGCCGCCGGCCGGGCCGCGGGGACCGCCGCCGCGGCTTCCACCACCGCCGCCCCCGCCGCCGAACCCGCGACCGCCGCCGCCGCCCACGGGCCCGCGCCCGCCGCCGCCGCCGCCGTAGCCACCACCGCC
>JAUXQH010000135.1 GCA_030685065.1 Pseudomonadota bacterium | reverse complement strand
CCGCCCGCCGTGCCGCCAGCCGCCGCCGTGCCGCCGCCCGCCGCCGTGCCGCCGCCCGCCGTGTTGGCGACGTTCAGTTGGAAGCCGCCCACCGCGACGACGTCATCGCCTCCAGCGCCCGAGGACGCGTTCGTTCCGCCGCTGGACGGCCGCCCGTTCGGGCCGCCCGCCCCGCCGCCGTTCATGGCCGGTGCGGCTACCGCCGGTGCGGCTACGGTGGGCGCAGCCACCGCAGGCGCGGCCACCGTCGGTGCGGCTACGGCCGGTGCGGCCACCGCGGGTGCGGCTACGGCCGGTGCGGCCACCGCGGGTGCAGCTACGGCCGGTGCGGCCACCGCGGGTGCGGCTACGGCCGGAGCGGCGGGACCCTTCCCACCCGTGGCCACCCGGAGGTTTGCGCTGAGCTTCAAGCCGCCGACCTGGATCCCGCCCGAGATCTTCGCCGACGCCTGCGGACCGTCCGCACCGAGGGAGGCCTCCCCGTTGACCTGGATGCCGCCGTTCTTCGGGGCGCCCCCACGCGCCGCGCTCTTTCCACCCACCAGGTCCGCCGCGAAGGCGTTCCCGGCGGCGCCGGCCATCCGCCGGGCCCCACCCGCGGTGAGGCCGCCGTCGGCTTGCGGCATTGCGGGCCCCTCGCGACGGTTGCCACCCTGCGCGCGTTCCGGAGCCTCCTGCCCGACCGCTTGCGGAAGATTGCGGTCACGCGCGACTTGTTTGGAACGGGCCATGAGCGCTTCCCGGGCAGAGATTGCGCCTATGGTACCTCGCCCGGACCTCTACGGGAAGCGGGTTCCCCGGGTGCGGATGCGAGAACTGGCGAGCGCGCCGCTCCGGTGCCGGGCGGGCGCACGAGGCAGAGCGTCGCCCGGAGCGGGTGATGATCCGACACCGGCTCCCGTCGCGACACCGGGCCGGCCTCGACGACCTCGATCCCATCGGAGACGAAGAGATAGTCGAGCATGCGGTCGGCGACGACCGCGCCCCACGGCAGGTAGGTCGCGTTGTCGGAATCACGGAGCTCGGAGGGTGGGATCACCGTGCGGAAGCGCGGGATCAGCACCTCGATCGGGTTGGGGCGGTCCCCGTACTCGATCGCGTCGGCTCCGAGCCGAAGCGGGTCGTCGCCCGGCGGCAACAGGTTCAGATCCCCGCCGAGGACGAAGGGATCCCCCGCCCGCTCGCGATCCTCCATCCACTGGGAGAGGACGGCGACCTGGCGCCCGAGCGTGCCGTCGCCACGCGAGAACGCCGCGAGGTGGGTGACGGCCACGTGGAGCGGGCGCTCCCATCCGTCGATGGGCACCTGCGCCCAGAGCAGGCAACGCTTGAGGTTGAACGCCCGCCGCCACCGCGGCTCCCGCAGGAGGGGGAGCTGGATGCGGATCGCCGACTCGAGGGGCACCTTGGCCAGCATCGCGACGTGCATGTCGACCCTGCCGAGCGGCGCGCGGGTCGGTACGGGGACGAAGCGGCTCCGGTGGCACGGCGCGCTCGCGAACGCCGGGTAGGGCGCGCGTTCGAGCAGCGCACCGAGCTCGTCCACGCGCCCGGTGCGGTCACTGTCACGGTCGACCTCCTGGAGGAGGACGATGTCGGCGTCGGCCGCGCGGAGCTCCTCGCTGATTCCGGCGAGGCCGAGCTCGCGATCCACCGCCGGGACATGCACGGCGTCGCCGCCGTCGTAGAAGAACTTGAGGCGGCGGGTGCCCGCGAACTGGATGTTCCAGCACAGCACGGTGAACGGCACGCCCGGCCGTAGCGGCGCCACCGGGCCTCGCGTCACGACGGGGATCGGCTCGTGGTCGACGGGCCGATGGACGAGCCCGGTCAGCTCCGCCAGGCGTGAGAGCACGCCTCCAGCGCGGAGCAGGGAGAGCGGGGCGGCGGGCGCGGCGCTCGGAGCGGGACCGTCATTCTGGACCGAGGGAAGAATGACGGTCACGCTGTCAGCCCCGGAACCGGCGGGCGGGAAAGAGCTCCGCGACCTCGCTCCGCCCGTCCAGCACCATCTCGGCGATGGCGCGCCCGCAGACCCAGGCGAACCCGAACCCGTGGCCGGTGAAGCCGGCCGCCACGAGGGCGCCGGGCGAGCCCGGTACGGCGCCGACCATCGGCAGACCATCGCGCGAGAAGCCCATGGTCCCGCTCCAACGATGCGTGATCGGGACGTCGCGCAGCGCGGCGAAGCGGTGCAGGAACTCGGTCATGCGGGCCTGGATGAGCGGATGGAGCGCCTCTTCGACGCCCACCTCCCCTTCCGGATCGAGGTTCCGCCACCCGCCCAACGCGATGCGTCCGTGTTCGTCCTGGCGCCAGTAGTCGTAGCCGTGATCGGCGTAGATCGGGCAGGCGAAGAGCGGGGGCGCGGGCGCGGTGGCGAGCATCTGGCCGCGAACGGGGTCGATCGTGCCCGCGAGCCCCCCGAGGAGATGGCCCGCGGCGGCATTGGTGCACACGAGCGCGATCTGGGCCCGAATGGTGCCGCGCGGGGTTTCGGCCCGCACGTCCCCCGGGGCATCGGCGTGGAGCGTCGTGACCGGCGTATGTTCGAAGAGCTGGACCCCCAGCCCCATCGCCGCCCGCGCGATGCCCTGGACGAACGCCGCGGGCTGGAGCTCGCCGTCATCCGGGAGGTGCACGCCGAGCCGAAAGCCGGCCCCCGTGAGGGCCGGTCCCAGCGCGTCCGCATCCCGCTGCTCGACCGGAAAGCCGTCCTCTCGGAGGAGGGTGGCGGACTCGAGGAGGTCACCCTCTTCCTCCACGCTGCCCGCCAGCTGGAGCGATCCGCGCCGCATGTAGCCGCACTCGAGGCCGAGCCGCTCGATCTCGGCCGCCATCGCCCGGTGGTTCTCTCGCGAGAGGGCGTGGACCCGGCGAGCGCGATCCCGCCCGTGGATCGCGACGGCCCGCACGTACCGCTCGGCGGTGCCCTGGAGGAGGAAGCCCGCGTTCCGGCCAGAGGCTCCATGCGCGACCGCCGCGGAGTCTACCCAGACCGTGCTCACCCCCGCGCGCCCGAGCGCCAGCGCCGCCGACGCACCGCAGAGCCCCGCGCCGATGACCACGACATCCGCCGAGATGTCCTCGGTGAGCCGGGGCGCGAGGGGCGGGGCGCCGTCCAGCCAGTAAGGGACGGTCACCTATCCCTCCGAGGCGGTGGCGGGCCCCGTCGGCGCGCCCGCGGCGGGCCCCGGGTCATAGCCGAGATAGGCGCCATGCTGCTCGACGAGCTCGGCTGCCTGCGGGACGGAAGCCCGTACGAGGAACTCGAGCGCGACACGACGCACATCACGCGCGACAGAGGGCCGCTGCACCAACGCCTCGAGCAGATCCCAGCGTTCGATGGCGGCGGTGTGCCGCACGGCGGCGACGCCGGTCCGGAGCGTCTCCGGCTCCTCGAGCACGACGTTCAGCATGGCGCCCGCCGCCACGCGATCGAGCGCTGCGACCCGCTGGAAGGCGGCCGTGCGGACCGGCTGCTGCGGGCACTCCCGGTACACCGCCGAGGCCGTGGTGACATCCGCCGAGGCCACCGACTTCAGACGCTCGAGGCAGCCGGCCATCGTGGCGTCGAGCGTTAGCTCCCATGCCCGTTCGCGCACCCGGGGCGAGGGGCTCTGGCGGAGGCGATTCAGGATGTCGGGCGGATCGGTCGGACCGGGCCGCCACACGGTGAGCGCCGCGTACACCGCATCGGCCGGGGCCTTCGGATCGGTCAAGGACGCCGTGCGGAGGGACTCGACCTCGGCCGTGACGGCGCCGCGGAGGACGGGTGAGGCCGACTGGCCCGCGAGAGCCAACGCCGCCGCGTGGTCCCGCTGGTCGAGCTCCTCCCAAAGGCGCTCTTGAAAGGGCCCCGGTGCCACCGCGGTGACGGCGGCGGCCAGCGTGTCCGACGGGGCGGTGCGCAGGAGGTCCCACGCGGCGAGCGCCGAGGCGTCCTCGTAGGGCCGCGGCTGGCGGAGATAGTCGACCGCCAGCGCGTGAATCGTCGCGCCGTCGAGCTCGGACACCGGACGGCCACCGACCGTGAGCGTGGTCACTGGGGCATCGGCGCTGAGGAGGATCCACCCGGACGCGTCACACGCGCCGAAGCCCTCGAGGACCAGCACCCAGGTGGGCGGGTTGGCCACCAGCGCCCGCTCCCAGCCTACGCCCACGGAGACGCCCGTCGCCATCTCGGTGCGGAGGGGCGCGAGGCAACGAATCGCCTGCGGCGGGAGGGCATGTGGCAGCACGGGATCGGGGGGCGCGCGCCCGCCGCTCACCGCTTGGACCGGGCCGCCGGGCCGCCAGGACCAGCTGTGGGTCAGCTTTCCGTAGCGCTCGCTGCCCTCGCGGAACGCGCCGCTCTCGAGCGCGATCAGATCGATGGCCTCGGTGACCCGGGCGACCTCCGGCAGCGGCAGGAGGCGGGCCGGCCAGTCGCTCCCCCGCGGCACGCCGACGCGCCAGCTCTCGCCGTCCCCGTCGAGGATGGAGAATCCCCACCCGACGAGCCTCGCCCGCATCGCATCGAACGTGGTCACGTCCGGATCGAACCAGATGTCGAGCTGCGGGGGCGCCGCCCCATCCTGGACCTCGGTCGGACGCAACACCTCGGGTGGAGTCACCACCTCGGAGACGCCCAGCCGGGGCTCCGGCAGCGGATCGTCCGTGGCGGTGAGCGGCACGACGGGGGCCTCGAGGCCGCTAGCAGAGAGGTCTCCGGAGGCGTCTGTCCCCCCACCCGAGCAAGCCAACAACGACAGCACGACGAACATGCGGGCAGCTAACCCGGAGAGGGAGCTCCATCGCTCCCGGACGCGTTCGACATGGGCGAGGTCCGCGCTCATCGGAAGTCCCGGCTCGAGGCCCGCACGGGAGGCGCGGCGGTCAGGAGCGAGAAGTGCCGCGCCACCACGCTGATGGCCTCACCGTCGCGCTGGACCACCCCAGAGACGCACACGAGCGGCTCGCTGCGGATCAGCTGGCGCTGCTGCTCGAAGAGCTTCGGCCAGACCACGACGTTCACGGTGCCGGTCTCGTCCTCCAACGTCATGAACACGACTCCGGACGCGGTTCCTGGGCGCTGCCGGTGGGACACGAGCCCTGCGATCCGGACGACGGTGTCTGGCCGCACCTCGAGCAGCCGCGCCAGCGGGAGGACACCTTCCTCCTCCAGGCGCGCGCGTACGAGCCCGACCGGGTGGCTCCGGACGGAGAGCCCGGTGGCACGGTAGTCCGCCTGCACCTCGTCGGTCGGGGTCGCGATCGGAAGGTCGATCGGGTCCTCGAGGCGAGGGGTCCGGGCGAAGAGCCCGCCCCAGAGCCCCTCCACCGCCCACACCGCTCCGCGGGCGCCCCGCTGCTCGAGCGGCAGCAACGCATCGAGCGCGCCCGCGCGTGCCAGGGCGAGCAGCGCGCCCCGATCGAGCGCGGTTCGCACCCCGAGATCGGGGAGATCGACGAAGACACGCTCCCGCCGTGCCCGCTCGACCGCACGGGCGGCCTCCTCCTTGAGGCCCTTCACCAGCCGCATACCGAGGCGCAGCGCCGGGCCGTCCGGCGTCGGCTCGAGCGTGCAGTCCCAATCCGAGACGGTCACGTCGATCCCCCGGGCCTCCACCCCGTGGCGTTGCGCGTCCGCCACGAGCGAGCGCGGCGCGTAGAAGCCCATCGGCTGGGAATTGATGAGCGCGGCGCAGAACGCCGCCGGGAAGTAGCAGCGCTGCCACGCCGAGACATACACCAGATGCGCGAAGGAGGCGGCATGTGACTCGGGGAAGCCGTACTCGGCGAACCCCTGGATCTGCTTGAAGATCTGGGCGGCGTAGTCATCCGGGAGCCCGTTGCTCTTCATGCCCTGCATGAGCTTCTCGCCCAGCTCCCCGAGGCCTCCCTTGCGTCGCCACGCGCCCATGGCACGGCGGAGCGCGTCGGCCTCGCCGGGCGTGAAGCCGCCCACGGCGACGGCCATCGCCATCACCTGCTCCTGAAAAATCGGGACCCCGAGCGTGCGGTGCAGGATCGGTCGCAGCCGCTCGTCGACGTATGTGACCTCTTCCTGGCCCATGCGCCGGCGCAGGTACGGGTGCACCATGCCGCCCTGGATCGGGCCCGGGCGCACGATCGCGGTCTCGATGACCAGATCGTAGAAGCACCGTGGCTTGAGACGCGGGAGCATGCCCTGCTGCGCGCGGCTCTCCACCTGGAACACCCCGGTGGAGTCGGCCTCGCAGAGCATGTCGTACACGCCCGGATCCTCCCGGGGGACCGACGCGAGGTCGTGGTGGATGCCGTGCGCGGTGCGCATCAGGCCGAAACACTTGCGGATCGCGGTCAACATGCCGAGGGAGAGGAGGTCGACCTTGACGAAGCCGAGGTCGTCGATGTCGTTCTTGTCCCACTGGATGACCGTGCGGCCTTCCATCGTGGCCGGCTCGATCGGCGCGCGATCGAGGAGGGGGCCGTCGGAGATCACGAAGCCCCCGACGTGGATGGAGGTGTGGCGGGGGAAGCCCTGGATCTCGCCCACGAGCGATTGAGTGAGGCCGAGGGCGGGGTCGGTGGGGTCGAGACCGGCCTCGCGGAACCGCTCCGCGGACGGAGGCTTGCCCCCCCACGAGTCCATCGCCTTGGCCAGCCGATCCACCTGATCGAGGCCGAGCCCGACCGCCTTGCCGATGTCCCGGACGGCCATGCGCCCGCGCCAGGAGATGATCTCGTTCACCATGGCCGCGCGGTCGCGTCCGTACTTCTCGTAGACGTACTGGAGCACCTCTTCCCGGCGCTCGTGCTCGAAGTCGATGTCGATGTCGGGCGGCTCGCCGCGCTCCTCGGAGATGAAGCGCTCGAAGAGCAGGGTGGTTTGCGCGGGATCGACCGCCGTGACCCCGAGGACGTAGCAGACCGCGGAGTTGGCCGCGCTCCCCCGGCCCTGGCAGAGGATGCCGCGGGAGCGCGCGAAGCGCACCAGATCGTGAACAGTCAGGAAGTAGGCCGCGAAGTCGAGCCGCCCGATGATGTCGAGCTCGTACTCGATCTGACGGACCACGCTGATGGCGGGGGTGGGGCCGTAGCGCTCGCGCACCCCTCGGCGCGTGATCTCCCGGAGCCACTCCATGGCGCTGTAGCCGTCGGGGACGACCTCGCGCGGGTACTGGTACTTCAGCTCGCTCATCGAGAAGCTGCATCGGCCCACGATCTCCATCGTGCGCTCGATCAGCGCCGGCCAGGGGCGGAAGAGGCGGGCCATCCGCTCGGGATCCTTCAGCACGCGCTCCGCGTTCGGCTGGAGGCGGCGCCCCGCCTTCGACAGCGTGGTCTGCATCCGGATGCAGGCGAGGACGTCCTGGAGGCGGGCGCGCTCCTGGCTGTGCAGGAGCACGTCATTCGTCGCGACGCAGGGAACGGGTCCCCGGACGAGCGCTTCGATCCTCGCCTCCTCACCGGGGGCGAGGCGTCGGCTCACGGCACGGTAGAGGCGGTTTCCCACCGCCGCGTGGAGGCGGGCAAGGGCATCCTCCGGCCAGTCTCCGCGGGCGAGGAGGATGAGCCCCTCGTTCCGCTCCAGCAGCCGCTCGAGCGGCATCTCCGCGTACCCTTTCGTTGCCTGGCCCCGCGCGATCGACAGGAGGCGGCACAAGCTTGCCCAGCCCGTGAGATTCTGGACGAGCGCGACCGCCGACCACGACGCTCCGCCGTCGAGCACCCGCTCGTGCCCCGCCCGGAGCGTGAGGAGGGAGCCGTGCAGGATTGGAAGACCGTCGGCAGATCGGTGGAAACGGACGCTGCCGTACACGCCGTCCCGATCCGTGAGCGCCAGGGCCGACAGGCCGAGCTCTTTCGCCTTGCCGACGAGCTCCTCGGGAAACGAGGCGCCCTCGCAGAACGAGTAGTTGGATCGGCAGACGAGCTCGGCGTAGCGGGCGGGCGGCGGCTTGGACGGACGGCGGCGCAGGGACGCATCCGGAGGCGAGTGTGCATCCGGAGGCGAGTGTGCATCCGGGGGCGTGACCGGGGATGGGGGAACTGGGACGGCGTGCGCGTGGAGATCTCCCCCGTCCAGCCATCCGTGCAGGAACCACCGTTGGGACATCGGATCGACGTCGCCGGGGAGCGCCTCGCGGAAGATCCACGCGCGGCGCCCGTCCGGCAGGCCGACCCGCCAGTAGTCCCGCCGCCACCCATCGGCCCGCCACCACTCGCCCGCGAGTCGCTCCGGCCCCTCCACGACCGGGAGGGGGGTCCAGACGCGATCGAGCAGGAGCGCACGGGGGCGCCCGGACGGCGCGGCCGCGACGCGGAGCGCGGACGGCGTGGCCAGGATCAGGGAGGGCCGGGACCGCTGGAGGTCACCCGGCTCGTGGGGCGCGGCGGGGTCGGGCGCCGCCGGCGGAGGCGGGGGGCTCGTGAGCGGCTGGCCCCAGGGCACGGCGCGCCACGCGGCCTCGGGGCGCCAGGTGTCGACCTGCTCCGGCACGCACACGGCCTCGGCCCCGAGTACATCCTGGAGCCGCGCGCAGAGCTCCGGGAGCGGCTCGACGGCCTCCGCGCGATCGAGGAGGCTCGGCTGCGCGGCCCGGAACGGCGCCGCCTCGAGCAGCTCGAGCCCGACCCCCACCACGGGCGCGCCGAGCTGCACCCGCTCCAACCGCGCACGGAGGAGGCGGAACAGGCGATCGGGGCCGCGGGAGGGCTGCCCGAGCCGCACGGGTACGAGGTGCTCGCCCGGCTCGAGACGGAGCCGGACTTGCACCCGCATGGCTGCCTGCCCCGTACGCTCCAGCGACGCGGTGAGGTCGCGGACGAGGCCGTTCAGCACGAACAGGACGGCCTCGAGCACCTCGACCGCGTCCCCGAAGTCGACATGGAAGGAGGTCTCCTCCCGGGGCGGCGGGACGGGGAGCGCAGCGGGGGACGCCCGCCCGGAGGCGCGCGCGTGGGCAGCCGCAATCTCGGGCCCGTACCGCCCCGTGAGCGCGGCCGTGGGGAGCGCCGCGAACTGCTCGATGGTGCGGATCCCCACGTCATGGAGCGAGAGCAACACCGGCTCGGGCAGCTCCAACGCGGCGACGGGGAGCCGGGCCAGGGCCGCCGCGACGCCACCGGGCGGGATCACCCGATCGCGCCGGGCATGCCGCGCGAGCGCGAGCGCGGCGCCGCCCTCCTCCGCCAGGACGAGGCGGCAGACGTGGCCGAGCTCGGCGAGGCAGGCTCGGATGGGCGCGAGCGCGACCGATCCGACCTCGAGGAGCAGCGCATCGGGGGGTACCGGGCGGGCGGCCGGCGTGAAGCGGCAGAGCGCGACGCACAGCGCTTCGAGATCGGCGAGCTCGCCCGCGGGATCGAGCCGCTCGACGCGCACTTCGGGGAGCTGTGCGCGGGCGGCCGCCAGCGTCATCCCAAGGCGAATGCCAGCCTGCCCCGCGGGTAACGAGAGCGAGAGGACCCGCTCCGCGCCCCGCGCGACGGCGACGAGCACAGCTGGGAGTTGTGGATCCCACCCGCAACGCTCCAGCCGGAACCCGGGAAGATGAATGGCGAGGAAGCCACGCCGCATCAGCCGGCTCCGACGCGACGCGGTCGCGACGCGACCCAGGCCGAGGACGGAGAAGCAGACATCCTGGAGCACATCGGGGCCTCGGAGGGCGCGATCAACCGCTCCCCCACCATCCGCCCATCCCGGCTGCGGGTGCAGCGCACCCGCACGTGATCCCCCTGCCACCCCGCGGTCTCGATGCGCAACGAGGCCGGGAGCTCGGCCTCTGGGCGCTCGGTGAGCACGAACACGACCATGCCGCCCGCCTCGGCCGCACGGGCGAGCCGCACCCCCCCTCTCCCCAGCGGCGGCGCGTCGAGCACCAGCAGCATGTCGACCGCGCCCGAACGCGCCACCTGTTCGGCGGCCCAGGCCGCCCGCTCCCCGGGCGGACGGACCATCACCAGGCGGGACATGTCGGATCGCCCCAGACCAGGGGGGTGTACCTGATGGAGCGGATCCACGAGAAGCACCGAGCGTCCCTGCCGGGTGAGACGCTCGATCAGCGGGATCACCAACGCGAGCCGACCGCTCCCCGCGGGGCCGACCAGCTCGACCGGCCCCGGTTGGGGCCACCCGTGCAGCCACGCATCGAGACCCAGGATCCCCGTGGAGAGATGCCCCGGCGCGAGCGACGGCAGGTCGGGGACCATGGGCTCCGGTGGCGGAGGTACGATCCCCACCCGACCGCGCGAGCCCACCAGCGCACGCAGCCGCTCGATCGCCGCCGACCGCGCCGATACGGGAGGGACGGGCTCGGGTTGCGCCCGTACTGGAACCCCGGCGACCTCGCGCAGAGGACGCGTCCCGATGTCAACCCGGGAGGGCACGAGCCGGAGGGGCAACTGGGACATGCCCTGAACGTATGTTCAGACGATCTCTTCTGCAAGACCAGAATATGTCCGCATGACGAGGATCACGTTCAGCACGCGCTCGTCGCGTGACAGGACCGGAGGAGGCTCCAACCCAGCCCTCGCGCCAACCGACGGCAGGATACACCGCCGACATGTCCGCCCACTATTCCCCTGTCGGGGCCCAATGATCGAGGTCGTCGTCTGCGCTACCGGCATGGGGCGCCACGATCCCGGCCTCCCCGCGCGCGTGGCCGCTGCCGGTGGCGCGTTGTCCACCGTCGAGTGCTTCGATCGGTGTGAAGCCTGCGAGCATTCCCTCATCTGCCGGATCGACGGCGCCACGATGCGGTTCAGCGGCTCCGACGAGCTCGTGGCCGCCCTCTCGGCGCTCGGGGGCGCCGAATGAGGCGTATCGCCGCGCTGCTCGGGGCCACCGCCGTCGCCGCGGGGGCCTTCGGTGCCCACGCGCTGGAGAGCCGGGTCACGCCCGAGCGGCTCGAAACCTGGCACACCGCTTCGAGCTACCACCTCGTCCACGCCGTGGCTCTCCTGGCGCTCTCCCTGGCCCCCGTGCCACGCCGCTTGACGAGCCTCCTCTTCCTGTGCGGCATCCTGATCTTCAGCGGCAGCCTCTACATGCTGGTGCTGCTCGACCTGCCGATCCTGGGCGCGATCACCCCGCTCGGGGGCATCTGCTTCATCGCCGGGTGGCTCAACCTCGCGCGCGGCCGTTGATTTCCTCGCATCGACCTGCCAGGATTCCATCGTGACCCTCCTCGCGCTCTACGCCGGAAGCCTCGTGCTCGGCGGCATCCTCATCGCGGCCTCGATGTTCGGTGGGGGCAAGGACGTCGAGGGCGACGGAGGCTCGGCGGACGCAGGGCACGAGCTGGATCACGGGCACGAGCTGGATCACGAGCACGGCCAGCACGGCCTGGGAAAGGACCTCGCGGTGCACGGGCAGGACCATGAAGGGATCCTTCAGGGCTTCAGCGCCATCGCGCTGACCATCCTCTCGCTGCGGTTCTGGACCTTCGCGCTCGCCGCCTTCGGGATGACGGGCCTCCTCCTCTCCCTGTTGTCGACCCCCTGGCTCTTCACGCTCGTGCTCTCCGCCGTCACCGGGGCCGGCGTGGGTGCCGGCGTCACGACGCTCCTGCGCGCCATTTCCCGGGACACCGTCTCCAGCGCCTTGGACGCCCGCACCCTCCGCGGGCGGGACGCAGAGGTCGTCCTCACGATGGGCCCGGGCAAGCTCGGCAAGGTGCGCCTCGTGCACAACGGCCAGACCCTCGAGCTGCCCGCTACCACGAAGGAAGGCCGCCTCCTCGAACGTGGCGAACGTGTCCTCGTGGTGGACGTGTCCGGCGGCACCGCCGATGTGACCCCCGCCACTCCCGATCGGCGCCCCCCACCAGCCGTCTCCACCCCCTCCTGAAGGAGCCCTCTTGGAAGAGCTCGTAACCGCACTTTGCCTCGCCACGGGGCTCGGCTTCGGCCTCCTCATGGCCGTCGCCATCGCCAAACAGTTCATCTTCATCTGCCGCCCTGATCAGGTGCTGATCTTCTCGGGCCGGAAGCGCGAGATGGCCGACGGCTCGGAGGTCGGGTACCGACTCGTCTTCGGAGGCCGCACCTTCCGCGTGCCGCTGCTCGAACGGGTCGACGCCATGAACCTGTCGACCATCCCGCTCGACCTGCACGTCACCAACGCGTACTCGAAGGGTGGCATCCCGCTGAACCTGCACGCGATCTCCAACGTGAAGGTGTCGAGCGATCCGAAGGTCATCATGAACGCGGTCGAGCGGTTTCTCGGCCGCGATCCCGGTGAGATCAGCCGCGTCGCGAAGGAGTCCCTCGAGGGGCACCTCCGTGGCGTGCTCTCCCGGCTCACCCCCGAGGAGGTCAACGAAGATCGCCTGAAGTTCGCCAACACCCTGCTCGACGAAGCCGAGGACGACCTCCGGAAGCTCGGCATCCAGCTCGACACGCTCCGCGTCCTGAACGTCTACGACGACGTGAAGTACCTCGACAGCATCGGCCGCGAGCGCATCGCCAACGTCCTGATGGTGGCGGACATCGCCGAGTCCCAGGCCAAGAGCGAGGCCGAGATGGCCGAGGCCCTGGCCAACCAGGGCGGCAAGATCGCCGTGGAACAGGCCGAGGCCCGCATCGGAAAGAAGCAGAACGAGCTGCGCAAGATCAAGGCGGACCTCGAGGGGACGGCCAAGTCGGAGGAGGAGCGCACGGGCCAGCTCGCCGCGGAGGCGCGGGCCGAGGCGGAGCAGGAGCTCCAGGAGATCCGCAAGAAGCTCGAGCAGACCCGCCTCATCGCCGATGTCGTGCTCCCCGCCCGGGCCCAGCAGCAGGCGGAAGCGCTCCGCGCTCGCGGCGAAGCCTCGGTCATCGCCGAGAACGGCGCGGGCATGGCCGAGGTCCTCGAGATGCTCACCCGCACCTGGGCCTCCGCGGGGAACGACGCGCGGGACATCTTCCTCATCCAGCAGCTGGAGCAGATCATGTCCACCGTCGTGGCACGCGTGAACAGCATCGAGGTCGGAGAGGTCACCGTCATCGACCGGGGTGATGGGAAGGCCCTCGCCGCGTTCGTCGCCGGCTACCCGGCCATGGTCAAGCAGGTGCTCCAGGAGCTCAGCGCCACCACCGGCGTCGACGTCACCGGCACCCTCGCCCGCTCCTCCTCCAGCGCGGAGATCAAGTCGTGAGCCTTCTCGTCCCGGTTGTCCTCCTCTTCGTCGTCGGCTTTTTCGCGGTGTGCGCCCTCGTCGTCCTGCGGAACCTGCTCTACATCTGCGGCCCCAACGAGGTCCTCATCTTCTCGGGCACCACGCGCCAGCTCGAGGGGCGAGCCGTCGGCTACCGCATCGTGAAGGGCGGCCGCTCGGTGCGCATCCCGCTGTTGGAGACCGTCGACCGCGTCGACCTCACCAACATGATCATCGAGGTGAGCGTCACGAACGCGTATTCGAAGGGCGGCATCCCGCTCACCGTCCAGGGCGTGGCCAACGTCAAGATCTCGGGGCACGAGCCCATCCTCAACAACGCGATCGAGCGGTTCATGGGCTACGCGCGGAAGGACATCGTCCAGGTCGCGAAGGACACGCTCGAGGGCAACCTGCGCGGCGTCCTCTCCCAGCTCACCCCCGAGCAGGTCAACGAGGACAAGATCGCGTTCGCCGAGAAGCTCCTCGAAGAAGCCGAGCACGACCTCACCCGCCTCGGCCTCGCGCTCGACACGCTGAAGATCCAGAACGTGTCCGACGAGAAGGGCTACCTCAACAGCATCGGCCGGAAGAGCTCCGCCGACCTGATCATGCGCTCCAAGGTGGCGGAGACCAACGCGCGCGCCCGTTCGATCATCCAGGACGCCGGATCGCGCGAGCGTGCGCGCGTGTCCGAGCTCGAGTCCGAGATCGAGATCGCGCGCACCCAGACCGAGCGGCGCCTCATGGAGACCCTCTCGCGGCGGGAGGCCCTCATCGCCGAGGAGGTCGGCCGGGTCAAGGCCATGGTCGCACGTGCGGAAGGTGAACTCAAAGTGCAGGCCGCCCGCGTGGAGCAGGTGCGCCGGCAGCTCGAGGCGGACGTGATCGCGCCCGCGCAGGCCGAGATGGAAGCCGCGAGCTCCAACGCCAAGGGCGCGGCCGCCAAGATCGTGGAGGACGGGCGCGCGACCAACCACGTTCTCGAGCAGATGATCACCACCTGGAAGAACGGCGGCGCCGCGTCGCGCGACATCTTCCTGATGCAGAAACTACAGGCGACGATGGGGCAGCTGGTGTCTACCATCCAGCAGGTCAAGGTGCATCGCCTCACCGTGCTTCCCCCGGACGCGGACGTCAGCGCGCGAAGGGCCGTCACGCTCGTCGAGGAGCTGAAGGGCGCGCTGGGGATCGATCTGCCCCAGATCATCGAGCGCGTCGCAACCAAGTAGCGGCCACCCCGCAGGAGTCAGATCATCGAAACGTTGTTCGGAAACACCGAGGGCCTCAAGCCGAGCCAGAACAAGGCCCTCCAGTCCTTCTACCAACGCCGCATCCCCGCCACGCGCTTCGTCACCCCAGAGCTCGCGCGCCGCCTCACCGAGGTGTCGCGCGAGTGCAACCGGCAGGTGGGGCTCCTCATCGACCGCGTCGGCATGGTCGACAAGGTGATCGTGGGTGACGCGCATCAGCTCTTCATCCCCGAGCTGGGGCGCGAGCGTGCGGGCGCCGGTCGCTTCCGCGGCCTGCGGCTGGTCCACACCCACCTCCGCGGCGAGGGCCTGAGCAAGGACGACCTGACGGACCTCACCCTCCTGCGCCTCGACACCGTCGTGGTGATCCAGGCCCAGCCGGACGGGCTCCCGGGCGCGTTGGAGTACGGGGTCATCCTCCCCCCTGGCGCGGCGCGCGGCGCCGAGATGTGGCGGGTGGAAAAGGTGCCCTCGGTGCACGGCTGGGACGAGGATTTCTCCTCGTTCATCCGTGACCTCGAGGTCCAATTCCGAACGGCAGCGGAGGCCCGGGCCATCACCGGGCAAGAGAGCGCTGTGCTCGTGAGCGTGACCGTGCGCGATCCGCGCGGTGCCCGCCGCTCCCTCGACGAGCTCGGCCGGCTCGCGCACACCGCCGGCCTGCAGATCGCCGACTCGGTGCTGCAGGTACGCCGGGAGATCGATGGGCGCACCGTGGTGGGTGAAGGCAAGCTGAAGGACCTCGTGCTGCGGTGCATGCACCTCGGCGCCAACGTCCTCGTGTTCGATCAGGAGCTCTCGCCCTCGCAGCTAAGGAACATCGCCACGGAGACAGACCTCAAGGTGCTCGACCGCACCCAGCTGATCCTGGACATCTTCAGCCAGCGCGCCACCACGCGGGAAGGCAAGCTCCAGGTAGAGCTCGCCCAGCTCCGCTACCGCAAGCCGCGCCTCGCCATCATGCCCACGGCGATGAGCCGCCTCACCGGCGGCATCGGCGGCCAGGGCCCCGGCGAGACGAAGCTCGAGATCAATCGACGCCGCGCGGACGAACGGCTCCACCGCGTCCAGCGCCAGCTCGACGAGATCGCCGCCGAACGAACGATGCGTCGCGACCGTCGCAAGCGCGTAGGCCTCCCGCTGGTCGCGATCGTGGGCTACACGAACGCCGGCAAATCCACGTTGCTCAATCGCATGACACAGAGCCACGTCGACGCGGAAGACAAGCTGTTCGCCACGCTCGACCCGACCTCCCGCCGAATGCGCTTCCCGGAGGATCGCGAGATCATCCTCACCGACACCGTCGGGTTCATCCGCGACCTCCCGAAGGATCTCGTGCACGCGTTTCGGAGCACCCTCGACGAGGCGCTCGAGGCCGATCTTCTCCTCCACGTGGTGGACGCCGGCGACGAGAACGCCGAGGGGCAGAAGAGCACGGTAGACCAGGTGTTGAAGGAGCTCGGCGCCGCGGACACCCCCACGCTCGTCGTCGTGAACCAGATCGATCGGGCCGACCCCGACCGGGTGCGCGCGATGGTCGAGGATTGGGAGGCTTCCCCAGTGAGCGCCAGGACCGGAGAGGGGCTCGACGTCCTGCTCGATCGCATCGAACGAATGCTGTTCCGCGAGCGCATGGCGGCCGCCTTCGAGGACCCGTCGCCTGTCACGGCAACTTGAAGCTCATCCTGAGCGTGCTTAGAGGTACTCCGCATCCCTCGGTAGAGGGAGGCGTTGCCTGCACTCACTCAAACGGATGGACCCCCAATGAAGAACGTACTTCTCCTCGGCGCCGCGGCGCTCACCTTCCTTGGTTGCGATGGCGGCAGCAGCAAGTGTGACACCGGCGACACCGCTTGCGAGTCGGGCGGAAACGGTGACGTGCTGCTCGAGAACGTCAACGGCTTCTGCTCCGGCTCCACCTGCACCTGGGAGGTCACCACGACCGGCTCCATGGGCACCGTCGAGCTCGACCTCGTCGAGACCGGTGACCCCAGCTGGACCTGCGGCCCCTCGTCCACCAAGGGCGAGCTCGTCTGCGGTGCGTGGTCCGAGTTCCACAACGACTTCACGCTCGTCGACTTCGACGACAACACCGAGACCAAGGAGATCAACCTCAACCTGGTCGGCAGCTTCGAGGACCAGGTCCAGAATCAGTCGACCATCTTCGATGTGTCCGACTCCGCGATCTCGAACCAGCTCACGGTGCTCTTCACGGTGACCGACGAGAACGGCAACTACGCCGACTGCGCGGCCTACGGGCATGACCCCTCGTACTTCTCGGACGTGTGCTCGAACTTCTGGTAGCACCCGCCGGGGGAGGGCCAGCCGCCCTCCCCCTTGCCTCGGCCATGAAGGTGCCCCCGCACGAACCTCTAGCTCAGCCACTTGCGCCCGCCGGGCAATTGGTGTAGAAGATGCCCGCTGATTCTCTAGGAGGAGAAAATGACCAAGTACTCGCTTCTCATCGGGCTCATCGCCCTCTTCGGCTGCACCAGTGACAAGGGCGACACCGGCGACACCAGCGCCGATGCCGACACCGACACCGACACCGACACCGACACCGACACCGACATCGCCGCATGGGACCTCGTGTCCTTCAGCGGTGACTGCGCCGCCGACCTCTGCATCTACACGATGACGACGTCCCGCGCCGCGGGCGCGCTCAACCTCGAGATCGCCGAGACGGCCGATCCCTCGGACACCCGTTGGACCGAGTCCCACAACGGCTTCGCGTTGACCACGACCAACTCCGACGGGTCGGAAGTCTACGAGCTCCGCCTCGACTGGGTCACGACCCCCGGTGAGCAGATCGCCAACGAGACCACGCTCCTCAACGAGACCGTGCTCGGCGCGACCTGGGCCGATCGTCTCACCTGGAGCTTCGAGGCCGACAGCGCCGACATGACGGAGTACGACTGCGCCGTGACCGGCGAGAATCCCGCGTACTACTCCAAGCGCTGCACCAACGTCGAGTAAGGTCGGCATCGTGCCAATCGGCGCGGCGCAGTTCCGGAGCATCCGGTCCTGCGCCGCGCTTGTTTTTGTGGCATGTGCGGGGGGTGAGCACGCCGACACCGGCTCGAACCCGACCACACAGCCGCCGGCAATCGTGACAGCGAGCGTCGCGTGTGACACCGAAGACGCCAGGTGGCGCTTCGAGGTCACGACCGATGCATGGACCGGCAACGGCCAGGTGCTCCTCTCGACCGACGGCGCCTATGTCGAACGTCATCCGATGTTCTCCACGGCCGCGGCCGCAGATGGCACGTCGGACGAGCTCGACCTGACCCTGTCGGTAGAGCCCGACTGGCGTGACGTGCTCCTCGGGAGCTCCACCGTCTTCAACTGCAATGAGCCCGATCTGACCGGCATCGTGCGGGTGCTCACGCGGGACGGCTCCGAAGTGGCCGATTGCCGGGCCTTCGGCGCGGCCCCCGAGCGTTGGGAGAGTTGGACCGCTGGAGCAAGCTGCGGGACGATGCTCGCGACGGAGTAGCTAGCCGACCTTCACGGCGGGTTACCAAACCCGCCGTGAAGATCGGCGATCCGGAGGCGGACCGTTTCGAGTGGGCCCGTGTTTGCGCGGCGCGAACACGCTGCCCGCTTGAAACGGAGTTTCGCCGACCGGAAACCCCTAGCCAGAACGCGCTCGGGCGTTCTGGCTACCGCGCGGTGCCGGAGGTGAGCTGGATCGCCAGCTGGATCGCCGCCTCCATGCTGGCCGAGCTGGCCTTCCCCGTCCCGACCAACGCGTCGGCTGTGCCATGATCGACGCTGGTCCGCACGATGGGCAGGCCGAGCGTCCAATTCACGGAGCGTCCGAAATCGAGCCGCTTGAGCGGTGCCAACCCTTGGTCGTGGTACATCGCCACCACCATATCGGACCGATCTACCTCAAAAAATGCCGTCTCCGCGCTGATGGGCCCCCACACGTCCAGGCCCTCCGCGCGCGCGTCCGCACACGCCGGCCCGATGATGTCGATCTCCTCGCGCCCGAGCAGCCCCGCGTCCCCGGCGTGGGGGTTCAGGCCACACACCGCGAGCCGTGGCCGCGCGAAGCCCAGGTGCTCCCGGAGAGCCCGATCCGAGGTGCGCAGGGTGTGGAGCACCTTCGCCCGCGTGACCGCCGCGGGCACCTCCCGAAGCGGGAGATGCACGGTCACCAGGGACACGCGAACCGCGCCGCCGACGAACGCCATCACGGGCTCGTTCACCCCACACAGCTCCCCAAGGAACTCGGTGTGACCTGGATGGGAGAACCCGCGCGCAGCCAACCGCGCTTTGTGGATCGGCCCCGTGACCATCGCCCGCGCGCGGCCGTCGCGACAGGCATCCACAGCGGCGCGAATCGCGACGATCTCGATGGGCTCGGACGAGCGGGGCAGGATCAATGCCCGCAGGCCGGCGCCCGGCTCGATGTCCCGAACCAGGACGAGGTCCGGCGCATGCTTGCGCAATGCGTCGATGTCACCGAGCAATACCGCGTCGGCACCCGTCGCGCGGAGAGCGCGAATGGCCACCTCCGGGCCGATCCCCGCGGGATCGCCGGGAGTCAGCACCAGGGGCCTCATTGAGTGAGGGAGGCCCCTGGGCTCGCCTGGGAGGCTCCAGGGAGGAGGATCCGGATGACCGCGCGACGGCGGGCCTCCTGGAACCAGCGCTCCTTCTCGTCCTCGAGGCGGGACTGGAACACCTGCTCGGAGACCTCGGCGCGCCGGGCCTCGAAGTCATTGGCGGCGGAGATCCGCTCGGCCACGCGGAGCAGGTAGACCCCGTCACCGATGACGATGGGATCGCTCACCTCTCCGACGGGGGTGTTCACGATGACGCTGTCCAGCGTGTCCACGAGCTCACCGGGCTTGAACACGCCCATCTCTCCGCCCTGCTCGCCGAACGGCCCCTGGTCGTTCGCCCGAGAGAGCGCGGCGAAGTCGCCTCCGGCGCGCGCCTCGTCGCGGAGCGACCGCGCACGGGCCAGCACGGCTTCACGGGAGGATTGCCGCTCGGCCTCGGTGGCGCCGGGCGGGATCATGAGCACGAGTGCCTGCACACGAGCCGTAGCGGGAGCTGTCGGCGACGCACGCAGCCACGCATCCCGCAGCTCGTCCTCCGTCACGTTCACGCGCGGACGAAGCACGGTCTGCGCGAACTTCATGTCGCGCAGGTTCTCCTTCAGCTCGCTGCGGTATTGGTCCCAGCCCATGCCACTGCGCTCGACCTCCTTCCGGAGCCCGTCGATGTCCATGCCGTTGCGCTCGGCGATGTCGGCGATCGAGCTGTCGACGTCCTGATCGACAAGATCGAGTTTCAACGCGGTCATCTCTTGCTCGACGAGCTGGCGCTCGAGCAGACGCTCCACGACCTCGGCCTCGGCGGAAGCCCGGCTGCCCGCGCCTCTCGCCGCGATCACCTCTTCGATGTAGGACCCGCCGAAGGCGTAGACCTCGCTCAAGGTGATGATGTCTTCATTCACGACGGCGGCGACGCGGTCGACGACCACACCCGCCGCTGCCGCCGGCGCCGCAGCGCTCGAATCGACCGGAACGGGCGCGGGCGCGGGAATCGCCGGAACCGCGGCGGCCGGAACCGCGGCGGCCGGCACCGCGGCCTCCTCCTTGCTCGGTACGGGGGCCGACGCGCCAGGCTGCGGATCTTCCGCCGCCGCGAACCCGGCCAACGACACGAGCAGGAGGACGAACGACATCGACGTACTTAGTTGGAGGGCGCGACGGGGGGGGGCGTGCCGGCGCCGGCGGGAACGGCGGGCATCCCCGCGCCTTCGTCCTCACCGCCCGCTTCGAGGCCGCCTTCCTCGCCTTCCTCACCCTCACCGGCGCCGGGGAGGCCGCCGCCGGGCGTGAAGGGACGACGGCTGTTCTTGATCTCGACCGCCGCGACCTTGGTCTCGTCGATCTGGATCGTCGCGCCGGTCTTGAGCTTCGCGACGTAGCCGTCGTACAGCTCCTTCATCTTGTCGTTCTTGACCTTGCGAAGGACGGAGCCCTTCATCTGCTGGAACGTGCGCTCGACCTGCTCACGACGGGCGGCCACCTGAACGACGTTGTACCCGTCCGTGGTCTTGAACACGTCCGACACGGCGCCGGTCTCGAGGGAGAAGGCCTTGTCGACGATGGCGGCGTCGAGGCCCGGCTTGCCTTCCTTGGAGACGAAGCCCACGTCGCCACCGCGACGCTTGTACGGATCTTCGGAGAACTTCGCCGCGAGATCCTTGAAGCTGTCCGGCGTCTTCACGATCTCGCCGCGAATCCGCTCGGCCTCGAGCTTCGCCGCGTCGTCGGGGCGCGCCTCGGTCACCTTGATGAGAATGCGCTTGATCTGCACCTTCTCCGGGACCACGAACTCGCTCTTGTGCTCTTCGTAGTAGGTCTGGAGCATCTCGTCGTTGAAGTCACCGTTCTTGACGGTGCTGTACACGTCCTCGCGGAGGAGCGTGTTGACCATGACCTTCTGGACCTTGGGGTCCCGATCCAGGTGCTTGCGGAGGGCTTCCGCGTACAGGAGCTTCTCTTCGACGAGGGAGTCGAGGACCTCCTTCTTCTCCTCGGCGGAGAGGGCGTCGCCGCTGGCCGGAGCCTTGCGCGCCGCGGCCTGCTCGAACTCCTTGGAGCCCACGACCTCCCCGTTGACGCTGGCGAGGGTCTCGCCGACATCGGCCTTTGCCTCGGGGCTGACAGCGGCGTCCTTCGCGCCGACGCTTCCGTCACAAGCGGCAAGACCAAGAAGACAGAGAGAGAGCAGCACGGAACGCATCGAAATCATCCTTCCTCCAGCACTGGGGCGCGGAACCGCCGCTGTGTATCACAAACCGCCTACCCCGCAACCGGCGTTGGGCGGCCCGTGACAGGGCGCGACAGAGCGACGCCCCCGCAGCGCCAGCGGGGCACGTTAGCCGAGGGGCGGGGGTGACTTTGAACCGAACCTGGTTCCGGACGCTGCGGGGGAGACTCCTGGGAGGGCTCGGGCTCGGTGTCCTTTGTTTCCTGGCGGCGCTGGCCTACAACCAGGTCCAGCTCACCCGGATCGGCGCCTCCCTGGAGGTCGTGAACCGGGTGTACCTCCCGCTCGCACGCCAATCTGCACGGATGGTGGGGCTCATCGAACGCGAGCGCGCCGGCATGGGCACGCTGGACACCACCCTGGCGGAGGCGACCCGCCTGGCGTCCGGCACCGCTGACCTCCGTCCGGACAGCGAGGAGCGGGCGGCCCTGCAGGCAACTTCCCGTCAGATCGAGGAGGTCGAGGTGGCCGTGAAGGCCTGGCGCTCGACGAGCGGCACCGACGCCGAGGCCGCCGCGCGCGCCGTGCTCCGCAACAAGATCCTCCAGCTCTCGACCCTGGTCGAGGGGCGTGTCGCCGCGTCGAGCCAGAAGGCGGCATCCGCCCAGACCCGCGCGCGCAACGTCTCCGCCGGCCTCTTCGCCGTCGCGGTGCTCTTGGGTGCCCTCTTGTTGTGGCTCACCGGGTCCGCGTTGCGGCCGATCTCCACCCTCACCGAACAGGTGCGGCGCGTGGCCGCGGGAGAGCGTCCCGGACCGATGCCCCCCGCCACGATCGAGGAGATCCACACGCTCGCGCGCGCGTTCGATCAGATGGTGCGCGCCGTCGACGAGCGGGATCGCACCCTGCACGCGCTGTCCCTCTACCTTCAGCGCGTGCTCGACAACATCGCGGCGGCGGTCGCCGTGGTGGAGGGCGGCGTCGTTCGCATGGCCAACCCCGCGGCGCGCGGCTTGTGGGGACTTCAAGAGGGCGCCCCGCTCCCCGCAGCCCTGGCCACGCTCGACCACGGGCGTCACGAGAACCTGCACTTCCAGGAGCGCCTGCAGGACGTGATCGTGCGGCCCTTCGACGAGCGGGGCACCATCCTGCTCGGCGAGGATGTCACCGAGCGACAACGCGACCGCGAGCGACTCCAACGCAGCGAGCGCCTCGCCTTGGTGGGCCAGATGCTCGCGCAAGTCACACACGAGGTCCGCAACCCGCTCAACGCCATCTCCCTCCACGCGGAGCTGATGACCGAAGAGATCGACTCCGAAGAGGCGGGGTCTCTGCTCGCGACGATCATCACCGAGATCCGGCGGCTCGAGGGCGTCACCGAACGATACCTGGACCTCGCGCGGCGCCGCCTCCCGGAGGCGACGCACGAAGACCCGATCGCGCTCGCACGAGGCATCGTCGGGCTCGAAGAGGAGGCGCTGCGCCGCATGGGCGTCACCGCCGAGGTCACCGGAACGCCCCTCGGCACCGTCGAGATGGACGGCGACACCGTACGCCGCGCGCTGCTGAACCTCGTGCGCAACGCCGGAGAGGCCGGCGCCCGGCACCTCAGCATCCACGTCCACAAGGATGGCCCGGTGCTCGAGTTCGTGGTCCGCGACGATGGACCGGGCATGGAGCAGGCGGTCGCCGAGCGGGTGTTCGACCCCTTCTACACGACCCGCGCGCGCGGTACGGGCCTCGGCCTCGCGATCGCTCGGCAGTCGCTCGAGGATCTCGGCGGGTCCATCACGTGCGAAACGGCCCCTGGGAGCGGCACATCCTTTCGAATCCGCGTTCCAGCTTGACAGGGTGTCAGCCCACAGACACCTTGTCACATGATCCTGGTCATCGACGACGAAGAGTCCAATCGGCTGGCCCTCGAGCGCATCTTCACGCGCGAAGGCTGGCCGGTGCGGGTCGCCGCGGACGGTCGGCAAGGCCTGGAGATCCTGCGCGAGGGCGACATCGGTGTCGTCGTGAGCGATCTGAAGATGCCCGGAATGGGCGGACTCGAGCTTCTACGGGCCACGCGACAGGTGGCGCCGCAGGTGCAGGTGATCCTGGTGACCGCCTACGGCACGGTCGAGAGCGCGGTCGAGGCGATGAAGGAGGGGGCCTACGACTTCGTGACGAAGCCGCTCCGCCGCACGGAGGTCATCGCCTCGGTGCGAAAAGCGCTGGAGAAGCACGACCTCCTCCGCGAAAATCTCCGGTTGAGGCAGGAGATCGCTCAGGCCTCCCCCGGCGAGCTGATCGGTCAGTCCGGGGAGCTGCGCGCGCTCATGGAGGAGGCCCGGCAGGTCGCCCCGTCGATGGCGTCGGTGCTGCTCACGGGCGAGAGCGGCACGGGAAAGGGGCTGCTGGCGCGGTGGATCCACACCGTCAGCGCTCGCCCGGGCCGCCTGGTCACGGTGAACTGCGGCGCGCTTCCCGAGAACCTGCTGGAGAGCGAGCTGTTCGGCTACGAGGCCGGTGCGTTCACGGGGGCGCACGGACGCAAAGAGGGGCGCTTCGACCTCGCTTCTGGCGGGACCATCTTCCTCGACGAGGTCACCGAGATCCCCCTACCCCTGCAGGTGAAGCTGCTGCGCGTACTCCAGGACGGCGAGTACGAGCGGCTGGGCGGCACCCGGACGATCCGAACGGAGGTTCGCGTCGTCGCGGCGACCAACCGGGATCCGGAGCAGGCCGTCGCGGAGGGGCGCCTCAGGCCTGACCTCTACTACCGCCTCAACGTCATCCGCCTCCACGTGCCGGCGCTCCGGGAGCGCCGTGCGGACATCGCCTTGTTGGCCCGACACTTTGCGTCGACCCACGGTGCGCGCAACGGTCGTGTGCTCCGCGGGATCGAGCCCGAAGCGTTGGCCGCCCTCGAGCGGCACCCCTGGCCCGGCAACGTCCGCGAGCTGGAGAACGCGATGGAGCGCGCGGCCGTGCTCGCCCGCGAGGACCTGGTGCGGCTGGGGGATCTCCCGCCCGCGATCCGCGCGGCCGCCTCGACGACGAACGAGGTGCCTCGCCTGGTGTTCACGCCCGGCACACCCCTGCGCGACGTGGAGCGCCGAATGATCGAGGCGACGCTGCGCCAATGCAATGGAGACCGCTCCCTCGCCGCCAATCTGCTCGGGATCACGGCGCGGACGATCTACCGGCGAGAGGCCGAATGGCGCGATCCCGAGGCCTGAATGGCTACTTGACCAGCCGGAACATGAGCACGTCATCGCGCCAGGAACCGTCGGCGAAGCGGTACTCGCGCGCCCGGCGGCCCTCCTCCGCGAAGCCGTACTTCTCATAGAGCGCCAGCGCGCGGACGTTGTGAGCGAACACGTTCAACGAGAGCTTGTAGACCGCTCCACTCCCCTCGGCCCAGTGGATGATCGCGGCAAGCAGGGCCGAGCCCACGCCGACCCCCCGCACGCGCGCGTCCACCATCATCTCGAGGCGCCCGACGTGCCGCGTGCGCCGACGCCCTCCGCCCACCACCTGGGCCCAGCCGACGAGCGCGTGCTGGTGGCGTGCGACGAGGAACACGCCATTCTGCGAGCGCGCCGCGTCCCGGATGACCGCCACCTTCGCGTCCACCCCCTCGGGGAACTCGTCCGGCTCGGTGATGAACCACTGCCCCTCAGCCAGCACCCGGCGATGGAGCGCCAGGATGGCGGGCGCGTCCCCCGGGACCGCCGGCTCTACGCATACGCTCACGCTCTGAACCGCAGGTTCCATCGAGGATCCCTAACTTGCCTGGTCGGCGGTGACCGCCCGCGGTCCTACGCGTCCGCCACGGGAGCAGCAGCGCCGGCGTCCGCGCCGGTCATGCCGACGAGGCGGGCCCGGTACGTGCCGAGGGCCTTCGCGCGCTCGACGGCGGGGCTGCGAAGCGCCTGGCGGAGCGCGTGGATCGCGGCGCGGGCAACGTTTCCGGCGGGCGCCATGTAGTCGGAGGTCATCACGTCGACGACGCGCCGATCGATGAGCACCTTGAGCAGCGGATGTGGGAAGCGGCCCGAACGCGCGAGGAAAAGAAGCGTGTTGGTGTAGCTGTCGTGCCGCTCGAAGAACATGCGGTCGTAGATCTCGGCCTTCTCGTCGTTCACGAGGCCGTCCCGCTCGGCGAGCGTGTGGAGCGACGTGCCCGGATAGTAGATGACCGAGAAGACCTGGAGCCGGTACGGCTTCGGCAGCTCCGCGACGAGGCGCAAGGTGTCGAGCTTGTCCTCGATGGTCTCGTACGCGAGGTCGTAGATGATGTCGTACTGGGGCGGCGCCGTACGGTCGGTGAACTTCGTGATGATCTCGGCGCTCTTCAGGATCTTGTCGTTGCCCATCGTCGAGCGCTTGAAGAGCTTCTGGATGCGCTTGCTGCCATGCTCCATGCCCATCTGGATGCAGTGCAGACCCGCATCGACCAGGGCGGAGTACTTCTCCTCCGTGATCGTGCCGGGGCTGCCGAGCAGGTAGAACGGGTCGCCGACGCGGGTCTTGTACTGGTGGGCGAAGTCGAGCAGGTCCGGGAGGGGACGGCCGAAGAACGAGTCGTCCGAGAACCAGACGAAATCGATGAAGGGGTACTCGCGCTTCACGTCCTCGAGCTCGCCGATCACGTGCTCGACGGAGCGGAAGCGGACGTACCGCTGACGCTTGTACAGATCCCGGTAGAAGCTGTTGCCGCAGTACGTGCAGGCATGCGGACACCCGCGGCCGGTCATGGTCTGGTACCCGGTGCGCCCGAACATCCGGCTGACCGTGCCGTTGTGCAGGTAGCGCCGGAGCAGATCCTTGCTGACGGGCATCAGCTGCCCCTCGAACAGGATGTGGTGATCCTCGCGGGAGAAGTCGGGCGCGGGGTAGCGGTCGAGCTCTTGCTCGAGCGAGCCCGGCGCGTTGCGGATTACGTCCTGCCCCTTGCGCCACACCAGCGACTTGATGCCGTGGAGGTTCTGGGAGTCCCCGCTCTCGAGGCGCTCGCAGAGCTGCAGCATCAGGTCTTCGGCGTCGCCGATCGCCACGTACTCCGCCTGGCGCGCGCACTCGTCGGGACGCACCGAGGGGTGGAACCCGCCCCAGATCACGGGCTTCCCGAGGTGGGTCTGGATCGCCTTGGTGATCTGCCGGGCGGAGTCGTAGTAGTGCGTCATCAGCGTGACGCCGACCAGGTCCGAGTCCGCCACGAGCTCGAGCATCTGCTCGATCACCTGTGGCGAGTAGCGATCCTCGGACATCCGGACGTGCACGCTCTCGCCGTCGCCGGCGAAGTCGGGCATGCAGATGACCTGGGTGGTGTGGCCGGCAGCGCGGAGCGTCGACGAGATCGAGCGGAGCCCGTAGTTCGTGATGTCCGGGTACGGGCTGATCAGGGAGACCTTCATCGCTTCGCTCCTGGCTCGGGCCACGCTACCTTAGACGCACCGATCGACGATCGCCAGCGTTCCGGGGCGCCAAACCCCGGTCTCCTCCGGAAGGGAGGACCGGACTACCAAAAGCCCGACGCCTACTGGGACCAACCTTTCCGTTCGACGATCTCGGTCACCTGGTCGCTGTCCAGGTAGACATCGCGCGTGAAGCGCTCAACGGCCTTGTACTCGGTCTTGCTGTTCGGCAGGTAGACGAGCACGGTGCCGTCCTCCTGCTTTTCGAAACGGTAGACGAGCAGCTCGGAGCGGGGCGCGGGACGACCGGCGAGGGCACGCTTGTCGAAGGGCGCTCCCCAGGCCATGTACACCATGTCCTTGGTCCAACCGTTCTGCACCGCGCCGGACACGATGCCCTTGCGGACGTGCTCGGGGTACTTGTAGAAGCGGTCCCACAGGCCCTTCTCCTTGAGGAAGGCGCTCCGCTCTTCTTCTGTCTTCAGCTTGAGGAACGCCTTGCGATCCTCCTCGGGCATGAAGGGCTTCAGGGCGTAGTAATGGTCGAACTCGACGTCGGACAGGAGCCGGACGCGGCCCTCCCAGCCGCAGCCGGCCACAAAGAGCAACGCGAGGAGCAGACGATGCATGACGCCTCCGCGCGCGGTCATAACACCGGAGGCGGACCAGATGGATCCACAACGCCCAGCGCTTCGCTCGGAAGCCATCCCTTGCGCCCGTCGGGGAGCGACACGAGCGTGCGCCCGGCTTCCTTCTCGACCGTGGAGACCTCGGCGCCAGCGTGAAGGGTGAACAGCTCGACGCCGCCCCCGAGATCCGAGGTCGCGGTGGCCTCGGAGACGAGCACGACGGCCACCGGCGGCATCCTCGCCTCGCCGAACCCGCCCGCGGCGAGGAGGCCTCCCACGACGACGAGGCCGACCCCAACCGGCGCGAGCGGAAGGTGCGGGCCCCGGCGGCGCGCGGCAACGGCGAGCAGGCCCAGGCCGGCCAACGCCGCGCCCAGCCAGATGCCCTCGTCCGCGGTGAGCGCGACCTGCCACGGCGCGAACCAGGGAACGGGATCCGGCACGACCAGGCCGTCGCGAAAGGTACGCCGCACGAAGTCGAGATTTGCGTCGATGTCGGGGTCGCGCGGGAGGCGGGCCGCGGCGTTGCGCCAGGCCAGCGCGGCCTCGGCGTGGCGCTCCTGGCGATAGAGCACGTTCCCAAGGTTGTACCAGATGTCTCCTGCATCTGGCCGCTCCTCGAGCACGGCCCGATAGCCGGCCTCGGCCGCCGGCAGATCCCCGGCCGCGAGCGCCGCGTTGGCCTCCTCGAAGCGTCCTTCCACGCTGGCGAACGCCGCCGCCGACAACCAACCCGCAAGCGCCAGCGCGATCATGCCCACGACTCCACGAGCGCCCGGACCCGCTCCTCGGACACGGTGGCATCCTCACCGCCGTAGCGTCGACGCTCGAGGGCTCGGTAGATCGTCTCGGCCTCATCGGCCACGGGCCCGAGCGCAGCGAGATCCTCGCGACGCAGCGCCTCGGTCGTCACTCCGAGCCGGCGCGCGACCCGCTCGCGGAAAATCCGCTCCACACCGGCGAGCCGGGCCTCGGCGTCGACCGGAAGGTCCTCGAAGCCGAGGGCGCGCTCCGCGAGGCGGGGCTTACGCCCGCGGAGGCCGAGGAGGGCCTGGGCGGCGAGGAGCAGGGCCCCGGGCGCAACCAGCGCGAGGGCGAGCGCCCGCGGCCAGGGGCGGGCCAGCCGGACATCGGTCCGCACCGGGAGAATGTCCTCCCCCAGGGCGTCCACGTTCCGGGGCGCGCCACCCTCGGCGAAAGAGGCCACCCTGGCCTGGCTCGCCTCGCCGCCCACCGAGAGGCGGATCGGCTTGGTGCTCACGCGCGCCCAGGCGCCGTCCACCGGGTCGAAGTAGGCGATCTCGATCGGCGGCACCTCGATGTCCCCCGGAGCCTGGGGCACGATGGCGCGCTTGAAGGTGGCCTTGGCGTGGTACTCGCCGCCTTCGATGTTCGACTCGACGACGGGCTGATCGTCGTACACGCGGAACGCGTTCCCCGCGAGGGGTGGCAGGGAGAAGCCTGCCAACACGCCGTCCCCCTCGACCACGACCTCGACCGTTACCGTGTCCCCGACCCGCGCGGTGCCCTCCGAGGTTCGCGCCTCGACCGAGTAGCGGCCGACCAGATCCGTGGCGTCCGGGGGGCGCCCCGCGGCGGGGATGTCCCGAACCTCGACATCGAGCGGAGCGGCGGAGTAGACCTCGTACCGCACGTTTCCGAAGGCACCGATCCCCTCGAACGGGCTGTTCCTGCGCCTCGAGTTGCTCTCGGTCACCGCGTACTGGGCTTGGAGGACGCCGCCCGGGATCGTCCACTTTCCGGGCGCGGACGCCCGGAGGGGGAAGTAGAGCTCCTGGATGGAGAGGGGCTTGCCGTCCTCGTCCAGACGGTACTCCGAGGTGACCGGCTCGACCGTGGGCTCCGCCGTGAAGCCCGACGGCGCCGGCGGTGTCCACCGGCCGCTGACCACGTTCTTCTCGGTCTGAAAGCGGAGGTGGTAGATCAGCACCTGGCCCACCCAGACGTGGTCCACGCCGATGTCGCCGGTGAGCGCCTCGGCGCCTCCCGAGGCGCGGGCGGTGACGGTCACGTGCAGCGGTGCCGTGGCGAGCTCGCCGGCGTCCGTGGACACCGTGACCGGCCCCACGTCGTACTCACCCGCCCGGAGAGCGGTGAGCGTGTAGCTGAAGGTCGTCGAGGAGGTCGACTGGAAGTTGATGATCTGCCGCTGCTGCGATTGCCCGCGGTAGGCGACCTGGAGTCCCGCCGGCACCTCGAGGCGCGGCACTGCCCGCGGAACGGTGTCGATCACGAGCAGATCGAGCCGAACCGCCTGACCCTCGCGGATCTGGTCGCTGTCGACCTGAAGGGCCACTTGCGCCGCGAGCGCCGCCTGCACGAGGACGACGCCGATCACCAGTCCTTCTCCGTGCCACGGCCGCCCACGACCACCCGCGGCGTCCCGTCCGGGACGGAGTCCACGAGGCGGGCGGCCTGCTCGCGGGTCATCTCGCCCGTGCCGTTGGGTGTGCCGTCCTCGGCCTCACCCGTGGCCTCCACCCCGTCCTCGCCCTCCGAGGAGAGCGCGGGCTCCCCCTCGGCTCCTGGCTCCTGGTCCGTCGGCTCGCCCTGGCCGTCCAGCGGCGTCCCCTCGCGACGCCCGGCGTCGTCCACGTCCGACCCCGTCCCGGGCTTCCCGCTGGGGCCGCCCTCCGGAGGCGGGCCTTCGGATGCCTGGCCGTCTTCGCCAGCCTTTCCGGGATCTTCCCCCGGCTCGCCGCCCTTGCCCTGGTCCTGCGCCTCCTCGCCGGGCGGTGGCTCCTGGCCCTCGGCCTGTCCATCCTGGCCCTGCTGCTCGCCCGAGGCCTGCTCCTCCTGCTCGCCCGCCTGCTCCTCTCCTTGCTCCTCTCCCGATTCGGGGGGCGGCGGCTCGGTGCGGGCCGCCAGCTCCCGCTCGACCGCGGTGGCGTTCGTCTGCGCGGGCTTGAATTGCGGGTCGGCCTGGGCGGCGGAGCGGAAGTCCTGCAGCGCATCCGCGAGGCGGCCACCGCGGTACGCCGCGTTGCCGGCGTTGTAGAGGTGGACCGCGCGATGGGCCGGGTCCTGCTCGGCGAGCGTCCGGAAGAGCTGCTCGGCCTCGCGCACGCGTCCGGAGCGGTACAGCGCCTCCGCCAACCCACGTGTCGCCTCGGCATCCCGAGGGTTCTCCACGCGCGCCTGCCCGAGAAGCTCGGCGGCCTTCTCCCACTGCTCGGCACGAAGCGCCGCCTTCCCATCCTCGGCGGGTCCCGCCCAGGCGTCGGTCGACGCCCCGAAGAGGAGGGCGACGAGGAGCCCAGCCGCGGCGCCGCCCCGCGCGGCCCGTGCGGCACCTCCGCGACGCCGACCGATCCCGATCCCGGCCGAGATGGACATGCTCACGAGCGCCAGCCCGAGCGGCCACTGGAACCGCTCCAGCGGGAGCTTCTCGCGACGCACGCTCCGCTCCGAAGCCTCCAGCTTGCCGCGGATCTCCGTCTCGTACAGCGCGCGTACATCTTCATCGGAGGCCACCGCCCGCACGTAGGCCCCACCAGTGGCGGCGGCAAGCCGCTGAAGCACAACTTCGTCCAGACGGGACAACACCACATCGCCCGAGGCGTCCTTCTTGAAGCCGCCCTCCTCCAGCGGGATCGGCGCGCCGCCGGGCTCGCCGACCCCGAGGGCATAAACCCGCACCCCCGCAGCGAGAACCCGCGCGAGCGCGGCGTCCATCGTCGCGGGATCGTCGTGAGACTCCCCATCACTGACGAGGAGGATGGCCTTCCCCGACCCTTCGGCCTTCTCGAGGAGCCCGGACGCGGCGTCGAGCGCACCCGCGAGCGCGCTGCCCTGGGCGCGGATGGTGAGCGACGAACTGTCCTTCACTGCCCAGGTGAACGTGTCGTAGTCCACCGTCAGAGGGATGCGAACGTAGGGGCCGGCGGCGAAGATCACGAGCCCCACCGCATCCCCGCGGAGAAGGCCCACCAGATCGAGGATCTCCCGGCGGGCGCGCTCGATGCGGGACGGCGAGACGTCCTGGGCGTCCATGCTCCGCGACACGTCGAGGACCACGACGAGGGAGATGCCCTCAACCTTTTGCTGTTGCCACTCAAAACCGAGGCGCGGCCCGGCGGCCGCCAGGGCGAGCGCGAGAGTCGTCACGACGGCGAGCACCGCCTGCCAGGTGCGGATGGAGCGGAGGCGGGGTGGGAGGAGCGTCGGGAGCACGTCCAGGGCCGCGAGCAGCGTGAGGTTGCGCCATCGTGCGCGCTCTGCGTAGACGACGACCAGCAGTGCCAGCGGGACCAGGAGCAGCAACGCCAACAGATCCGGGCGGGCCCAGTTCACGGGAGCCTCCGGAGCACGGTGGCCCCCAGGCCCATGTGGACGACGAACATCAGCAGCGCCGGAACCAGCGCCAGGAGGTACCGCTCGTCGCGATGGACGAATTCCTTGGTGCGGCCGGTCGACGGCTCGAGCTGATCGATCTCGGCGTAGACCTGCGCGAGCGCGTTGGTATCCGCGGCGCGGAAGTACCGGGCGCCGGTGCGTACGGCAACGGCATTGAGCGAACGTTCGTCGACGTCCGCGCCGCCCATCCCCCCGAACAAGCCGCCGCGCCCCGCGCTCCCGACGCCGATCGTGTACACGCGCACTCCCAGTGCGGCCGCGGCCTCCGCCGCTTGGAGCGGCGTGACGCTCCCTGCGTTCGACCGTCCGTCCGTCACGAGGATCATGACCCTCGACGGCGCGTCGAGTTCCTTCATCCGCTTCACGCCGATGGCGATGGCCGTCCCGACGGCGGTTGCGTTCTTGCCGGCCATGCCGATCTCGAGCTGCGAAATGAAGTCCGACAGCGCCTCGTGATCGAGCGTCAGGGGCACCTGCACGAAGGCATCCTCCCCGAACACCTCCAGCGCGATGCGATCATCCGGGCGCTCGTCGACGAACTGGGTCATCACCAGCTTGGAGGCCTCGAGCCGCGTCAGCTCCCGCGGCCCGGCGCGCATGTCCGGTGCGTCCATCGACCCGCTGGTGTCGATGGCCAACAGGATGTCGATGCCCTGGGACTCGCGGAGCGTCTCCCGTCGAACCTCCTGGGGACGCGCCAACGCCAGGACCACGCCGAGGATCGCGACGCACTCGAGGAGCGGCAGGACCGGGGCGCCGAAGCTGCGCCAGGTGCGGCGCGACGTCACGCTGCGAAGGGCCGAGAACCGGATCGTGTGGGGTCGCAGCCATGCGAGCCACGGGAGCAACGCCAGGGGCAACGCCAACAACCACGCGGGATGCATCCATTCAAGCACGCGACGCCCCCGCGCGAACCGAGAGCAGGGCCTCGAAGTCGTCGTCGAGCGCCGCGAAGAACCCTTCGTGCGCCGATCGCTCGCTGAAACGCACGATGTCCATCGCGTTCAGCAGCCGACGCGCGCGCTCGAGCTGCATCACGGGGAGATCTCCCGCCAGGGCATCGAGGATTTCACGCGAGGTGCGGGACGTAGCCGGCCAGGCGTGCACGGCCTCGAGGTAGCGGCGGAACACGGAGGAGAGCCCAGCGGCCAGCAGGTCGGGCTCGAGATCGCCGCGCGCCCGCAGCGAGGCCCAGGCGCGCCGCGCGACCTGATCGGCCGGCTCCGCGGGGGCCGGGGGCGGTACGGGGCGGAGCTTTCGCCAGGCGAACAGGCCCACGGCCACGAGCGTCGCGACGGCAGCGGTGATGGCGGCGGCCCTCGGCCACCAGGGCGGGACCGGCGGGGGCACGTCCGCCAGATCTTCCATCGGGCCGCCGGTCGGACCGTCGACACCGATGTCGACGAAGACACGAGACACGGGGCCCGCCCCGACCGGGACGTCCAGCACGTACGAGCCCGGACCGCCGCGGAGCTCCCAGAGCGTGGTCCCACCCTCCTCCACCGCAACCTCGGTCGCGACGAGGCCCTCGACCGCTGGGAGGGCGCTGCCGGTCGGCGCGTGGAGCCGCACCGGCTCTCCCTTCGCTACGTGTCGCGCCTCGACCCACACCGGAGCCTCGGGGGCCAGGGGCACGGAAGCGCCGCCCTGGCACCCGCACAACGCCAACACCAGCGCCATCATCGCGCGCCCCGAAAGTGCAGCTGAAGCCGCAAGAAGGCGTCCTCGTCCGTCGAGACCGCGCTCGCGCGCACTCCGTGGCGTCGGAGCTCGCCGAGCCGGCTGTCTACCGAGCGCGCGGCGTGCAGCGCCGACGAGTCGATGACGTTGATCTCTCCGGTTTCGGCGTCCCGTAGGGACACGATTCCCACGTTGGGGAGGGCCTGCTCGCGCGGATCGTGGAACAACAGGGCATGCGTCTTGTGGCGACGCACCAGCGCCCCGAGCTCCGGCCCGAACGGACGCGCCGCCTGGAAGTCCGACAACACGGCGACGACCGCGCGGCGCTTGAGCACCTTCGTGGCGTAGGCCAGCGCTCCGGCGATGTCGGTGCCGTGGTCGTCCCCCACGTGCTCGAACGCGGCGCTGATCACCTGCCAGCCGTGGCCTCGGCTCCGTCGGGGGGGCAGGTAGTGGTGGATGCGATCGCTGAACGTCAGCAGCCCGACGCGGTCGCCCGTACGCAGGGCCGCGTAGGCGAGCCCGCCTGCGACCCGCGCCATCTGGAGCCTCTTGTCCGTGCGACCGTCGCGGCCGCCCGAGCCGAACCGTACCGATCCGCTCACGTCGAGCAAGACCAGGAGGGTCAGCTCGCGCTCCTCTCGGAACTCCTTGATGAAGGCTTCGCCCGTACGGGCCGTGACGTTCCAGTCGATTCGCCGAACGTCGTCTCCCGGGACGTATTGGCGTACCTCCTCGAATTCCATCCCGCTGCCCTTGAAGGCGGAGCGGTAGTCGCCAGCGAGCAGGCTGTCCACACGACGGCCTGCCTGCACGTGGAGACGACGGATCTGGCGGAGCTCTTCGGAGGTAAGCACGACGATGCCGCCCTCAGGGCGTCTTCACGGTCGAGAGGATCTCACGGATCACCTGATCCGGCGTGACCTGCTCGGCCTCGGCCTCGTAGGTCAGGATGACGCGGTGGCGCAGCACGTCGAGCGCGACCTCTTTCACGTCATCGGGGGTCGCGAACTCACGCCCGTCGAGCACGGCGGCCGCTCGTGCCGCCGCGGCGAGGGCGATCGTCGCGCGGGGGGACGCGCCGAACTGCACGAGACGGGCGAGCCGGGAGGAGAGGCTGCCGGGCTGGCGGGTGGCCTGCACCAGGTTGACGATGTAGCCGGCGAGCATGGGCTTCACGGTCACGCGGCGGGTGAGCTCCTGGATGCGGAGGATGCGGGCGGGATCGAGCACGATGTCCGGCTGCGCGACAGGCAGGGCGCTGCGGTCCAGGATCTGCCGCTCCTCCTCAGCCGAGGGGTAGGACACGACCAGCTTCATCATGAAGCGGTCCACCTGGGCCTCGGGCAGGGGGTAGGTTCCCTCCTGCTCGATGGGGTTCTGGGTCGCGAGGACCAGGAACGGTCGCGGGAGCTTCCACGTCTGGTCGGCCAGCGTCACCTGCCGCTCCTGCATGGCCTCGAGCAGCGCCGACTGCACCTTGGCCGGGGCACGGTTGATCTCGTCCGCGAGCAGGATGTTCGTGAAGATCGGGCCCTTCCGGGTGGAGAACCCGCCGTCCCTCGGATTGTAGATCTGGGTCCCGATGACGTCCGCCGGGAGCAGATCCGGCGTAAACTGGATGCGCGAGAACTGGGCCTCGAGCGTGTTGGCCACGGCCTTGACCGCCGTGGTCTTCGCCAGCCCGGGCACCCCCTCGAGCAGGACGTGCCCATCGGCCAGCAGCGCGATGAGCAGCCGGTCGATCATGTACTTCTGACCCACGATCACCCTCGCCACCTGACGACGCACCTCCCCGAGCGCCTTCGCGGCGTCGGCGAGCTCGTCCGTCAGCTGGCCCGGCGACATCCCCGCGGCCTGCAGCTCTCTCTCTTCCATCTTTCCCTCCACCGACGACACCTGCGACGGGCCACGACTTCCGCGGAACGGCGGCCTAGCTGGTCCACCGGTTGAGGAACTCCTTCCAGATGCTCCGGTCGGCCACCTTGGCCTCTTGGAGCGCCGCGAGCTGACGTACCAGCTCTTCTTCCTTGGCCGACATGTTCTTCGGCACGGCGACGACGACCTGAACGAGCTGGTCACCTCGGCCTCGCCCGTTCAGCGAGGGGATGCCCTTCTCACGCAGGGTGAACACCTTGCCCGACGGCGTGCCGCCCTCGACCTCGAGGTTCTCCTCGCCGTCGATCGTCGGGACGGAGATCCCTCCGCCCAGGCACGCGGTCGCGTAGCTGATCGGCACCTGGCACAAGACATTGTTGCCATCGCGGCCGAAGATCTCGTGCTCCGCCACACGAATGGTGATGTAGAGATCCCCGGCCGGAGCGCCCGAATCGCCGGCATCGCCCTTGCCCTGCAACCGCAGCTGCATTCCGTCGTCGATCCCGCCCGGGATCGTGACCTTCAGCTTCTCGCTCACCCGCGTACGACCGCTGCCCTCGCACGGCGCGCAGGGGTCCTTGATCACCTTGCCCCGCCCGCCGCAGCTCGGGCAGGTGGTGCGGATTCGGAGGAACATCTGGGCCTGAACCACCTCGCCCGCCCCGCGGCACGTCGCACAGACCTGCGGCTGGCTCCCGGGGGCTGCGCCGTTGCCGTCGCACTCCTGGCAGATGGCGTGCTTGGGGACCTGGATCTCCTTCTCGCAGCCCTTGGCCGCCTCGAGGAACTCCACCGTGAGCGGGTATTCGAGATCGGGCCCGCGGCGGGGCCCGCGACGGCGCCCGCCCCCTCCGCCACCGAAGCCGAAGAGGTCACCGAAGATGTCGGAGAAGTGCGAGAAGATCTCTTCCTGGTTGTTGAAGCCGGTGTTGAAGCCGGCCCCTCGCAGACCATCGTGCCCAAAGCGGTCGTACATCTGCCGCTTCTGGTCATCTCCCAGGATCTCGTAAGCCTCGGCCACTTCCTTGAAGCGAGCCTCGGCTTCCTTGTCGTCCGGATTCTTGTCCGGATGAAACTTCATCGCCATCTGCCGAAAGGCTTTCTTGATCTCGTTGGCGGAAGCACCACGTGCCACGCCGAGCACTTCGTAGAAGTCGCGCTTACCCGCCATCTATCCTCCACAAGGTCGGGGGCCGCCCCATCGACGGCCCCCGCAGCCTGTCCGTCTACGCCTCTTCGAAGTCCGCGTCGATGACGTCATCGCCCTTCTTTGCGCCACCCGCGGCGTCTCCGGCGCCCGGCGCCGCGCCCGCGCCGCCGGGGGCACCGGCGCCCTGGTACATCGTCTCGGCCAACTTGTAGCTCGCCTGGGTGAGCTTCTCGAAGGCGTCCTTCATGCGGGCGGCGTCGTCGCTGTCGAGCGCCGACTTCGCGTCGACCAACGCGCTCTCGACCACGCTGACCTGGTCGGGGGGCATCTTGTCGCGGCTCTCGCGGAGGGCCTTGTCCGTCTGGTAGACGAGGTTGTCGAGCTTGTTCCGCTCCTCGATGAGCTCACGCTTGCCCTTGTCGACCGACTCGTTCGCCGCCGCCTCGCGCACGAGCTTGTCCACGTCTTCCTTCGAGAGGCCGGAGGAGGACGTGATCGTGATCTTCTGCTCGCGGCTCGTCGCCTTGTCCTTGGCCTTGACGTTCAGGATTCCGTTCGCATCGATGTCGAACGTGACCTCGACCTGGGGTACCCCGCGCGCCGCCGGCGTGATGCCGTCGAGCCGGAACGTACCGAGGAGGCGGTTGTCCTTCGCGAGCGGGCGCTCGCCCTGGTAGACGTGCACATCGACCGCGGTCTGGCCGTCGGCCGCGGTGCTGAACGTCTCCCCCTTGCTGGTGGGAATCGTCGCGTTGCGGGTGATGAGCGTCGTCATCACGCCGCCGAGGGTCTCGATGCCGAGCGACAGCGGGGTCACGTCGAGCAGGAGCATGTCGGTCACGTCGCCGCCGAGCACGCCGCCCTGGACCGCGGCCCCGAGCGCCACGACCTCGTCCGGGTTCACGGAGCGGTTCGGCTCCTTGCCGAAGAGCTCCTTGACCTTCTTCTGGACGAGCGGGATGCGCGTGGAGCCGCCGACGAGGATGACCTCGTCGATGTCGCCCGCGGCCACCTTCGCGTCCCGCAATGCGAGCCGGCAGGGCTCCATCGTGCGCTCGACGATGGGCTCGATCATCTGCTCGAAGCGGGCCCGGGAGAGGCTGCGCTCGAGGTGCTTCGGGCCGTCCTTGTCGGCCGAGAGGAACGGCAGCGAGATCTGGGCGGACTGGCTCGAGGAGAGCTCGATCTTCGCCTTCTCCGCGGCGTCCTTCAGGCGCTGGAGCACCATCTTGTCGCCCGCGACGTCGATGCCCGTCTCGGTCTTGAACTCCTTGACGAGCCAGTCGATGATCGCGTTGTCGATGTCATCGCCGCCGAGGTGCGTGTCGCCGTTGGTCGAGCGAACTTCCACCACGTTGTCGCCGACATCGAGGATGGAAATGTCGAACGTGCCGCCACCGAAGTCGTAGACCGCGATCGTCTGGTCCTTCTTCTTCTTTCCGAAGCCGTAGGCCAGCGCCGCCGCGGTCGGCTCGTTGATGATCCGCTTCACGTCGAGCCCGGCGATGCGGCCCGCGTCCTTGGTCGCCTGGCGTTGGGCGTCATTGAAGTACGCCGGCACCGTGATGACCGCCTCGGTCACGGGCTGCCCCAGGTACTTCTCGGCGTCGCGCTTGAGTTTCTGGAGAATCATCGCCGAGATCTCGGGCGGGGAATGCTCCTTGTCGTCGCCCTGGATCTTGACCAGGCCGTCCGGAGCCCGCACGATCTTGTAGGGCACGCGGGACGCCTCCTTCGAGGCCTCCTCCCAACGCAATCCCATGAACCGCTTCACCGAGTACACGGTGCGGGTCGGATTGATGATCGCCTGCCGGCGTGCGGTAGCTCCCACCAGCCGCTCCCCGTCCTTGGTGAAGGACACCACCGACGGGGTCGTACGCGCGCCCTCCTCGTTGATGATCACGGTGGGGGAGTCTCCCTCCATGACGGCCACGACAGAGTTCGTAGTCCCGAGATCGATGCCAATGATCTTGCCCATGACCGGTTTCCCTCTCCGAATCGCGCCGTAGCGCGAAACAAACAACCTTAGAAGCTTTCGAATCGACGCGCACACAGCCGTACGCGTCGAAGCCCCGCAGATGCTAATCCCCGCCTTCGCGACGTCAAGCCGACGGCGTGCCTCCGCCTGGACGCTTGCGTGGCGTACCGCGGCGTCTGGAAGCCTCCCGTCATGACCGACTCTTCTTTGATTAGGTACACCGCTGAATATTGGCAACCGCGCTGACAGACCGCCGGGGAAGACGGTGCCTAAGAAAAATGTTTGAGCCGCCTCGCCGCAACTGGCCCGATTTTTGCTTGGATGGTTGCTCCCTGGACTCGGGCCTTCCTACGAATCGCCCTGACCTCGGCCGGGCCCTGGGAGAAGCGGCGTCGAATCGGCAATGGTGCAGATCCGGCGCCGCGCTTCGCTTTTTCGCCGAGGCGATGGTTGACGCGGGTCCGCGGCGTGTGTACCCCTTCGCCGCACTCGGGTCTGGGCCTCGCCCCTGCCCGCACCTTCGGGCCGCCACCGGCGGCACGACAAAAACCCCTGATTTCACCGGAGTCCGACCATGAAGTTCCGCCCTCTGTACGATCGCGTGCTGGTCAAGCGCGTCACCACCGAGAACAAGAGCGCCGGGGGCCTCATCATCCCTGACACCGCCAAGGAGAAGCCGCAGGAGGCCGAGGTCATCGCCGTCGGCACCGGCCGCGTCCTCGAAGATGGCAAGATCCGCCCCATGACCCTCAAGGTCGGCGAGCGGGTGCTCTTCGGCAAGTACACGGGCGACGAGATCAAGCTCGAAGGCGAAGAGCACGTCATCCTCCGTGAAGAAGACGTCCTCGCGGTCCTCGACAAGTAGGCTTTCTCCCCCCCCCTCTCACCTAGGAGACCATCCCCATGGCTGCCAAGGACATTCAGTTCCGTGAAACCGCCCGCGTCGAGATCTTGCGCGGTGTGGACGCTCTCGCAAACACCGTCAAGGTCACGCTGGGGCCCAAGGGCCGCAACGTGGTCATCGAGAAGAGCTTCGGCGCTCCGGTCGTCACCAAGGACGGCGTGACCGTCGCCAAGGAGATCGAGCTCCCGGGCAAGCTCCAGAACATGGGCGCCCAGAGGGTCAAGGAGGTCGCCTCCAAGACCAACGACGTGGCGGGTGACGGCACCACCACCGCGACCGTGCTCGCCCAGGCGATCTACCGTCAGGGCTCGAAGCTCGTGGCGGCCGGCGCCAACCCGATGGACGTGAAGAAGGGCATCGACAAGGCGGTCGAAGCCGTCGTCGCGACCCTCAAGGCCATCTCGCGTCCCATCAAGGACAACAGCGAGATCGCCCAGGTCGCCACGATCTCCGCGAACGGGGACGCCGAAGTCGGCGACATCCTCGCCCGCGCCATGGAGAAGATCGGCAAGGACGGCGTGATCACGGTCGAAGAGGCCAAGGGCCACAAGACCGAGCTCGACATCGTCAAGGGCATGCAGTTCGACCGGGGCTACCTCTCGGCGTACTTCGTGACCAACGCGGATCGCATGGAATGCATCATGGACGATGCGTACGTGCTCATCCACGAGAAGAAGATCAGCAACATGAAGGACCTGCTGCCCGTGCTCGAGCTCGTGCACGAGTCCGGCAAGCCCCTCGTGATCATCGCCGAGGACATCGAGGGCGAGGCTCTCGCCACGCTCGTCGTGAACAAGCTCCGCGGCAACATGCAAGTCACGGCCGTGAAGGCGCCTGGCTTCGGGGATCGCCGCAAGGCGATGCTCGAGGACATCGCGATCCTCACCGGCGGCCGCGCCCTGATGGAAGACCTGGGCATCAAGCTCGACACCATCACCCTCGACGACCTCGGCCGCGCCAAGCGCATCGAGATCTCGAAGGACGCGACGACCATCATCGAGGGCGGCGGCTCGGCCGAGGCCGTGAAGGGCCGCGTCAAGCAGCTCCGCGCGCAGATCGAGGAGACCACCTCGAGCTACGACAAGGAGAAGCTCCAGGAGCGCCTCGCCAAGCTCGTGGGCGGCGTGGCCGTGATCTACGTCGGCGCGGCGACCGAGATCGAGATGAAGGAGAAGAAGGCCCGCGTCGAGGACGCTCTCCACGCGACCCGCGCGGCCGTCGAAGAAGGCATCGTGCCCGGCGGCGGCGTGGCCTACCTTCGCTGCATCGCGGCGATCGACAAGCTCAAGGGCCAGGTTCCCGGTGACCAGCACTTCGGCGTCGAGATCATCCGTGACGCCATCCAGGAGCCGATCCGCGCGATCTCCTCCAACGCTGGCGTCGATGGCGCGATCGTCGTCCACAAGGTGCTCGCCAACCCCTCGGAGTCGTTCGGCTTCGACGCGCAGGGCGAAGTCTACGGCGACATGTACGCCATGGGCATCATCGACCCGACCAAGGTGACCCGCTACGCGCTTCAGAACGCGGCGTCGGTGGCCGGTATGCTCCTCACCACCGAGGCGGTCATCGCCACCAAGCCCGAGAAGAAGAAGGCTGGCGGCGGCGGCGGCGGCGGCGGTGACATGGGCGGCATGGGCGGCATGGGCGGCGGGATGGACTTCTAGTCCGATCTCGCTGTTCATCGTCCGACCGTACGGACAGGAGAGTCGACGCTGCAAGGCGCCGGCTCTCTGCCGTTTTGGCGTCCTCTCGGCGCTGATTTCGCGCGCCCCTCGAGTGGAGGAGATTGCGCCACGGAGGCGCCACGGAGGCGCCACGGGCATCCTGAAGACGGGATAACAGCGGCGGATGCCAGTGATCAGCGAAACCCAGGATGGCGTCACCGTACTCACGCTCGACCGGCCGTCCAGACGCAACGCGCTCGACATGGGGATGTGGCGTGACCTGCGGCGCGCCGCAAACGCCGTGACCGACGTTCGCGCCGTCATCGTGACGGGAATCGGCGCGCACTTCTGCTCGGGAATGGATCTGAACCCGGACAACGCGCTGTTCCTGGATGCGGCGCCGGCGATCGCCGAGGGCGACGAGCACGTTGCATGGCAGGTCATCACCGAGCTCAAGAGCTGCCTTCAAGCCCTGGCCGACCTGCCCTGCCCCACCATCGCCGCCATCGAAGGCGCCTGCATCGGCGGGGGGCTCGAGCTGGCGCTGGCGTGCGACATGCGGTTCGCCGCGGCGGACGCCAGCCTCGGCCTCCTGGAGGTCCGCATCGGGATGATCCCCGACCTGGGCGGCTGCGCGCGGCTCACGCGCCTCGTCGGCCCAGGGCGCGCCGCCGACCTCATCTGCACCGCCCGGCGCGTGGATGGGGAGGAGGCCTATCGCCTCGGCGTCGTCGAGCGCGTCGTGCCGGCCGGTACAGCTCTCGCGGCGGCCCGAAGCGCCGCCCGGGACATCGCGGCCAACGGGCCCCGGGCGGTAGCGCTCGCGCTCAGCGCGGTGCGGGCCTCCTCGGATCTCGGCTTGATCGAGGCGCTCGCGGTCGAGACACGTGCCGGGGTGCTGGCGCTCACCAGCGGGGAGCCGCGGGAGGGCGTGGCGGCATTCCTGGAGAAGCGGGCGCCGCGTTGGGACCGTTGACCCCCTCCCCCGGGCTCTTTTCGCGCCCCGCGCTCCCGCGCACCCTCGCGGCGCTGACCTCCGGCCTCCTGTTGTTGTTCGTCTCGCCCCCGCTGGGTCTGTCCGCGCTCCACTGGTTCAGCTTCGTCCCGCTCTTCTGGGCATTGCGCGCGGACGAGCCTCGGCTGAACTTCAAGCTGGGCTACCTCTGCGGGTTCACGGGCGTATTCTGCCTGTTTTTCTGGCTCGCACAGACCATTGCGGTGTTCTCGAACATCCCCCTGGTGCTCGCCGCCGGCATCGTCGTGCTCTTCGCGGCCGTGTGGGGGCTTCCCTACGGCCTCGTCGCGATGGCGTTGCCGCCGCTGCGCCGTCGCTTCGGGCGCGCCTGGATCGTGCTCTTCCCCGCGGTCTGGGTGGGCATGGAGTACCTCCAGCCTGCGCTGTTCCCCTATTACCAGGGCGTCGGGCAATACCGCGTGCCGTGGGTGTGGCAGCTCGCTAGCGTCTTCGGCGCGATGGGGCTCTCCTACCTCGTCATCCTCGTGAATTGCGCGATCGCCGCCTTCTTCATCGCCCGCCGCGAGCGCACGGCGCCGCCCATCCCGGCGATGCTCGGAGTCGCCGCCTTGTGGCTCGCCAACCTCGGGTTCGGTGCGTGGCGATATGCCGAGGTGGAGGCCGTGCTCTCCGGCGCGCCGGTGGTCCGCGCGGCCATCCTGCAGCAGCACGTGACGATGGTGACCCGCCTCCAGGAGCGCGGCAACGACGTGCTGAAGTCGTGGATGCAGCTCACCGGGCTCGTCGCCGACCAGAAGCCGGACCTCGTCGTCTGGCCCGAGGGTTCCATCGGGTACAACCCCAACGAAGGGAAGCTGAAGGAGATCTTCTCCCAGCTCTCCAAGCGCGGCGGCTTCGACTTCCTGGTCGGCGGCGGCACGTTCAGCCGCGACCCTGAGGATCCGACGCGCCGCGCCAGCTGGAATTCCGCCTACCTCTTCGGAAAAAGTGGCGAGATCCTCGGGCGGTACGACAAGATGGTGCCGCTCCCGTTCGGGGAGTACCTGCCCTGGCCCGTGAGCTATCTGCGCGACTACATCGAGGGCGTCGGCAACTTCAGGGCCGGAACGACCCCGACCGTGTTCGACACGGGCCGCTACACGTTCACCACCCCGATCTGCTACGAAGCCATCCTCGAGTCGCAGATGCGGCACCTCATGAACGCGGACGTGTTCGTGAACATCACGAACGACGGGTGGTTCGGCGACACCTCGGCCCCGCACCAGCACGCGATGCTGTCGGCGGTGCACGCAGTCGAGCTCGGGCGGCCGATGCTCCGCGTGGCGTACACCGGCGTGAGCATGGTGGTGGAGCCCCACGGGGCCATCCCGGTCTACACCACCCCGTACACCGACGTCGCCGAGGTCGTGCCGATCCGCATGGCGACGTTCGAGACCCCCTACCGGACGTGGGGAGGCTGGTTTCCAGCCGTGGCTAGCCTCGTCGGGCTCCTGTCGCTCGTGGCCACGTTCTGGCGCCGGGCCCCCGTCATCCCCGCCTCCGACGCGTCAAGTTCGTGAATTCGTCCAACGCGCTCGCGACACGTCCCAACACCGAGCCTTCGGGGTAGTCGCCCTCGGCGTCGCGCTCGCCCGCGTTCAGACCGGTGAGCAGCTCGATTCCCTCTTCGATCCGGCTGATGGCCCAGACGTGGAAGGTCCCGATCGCGCAGGCGTCCCGCACCGCCGTGGACAGGCAGAGATCCGGGACGTTGTGCTCGGGGATGGCGACCCCCTGGGCCCCCGTGAGCCCCCGGATCCGGCACGCCGTGAAGAACCCCTCGATCTTCTCGTTCACGCCGCCGACTCCCTGGACCTCGCCGAACTGGTTCACCGATCCGGTGACCGCCACGTCCTGGCGCAGGGGCACGGACGCGAGCGCCGAGAGCAGGGCGTAGACCTCGGCGGACGTGGCGCTGTCGCCGTCGATCCGCGCGTACGACTGCTCGAAGCACATCGAAGCCGTGAACGAGAGCGGACGCTTGCGCCCGAACCGATCGAGGAGGAGGCCGCGGAGGATCTGGACGCCCTTCTGGTGCACTCGCCCCGAGAGGCGCACCTCGCGCTCGATCGAAACCACCCCCCCGCGCCCGACCCCGACGGTGCAAGTGATGCGCATCGGGCGCCCGAAGTCGTGACCACCGACATGGTAGACGACCAGCGCGTTCACCTGCCCCACCCGCCGCCCGTCGAGATCGACGCGGAGCACACCGCTCTGGAGCATCTCGATGACGCGCCGCTCGGCGAGATCGTCGCGGTCGCGGCGCGCGAGCAGCGCGGCTTCGAGGTGAACCCGCTCCACGATCGCGCCGTTGGCCTCGAACGCGGCCTCCCGGAGGAGGTCCGCGATGCTCCCGAAGCGGGTGGTGATCCGCCCCCCGCGGCCGCCCGCGCGCACCGCCCACTCCAGGACGGCCGCGACGGCATCCCGCGTGAAGTGGGGGAGCTTCTCCCGCCGCACCATGCGCGCGATGAAGCCCGCGTAGTCCCGAAGGAGCGGCGGCGTACAGGCGGCGTCCTCTTCGAACTCCGCCTTGATCTTGAAGATGCTCGCGAAGTCGGTGTCGCCGTAGAACAGGGCGGCGTAGGTCTCGGAGTCCCCGAGCAGGACGACCTTGACGTCGAGCTGCATCGAGTCGGGGCGAAGCACGGAGGCGCCCGTGTTGAGCGGACTCTCGGGGTTCTGGATGTCGACCTGTCCGAACATCAGCGCCCGCTTGAGCAATCGCCAGGAGCCGGGATCCTGGAGCAGATCCGACGCGTTGAGGACGAGGAAGCCGCCGTCCGCGTCCTGGAGGGAGCCACCGCGGATGTTGCGGTGATCCACCGCGGCGTCGCCCTCGATTCCGCCGAAGAGGTGGGCCCAGGTGGCGTTCGGCACGACGACGACGGGCGCGTGCGGACTGCGGGAGCCACGATGGATCACGTTCGCGGCGAAGGCGGCGAACAAGCCGTCCTGCTCCCCCCCGTCATCGAACCACTCGAGCGACTCCACGAGCTCCTCGTGCAGCTCGTGGAGCCAAGGGCGGGCGGAGGGCCACCGCCGGCCGAGATCGGCGAGCACCTTCCGCGTGCCGGCGTCGATGGCTTCCCGCTCGGTCTCGGCGACCTTGCGGACGGTGTCCATCACGGCCTCCCGCGACAGGTTCAGCGCCGACGCGAGCTCACGCTCGAGCACGTCGAACCGGCGAAACACCTCGTCCCGGGACAGCGGGAGCTGAACGCCGCCATTTTCGACGAGCACCTGGAGCTCGGCGCGCGTGTGAACCGGGGCGTCCTCGACGGCCGTCCCAGGCTCCGTCATCGCGGCGTCGACCCAGAGGATGACGGGGTTCGGGCTCCCCTCGTCGCCCAGATCGCCGATGACGAAGCCGAGATCGCGCGCGTGCGCCTCGAGCCGCTGGAGGGCCCCATGGTGGGTCACTTCCGCGTCCTGGGTGCGCCGATCGCGCTGCGTGCGCACCTCGTCGGAGCGCAACAGCCGAGGCACCTCTTCGAGGAGCGCGGCGGCCACTCGCAGGAGCTCCTTCCGAAAGGCGACCCCCCGCCCGGGGGGAAACTCGAGGAGGTGGGGGCGCCCCGGCTCCTTGAAGTTGGCGACGTAGACCAGGTCCCTCGTCTTTCGGCGCCGTGGACGGAGGTCGTCGAGGATCCGCTTGACCGTGCCGAGCCGCCCGGTGGACAGGAGCCCGACCACGAACACGTTGAACCCGGGCCCCTCGAGCAGCACGCCGCGCCGCAAGGCGGCCGTCGCGTTCGTCTGCCCGATGATGGTCTCGTTGGGAGCCAGGTCGGCGGTCGTCCGAAACTCGAAGAGCCCGTCCGGGACCTGCCACCGAAGCTGCTCAGCGCCCAACGCGGGGATAGGCATGCGACCAATCTCCACGCGTCCTCCTTGATCAACACGCTTCATCTTGACCGTCATATCCAGGTGCTCGACAAGCCTGTCGGCATCGACGTCGTGCCGTCGCGGGCGGCGGGCCCGTCCATCGAGCGCGATACGGGCCTCCTGGTGTGCCACCGCCTGGACCGCGAGACCAGTGGCTGCCTCGTGATGGCGCGCACCCCCGAGGGCCAACGCGAGATGAGCCAGGCGTTCGCGGAGGGGCGCGTGCAGAAGGAGTACCTCGCGGTCGTCGTGGGGAGCCTCCCGGACCTGGGGGAGATCGACCTCCCCCTCGGGGAGTGGAAGCGGGGCCGCGTGCAGATCGGCCGTGGCCGGCCCGCGCAGACCCGGTTCGAGGTGCGGTGGCGCGCCGGCGGGCGCATCGGCGTGCTCGTGCGCCCGCTCACCGGCCGCACGCATCAGATCCGCGCCCATCTCTCGAGCCTCGGCGCGCCGCTCCTCGGGGACCCGACGTATGGCGGCCCCGACGCCGATCGCCTCTACCTGCACGCATGGCGGGTTCGCCTCCCCACCCCGGGTGGAGCGCTGTGGGTCGAGTCCCCGATCCCTCTCGGCTTCGACGCTTGACGCGCCGCGCGGCGCTGATGCTGCTCCCGTGCCTCGCCGGCGCGTGCCGACCCACGAGCGGAGAGGCCGACGACCTCTGCCGGGCGGAGCAGCTCCCGGACGAGGTGGACCTGGGGGTCCGCACCATCGGCGTGCAAGTGCCGGACGGAGCCGGCGGCAGTGTCCATGCGGACGTGCGCTGGCCCGAGAGCTCGGCAGAGGCGGCGGCCTGGCCCGTCGCTCTCGTGGTCCACGGCGCCTGGGATGCCGTCGGTACGCCGATCGATCGGTCGTCGATGCGGGTGGACGTGACCGCCGGCCTCGTCGACGTTCACCTCGACCTTCCCGGAAACGGGCGCACCGAGGGGACCAACGATCGCCGCGGGGCCTCGTCCCGCGCCGCGGTTGCAGCGGTGCTCCGCTGGGCCGCCGGGGACGTGCGCGACCTCGGCGGATGCACGCTCGCGGATCGGGTGCCGGGCGCGGACGCCGACGGGCTGTATGTCGTCGGGACCTCGAACGGCGGAAACCTCGCGATCGCCGCGCTCGCGGACACCACGCTCTCCACGCCCCCCGTCCGGGGCCTGGTGGTGTGGGAGACGCCCGCCGGCCCCCAGTTCGTCAACGTAGAGCTCGGGGCGACGCCCACGGTGTACCGGTCCGGCAGCTGCGTGTTCGCCAGCGCGACGGGGATCGTGTGCGACCTGCCGGTCGAGCGACTCGTGGAGCTCAGCGGCGACCCCTCCGTGCTCTGCTTCGACCTCGACGAGGACAACGGATGTGGCGACGCTGACGTCACGGTGCGAGGGGTCGAGGATCTGGCGACGGGCCTGGTCATGCTCTCGCCCGCGCTCCTCGACGCCGCCGCGACCCGCGGGTTGACGCTGTCGGGCTACGCGACCCACGACGCCGCCGCCGACTGGTGGGCGGAGCGCGACGGGACGCGGCTGGCCGGGGCCCTGGTCGCCGCGCGGCCCGACCTCCCGGTGATGGTCCTGGCCAGCGAGATCGATCATGTACAGACGCTCGCGGACCACCCCCACGTGTTCGGGCTCGGCGAGGCCCTTCAGGACGCGGGCGCCGCGTGGACCCGTCTGAACCCCGGCGCCGAATGGCTCCCAGGACTGGTCGAAGAGAACGCGCCGAACGGGCTCATGCGCCTCGCCGACCCCCGCGGAGCGCTCCTGCCCGAGGCGGTCGAAGAGCCCGCGGCCGCCCTGCTTACAGCGGCGGTCCTCGAGCTGTCCGACCGGTGGAGTACCGACGACTGGTGATGTCACGCCCCGACAAGCTACGCTCCGCCCGCCTGAAAGGAACGCAATCGGTCGTGGACAATCCCCAGCGCACCTGCCAAATCAGACACGTCAATAGCTGACAAGAACCATGCCACGACTTTTGAGTCGCGATCCGTCACAGGCAGGGTTTTTATGGTTGCCATCGTTCGGGGTTCGCCCTACACTCCGATCATCCTCGCGGTTGAGGAAGGGTTTCAGTCCCCCCCGGCAGACTTCCACCCGGCAACGTCAAGCGTCTCCTCCATCTCTTGCGGTGAGGGAATGGCGGGGGGGACTCTTTCCATCAACCGAACGCTCGCCGTGCACCGATCGCATCGGGTGCCTTGATCGAGCGGAAATAGAGAGCGGCCCTCCACGGGGCCGCTCTTCATTTTTGGCTCAGCTCTCGTCGAAGCCCGCCCGGTCAGGGACGCGGAGCTCCGCTCGGGGGCGCTCCAGGCTCCCCACCACTCGGCGGGCCGCCCGGAGGACCGCCCGGAGCGCCACCGGGGGGACCGCCCGGAGGGCCACCGGGAGGACCGCCCGGAGGACCGCCGCCTTGCCCGGTGAGCTCCCGATGCAGATGCGGGCGGCTCACGATGATTCGGCAACGCTCCGCCAGCGTCTTGTCCTGGATCCGGTCGCAGTACTTGTTCGAGTAGGGATCTACGTTCTTGGTCACGTTGTACCAGGCCATGTCCCGCGTGAGCGGATCGGAGATGCCCGTCTCCACCAGCGCGATCCCGGCCGTGGCGTCCGCCTTGAAGACGCTCGGCGCGACGACCAGGTAGCACTCGTCGCGCGCCGGGGCGTCGCCCATGGCGGCGCACTCCTCGGGCGTGGTCGGTGCCGCCCCGTTGCAGCCGTACAGGCCGCCGGAAACGCCGGAGAGAGCGCAGGCGGCGACGAGCGCCGCCACGAACCGCGAGAGCGAATGCCGCATGGGTCGGCACCGTAACCGGTCGGCACGCGCGGTCGGCGTCGGATAGTCCTGCGCATGGACACGGCGCCGCCTGCTGTCGTGACGCGAGCCCGGGAGCTGGTGGAGCACCCGGAGGACGCCGATCCCTTCGTCGCGATCTGGCTGCGCCGCTTCGCGGCCGTCGCCGATCGCGCGCTTCGGCGCACCGTGCTGGCCGATCTCCTCGCCGAGACCGATGACGGCTCCCTGCTCGGCGTTCTCGCCCGCATCGACGCGCGGGCCGCCAACGGCGAGGCCGCGTGCCGCGCGCTCGTGGCCGAGCTCGCATTGACCCCCTCGGTGCTGAACGAGCTCCCGTACGAACGGATCACCGACCTGTACTCGGCCGCCCGCGTCGCCGACCTCCCCCGCCTCTCCGCGCGCTTCCTCGGAACCCGCGGGGACGGGAAGCGGGTAGACCCGCGCAACCCCCACCTCGACACGTCCGCGGGCGCACGCACCTCCGCGGCGCGAAGCGTGGACCGCCTCGTCCTCGATCGCCTCCTCCATGACCGGGATCCCCGCGTGATCCGGGTGCTGCTCGACAACCCTCGGATCACCGAACGCGACGTGGTGCGCATCGCGGCGATGCGTCCCACCTCTACGGCAATCCTGGAGCTCATCGCGTCCCACCTGCGCTGGGGGCAGGGTTACCGCGTGCGGAAGACGCTGGCGTTCAACCCCGCGACTCCGTTCTCGCTGGCCGCGCCGCTGCTCCCGACGCTGCTCCGCCAGCACCTGGCCGAGCTCGCCTCGTCCCAGGTGCTCACCCCCGAGCTGCGGGCCGAGGTGGCCGCGGTCCTCGCTTCCCGAACGCCACGGAGGCGAAGCTGACCGCCCCGCGGTGAAATCCAGCGGGCCTAGCCCGGTCGGCGGCGCTGCTTCTGCGCGCTCGACGCGCCCTCTTCGACCGGCTCATCGTCCAGGTCGTCCGGGTCGCGCGAGGCGAGCTGCTTCGGCTTGGGCTTCGGCTCCTCCTCGTCATCCGCGGCCGTACCCGTGGGCCGGCCCTCCGAGGCGTCCTTGAACGCCTTGAGGCCCTTGCCCGCCTGCGCGAAGACATCGGGGAGCTTGCCCGCGCCGAAAAAGATGAGGACGATGACGAGGATCACGATCCACTCAGTCATTCCGGGCATTCCGAAGCCGACCATCGATCCTCCTTCACAGCGAGCCGCATATCTCGTGCCCGCCGCATACGCCGCTGACCGACATGCGGCGGGGTTCGGGACAAACCGTTACCCGGGCGAATGACCGACCATCTCCGTTTCATGGAGTCCGCCCTCCGGGAAGCACGTCAGGGGCTCGCCGAGGGCGGCGTCCCGATCGGCTCCGCGCTCGTCATCGACGGGGCGGTCGTCGCGAGCGGCAGGAATCGTCGCGTACAGCAGGGCAACCCGGTCCTCCACGGCGAGATGGACTGCCTGCAGGCCGCAGGCCGGCTACCCGCCTCCGCCTATGCGCGGGCCACGCTCTACACGACGCTGTCCCCCTGCGACATGTGCACCGGGGCGGCCCTGCTCTTCAAGATCCCGCGCGTCGTGCTCGCGGAGAACCGCACCTTTCTCGGGGCGGAGGCGCTCCTCCGGTCCCGCGGCGTCGAGGTCGTGAACCTCGACCTCCCCGAGGCGGTCGAGCTGATGCGGACGTTCATCGAGCGAAATCCAGCCATCTGGAACGAGGACATCGCGGTCTGACCGTCAGAGGACGCGCCGCCCGTCCTTGAACACCGCCTTCGCGCGGTGCCCCCCCATGTACTGGACGAGCACCCGCAGCTCGGCCGGCTCCCCCGGCGGCGAGTCGTAGAGGGCGAGATCCCCCCTCGCGCCGGGACCAAGCCACCCGCGATCGGGCCGGCCCACGGCCCTCGCGGCGTGGACCGTGATCCCGGCGAGGGCCTCGTGGACGGTCAGCCCCATCGTCAGGCAAGCGAGGGTGGCGCAGGACCACAGATCCCGAACGGGGGAGGAGCCCGGGTTCAGGTCCGTGCCGATCGCGAGGGCCACGCCCGCCGCACGGAGCCGTGCGACCGGCGGAGACGGATCCCGGAGGTACAACATGGCGCCGGGGAGGAGCACCGCGACCGTTCCCGCGTCGGCCATGGCGCGGATCCCGTCGTCGTCGATGTGCTCGAGGTGATCGGCCGACTGCGCCCCGAGCGACGCGGCCATCGCCGCCCCTCCGGTGAACGCGACCTGCTCCGCATGGATCCGAACCGCCAGGCCCAACGCCTTTCCGGCCCGGAGCACGCGCTCCGCCTCCTCGAGGGTGAACGCCCCCCGGTCACAGTAGACGTCGATGGCGTCGGCGAGCGGCGCGCACAGCGGGAGCTGCTCCCCGATGACGCGATCGACGTAGTCCGCCTGCCCCGGAGGCCGTGCGTGGGCCCCGAGGAACGTCGTGACGACATCCACGGGCCCCGCGGCGCGACGGGCCGCACGAAGCATCTTCGCCTCGTCCTCAGCCGTCAATCCGTACCCGCTCTTGATCTCGACCGTCGTGACTCCATACGCCAGCATCTCGCTCAGCCGCGCGCGGGTGTACGACACCAGGTCGTCCTCCGACGCGGCCCGTGTCGCGGCGACCGTGGAGTGGATGCCGCCGCCGGCCTCGAGGATGGCCGTATAGGACTCTCCAGCCAGGCGGCGCTCGAAGTCTCCCGCGCGAGAGCCCGCGAATGTGGCGTGGGTGTGGGGATCGACGAGCCCGGGCATCCCCACCGCGCCCCCGGCGTCGAAGTGGTCGGTGGCGGTGGGGGCGCCATCTTCCGGGCCGACCCAGGCCACGCGCCCGTCGACGAGGAGCAACGCGGCGTGGTCAATCACGGCGGTGCCGGTCCACAGTTGGCGGATCCCGCGGACGAGCGTGCGCTGCCCCGGAAGAACTGTTGCCATGGCGCTGGGTCTCATGGTAATCGTCCCGGCCGAATCGCTGAGGTCCACGTGAAGCTCTCCATCTACTCCGCCCTTCTCCTCGCCGTTGGTTGTGACGGGCCCTCCTATCAGCAGGACGACACCAACAAGGACGACGTCGGGCAGGACTCGGGCGACACGAGCGACGCCGACACGGACACCGACACCGACACCGACGCGGACTCCGATACGGACACCGACACGGACACCGATGCCGACACGGACGCGGACACCGATGCCGACACGGATTCGGACACGGACGCCGATCTCTGCACCAACCGGTACGACCCCCTCGAGACCTCCGGCTACATCCGGTACTACGACGTGACGCTGGGCGGCACGGCGGGCACCGGGCAGCAGGAAGGCTGGGGAACCGGCTGGACCACCAGCGGCGACCAGGCGTACACCATGTACGACGAGGTCTCGAGCTCGACCGGCGGCTGGTCCGGCGCCATCTACATGGGCTGTGACTACGGCGGCGAGACCGGCATGTACATGCTCGAGTGGGACGTCTCGATGGAGGTCGGCGGCTCGTCGCTCGGCGCGCTGATCGGCACCCCCACGGACCCGCGCAAGTACCTCCCGGCCGAGGCCGACCTCGGCGCGGGCACGTCGTGGTCCTACAGCTACTCGACCTCGGCCAGCTTCAGCGGCCTGCCCATCGAGCTCGTGGTCGACGGTGCCTACTCCGAGATGCCGATGGACACGGTCACGTTGTACGACGGCAACACGTACGACGCCTACCACATCCTCAACACCTACTACATGGACGTGGGCGGCTTCTCCCAGATCAACGGTGAGCTGGAGCAGTGGTACGTCGAGGGCCTGGGCCTCGTTCGTGAAACAAATACGAACGTGGATGACGGGAGCGACGTGATGAGCAGGGAACTGACCGGATACTCCGGCCTCACCCCGCGGTAGGTTGCTCATGCTGTTCTCCCTCATCGGCCTCGCCTTCGCCACCCACGTCGCGACGTTCGACACGAACGTCCGCTGGACCAAGGCGCCCTTTTCTGGCCTCGAGTCGCTCGTGGTCGACCCCGCGGTCGCCCTCGGGCAGCTCTCGCCGATCAAGCCGCCCCTCCCCGCCGACGCGGAGGAGGTGCCGAACCTGGCCGCACAGAGCGAGCGAGCGCTGGTCTTCACCAACCCCCTGTCCTCCTGGGCAGAGGTGGCGGTGAACGGCCTCCCCATCGGCACGATCGGGCCCTACGCCACGATGCGGCTCGAGGGCCTCACGTTCGGCCTCCACATGGTCGCGCTCGAGGTCCCCACGGGCAGCATCCGCACGTTCGTGACGCGCGTGGGCCCGATGCCCAGGATCGCCCCGCCGATCGCGGTCACCGTGAAGCGTGACCGCATCGATCTGTCGGACAAGATCTACTTCGAGCTCGAGAGCGCCGTGATCCTCGGAGAGAGCTTCGGCCTCCTCGACGCGGTGGCTACCGCGCTCCAGGCGCATCCCGAGATCCTCCTGGTGCGCGTCGAGGGGCACACCGACAGCCGCGGCGAGGCCGCCTACAACCAGACCTTGTCCGAGTCGCGGTCCTCCTCGGTGGTCGCCTACCTCGTCAAGGCCGGCATCCCCGCCGACCGCCTGCTCGCGGCGGGGTTCGGCGAGTCCGTCCCTGTCGACCCCGCGGAGACCGAGGCGGCCTGGGAAGCCAACCGCCGTGTCGAGCTCCTCGTCGCGAAGCACGTCGAGGACATGGTTCCCGTCGTAGCGCCGCCTCCCGACAAGAAGAAGAAGAAGGGCGGCAAGTAGCCTCCCGACCGCGTCTTCCCATCGGCGTCAGATGACGGTCCCCTCCGGCAGCGTGGCGTCCTTCGGGACGATCACGATCCCATCCCGGATGTACCATCCGTCGCCGTCCTGATCCGGGCGATCCTCCCCGCCGCGGATGATGCAGCCGGGCCCGATGCGCGCGTTCTTGTCGAGGATCGCGCGCTCGATCACGCAGCCACGGCCCACGCCGACCGGCTGGATCCCCCGCTGGAGGTTGGCCGCGCGGACCTCGTCGTCTTCGTAATAGTCCGCGCCCATCATCACGACGTCCTTCAAGCAGGCGCCCTTCTGAACGCGCGAGCGGATGCCGATCACGCAATGATCGAGCTCTCCGCCGAACAGCAGGCAGCCGTCCGATAGGATGCTGCGCCGCACCGCCGCGTCCAGCAGCTTGCTGGCCGGGAGGAATCGCTGGCGGGTGTAGATCGGCCCGTCCGGATGGTGGAACCGGAAGGAGGGCTCCTCCTCCGTCAGGGCGAGGTTGGCCTCGTACAGGCTGGCGATGGTCCCGATGTCCCGCCAATAGCCCCGGAAGAGGTGCGCCGAGACCCGATGCGTGCGGATCATGTCGGGGAGGATGTGCTTCCCGAAGTCCATGTTCGCGGGGTTCGCGAGGATCTCGCGGAGGGCCGACAGGCGGAAGATGTAGACGCCCATGCTGACCAGGAACTCGTCATCCGAGAGGTTCCACGCGCGGCGCAAGGGCGGGGGCGAGCGCATCTCCGAGATGTCCTCGTCCGCGCGGGGCTTCTCGCGGAAGGCCACCACCTGCCCCTGCTCGTCGACGGAGAGCACCCCGAGCCCGGTGACGTCCTTCCGCGGGACCGGAATGACGCTCATCGTGGCGTCCGCGTCGGTCGCGATGTGACGGTCGTACATCTCCCGGTAGTTCATGCGGTACAGATGATCGCCGGACAGGATGATGAGGTGCTCCACCCCCCACGCCGTGAGCCGCCGGATCTGCTTGCGCACGGCGTCGGCGGTGCCCTGGTACCAGTCCCCGCCGTCGTCCGTCTGCTCGGCTGCGAGCACCTCGACCTGCCCCTGCCCGAACATGTCGAAGCGGTAGGTGTTGGTGATGTGCGAGTTGAGCGAGGCCGAGTTGTACTGCGTCAACACGGCGATATGCCGAAACCCCGAATTGATCGCGTTCGAAATGGGGATGTCGATGAGCCGGTACTTGCCGCCCACCGGCACGGCCGGCTTCGCGCGATGCATCGTCAGCGGGTAGAGCCGCTGACCGCGCCCCCCCCCGAGGATGACCGTATATACCTGCGGCATGCGAGCTCCTTCTATTCGGACGGAAGGCCGGAATTGTCGACGCCATTAACATCGTTCGACCCTCCTTACACGGGCCTCTTCCTGCTCTCTGTGGGGTTGTTGACCGGGTGCCCCGCTCCCTGCGAGGGCGCGGGCTGCGGAGCGCTCTATCCACGCGCCTCCATCGGGATCTTCCGGGCGGAGGATCTCGACTTCGCCGATGTGGACGCCCTCTCGCCCGCGCTCGCGACGAACGGCGCGGATGCCGACGGCTTCGACTGGGCCGTGCTCGGGGTCGACAGCGGGCTGCTGCTGGGCATCCCCGCCGCCGACCAGGTCCGCTGGCATGACGGAGCGTCCCTCCTGCGCGGCGGCGCCCTCACCGCGGTCCTTCCCGGCGGGGGTACGGGCGAGCGCTTCGGCGCGGCCGTCGCCCTGGGGGAGGGCATCGACGGCGGCACGCGGCTGATCGTCGGGGCGCCGGCTCGCGACGCGGGGCCTACGCTCTCCGCGGTCGGCGCCGTTTTCCTCTACGAGGGCGCGGACGCCTCGCTCGCCGGGGCCACGGCCCCCCAGATCGTGGTCGGCGAGCACGCGGAGGACCACTTCGGCGAAGGCGTCTGGGCATGCGGCGACCTCGATGCCGACGGCCTCGCCGATTGGGCGGCGACGGCCCCGTGGGCCTCTCCCGGGGCCGCCGCCCTCGCCGGCTCGCTCAGCGTTGCGCTCTCCGCCACGATGCCGGCCACGCTCGCGTCCAGCGCCGATCTCCCCCAGCTCTTCGGCGGTGGAGACGGCGCGCGTTTCGGCGACGCGGTGAGCTGCTCCACCTCCCTCGACGACGACGCGTTCCCCGAGCTCGTGGTGGCCGCGCCCTACGCGAGCGGCATCGCCCGGAACGGCGCCGGCGCCGTCTCGATCTGGACCAGCCCCGTCGACGTCGCCGCGGACCCCGCCCTCGTCCTCTCGGGGAGCGAGCCCGGCGCCAATTTCGGCTCGGCGATCGCCGTGGGCGACCTCGATGGCGACGGCCTGAGCGAGCTGGTCGTAGGAGCTCCCGGGGCGGACGGCGGGAGCGGAGACGACGATGCCACGGGCGCGGTCATGGTGTACGCGGGGAGCGACCTTCGGGCCCGACTCGAGAGCGAGGGAATTCTGGCGACCCCGGGCCCCGCCCGCACCCTCCGGGGCGAGTTCGCGCGGGGCAATTTCGGAGCGGCCGTCCACATCGCCGACCTCGACGGCGACGGCGTGAACGACCTCGTCGTCGGCGCACCCGGGACGAACAGCACCGGGCTCGCCTCGGCCACCCGCGCGGGGGCGGCCACCGTGTGGCGGGGCCCCTACACCGCGTGGCCGACGACCCAGTTCATGAGCGGCGCGCCCACCACCGTCGCGGCCGATCGCCAGTACCTCGAGACCGGCAGCGTACTCGCCACGACCGACGTGGACGGGGACACGATGCTGGAGCTGGTGCTCCTGACCCGCATCGCCAGGGAGGACCCGTAGCTCCGTCGATCCCGTCTCGTTCGTTCCGCCGTCACTCCGCCCCGCGGAACGGCGGGTTAGACCGTGGGGCTCCGGAGGCTCCATGCGGGATTTCGCGCTTCGTACCGCCATAGATGCCGCGCGCGAGGCGGGCGCCGCCATTCGTGGGCTCTACAAGGATCGGACCATCCTCAAGGACAAGGGAGAGGACAATCCCCTGACCGAAGCGGACCTCGCGGCGGACGCGATCCTCGCCGAGCGCCTGCGCGGCGCCTTTCCCGACTTCGGCTGGCTCTCCGAGGAGTCCGTCGACGATCCCGCGCGCCTCGCGGCGGAGAGCGCCTGGATCGTCGATCCGCTCGACGGCACCAAGGAGTTCACGCTCGGCATCCCCGAGTTCGTCGTGAGCGTCGGCCTCGTGGTGAAGGGCCGCCCGGTCCTCGGCGTGCTCTACAACCCGATCCGCGAGGAGCTGTTCGCGGGCATCGTGGGAGAGGGCGCGACCTTCAACGGCGCGCCGTGCCGGGTGAGCGAGCACGCGAGCCTTCAGGGTGCGCGCATCGTGTGCAGCCGCACCGAGGCGAAGAAAGGCTGGTTCGACAAGTACCTCGACCGCATCTCGCTCGTCCCGACGGGCTCGGTCGCCTACAAGTTCGGGCTGGTCGCGGCCGGACAGGCCGAGGCCACGTTCACGCCCCAGCCGAGGAACGAGTGGGACATCTGCGCCGGTGTCGCGCTCGTCCTGGCCGCGGGGGGCAACGCCACGACCCGCCGGGGGGCCCCCTACGTGTTCAACCGCGCCAACCCGTTGGTGGAGGGCGTGTGCGCGACAAACGGGCGGGTCCACCCGGAGATCCTGGGGTTGATGGCCGAAGAATGAAGCCGATCCTCGTCGTATTCCTCACCGTGGTCCTCGACCTGGTCGGGTTCGGGATCGTCATCCCGCTCCTCCCGTTCTACGCCCTGGACTTCTCGGCCACGCCGCTCCAGGTCACGCTCCTGATGGCCTGCTACTCGCTCGCCCAGTTCGTGGCGGCCCCCCTCTGGGGCCAGCTCTCGGATCGCATCGGGCGGCGCCCGGTGCTGTTGTTGTCGGTGGGCCTCACCGCCGTGATGCTCGCGGGCTTTGCCTCGGCGAACTCGCTGTGGATGCTGTTCCTGTTCCGCACCCTCCACGGCGCGATGACGGCCAACATCTCCACGGCGCAGGCGTGCATGGCCGATCTGACGACGCCCGAGAACCGCGCCAAGGGCATGGGCCTCATCGGCGCCGCGTTCGGCATCGGCTTCACGCTCGGGCCGTTCATCGGCGGCGAGCTCGCCACGACCTCCCTCACGCTCCCCCTCTGGCTCGCGGCCGGCCTCTCCGCGCTGAACTTCGTGCTCGCGCTCGCCTGGCTCCCGGAGACGCGCCACGCCGGCTCTTTGCCCTCGCGCCGGTCGATCGCGCCGGCCGCCCTCTGGAGCGCCCTCACCGCGCCGGCGATCGGCCTCTGCATCGCGTTGACCTTCGTGCAGGTCTTCTCGTTCGCCCTGATGGAGAGCACGTTCACGCTCTTCGCCAAGGCGACGCACGGGATGGAGCCAGCGGAGATCGGGCGGCTTTTCGGGCTGGTCGGCATCCTCGGCATCGTCGTGCAGGGGGGGCTCATCGGGCGGTTGGTCAAGCGCTTCGGCGAGCGGCCCCTGGTCCCCGTGGGCCTCGGCCTCCTCACCCTCGGCATCCTGGCGCTCCCCACGGCTCCCCCCGGCTACGCCCTCGCCGGCGTGTTCTGCCTGCTCGCCGTGGGCCAGGGGCTCGCGACGCCGAGCCTCCAGTCGCTCATCTCGCGCAGCGCCGCCGCCGGCGACCAGGGAACCGTCCTCGGCAGCGCGCAGTCGATCAGCGCGCTCGCCCGCGCGACAGGCCCCGCCCTGGGGGGGATCCTCTTCACCGCGGGCGGCCCCGCGGCCCCCTTCTACGCGGCCGGCGTGCTGCTGATCGGCGCGGTCGCGCTGGCCTTTCCCGCGACGGCGCGCGCCAGCGCATCCGTCACCGCGCGCTGAACGCGGGTCAGATCGGGCGGAACGGGGTGCACATCCGCTCGATGACCGGCATGTGGGGCTCGAGCTCCTCCATCGTCCAGTTCATCGCCTTGTTCACGTCGGGCACGTTCGGGACGAGGTTGAGCGGCGAGAGCGTACGCTCCATCGCCAGGTAGGTGTTCGCGTAGGGGATGTTCCGCAGGACGTTCGGGCGCACGATCTGTTGCACGCCGTAGAACATGATCGCCCGCATCCTCGGCGGAAAACAATCGAGCGCGACAATATACGGATTACGACGCACGAGGCGCCCGGACATCGCCTCGGTGAACGCGGGCCGCACCGGCACGTTGTTGACGATGCCGCCCTCCGCGAGGCGCGTGATGCCGTAGCGCGCGTACAGCTCGTCGAGCAGGACCTTCATCCGGCGATCGTCGCGGAGCACGTCGTAGTGGATGAGCCCCGGGATCGAGGAGGAGAACCCGGCCGCATCCAGGACGTCGGCGTCGTAGGTCGCGGGGTCCGACCCGAACACGACCTCCCGGAGCGCGTCGGGCGTGGACAAGAGCTCGCGGAAGATCGTCGCGACCTGCCCGACCTTTGCCAGGGTTGAGACCTGGAGCTTCACGCCCGGCCGAACGGCGTCATCGAGGAAGTGCTCGTAGTACGAGAGATCGTGCTTGAGCGCCTCGACACCGATGCCGGTCGTGACGATGAGCAGCGGGATCTCGAGGTCCCTGAAGGTGAGCGGGCGCCCGTCGGGCGTCTCGAACAACGAGCCGATCGCGCTCCGCAGGTAGAGGCGCAGGGTGGCGGGCAGGCCGTAGCGGCTCTCGATCTGGAGGACGCGGAAGACGGTCTCCCACGAGAGGCGCTTGGCCGCGGCCACGAGCGGCGCCCCGTCGAACACGCGTCGGCGCGCGCGGAACAGCCCCAACAACGATCCGATCGACGTACCGGCGATGAGCTCGGGCTGCAGCCCGCGACGATGGAACAGGGTCCACGCGCCCGCGTAGCCGTAGCCGGCGCCTCCTCCCCCGCCGCACACGACGACCAACTGCCGCGTCGTCACCTCGGCCTCGAGGCTGTCGCGGTCGAGCGGGAAGTGTTCGAGGAGCCGGGTGCGCCGATCCCGGGTGAGCGCCACGAGCTCGGGGAGCACCCGCATGGCGCCCCACAAGGAGGGCTCCTCCAGCAGGTGCGGAGTGAGCGCGTCGCGCACCTTCCACGCGTGCGAGGCCATGAAGCCCTGCACGTCGTGGTCGACCCCCGCGCGATCCCGGATGACCAGCAACTTCGCGAAGTTCAGGACGTAGCGAATGGCCGAGAGCGCGTCGTCATGGAGCTCGCCCGGGCGCGCGGCGGCGATCCGCACGGCGGACGCCTCGAGATCCTCGAACGGCTTCCTGAGCTCCAGCAGACGATCCGCGTCCAGTAAGGCCTCCTCGAGCCCGCCTACCTATCGGTACGCAGCCCCGAGCACAAATGCACGCGGCTCACCCGGGAGCGTGGGGGCGCCAGGAAACGAGCGGGAGCCCGGCGGACTACGGACAAAGGTTCTCGTTGTAGTCGTTCTCGTTGTTGTCCTCGACGCACTCGGACACGTCGTCGTCCGGCGCGTCGTTCCCCTTGTCCACCTTGGCGTACACGCTCGCGAGGGTGGCCGACACCGGGTCGATCACGACTTCGAAGGCGGCGAGGCGCATGCCCGCCACGATGGTGTCGGTGACGGTGAACTGCTCCAGGAGGCGCTCGCCCCCCGTGTCGTCCACGCCGATCAGCTTCAGATCGAAGTCCGTCTCTACGTCCTCGAAGCCGACGTTTCCGACGGTCACCCACACGGTGAGACGGCCCTCGTCGCACTCGTCGATGCAGACATCCTCGACCTCGACCACCAGATCCGGCCCGGAGTAGCCGCCGGCCCCGCCTGCGCCGATGTCCCCCGAGCGGAAGTTGTTGTAGGTCAACCAGTTCTGGTCGGCGTTTCGCGGGATGCCGCCGTCGTCTTCCACGTTCGTGATGTGGTACGCGTGCTGGTTCCAGACCTTGCGCCCCGAGCGCCAGGACTCGTCCGCGTCCCCGAAGACGGTGATGCCGGTGAACGAGGCGCCGTAGGGGGTGTTCGCCACGACGATCTCGGCCTGGCCGTCCCCGTCGACATCGGCGATCGCGGGGTACTCGAGCCACGTCGCGTTCGAGTGTTGGGAGCTCTCCAGCTTGATGGCGCCGTCGGGGCCGGCGAACACCCACAGGCGGGTCTCATCGGCGTACACGGCCTCCGCGATGCCGTCGCCCTCGAAGTCGAAGACGCTCGAGCCGGTGTTGCCCGACGAGCCGTCCTGGGTGACGGCCTGCCAGGTGATCGAGCAGTCCGACTCGAAGACCGAGTAGCGGGAGCCCGCGGCGAGCGCGAACTCGGCGTCCCCATCGCCGTCGAAGTCGGCCACGGTGGGAGGCCCGCCGTACCCCGCCGTGTCGGCGCCGGGGATCCGGTTGGTGCAGAGCACCGTGCCGTCCGTGTCCTGGAGGCGAACCTGCCCGCCCGTCGAGACGACGATCTCCGCGTCGTCGTCGCCGTCGAAGTTGCCGACGGCCACGTAGCCGTCATCCTGGCGGTTGTACCAGAGCGCGGTGCCGTCGCGACTGTACGCGGCGTTCCCGGTGACGACCTCTTGTTCGCCGTCCCCGTCGAGGTCGACCGCGAACGAGGTGGTGCCGACGTTCTGGTTGTTCACGCCGCCGATGCCGTGGGCGCCGCGCCCCACCACGCGACCCGTCGCGTCGATGATGGCGCCGCCGACGATGATCTCCGGGCGGCCGTCGCCGTCCATGTCGGAGATCGCCGGGTTGTCGGAGGTCCCGTAGATGAGGCCGGAGAGCGTGCCGCTGGTCCACATCAGGGTGCCGGAGGCGTCGAACGCCTTGACCGCGTTCGTCGTGACCGCGACGATGTCGGTCCATCCGTCCCCATCGATGTCGCCGAGCGCCACGCCGCCCTGGCCTTGGAGGCCCTGGCCCCCCACGTTGAAGATCTCCGCGCCGCCGTCCCCGCTGACGGCCCGCAGCGTCCCGTCCCCGCCGTAGCTGATCAGCACGATGTCAGGGACGTCGTCCGCGTCGGCATCGCCGTCCCCGTCGTCGTCCGTGAGCGAGCCGACGGCCGGCATCATCATCACGTTGTTGGAGCTGGGGTCCACGCTCCAGCGATCCTTCGTCCACTCCACGATCGGGGTGAAGCTGCCGACGGTGGGCCCCTCGGAGTAGCACTCCTCGTTCTGCGCGATCGATCGCGCCGGGATGTCGCGTTCCTCGCAGAGGTTCGGGTCGGTGTCCTCGGGGTAGGGCTCCTCGTCGGTGTCCGTGTCCGGGCCGTCCGCGCCGGTGTCCTCCTCGACACCCTTGTCGTCGGTGGACTGCCGGAGATCGTAGTCGGAGCAGGCGAGGAGCAGGACGAGGGGGAACAGGCGCACGAACGCCTCCGGGGGGGCCGCCAGTCTACAGCGATGCCCGCGGTCCGCCTACGCTTCTGGTGGCTGCAACGCCATAGGCTCCGACGAGGGCTCTCCGGACGCCGCGTCGGCCGCGCTCTCGGCCGCTGCCTCCGCCTCCGCGAAGAAGGCGGCCACGTCCTCCCAGGGGCGGCGCGTGCGGCGCGGATCCCAAGGCGCGGGCAGCCACTCGGCGTAGGCGTTGCGGAGGAAGCGCTGGCAGATGAGCACGACCACGCCGCGATCGCCGGGCCCCCTGACGACGCGCCCGCCCGCCTGGACCACCCGGGTCATCCCCGGCTGCACGTAGGCGAGCGTGAAGCCCTGGTCGAACCGCTCCTCGTACCAGGCCTGGAGGAGCCGGCGCTCGAGCGTGGGAGGAGGGAGGGCGGGACCCACCACGAGCACCGCGCGGAGGGCTTCCCCCGGGAGATCCACGCCCTCTGCGAACAGGCCGCCGAGCACGCCCACGAGCACCCGGGCGCGCGGGGCCGTCGGGTCGCGCATCCGATCGAGCAGACGGGCGCGCTCCCCCTCGTCCATGGCGGGCGTCTGCACGAGCAGCTCCCGGCCGGGGAGTGACACGGCCGCGACGAGATCGCGGAGCTGCTCGAAGCTCGACACGAACACGGCCGCGTTGCCGGGCACGGCGGCGAGCGTCCGGCCGACGATGTCGGCGACCTTGTCTCGGTCGCGGAGGCGGTGCTTGTACTCGGTGGACACGCCGCCGACGACGAGGACGCGGCGCCGCTCGGGGGGGAACGGCGAGGGCGCCTCCACCTCGAGGGCCCTGCCCGCGTCCATCCCGCAGCGATCGCGGTAGAACCAGCCGGGGGCGAGCGTGGCGCTGACGGACACCGTCGCGTGGGCCTCGGTGAAGCGCGGCCCGAGGACCCGAGAGGGGTCCCGACAGGACAAGGCCAGGCGCCCGCCCGGCACCTCGAGCCTCGTCCCCGGCAGCACCGCGGGCCCCGGCGACCAGAGCGCGACGGTCTCCTCCCCCGCTCGCTCGAGCGCCCCCGCGAACCGCATCACGGCGCGCGCGAGCACCACCCACGGGTCCATGGGCGGCGTCGGGGCGGAGGGAAAGGGCGGCGGCTCGGCGAGGAGGAGGAGCGGAGGCAGAGGCGCGGGCCGGGGGTAGCCCTGGCTGAGCGCGGCGTGGGCGAGGCCGAGATCGTCGACGGCGTCGCGGAGAGCCACCCAGCGCCGGGTGTTCGCTTCGACGAGCACGGCCTCCTTGTCCCCCACCCCGGTCGCCAGCAGCGCGGCGTCCGCGATCCCCTCGGCGACCTGGTGTGCGAGCGCGCGGAAGGGCGCCCAGGAGCGGTCGTCCGGGAGCGCGGCGAACACGTCGCTCACGAGCTTCGAGTCGATGCTCGGGGAGCCCCACTCGCACGCGCGGTCGGGCAGCTGGTGGGCCTCTTCGACCACGAGCACGTGGGGCACGTCGGCCAGCGCGAGGCGCAGCCGCACGTCCGGATCGAAGGCGTAGTTGTAGTCGCAGATGACCAGGTCGCAGCGCTCGAGCCAGGAGAGCGCGAGCGCGTACGGGCAGAGCCGGTGCTCTGCGGCCACCCGCGCGAGCGCGTCGGCGTCGGGCTGGCCGAGGGCGGCGAGCGCCTGGAGCGCGGCGTCGAGCCGGTCGGGGGCGGGCTCCTTGAGCGGGCAGGCGCCGGGGTCACAGGGCTCCCCTCCCCGACGACACGCCCGCTCGCGTGCGCGCAGCGTGACCGATCGCACGGGCGTGCCCCTGGCCGCCATCGCGGCGGCGGTGCGCTCGACCATCGCCTGCTGCGTGGTGCGCGCCGTGGCCCACCACACGCGCTGCCCGGACGCCGCCGCGGCCCGGAGGGTGCCGGCCAGCACCGCGGCGGTCTTTCCGACGCCCGTCGGCGCGACGAGCAGCACGTGGCGGCCCTGCCGTACCCCCTCCTCCACGGCGGACACCACGGCGTCCTGGCCGGTGCGCGCCTCGTCGTGCGCGAAGCGGACCGGCAGCTGTCGGCGGCGCGCCCACCACGCGAGGCGCTCCTCCCGCCCGAGAACGAGCTCGTTCAGCCTCGCGACGATCCAGGACTCGAGCGCGGGATCGAGCGGCACCTGGATGATGCGCTCCGCGCCGTCGAGGAGCGACACGACGCGCAGGCGCCCGACCGGATCGGGCCGCCGCGCGGCCGCGGCGAAGCTCACGTAGAAGGCGAGCTGGCGCTCCCACACCGGGAAGGTGTGGGCCATGGCGAGCGCGTCCCCGTCGAGCAGGGACGACTTGATCTCCTCGACGACCGTGCGGCCCCCCTCCTCGGCGACCACGTCGGCGCGACCGTGCACGGTGCAGGTCCATCCGCGCACGACCACCGAGTGGCGGAGCGTGACCTCGGAGGACACCCCCTCCGACTCGGCTCGCCGCGTGGCCTGCAGGTCGCGATGGAGGTCGGCGCCCGCCCGCATCCGGGCGCGGTCGGAGAGCGCCATCGGCGCGCGGCCGCGCCGGTCTCCCTCGTCGAGGAGATCGCGCACGCCGAGATCGAGGCACCGCGCCTCGTCGTTCCATCGCAACGTCATCTACCCGGCCATCCCCGTGTGGAGGTCGGTCGCGACGGACAACCCGCGGCGGGCGGAGAGCGCCTGGAGGATCTGCAGGATTACGCGCGGGGGATCGAGGTGGGGATTCACGCGGTCGGCGTAGCGCGGGCTCGACGGATCGCACCACTCGGCCGGCGTCACCGCCACGAACGCGCGACAGGCGAGCGGGCGCGCCGCATAGGCCCGGCATCGCCCGTCGCCGTCGAGCAGGGGGCACGGCTCCTGGCGGCGACGCCAGGCCTCGGCGTCGGCCCTCTGCGCGGCGAGCCGTGCGAACGCCGACTTCACGCGAGCGCGATCCGGGAAGGTGTCGACCGATCGGCGGAGGCGCTCGATCTCGACGCCGGTGACGCCGCGCGGGTTGTCATGGCAGCACGCCGTGCAGCCGACCCGGCAGCTCATCGGATGCGCGGTGACGACGAGCGCGAGGTAGGCGTCGTACGCGGCGAGGCCCTCCGAGAGGCCCCGTTCGAGCGCCGCTTCGTCGTCCGGGGCCGCGCGGAGCGCGTCCTGGAGGGCGTGGAGCATCGTCGTGAGGAGCACATTTGCTTCGGGCGAGGCGGCGGCGTCGATCGTGATCGTGGGCGGCCTGCTTGGCATGGAGTGGCGGACGCCCGTTATATCGCCCGGCTTCGAGGACGCCATGAACGCCTGGGACCAGCTCACGTCTCGCATCCACGAGCTCGACGCCATCGGCGGCGCGATGGCGCTGCTCGATTGGGATCAGCAGACCTACTTGCCCGCTGGCGCCGGCGCCTCGCGCGGCAAGCAGGCTGCCGCGCTCGGTCGCATCTACCACGAGCGGTTCACGGCCCCCGAGGTCGGAAGCTGGCTCGATTCCCTCGAGGGCTCCTCGCTCGACCGCGTCCAGACCTCCGCGGTGCGGAACGCCCGCCGTCGGTACCGCCGGGCGACCGTGCTCCCCGGCCGCCTGGTCGAGGAGCTCTCCCACGCCCGCACCGCCGGCTTCGCCGCGTGGATGAAGGCGCGCGAGGCCAACGACTTCGCGCCCTACGCCGCGCCGCTCCAGCGCCTCATCGATCTGACGCGCGAGCAGGCGGAGCGGCAGGCCACGCCGGGGCAGCACCTGTACGACGCGTTGCTCGAGGACTACGATCCCGGCTCGACGATCGCCGAGCTCCGCCCGATGTTCGAGCGCCTCGGCCGCGAGCTGAATCGTTTCCTCGACGCCATCCAGGGCCGCCCCCCCGCCGAGGGGTTCGACGCGCCGTTGGACATCGAGGGCCAGCGCAAGCTCTCCGAGCGTGTCCTGACCGACCTCGGTTTTGACCGCGTGCACGGCCGGCTCGATCTCTCCGAGCACCCGTTCTCCGTTGGCCTCGCGACGGACGACGTGCGGATCACCACCCACTTTCGCGTAGACAACTTCCTCGCCGCGCTCGGCGGCACCGTGCACGAGTGCGGCCACGCCATGTACGAGCAGGGCCTCCCCTCGCAGTGGGCGGGCACCGGCCTCGACAAGGCCGCCGGCATGGGCCTCCACGAGTCCCAGTCGCGCTTCTGGGAGAACTTCATCGGGCGCTCCGAGGCGTTCTGTCGCTACCTCGCGCCGCGCATGCACGGCATCTGGCCCACGCTCGCGGTCACGCCCACCTCGCTCTACGCGGCGATGAACAAGGTCGACCGCTCGCTCATCCGCATCTTCGCGGACGAGGCCACCTACAACCTGCACGTCCTGGTGCGCTTCGAGATCGAGGTGGCCGTCCTCGAGGGCAAGCTCCAGGCGGTCGACCTCCCCGCCGCCTGGGACGACGCGTACCGCCGCATCGTCGGCGTGGTGCCACCCACCGCGAAGGAGGGCGTGCTCCAGGACGTGCACTGGTCGGGCGGCGCGTTCGGCTACTTCCCCAGCTACACCATCGGCAACCTCTACGCGGCCGGGTTCGGGGCGAAGATCCAGGAAGACCTCCCCGACATCTGGGAGCGCGTCGAGCGGGGGGACTTCAAGGCCATCCTCGCGTGGCTGCGCGACCACGTGCACGCCAAGGGCCACCTCGACGACGCGCCGGTCCTCTTCCGCGAGGTCGTCGGCGACCGCGATCCGGTCGAGGATCTCGTGGCGCACCTGTGGAACCGCCACGGTCGGCTCTACGGGGTGGAGCGCTCGTAGCCCTACCGCTTCTTGTGGCGCCTGCCGCGCTCCGGAAGCTCCTTGTGCTGGATGATCGCCTCGTGTTCGGCGATCCGCGCAGCGATGCCGCGGCCCTCCGTCACCCGGGTGCTCGGCCCGTCCGGCTCCTCGCCGACGCGCGCTGTCGCCCGTGAGTCCTGCCCGTCCGCGCGCTCCTTGCTGATGCTCGCGGACGGGGGGATGTCCTTGGTGTTCTCCTCGAAGTCGCCCTCGAGACTCTGGTCGTCCTCGTCCGCCATGCCTCCCCCCGTCCCATCGATGTAGTCACACCGGCTCCAGCACCTTCTTCTTCTTCGTCCCGTCGGGGAGCTTCTTCGTCGCGGCGGCGGGAGGGGCAGGGAGGGGCGCGAGATCCACGGTCGCTGGACCATTGACCACCTTCCCGAAGCGATCGAAGCGGGACCCGTGACACGGACACTCCCAGAACGACTCGCTCTGGTTCCAGCCGACGACACAGCCCAGGTGGGTGCACGTCGCGCTGCACATCGACACGTTCCCGTTTTCGTCTCGATAGGCCGCGATCTTCTGCAAACCCTGCCGGAGCACGGCGCCCTCCCCCGGCGGGATGGCGTCCACGCCGGACACATCGCCGGGCGTGAGCCACACCGCGTAGTGCGCCGCGGTGCCGACGGAGTCCCGCACGTAGTCGCGCGCGACGCTTAGCCGGACCCGCGCCGGATCGTAGAGGCGCGTCCACGGGTTCTTGCGTCCGCAGATGAGATCCGTGAGGAGGATGCCGGCGATGGTGCCGTGGGTCATGCCCTGCCCCGAGTCCCCCGTCGCGATGTACACGTTGTCCGCGTCGAGCGGGTTCTTCCCGATGAAGGCGAGGCCATCGACCGGCTCGTACACCTGACCGGACCACCGGTAGGGAACGTCCCGGATCATCGGCCAACGGGCGCGCGCCCAGGCCTCGAGCCGAAGGTAGCGGGCCTCGTCGTCATGCACCTCCCCGGTACGGGCATCCTCCCCGCCCACGAGCAGCACGTCCGTGTCGGCCGTCGGGTCGACCGTCGCCTCGAGCCGGACGAAGTGGTAGGGGTCCCCATCGTCCCAGAACAGCGCCTTGGTGACGACGCCGCGGGGCACGATCGCGCCGATCACGAACGTCCGATAGGGCACCTGCCGGGTGTGGACCGCGAGGCGATTGTTGATCGGGGAGTTGGTGGCGACCACGGCCGCGCGGGCGCGCACGACCCGCGCGTCCCGGGTGATGACCTCGGCCTCGTTGCCGCCGTGCACCTCCTTGACGGGCGTGTCACAGAAGATCCGCCCGCCGAGCCGCTCGAACGCCAGCGCGAGGCCGTGCATGTACTTGAGCGGATGGAGCTGAGCCTGACCCGTGAAGCGCAGGCAAGCCCCGGTGTCGAAGCCGTCGATGGGCGCGCGCGCGATCATCTCCACGAACACCCCGGCGCGCCGCGCGACCGCGAGCTCTTCGGAGAGCTCGGACATCGGGCGGCCCGGTGGCTGGAAGAGGTAGCCGTCCACCCGGTCGAAGTCGCAGGCGATGTCCTCGTCCGCCACGATCTCCTCGATCCGGGTGATCGCGGCGCCGTGGCTCTCCGCGACCAGGCGCGCGGCGCCCCGGCCGTGCACGCGCTCCAGCCGCACGAAGCGGTCATCCATCGCGTTCGAGAGGTGCGCCGTCGTGTTGCGCGTCTCTCCGCCTGCCACCGCGCCGCGCTCGAGTACGATGACGCTCCGCCCCTCCCGCGCGAGCAGGTAGGCCGTCGTCAAACCCGCCACGCCGGCGCCGATCACGCAGACGTCGGCGCGGAGATCCATCGTCAGAGGCCCCCGCGGCGCCTCGGCGCTCGTCGCGAGCCACACATTATTCGTCCGCATCGAAGGACCTCCTCTCCGCGAGAGCGGCTGGGTCCTTGGGTGCGCACGTGATTCGCCGGCTTCAACCCGTGCAGCTAGTCCGGATCACACACACCGTCGCAGTACTGCTGCACCACGCCCGTCGTGAGGAACGTGTTGAGCTGCTCCTGGGCGGCGAGCGCGCGGCGGGTGTCCTCGTGGGTGTCCTCGTCCTCGTCGGGCGGCGTGTTGGTGAACGGCACCTCGGGCGCGCCGTGCTCGTACTCGACCAACGCGGACCCGGTGAAGCCGGAGGGCTGGATGTCGACGCCCCACACTTCGGCGAGGGGGGTCTCGATCAGGGACGCGCCGTACGCGCGGGCCATGTTCTGGGCGCCGAGCGTGGAGACCTGGGCGTCCCCGATGGCGTCCTGCAGGAGCACCTGCTTCTGCGGCACGCCGGCGATGGGGTCCTCGATCATCTGGCGGCCCCATCCGCCCGGCTCCGCCGAGTCCCAGAGGTTCTGGAGCAGCGCCATCCAGAAGCTGATGTGCTCCTGGTCGCGGTAGATGCCCTGGAAGAGCGCGAAGAAGGGCGTGAAGTCCGAAGAGCGCGACAACAGGAGGCTGTAGGGCATGCCCGGCACCCCGAGCACGCCGCGCTCGATCGTGGGTGACATCGCGAGGTACACTCCGCCGAGGATGCCGCCCTGCGAATTGCCGTAGTAGTAGACCTCGCTCGGGTCGATCACGGAGACCATCGAGCCGGTTTCCGGGCTCGCGAAGGCCAGGCTGGCGTCGCTCGCCATGCTTCCCTGCATCATCGCCGCGGCGGCCACGAACTCGATGAGGCCCTGGTGCCCGCCCTCGGGGATGATGCCGAAGCGCCCGATGTCGCTGACCAGCATGAGGGTGATCGCGTCCAGATCGTCCTCCGCCATGCCGCGCCAGTTGGTCGCGAACAGCACGTACCCGTACTTGTTGGCCATCTCGCCGAGGTAGCCCGCGCCCACCTCTCCCTGGTCCCCGAGCAGCCCGTGCCCGTACTGCACGAGCTTGAGCGGACGCGGATTCTCGACCGCGGTTCGCGGGACGCGGATGGTGAAGCGGACCGTCGTGTCGCCATTGTAGAACGGCATGCCGTTCTCGTCGCGCGTGAGCAAGGTGTCGGGCTCGTCGGCCTCGAGGTAGAGGGGCGCGGTGAAGTGCCCCTGGATCTCGCGGTAGATGGTGTCGCTCACCTCGTCGGTGACGCTGTCGATCACGTACGCCGGGCCGGCTCCGATGCGGGCCAGCGTGTCGTCCCGCATCCACTCGGCGCGGCCGGTGATCTTCTCCTTGCTGCCCACGACGAAGTCCCACGCCAGGATGGTCTCCGAGCGGGCCCACCCGTCCGCCTCGAGCGTGGTGAACACCTCCTCGAAGGTGTCGCGGCGGCCTTCGATGTCCCAGTTGTCCGTGGCCGTTCCGTCCCTGAGCGCCGCGTAGCCCTCCGAGGCCGCGATCGCGGCGCCCGACGTGTCCACGAGGTTGCGCACGCCGACCGCGTACCGGTGCCCGTTGCGAAGCGGTACCACCGGCCGGATGAAGAGGAACTCCCGCCCGGCGACGTGCACCCCCGCCATGTCGAGCTCGGCGAAGTAGGGCATGCGCTCGCCCGTCTCCATGTCGACCAGCACGATGGGGGCTCCGTCCGCGATGGACGCCCCGATGTCGTCATGGCCGGGCACTCCGGTGAGGGCGAGGTTCGGAAACCGCGCCAGGATCGGCCCCATGGGAGAGAAGCCGTCGAGCTCGTTCCAGAGGTCGGGGGGCGGCTGGTAGCCCTGGTGGGTCATCGGCAGGGTCGTCGCGCCGAGCTGCACCCGGAACCCGGTCGCGCTGGTGTCGTCGGTCCGCAGGTAGAACGACGACGGATAGGGCAGCGAGCAGTAGTCGTACGAGATCGGATCACAGTCCGAGAACTCGCGAGGGGTGACGCCCCCCGTGTCGTCGGCGGCGGGCTTCGTACAAGCGGACAGCGCGAGCAGCAACAACGACATGGGCAGGCCCTCAACGGCGCCGCCTAACCGGTCGCGATCGAGGCGTCCCGATCCGGCGTCATTCGTCCGGATCCCCAGGGACTACCGGTAGTAGTAGTAGTAGGCGTAGTAGCCCTTCGCGTTGGTGACGGGGCGAGAGAACGACGCGTAGTAACTGTCCCCCTCGACCCAGTTCCGCCCGGCGTAGTTGAAGGCGAACGGGAACCAGCCGTACGTCCGGTCGATGTAGAGCATCAACGTATTTTCGAACGTGTAGCTGCCGTAGTAGCCGACGTACTCGTACGTCTCGGCGAACCCCCACGAGTAGTCGACCGCCCCCGCGAGCCAGTCGTCGTCGAGCCCGAATTGCTCGCAGTAGGCGCCCGACGCCTGGGTGTTCTGGAGGCCCGACAGGTCGAACGACCAGTCACAATCGGGGCAGCCGCTGGGCGCGGCGCGCTCGACGGCGAACTCCCCGATCGCGGTGCAGAGGCGCTCTCCGTCGCGCAGGCCCGTCAGCTCGTAGGCAAAGTGCCCCTGGAGGAAGGCCTCGTCCTCGCAAACGGTGAAATCGCCCATGTAGTTGAACGCGGCGACTCCGGTGTCGGGCTCGTCGCACTCGTCGTCCACGCCGTCACAGTTCTCGTCGATCCCGTTCCCGCACGTCTCGGGCGACCGCGGGTTGATGCGGCGGTTCGTGTCGTCGCAGTCCCCCTCGCTCTCGGAGTAGCCGTCCCCATCGTCGTCCGTTTCTGGAACGGCGGTATCGGGAACGGCCGTATCGCCGGTGTCCTCCGGCGGAGGAGGCGGCGCGAAGGGAGCGACGCAGGGATCGTCCTCGTCGACCTTGCCGTCGCAATTGTCGTCCCGACCGTTGCAACGCTCGGGGGCGCCGGGAAAGGCCTCCGCATCGTCGGGACGACAATCGCCGTCCCCCGCGGTCACTCCGTCCCCGTCGAGGTCGTCCGAGCACTCGGCCGGCGTGGTGTCCGTGTCCGTGTCCGTGTCGGTGTCGGCGTCCGCGTCGGTATCGGCGTCGGTGTCCGCGTCCGAATCGGTGTCGGTGTCGGTGTCGGTGTCCGAGTCGGTATCGGTGTCGGTGTCCGAATCGGTATCGGTGTCGGTGTCCGCCGCGGTGTCGACAGGCTTGTCGTCCGAGCCGATGTTCTGGGGGCAGCCGGTCAGGAGGACCAAGGCGACGAGCGGGAGGAGGCGCAAGGGGGATCCGGGAGCGCGCGCACCTTACACCCGAACCGACCGGCGTGCGATCCGGTCGAACAAGCTATCGGAGGCGGCATTTCCGCCGGCGCCGTCTGCCCGCCCCGCATTGACGAGCTTCGTCCCGGCGCCCTATACTGCCCCCCACCCGTTGGAGGAAGCCTTGCCCAAAGTGACCGATCGGCATGGACGCCCAGTGTCCGGACAGATGCCTGGGCTCGTCGAGGCGCTGGTGACCGACAACGTCGATCCGGAACAACTCGGCCGCGTACGCGTGAAGTTTCCCACCCTCCCCGACGGTCCGGAGAGCTGGTGGGCGCGCCTCGCGATGCCGATGGCGGGCCAGGAGCGCGGCTGGATGACCATCCCCGAGATCGGGGACGAGGTCGTCGTGTCGTTCGTGCATGGCGATCACGACAACGCCATCGTGCTTGGCTCTGTCTACAACGGCGTGGACACCCCGCCGTACGCCAACGAGGACGGCGAGAACAACCTCCGGGTGTTCCAGAGCCGCAGCGGCCATCGCGTCACGTTCGACGACACCGCGGGTGACGAGCGCATCGAGCTCATCACGCACAATGAAGAGATCCGCCTGATCTGGGACGCGAAGGAGAAAGTGCTCTCCGTCTACTCGGGCAAGGACATCATCGTCGAAGCCGTCGAGACCGTGTCGTGGAAGTGCAAGGACTTCATCCTCGAGGCCACCAACTCGATCTCGATGAAGGCGGGCACGACGATGGAGCTCACCTCCGGGACCAGCTGCACGGTCGACGGCGGGAACAGCCTCACGCTCACCGCCTCGATCACGAACATCAACTGACGAGGTCGGGTCATGATAAACGGCCTCGTAGTCGGCATCGTCATCGACAATGTCGATCCCGACAAGATGGGCAGGATCAAGGTCAACTATCCAGTTGACGCCGAGACCCCGCCGGACTCCACCTGGATCCGGATGCTCACGCCCATGGCGGGCAAGCTGCGCGGGCTCGTGATGCTCCCGGAGGTCGGTACCGAGGTCGTGATCGGGTTCTCGTACCGGACGATGTCGCCCTACGTGATGGGCGCCGTCTACAACGGGGCGGCGGACAAACCGAAGCCCTATGCGAACGAGGATGGGAACGACGACCATCGTCGCTTCTGGTCGCGCAATTCCCATTGGATCGATTTCGACGACACGCCCGGCAAGGAGCGCATCGAGATCAAGGCGTCGTCCGAGAACGACGCGATCTACCAGGAGCTGCACGCCGCGAACAAGGTGATCACGCAGAAGGTCGGCAAGAACATCATCCACGAGGCCAAGGAGACCGTCAGCTTCAAGTGCAAGGACTTCAAGGTCGAGGCCACGGCTTCGATCGCGATGAGCGCCACGCAGACGGCCGTCCTCGCCGCGAAGACATCTGCCAAGATCGGCACCCAGTCGCAGACCTTCAAGGCGAGCAAGGTCGACATCAACGGCGGCGCGCCCGGGACGCCGAAGCCGGTGCTCGCGACGCCGACCCACAAGCATCCCCCGACCAAGCCGGGGGGGGGTGGCGCGGGCGGGGGCGCGGGCACGGGCGGCGCGGGTGGAGGCGGCGGCGGCGGAAGCGGCGGAAGCGGCGGAAGCGGCGGCGGAAGCGGCGGCGGAAGCGGCGGAAGCGGCGGCGGAAGCGGCGGCGGAAGCGGCGCCGGGAGCGGCGGCGGAAGCGGCGGCGGAAGCGGCGGCGGCGCCGGGAGCGGCGATTCTGGGCTCGAGATCTCGGTCACGATCGGACTGGACACCGGCGCTGGGGGGGGCCGCGGCGGCTCGGGTTCCGGCGGCGGCGGTAGCTCCGGCGGTGGCGGTAGCTCCGGCGGCGGCGGTAGCTCCGGCGGCGGCGGTAGCTCCGGCGGCGGCGGTAGCTCCGGCGGCGGAAGCGGCGGCGGCTCGGGTTCCGGCGGTGGCGGTAGCTCCGGCGGCGGAAGCGGTGGCGGCTCGGGTTCCGGCGGTGGC
>JAUXQH010000117.1 GCA_030685065.1 Pseudomonadota bacterium | reverse complement strand
CGACGCGCCGGCTGGTTACGTCGCGGACACGACCGACTGTGACGATACGGCGTTCGCGATCAACCCCGCCGCCACCGACGTGTGCGACGCCGCGAACACCGACGAAGACTGCGACACCCTCGCGGACAACGCCGACCCGAGCGCCACCGACGAGACCACCTTCTACCTAGACGCCGATGGTGACAGCTACGGCAGCGACACGACCGGCCTCTATTGCGATCTCCCGTATGGCTACGTCGTGGACACGACGGACTGCGACGACACGGCGGTCGCCATCAGCCCAGCCGCCACCGAAGTCTGCGACGCGGCCAACACCGACGAAGACTGCAATTCCCTCGCGGACAACGCCGACCCGAGCGCGACAGGCGAGACCACGTTCTACGTGGATTCCGACGAGGACGGGTACGGCAGCGATACGACGGGCCTCTACTGCGATCTGCCGGAAGGGTACGTCGCGGACACGACCGACTGTGACGACTCCGCGGCGGCGGTGAACCCCGCTGCCACGGAATTGTGTGACGCGGCCGACACGGACGAAGACTGCGACGGCTTGGCCGACAACGCGGACCCGTCCGCCTCCGCCGCCACGAAGACTGCCTACTACACCGACTTCGACGGGGACGCGTACGGCTCCACCTCCACCGCCTCGTACTGTGACCTGCCCGCGAACTACGCGGTGGTGAACACCGACTGTAACGATTCGGTCGCCGCCATCAACCCAGGCGCGACGGAGCTGTGCGACGCCGCGAACACCGACGAGGACTGCGACGGACTCACCGACAACGCCGATCCGTCGGCGGACGAAGCGACGAAGGGGAGCTACTACGTCGACTCCGATGGCGACGGGTACGGCTCGACCGTGGCCGCGCCTTATTGTGACCAGCCCGCGGGCTACTCGGCTGACGATACCGACTGCGACGACACGGTCTCCACCACCCACCCCGCCGCGACCGACACGACCGGCGACGGGATCGACAGCGATTGTGACGGCGCCGAGACCTGCTACACCGACGCGGACGATGACGGCTTCCGGCCGAACGCCACCAGCACCGTGGCCTCCGCGAACGCCAGCTGCGACGAACGTGGCGAAGCGCTCGCGACGACCCCCACCGGCGATTGTGACGACGCCGCCTCAGCGATCAATCCCTCCGCCACCGAGATCGCGGGCGATGCGATCGATCAGGACTGCGACACCACCGAGTCCTGCTACGTCGACGCCGATCACGACGGAGCCCGCACGGACTTCGTGGTCCCGTCTCCCGACGTGGCCTGCACGGCCCCCGGCGAAGCCCTGGCCTCCGCGGACCCCGACTGCGACGACGCCGACGCGACGGCCTACCCCGCCGCCACCGAGCTCACCGGCTCGGGTGTGGACGAGGACTGCGACGGCGTAGAGCTCTGCTACGTTGACGCGGATGACGACGCCTACCGTCCGGACTCCACCACCACGATCGCCTCCTCGGACGGCGACTGTGACGACGGCGGCGAAGCCCTCGCGAGCGCCCTGACCGGCGACTGCGACGACACCTCGACCGCGTACAACCCGGCCGCGGTCGAGTCCGTTTGCAGCGATCCGAACGACTACAACTGCGACGGCTCCACCGGCTACTCCAACGCAGACGGCGACGCGTTCGCCGCGTGCGAAGAGTGCGATGACAATGATGCCACCGTGTTCCCCGGCGCGGCCGAGACCACGGGTGACGGCATCGACAGCGATTGCGACGGCGGGGACACCTGCTACGTCGACAGTGACGACGATGGCTACCGTCCGGACGCCACGAGCACGATCGCGGGCTCGATCGCGTGCGACAGCACCGGCGAAGCGTCGAACCTCGACCCCACCGGTGACTGTGACGACACGGACGGCGCGGTGAATCCCGCCGCCCTCGAGACCATCGGCGACGAGCTCGACGCCGATTGTGACGGCGCCGAGTCCTGCTACGGCGACGCGGACGCGGACGGCTACCGCACCGAAGACGGCGCCGCGGTTGCCTCGGATGACACGGATTGCGCGGACGTCGGCGAGGCCGCCGCCAGCGCCGCCTTCGATTGCGACGATTCGACCGACACGATCAACCCCTCCGCCACCGAGGTCGCGGGCGACGAGCTCGACGCCGACTGTGACGACACCGAGCTCTGCTTTGTCGACGCAGACGCGGACGGCTACCGCCCGGACGCCAGCTCCACCGTCGTGAGCGCCAACATCACCTGCGCCGATAGCGGCGAGGCCCTCGCTTCAGCCGCCACCACCGATTGCGACGACACCAACGCCACCGTCAACCCCTCGGCCATCGAAGCCGCGGGGGACGCGATCGACAGCGACTGTGACGGAACCGAGCTGTGCTACGCCGACGCAGACGACGATGGGTATGTCGATGGCACCGACACCACGCTCGACTCCCTCGACGCGGATTGCGACGATGCGAACGAAGCGCTGGTCACGACCCAAGCCGGCGATTGCGACGACGCGGACGCCGCCTACAACCCCGGCGCGGTGGAGTCTGACTGCGCGGACCCCAACGACTACAACTGCGACGGATCGGTGGGCTACGACGACGCGGATGCCGACGGCTACGCGGCGTGCGAAGAGTGCGACGACAGCGCCGCCTCCATCAGCCCCGCCGCCACCGAGATCGCGGGGGACGGGATCGATCAGGACTGTGACGGCACCGAGACCTGCTACGTCGACGCGGACGACGACGGCTACCGCCCCGATGCCACGAGCATGGCGTCGAGCGCGAACATCGCCTGCGACGGCGCGGGCGAAGCGCTCTCGACCGATGCGATCACCGACTGCGACGACAGCGACGCGACCGTCAACCCCTCGGCCACCGAGCTCGCGGGCGACGAGTACGATCAGGATTGCGACGGCACCGAGTCCTGCTATGTCGACGCCGATGACGACGGGTACACTGCCGAAGGCGGCGCCATCATCGTGAGCACGGATCTGCTCTGCGACGGCACCGGCGAAGCGTCCGATCTCGACCCCTCCCAAGACTGCGACGACGCAAATGCAGCGTTCAACCCCGCCGCGATCGAGGACGACTGCTCCGATCCCGCCGACTACAACTGCGACGGATCGTCGGGCTTCTCGGACGCGGACGCGGACGGCTTCGCGGCGTGCGAGGAGTGCGACGACGCGTCGGGCACCGTCAACCCCGAGGCCGACGAGGTCTGCAACGACATCGACGACGACTGCGATGGCACCATCGACATCGACGCGATCGACGCGGGCACGTGGTACGCGGACGCCGATGCCGACGGGTACACCGACCTTGAAAACGTCGTGACCGAGTGCGACGCCCCCGAGGGCTACCTCGCGGAGACCGAGGCCGACTGCGACGACGCGGACGCGACCAGCTTCCCCGGCGGCGACGAGCTCCCCGATGACGGCATCGACCAGGACTGTGATGGCGAGGATGCCATCGGCGAGGACACCGACACGGACGTGCCTGACGATGACACCGGCGGTGGCAAGGACGAGGAGCCGGCCGCCTGCGGGTGCGCGTCCACGAGCGGCGTTGGCCTCGCATGGTCGCTCATGCTCGGGGTCGTAGCGCTGACGGTGCGGCGGCGAGCGGCGTAGCGCCGCCCGCCCACTTCGCTGGGCCTTGCGGAGCTGTTCGAGGTCGACGTCGTGGACAACACGGCGACCCTCGATGGTGGCGGCGTCTGGGTGGCCCCGAACTACACGTGGAACCAGGGCTACGTGGTCTGGGAGGGAGGCCTGCTGGCAGGCAACCACGCGGGGGACGGGCCGTAGCCCCCCCGCGATCCGCCGAGCTCGTGATGGCCGCGATCCCGCCGGAGCCGGTCAGGCTCCTCCGCACTCAACTATCAACACGATCAAGCGCAACGCCCGACTCGCCCAGGGCTTCGAAGCGGCACACACCCGGGTTCTGGTCACACCAACCAAAAACACGAACGGCCCCGAACCCTAATAATATAGGTCCGAGGCCGTCTATAGTGGTGGGGGTTACTGGATCAGGTTCGAACTTTTTGCGTCGCACCGGGCCCGGATGTTCGGGTTCAGTTCGAGGTGTTAAACCAGATGAAGTTGGGAACGGGGCTCGGCTCGCGGCTGAATCCGGGCGTCCAGCCACCACGGTAGGCACTGGGCCTTCGCCCTGGGGCCGCCGCTGTTGGGCGTCCGGACCGATTACCGCGCGCATGGAGCCGCGCACGGAGCTGCTCCAGCTCGCGCTGTGCCCGCTCGCTCAGCGGGGACCTCCACCCAGGTCTCCGCTTCCGAAAAGAACGCATCCAGCGCAGCAACCCGGGTGAGGCCGCGCGATCTGGCCGCTGCCGCCACCGTGCGAGCTCCAGCACATGGATCTCGAGATGCCGAGCGGCGGCGGCTCGGGTGCCCGTACGCGCCAGGCGCAGGCTATGCTCCCTCGGCGGGAGCGACGATGCGCCACGTTCCAAGGCTCCTGCTGCCGGTCGTCCTCGCCGCGTGCGGTCCGGATGTGTCGCTGTCCAAGCAGGTCTTCGACCGGGACAGCGACGGCTACTCCTCGGAAGTGGACTGTGACGACGGGCACGCCTCGGTGCATCCCGACGCCGACGAGGTCTGCGATGGGCTGGACAACGACTGCGACGGCGCCGTGGACGACGACGTCGTGGACGGTGGGATCTTCTACCCCGACACGGACGGTGACGGCCACGGGGACGGCTCCGCCGATGCGGTCCAGGCTTGCGCCGCCCCCGAGCGCCATGTCTCCGATCCGACGGACTGCGACGACACGTCCGGAGACATCCACCCGGACGCCAGCGAGGTCTGCGACGGGCTGGACGACGACTGCGACGGTGACATCGACGAGGAAGCCGTCGACGCGGGAACGTACGCCGCGGACCTCGATGGCGACGGCTACGGGGACCCCTCACTCACCGTGACCGCGTGCGCCGCGCCGACGGGCTACGTCGCGTACGCCTCCGACTGCGACGACGCCGATCCGGCGATCCATCCGGAGGCCGACGAGGCCGACTGCGCCGATCCGACGGACTACAACTGCGACGGGTCGGTCGCCTGGGCCGACGCGGACGGGGACGGGGCGCCCGCGTGCGAGGACTGCGACGACACGGATCCCGCCCGGAACCCCGAGGCCGTCGAGGTCTGCGATCCCGACAACGTCGACGAGGACTGCTCCGGCGCGGCCGACGACGCCGACGCCGGGGCGGACCCCGGGTCCACAGCGACCTGGACGCGCGACGCCGATGGCGACGGCTACGGCGCCGAGGGCGGGTTGACGCTGGAACGGTGCGATGCCCCCTCGGGCTACTCGAGCATCGCCGGAGACTGCGACGACGCCGATTCCGCGATCAACCCTGGCACGACCGAGGTGTGCGACCCCGCAAACGTCGACGAGGACTGCGACGGTGCCGCCGACGACGCCGATGCCTCCACCTCCGCGGCCTCGTTCACGACCTGGTATCGGGACGCGGACGAGGACAGCTACGGGGATCCGACGCGGAGCGTGACCCAGTGCGACGCGCCCTCCGGGTACGGGGCAGACGATAACGACTGCGACGACGGCGCCGCGAGCATCTCCCCCGCCGCCCCCGAGGTGTGCAACGCCCTGGACGACGACTGCGACACGCTCGTCGATGACGATGACCCCGACGTCGCGGGCACGTCGACCTGGTACGCGGACGCCGACGGGGACGGCTACGGCGAAGCCGAGGTCGCCGTGGAGGCGTGCTCCGCCCCGGCCAGCCACGTCGCGGAAGGGACGGACTGCGACGACGCGGAGACGAGCGTCTCCCCTGGCGCCGCCGAGGCCTGTGACGCCGCGGATGTCGACGAGGACTGCGACGGGCTCGTGGATGACGCCGATGCGGACGTGAGCGGCGCCTCCACCTGGTACGCCGACGCCGACGCCGACGGTTACGGCGGCGACACGACGACCTCCGCGTGCGAGGCGCCCGAGGGCCACACCGCCGTGGCGGGGGACTGCGACGACGCGGCGCCGACGGTCAACCCGGCGGCGTCCGAGCGGTGCGACGCCGTTGGCGCGGACGAGGACTGTGACGCCCTCTCCGACGACGCCGATCCCTCCGCGACAGGCCAATCCGCGTGGTACGCCGACGCCGACGGTGACACCTACGGAGCGGCCGCAACGTCCCTCGCGCGTTGCGATGCGCCGGTCGGCTACACCTCCGACGCCACGGATTGCGACGACGTCGATGCCACCACGTTCCCCGGCGGCGAGGACACGTGCGACGACGGCATGGACCAGGACTGCTCCGGCGCGGACGAGACCTGCCCCCTGGTCGGGATCGAGGGCCGCTGGGACGTCGAGATCCACGGCACGACCTCGAACAGCCGGTTCGGTGCGGCCCTCGCCGGCGGCGACTTCAACGGGGACGGCGTCGGGGACCTGCTCGTCGGGTCGCCGGACGACGCGACGTACAGCGCGACCGAGACCGGGCTCGGGTACGGCTACCAGGGACCGTTCGTGCCGGGCGTGCAGGCGGCCACCGACAACGACGCGTTCGCGTACTACTCGGGCGACTACTGGACCGGTGGGTTCGGCAGCGACGTGTGGAACCTCGGCGATCTGAACGCCGATGGCCGCGACGACATGGTGCTGCTCGCCGAGCAGGAGACCGGGATCCTGGTCTTCTACGGCGGAGACGCCGGCACCAGCGGGTACGCCTCCGCTTACGACGAACGCCGCTCGTCGTGCAGCAACGTCACTTCCGTCGGCAACTTCGCGGGAACCGCTTACGACGACTGGGCGTGCGGGGACCTGGGGAGCCCGACGACCAGCGCAGGGGAGGTCCACGTGTACTCCGGCGGGTCCTCGCGGGAGGTGGCCGCCTTAGAAGGGGAGACGGTCGCCGACGCGGCCGGACGTACCGTCGCCGCGGCGGATGACATCGACGGGGACGGCACCGACGACATCTGGATCGGGGCCGACGGCGACGACGACGGCGGCTCGGCCGCTGGTGCCGCTTACCTCGTTTACGGCCCGCTCGCGGGGGCGAGCTCGCTGGCCGCGGCCGACGTGAAGGTCCTCGGGGGCGCGGCCGCCGACCGACTCGGGTACGGCTGCTCCATGCCTGGTGACATGGACGGGGACGGCACGCCTGACCTGCTGAGCGCCGCGCCCGGCGCGGACGACGGCGGCGCGGACGCGGGCGCGGTCTACCTCTTCACCTCCGTCACCAGCGGCGCGGCGTCGGCCATGGCGAGCGCAGTGTTCCTTGGCGAGGACGCTGGCGACGCGCTCGGCGAGGGCGGCCTTGCCATCGGAGACTACGACGGCGACGGCGAGATCGACCTCGCGTTCGGGAGCGCCGCCAACGACGACGGCGGCACGGACGCGGGTGCCGCCTGGCTGATCTACGGGCCCTTCTCCGGCTCCTACTCGGTCGGGTCGGCCGACGTGACCTGGCTCGGCGGCTACGCGTCCGACGCGCTCGGGCAGGCCCTCGCGACCGTGCCCGACAGCAACGGCGACGGTCGGGACGAGCTCGCGCTCGGTGCAGATCGGGGCGACTCGGACACCCTCGCGGACTACGGCGTCACCTGGATCTGGCTCGGGGAGTAGACGCCCGGAGCACGGGAGCCACAGGCGCTCGTCCGGAGCACCGTGCGGATGCGTCGATCCTCCGCGTCCGGGGGAGTGGGGTCGGCCTCGGAGGCCGACGCATTCGCCCTAAGGGCCGTCGTGATCGCTGCGGCACACGAGCGGGGGTGCAGGGTTGATCGCGCTCTCGTTGGCAGCGCGAACCGTGACTGGACTTGAACCCTCGAACGCCGCCTCGAACCAGCTCAAACGTGGAAACGCCCACTCCCGGACCAGCCGAAAGTGGGCGTTCTAAGTAGTGGTGGGCGTTACTGGATGATTTTAGAACCTTCTGGCTGGACCCGCGGGGGATGGAGCCGGACAGGTTGATGGCTTTCAAGGAGGCTTTCGCGGCGGGGTAGAGACGGAGGGTCGCGTGGGGTGCGGCGTCCACCGGGATGAACACCTCGGGCGCCAGAGGCTTCCGCCATTCCTCCTCACGTGCAGCCCCGAGTCCCGGTCGCCGAACGGTGCTCGCCACGCCGCGTCGGGGGCACGGGGCTGCGCCTACCGCGCCGGCGGGAGCCTCCGCCACGCTTCCACGTCGACACCCTTGGGGCGGCCATCGCCCCGGTCGTGGCGCCGACACTACGGCAGCACCGACCGGATCGCCTCGGACACGTCCTCCCAGCGGAAGAACTGCAGGTTGTGGGGGCCCTCGATCACGAGCTGCTCGCCGTCCACCGCCTCGTCCGCAATGTCGCCCTGCATGGATTGCCACAGCGCGATCTGGGCGTCGGACGTCCCGGGGTACTCGGTCCCGGTGAGCACCTGCACCGGGTACGAACCAAACTCTCCGGTGATCTGCTCCGCGGCCTGGGCGAAGGCGGTGTATTCGGCCTGGTCGGTCTCCGGCTGGGTCGCGAGGGCGTCGTCGGGAATCCCGCACGAGTCCAGCCCCTGGCTCTCGCACTCCTCCAGGAAGTCCTTCGGCCGCGGGTCCACCATCACGAGGGCACTCACCTCTTCCGGGTACGCCTTGGCGAACAGCTCCATGTAGGTGCCCCCGAACGAGTGACCCGCGAGGACGTAGGGCGGCGCGAGATCCTGGGAGGCGAGCAGCCCGCGCAGCTCCTCGACGATCTGCGCGGGATCCCGCGCCGTCGTCGCGTCGTCGCTCCGTCCGTAGCCGGGCCGGGAGTAAGCGAAGACCCGCGCGTCCCGCAAGATGTCGTAGGCCACCTTGTCCCAGGGCGACCAATCGGCGCCGAGGCCGGACTCGAACAGCACGGTGTTCGCGCCCTCACCGGCGGTGACGATCTCGACGGCGCGCCCGTCGATGTCGACGAGCTCGGGCTTCAGGTGGGTGCAGGCAGGGAGGAGGGCGACGGAGAGGAGGAAGAAGCGCATTGGGACATCCTTTTGGATGCTCACCAGATACCGCGACCCTGATTTGGCGACTTGAAGGAAAGGGCCGCGGCGGCCCGACCTCGCCGCGCCATGCCGCCGGTGAACCCGGTGTCGAGTCGGCGAGGAGACTTGTTGGCAGAAGGGCGCCCCGGGTAGGAGGGCGCCCGGTTGGTTCAGACCCGTTCGAACCGGCGGAGTCGGAGCGAGTTGGCGAGGACGGACACGCTCGAGAGCGACATTGCCGCGCTGGCGACGGTGCTCCACGCCGCTCGTGGGGTTCAAGCCCCTCCGGCTCGTCCCGCTCTTCACGGAGAGGCATCGATAGTGTGCGGGTGGCGGGTGCGTAGGTACATCCGTCCCCGCTACCTCGCCGCTTCGCGAGCCCGTTCAGTAGCTCGGGTCCGCCGCGAGTTCAGAAGGCTGTACAGGCCCAGTGAACCCGAAGCGCTGGACCAAGGCGGCCACCGTCTCGATGTACCATGGCGCTGCCGCGGGAGAGACCACGATGCGCTCGATCAAGCCGTCGATGTCTACCGGGACGCTGACGCCCTTAGGGTTGAACCACGAGATGCCCGTCGGGCTCATGTCCCGGTCGAAGACAGCGCAGCGCAGTTCAGCCTCCGAGCGGAAGGCCGCCTGCTTCCAAAACACCGGAACAAACCTGTTCATGAGAGCGCCGCGGGCCGGGGCGCTCTCATAATTATGGTACTCGACCTTCGCGACGTACACGGGCTCCCCCACCGCGCGCAGCGCTTCTTTCAGACGCGCGACCGAAGACTTGATGGCGATCCCGAACTCGGGCGAGCCGTACGTGCGCCACATGCCCATCGCCTCCTCGTCGTTCATGTGCCAGCACGAGACCGCAGTACAGGCGCGGCGCTCGGGGATTGAGGACAGCACAATGTCACGGGAGTCCGCGACCACGGTGCGTTCCGCGTTGAACATGGCCGCCTGAGCAGGATCGGTCGCTTCGTTGATCAAGGCGTCGTACTTTTCGACCACCGGGCCGGTATGTTTCGCGTGGAACTCTCTACGGAGGTTGACCATGCTCCGAGGCAGCATTCCCTCGAACTTGTCTTCGAGCGCGTCTAGGCGGCAGAAGAAGAGGCTCCGCTTGTTGAGCAGGGACGTGAGCTGGGGGAGGCCGAGGTAGTGCCAAACCACCACCTCGTCGTCAGGCGTGGTCAGGCGTCCGTGGAGTTCGTAGGGCATCCGCGAACGTATCCTCAGCGCGCGCGCTTCCTCCCCCGATCTGCAGCATGGACGCGGAATAGTCAGGCCAGTCGGCAGAAGCGAACCGGGGCCTCTCTCACTCTCGACGCCGTGCATGCCGCAGCAACCTCCCTCCGCAGGTCGGCCCCGCGTTGTCGACCGAGCGCTGGGCCATGTGCGAGTTCCGGTCCTTTTCGTTGACCGCGAGCTTCGGCGCCTTTGCTACCGGTCCCGTTGCTGTCTTCGAGCGCGTCAATCGTGGCGTCCGAGATCCGAAAAATGGATGCGGCAAGAACGGAGACAACGAATACAACGGACGGCAGGGTTCGCGCGGCGGTGCGACATGTACCGGGTTGCTACGCGGGTACATGACTGGTAGCTTAGTACTTCGCTAAGTATGCGATAATGCAGGAAAGTGGCCAGTAAAACGTTGTTGACAAATTGCGCTGGCCGAGCCATTAGTGGTTCATCGGAGGAAGCGATGGCTGCCCCAGAACTCACGAAGCGCAACCACTACATCCCCGCCTCGATTGTCGGGGCATTCTCGGACGAGCCAAAGAGCAGGATGCGGGACTCCGTGGTCTACTGGGCCATGAAGGGGTGGCCTCAGCCGAAGCCCTCGAAGGTAGAGAAGCTCTTCTGCCTGGACGACATCTACACCTTGCCGGCGATGCAGGAGCCATGGAAAGTGGGCCTGCTCATCTACATGTGGCACGTCTGTGTCGGGGTCGAGAAAGTCCCTCCCGTCGAGCTGATCGAGGAGGACCTGATCGGAACCCTTGCGTTGCTCGCCACCGGATTTTCGAAGGATGGAGAGCTACGACCCGACGTCGTCGAGGGAATGCTGGCGACGGAGTTGGACGCGCCGTTCAACGATGTGGCCACGCGTCTCCGCGAGGGCCTTCCACCTTCAGAACCGGACCTGGAGCTTTGCAGGGCGTTCCTAAGCCTCTTGTACTTCCGGGGCCCCGCCTGGAAACACAGCTCGACGTGCGCGCAGATGGTGAGGCACGGTTTAGCACGCGAACGCGCGCGGTTCGAGGCGAGCGGGCGGTTCGACCCAGCTTCGTGGAGCGATCCAGTCGTCGTGGCGATGCAAGAGATCCTGCCCGAAATCTCCTACATGCTCGATCTGGGAGAGCGGACCAGGAAGCGAGTGAATCTGCTGACGCGCCGGCACTTCGCCATAGAGCTGCTCCGGGCGGGCCCGGGCATCGGGTTCGTGATCGGGGACAACGCTGCACGCGCATACTCGGCCTATGAGGACCCGAGCCGGTTGACCCCCTCGGCGAAGGGCATCAGGAACCCAGGCGTGGTGATTGTCTTTCCCATCGGACAGAAGCACGCCCTCCGCGTCGTTCAACGGGACAACGGTCCCCGCTTCCAGCGGCTTGACGTGAGCGATGTGGAAGTGCGCGGGATCAATACCGCCCAACTCACGATGGCGGCGCAGAAGGTCGTGTTCCCCGGACGCCTTACCGACGTGTTCGTACATGGGGCATCGGTGGAGGCTTCGACGCCCTGGATCGAGTTGTGACGGCGGACCGGCCGCGCTGAGCAGCGCCGGAGCCCTCCCCACGCACCCGGCGGGAGATCGTCGGGCTCGCCTGCTGCTCCATCCGGCGTGAGGAGTTGTCGCTGTGGACTAAGCGCGCCGCCAAGGGACACCTGAGTTTGACCGGAGGCCCAGAGTCGAATACCCGCGCGAACCACGGAGACGAGGATGCCAATCGGCGACTTCTATGAGCCCTTCTGGAGCGAGTTCCGACTTCGGAACGGTGACCTCAACACCCACTCGGGCTATCGGCGAAGGGCCGAAGACCTCCGGCAGCACTACGTCGGCGCCCGATCCGATCACTGGCCCAACGTGTACTGCCACATCGGTTTCACGATGCTGGACGGTCCACGCAAGCTATTCGTGGAGTTCTACACTGGAGACCGCGAGGGAGCGGGATGGGAGGAGTTCCGCCAGCAGATTAGCGGGCTCGCTCTCGCGCCACCGCTTGTTCTCCAGGCCCAAGCCGGCGACACCAGCGCCCGAATGATCCGGTACCTGACTGGACCGCTCACGCAGGGTGCGATGGCCGTGCGGCGCGAGGAGTTGATGGACCTCGCCTCGCAGCAATATCGGGGCGTTGTCGGGCACATTCTCCCGTTGGCACCGCCGCCCGCGTAGGAGTGGTAGAGTCGCGCGCGGTTCCGCCTGGGAGGTTCGGCCGTCTCGGATCGCGGGTGAACGTGCTCCGAGGTGGGCATCGCTCCCGGCCGTGTCACGTGCACGCCGGCTGAGCCACGACTCGTGCGGCTCGTCTGACACGCCCGCGCTCTCAAGGGTGGCTCACTCGTTCTGCCGAGCATCCATTCCGTCTGCCCCAGGCTGAAGTCGCCACACCGAGTGCTCGATTCCGTCGTTCCTCAGTTTCCGAACAAAAAAGTCAGCCTGGAGAGTGTCGTGTGTGGCAAACACCACCTGGAACCCGTGCTCCGCGACGTAGTCCCGAAGGACGTCGAAGACCCCCGCGGCATGCACCACGTCGTGGTGCTGCGTCGGGTCGTCGAGAAGCAACCCCCGCCATGGCGCCCAGGGATGCTTCAGGGCCATCGCGAGTAAGAACGTAAGCTCGACATCCGCAAGCTGCGCTTCGCTCCCCACGAGCTGCGCGGGAACGCGGGCTCCATGAAGGCTGACGCTCGTTGACGCCTGGGGCGCGCCGCCGCGTGGCGCAGTAAACTCGAGCTGAGTGCCGGCAAACCGGGCGTCGCGCACGATACGACGGAGTAGCGCCTGGCGAATCGGGTTGAGAGGCGCCACAACAAGCTCTCGAATCCCCTCAAGGCGCTCCTTGAGGGCATCGTCGACTTCATCCATGAGCCCACGAACCTTGGTCCTCCGCGCCGCTTCGGTCTTGGCGGCATCACGCCGCGCCACGAGCACCGCGTCGTGCGCCCCTTCCTCGACTCCACCCCGCAGGCGGTCCACCTCGACTTGCGCAGCGGTGAACAGCGCCGCCTCGCGCCAGCGCACCGATGCGATCTGGACCTCACCGAGGACCGCGGAATCCTCCGATGTGAGCGCTGCCGCCTCCTGGCCAAGACTCCGCTCTGCCTGGAGAGAGGCATCGCTCGGCGAGCCGCCGAGACCGGCGGCGGCCCATCGTGCCACCACGCGATCACGCGACGCCTGCGCCTCCGTTCGGCGCGCTGCAGCGCGCTGATGCTCCGTCTCTGTGGCTGCTGCGTGCTCCTCCGCCTGTGTCAGGGCCTGAGCCTTCCCGATGCGGGCTGTAGAGGCCTTTGCAAGCTCTCCCTCGGCGGATGGTACATCCAAGTCGCCGTCGTCCGGGCCCGGGGCGGTTTCAAAGGCCGTGCGCGCCCGCTCGGTCTCGCCGGCGATCCGCAGGTGATCCGTAAGTGCGTCATCCTTCGCCTGTCGCGCGACCTGCTCCGAAGAGCGTGCATCTGCTTGTTCCGAACTGGTGTACTCCCGCGGACCGGCATCCGAGAGGCCGAGAACTTCCTCGTCGAGCCGCTCGCGCTCCGCGTTGAGCATGCGCATCGCCTCGTCCAAGTCTTGCGACCCGGAGAGGCGCCCGAACTGCCTGGCCTCCCGAGCCTCCTCGTGGAGGGCATGCAGGCGGACGCGAGCAGCGGACCCTTGCCGCTCCAACTCCGCCACGGCCTCCGTGCTCTTGGAATAATCGCGAGCGGCCGCCGTGTAGTCGGCCTGAGCGAGGCGCAGTGCTTCCGACGCCTCGCGAAGCCTCGGATCGAGCCGACTCTTGGCGTCCTTCATTCGTGATTGAAGTTCCTCGGGGCCGTGCGGCACGAGGCACACCGGACAAGTCCCTTCTGTCCTGGGAAGGTGAGATTCGATAGTGGCTACGGCAGCTTGAACCGCACCTGAGATGACTGCCAGATCGTCTGCAGTTCGCTTGAGGGCATCGACCCGATCACGAATACCGAGCAGAGTAGCGCGGGCGCCCCGTTCCCCCGATGCGGCGGCGTCGATACTCGGGACGAGCGCCGCCAGGACCGCAGCCTCTGCATCCGAAGCGGCCTCCGCCTCCCGCCACCGGCCGAGCGCCGTCGTCGAAGCCGTCAGCAGGTCCTCATCCAGCGACACAGCGCTTCTTCGCGCCCGTCGCGCCTCGTACCAAGCAACGCTCAGATCCACCGCGTGTACGGCAGTGGCCGCCTCCTCGTGGCGGACCCGTGCACTCTCGCGAGCGTGCTCCGCCGTCGACAGTGCCTCGATCAGCGTCTGTAATCTCGCCGCGAGTTCCCCTCGGACGTTTCGGCGACGCTCGCTCTCCTGGGCTCGGGCCAGCGCCTTCCTTAGGTTCTGCTCAACAGCGAGAGCATTCTCGCTCTCGGTGCGCGCAAGTTGAACGGCACCGTGCGCAGCAGCGCGCCTGGCCTCGACTTCGGCAACGGCCGCCCCTGCCGCTTCGAGGGCACGCTCCAAATCAACGAGGGCGTCGACAAGAGGCACCAGGGACGTGAGCTCTGTACTGCGACGGACGAGCTCGTCTCGATGCTCTGACAATGCCAGCATCAACCACGCGACCGATGACTCCAACGTCTCCGCAGACACCTCTTGTGCGTGCGGCTTGGCCCAAGGGCGGGTCGAAATGCCGCGGAGCACCACGGCGAGCTCCGCCTTGGAAGGGAGCTGGGAGGGAAGCAGTGCACGTCTCGCGTCGCGTCGCGACGTCGCGTCTCTCCAAGTCTTAAGTGCTTCTTCGGCAGTCTTCGCCTCCTCGACCGCCCGGTCTTTGAACTGCGTCGACGCTTTTTTGGCGTTGGCAAGCACAGTTCGAGCCTTTGATGCATCCCGCCCTGTCGGCAGGCGATCCAGCGTCGGCCCAGCCTTTTTTGGATCGGTGCGCACCATCCAATCGGAAGGGCTTTGTACGAGGAGGTGAGTGAGCGGGAGCAGGTACGGTAGCGCCGACGCGTCAATGTCACCGAGCAATCCGGAGAGACCGCCTGTGCTGACCAACTCCCCGGCCTTGGACACACCGACAGTCTTCGTCCCAACCTCATCCACTCCCCGCCCCGTCCAATTGATGGATACCGTAGCCCGCTCCCTACCATCCTTGACGAACGCCGGGAAGTGGTCCGGAAGTCGCCGAACGCCGTTCGTTAGCGCAAGTTCAAAACCCTCAAATAAGCTGGTCTTTCCCGACCCATTGGGTGCGCACAGCACCGTCACGCCCGACGAGAGATCAAGCTTTACCTCACTGCCGAACGAGCGCACGTTCGACAGCCGGATCGAGGTAATAAGAGGGGTCACTGCTGCGCCTCCGCTGGCGCTGCTGCCAGGAGTAGTTCGAAAAGGTCAGTACCGGTGGCGCCTCCGAGCAACGCAACCCGCCAGGATGCGGCAAGTGACAAGCCGATGCCGGGTACCGATGCCAGCGCAGCGGCGAGCGGCTCGTGCGGAGCGTTGGCCGAGGCATCGACTCTTGTTCCCCGGAGGAAGGTTCTTTCCAGGAGTTCCTCTGGCGACTCCTTTTCGCGAATGACGAACCGGCGACAGAAGCGGTCGTCTGCTTCCAACCGCGCCCCGACCTCCACAGCGCATGGGGCATCGAGGATCAAGTAAAGGTCTGCAGGCTCCGGCTCCGGCAACGCATCCCGAACGCTGGCCGCCCATCGCAACGCGTTCCCGATGCCGCCGTTGTCACAGGAGACGACGAGCACCGTCCGATGCCCGCTGGCGGCGGCGCGGCGAAGCCGAACCACCGCGGCGTCCTCAAGGTGTGGTGGCGCCAATTTTCGAAGGGTCACACATCCAACTTCATCGCCTTCAAATTCGAATCGGCCGGCTACTCGTGCATGAAGGAGGGCCACCCACTGTTCACTTGTCATCTTCGAGCTCCGCGACTGCCTGTTCTACTGATTGCTCTCGCCACGCCGCCTTGGCGAGCGCTGCGGCTACGAACGTACGAACAGCGGCTGGCCCGTCCTCTACCGCCAGGTTCCAGGCGTACGAACTGGTCAACAACAAGCCGGGTCGTCGCGCGGCAGCAATGGAGGCACCCTGCTTTTGCGAGTCAGCTATTGATAGACCCAACACGTCGGACTCTGAGGCTTCGACTCCCGCCAACAGCACAGCGTCGGCGGTTTCATGCTTCAGAACGTCACGAACGGTGCGTGTCACGGGTCGCGGTCCGCCCGATTCCGGGTCTCCGGACCACTCTTTCAGCGCCAGCGTGCGGAGTTCCCGTCCCGCCGAGATGAGATTCCAGCGAGCATCAGGCTCGCCCGAGCCCTCCACAATGCGGAGCACCATGAGGACCGTGTCGGCCATCAAATGAGCGGTGGCGGGGCCGACCCGAACGGACCCGGCAACCCTTCCGGCCTCCCCCTGAGCCACCATCAGGGCGGCCACCCAAGCGTTCCGCGACGAGGGGTCGGTGTCCAGATCCGTTTTCCACCGCTCCCATCGTTCGAGCAAGGCGTTCCGATGTGGTTCGTCGGGCTCCTGCACGATCAGATCTTCAACTCTACCGGTGAGGATTATCCAATTGACCCGGTCCATTTCCGCCGAGAGTTCTCTTGCCTCGTCGTCACCGGACTGCACTGGCCGCCCGCCAGTCGACGACGGCGCCGGGTCCGCGGGACCCCAGTGGGTCCCAGGCGCTGGGTCGGAAGCTCCGCCAAGCGTCCCGCCTGACCAAGTAGTTGCCCGCTCTTGCCAAAGAGCTACGTCATCGAACGTAGATTTGACGGGTCTCGGCGCGTGCAGCGCGAGGCGCGCGAGCGAGGGCGGGAGTAGGGTGCGGTTCTGAGCAAGGGGAGCATTGGCATGCACTGCGAGGCGAACATCGCGGGCGCTGGGCTGCCATGCTCGCTTGACGACTTCCGTTGCTGGAACGTGAGGCGCCACCGTGCCCGTCGTTACCCATGCGGTTCCTGTACGCATCCAGGCGACCCAGTCGGGGCGGTTCAACCTGAGAAATGGACGAAGGTACTCATAGAGGAAGGCAGGCGAAGTAGCGTGGAGCGGGCCGGTCTCGTCAAGGAGGTAGGTACGGATTGCATCGTAGGCCTTGCCCGTGTCAAGAAGCAATGGTTCCAACACTATAACTGCATCCGATCGGATGTTCTCCTCTCCCCGGCAGTGCTGGACCCGTACACGTTTCAGGCGGTCGATCGCGTGAGGCCAGTCCCTGAACTGGCAATGGGACAAAAGCCACCTCTCCAGGTCTCGCATCAGCCCCTTGTCCGCAGCCATGGCGAACTTGTCCGGATCTGGCTCTGCCTTCCGACACTCGGAAACCAGAGTCTCAAGGTGGGCGATGGTAAGCTCCTTCCGGATCCGCACGCCCTCAGTCCGAAGGTCGAGCGAGAATGACCGGCGTACTGAACCGTCGTCGGGAACCCAGGTAGCGAGGGCGGCGAGTGTGTCCTCAAGCGGCGTCGGCTTGCCGTCCTCGATCTTCAGCGTCGAAAAGTCACCATCCTGCCGCTTAATCTGATGGTGCTCCAGAGAGCCGTCCGCGCCCTCGATTACGAGGTCGTCCCACGCGGGGAGCCCCCCGGTCTCCGCCCCCATGCGGACCGGCCCCGAGCGCCCGTCCGCATAGGCCGCGACCATCCTGGCGGCATGAAGGGCGCCGACAGCCACCTGATAGGCGTCCGACCGGTTGAAACGCGCCTTCCTGTCCATCCAAGCCGTGTATCCGAGTGCTGGCGATGCGGCACTACTGACGCGCGTCGGCTCCGCTTAGCTCTCGCGCCGACGGCCAGCGGCGGACCCGCCGTCAGTCCCCCTCCGCCGCCAGCGTAGGCAGCGCGCGCACGATCTTCGTCGTCTCGAGGCTGACGGTGATGACGCGCAGGAGCAGCGAGAGCGGGTAGCGCGGGTCGCCGACGGTCTCGGTGGCCCAGGCGTTGGCGTCCTTCACGATGCCGCTCGCCTTGTCGGTGGTCACGGCCTGGCGCTCCATGACCCACTCGATGGCGGGCTTGCCGTTCACCACGTACTCGTAGGCTTCGAGCGGGATGTCCCGCACGGTGAAGAAGGCGTTGTAGACGATGACCGTCTTGTCCTTGCCCTTGCCGAACTTCATGCCCTCGACGCGCAGCTGGGTGGGCGTGGGCGCGGCGGGCCCCTCCACCCGCGCGGCGTACTCGGGCACGCGCTCGTAGCCGACGTGCAGCTCGCCGAGGGCGCGGCCGGCCTGGGTGAACGCGCGGAAGTCCGCGGCGGACTTCACGCGCGGGATGCGCGGCAGCTCCTTGCCGAGGTTGTCGGCGTAGCGCTCGCGGTAGTCGGGCGAGTGGAGGATGCCGTAGACGTAGTAGAAGACGGCCTCCTTGGTGATGTCCTCGCCGGGGTAGGCGCTCTGGAAGTGGGCGAGGCCTGCGTCGGTGATGCCGTCGCGGCGGAGGGGGGTGGTCGCGCCGTTGGCGTTGTACACGGGGCGGGCGCTGTCCGCGACGAACAGCGAGCCGGCGACCCCGGGGGTGAGGGCGTCGTCGTCGGATCCGGCGAATTCGGCGGTGTCGGTGTCGGTGTCGGTGTCGTAGAGGTAGAGCGGGAAGAGCTGTGCCCCACCATCGGATTGGAGATCCGTGACGGTATCAACCATGAGAGCGAGGTGCCCGAGGCCGTACCAACGTTGTTTCACCATGATGGCGCGGTTCTCGCCACCCGACAGTGGAAAGATTGCCGGCATCTGGAACACGCGCTCGTTGAGCCGGCGGTCGTAGTAGAGCCAATTCTTTGAGAAGGGGCGGTACACTCCTGGCCACATCCGCGCGGAATCGAATTCGAGTCGGTGTCCACGCACACAGGTCAGCTTGAGATTGTGCGTCCATGCAATGCGCTGACGGTCGGCATCGACGAACGCATCCACGCTCGACTCGCGAGTCTTCCTATCCGCACGACCGTGCGTTCCCTCGAACCGGGCGAGTTCGCCGTTGTAGAATTCTACCATCCGGCGCATCCGCTCCGCCAAGCCCGATCGGGATGAGGCCCATGCCCAAGCGTCGCGGTTCGTCGCAACACCGAGCGAAAATTTCTCGAACACCCGCGGCGCCGCACCGGCCCGGTCCTTTTCGCCAAGCGCTATGTGGTCGTTGAAGCTCTCGTCCCGTTGCTTCAGCCAGTCTCCGTGTGCGTCCGGCTCGATCAGGGTCCAGCCGTCCGCATTCGCGACTCCTGCGACGCTGCCGAACGTGGACACCGCGCCCAGTTTCTCCTCTCGCGTGAGGTAGTCGCCGATGTTGCGGAAATAGATCTGGCCGCGATCCTTGGAGTTAGCGTTCTTGACAAGGATTGTGATCGCGACGGCAGCGCGGCTGCCGCTGCCGAACACCTTCCCGCCCTCCGACGGGACACCTCACCCGACGTCCGCTGGTTGCCGCGCAGGTGGAAAACGTAGAGGCTGCTGAACTCCTCGGAGAGGCATCTCCGGAGTCCATCAGCCGCATTGGCCTCGATGAAGCCAGCGTTGGTGACGAAACCGATGATCCCGCTCTCCCCGATGCGGTCACTGGCCCAGCGAATCGCGCGGATGTAGCTGTCGTAGAGTCCCTTCGCCAGCTTCGCGTTCGAGCGGGCTGAATAGGTTTTCGCGATTCTTGCATCAAGCGAGGGGTACCCCACGTTCTGGTTGTTGTCGCTCTCGCTGTCCTGCCCAATCGAATACGGGGGATTCCCCACAATTACCCGAATATCCAACTTCTTCTGCCGCACCCGCCGCGCGCTGTTGTCCGCCAACATCTGCGACACGAGATCGTCCTTCTCGTAGAGTTGGAAGGTGTCCGTCAGGCAGATGCCCTCGAAGGGTGTGTAGTCCCCGCCGACCATGTCGTGGTACACCGCCTCGATGTTGATCGCCGCGATGTAGTAGGCGAGCAGCACGATCTCGTTGGCGTGGATCTCCTTCGCGTATTTCCGTGGCAGCTCCTCCTTCGTGATGAGCCCGCTCTGGAGCAGGCGCGTGATGAAGGTGCCCGTGCCCGTGAAGGGGTCGATGATGTGGACGCCCTCGCTGCCGAGGGTCTGCCCGAACTCGGTGCGGAGCAGGTGATCGACGCTGTGGAGGATGAAGTCCACGATTTCTACGGGGGTGTAGACGATGCCGAGCCGCTCCGACATCTTCGGGAAGGCGTTCCGGAAGAACTTGTCGTACAGCTCCACCACGATCTTCTGCTTGCCCGCAGCACTCTCGATCCCTTCGGCGCGCAGCTTCACGGAGTCGTAGAAGGCTTGGAGCGTCGTCGCCTCCTTGTCGAGCCGGTGCTCGTCGAGCACGTCGAGCACGGCCTGCATGGCCTTGCTCATCGAGTTCTCGGTGGCGAAGTTGTGGCCCGCGAAGAGCGCCTCGAACACCGGCCGGGTGACGAGGTGCTGCGCCAGCATCTCGATGATCTCGTCACGCGTGAGGCTGTCGTTCAGATCGTCCCGCAGCTCCCGGGTGAACGCGTCGAAGGCCTCGCGCTCACGGAGGTTCGCCGGGGTGTCCAGGATGCTCGTGATGCGGTCGGTGTGGGCGCGGGCGATCTTCGCGATGTCCTTCGCCCAATCCTCCCAGTGGTGGCGGTTGCCGACCTTCTGCACCAGCTTGGCGTAGATCGCGTGCTCGATCTCGCCGATCTCGAACTGGAGCGTCATCTGGTCCGGCGCCTTCGCCTTGCGCGCCTGCGCGCCGATGCTGGCGCCCCCCTGCGCGTCGCCCCGCGCCTTCGCCTTGGCGTCGCCCTTCTTCGGGCGGCGGGCGATCTTGTCGGTGACGGCGATGATCTCCATCTTGGTCGGGTCGGGGCCGGTCAGCTCCAGCTTGTTGATCATCGCGTCGAAGCGGTCGTCGTGGGAACGCAGCGCCTGGAGCACCTGCCAGACCACCTTGTAGGTCTGGTTGTCGTTGAGGGCCTCGTGGGGCTCCGCGCCTGGGGGGATGACCACCGGGAGCACGATGTAGCCGCGCGTCTTGCCCTCGGCGCGGCGCATGACCCGGCCGACGGACTGCACGACGTCCACCTGGGAGTTGCGCGGGGTCAGGAACAACACCGCGTCGAGCGCCGGGACGTCCACCCCCTCCGACAGGCAGCGCACGTTGGACAGAATGCGACAGGTGTCCTCGGGCGTCTCGGCCTTGAGCCAACTGATCTTCTCGTCCTTCAGCGAGGCGTTCATACCGCCGTCCACGTGCGCGGCCTCACAGCGCAGGCGCGCGGCCTCTTCGCCCTCGGGCGCTGACGCCTGGTAGGCCTCCACCACCGCCTCGAACATCCCCGCGATGGTCGTGGACGCGACCTTGTGGCTCTTGGCGTCGGGCTTTCCCTTGATGACCTGACAGAAGGCGACGGCGCGCTTCATGGCCGCGGAGTCCCCCGTCAGCTCCTCGGAGAGGCCCTGCTTGGCGAGCGCTTTCCAACACCCGACGATCTTGGCGGCGTCGTCCATCCGCAGCTCGTTGTCCGCGCTCTTGAGGAGGCCTTGGAGGCGGCTGCTGACGTGCTTCTGGTCCACCGCGAGCACGATGACCTTGTAGTCCACCAGCAGGCGGCGCTTGACCGCCTCGGAGAAGGTGAGGACGAACAGGTTCTCGCCGAACAGCGCGGCGTCGTCCATGGAGCAGAGCGCGACGTCGTCCTTCTCGGCGGTGGCTTTGGCGCTCTCCCCGAAGATGCGCGGCGTGGCGGTCATGTACACGCGCTTCGTGCCCCGGATGTACGCGGCGTCGTGCACGCGGACGAAGGTGCTCTCGTCGTCGTCGCCGAAGGTGGCGCCGGTGGTGCGGTGGGCCTCGTCGCAGATGACGAGGTCGAAGTCGGGGAGCCCGTGCTCCTGCTGGGCGCGGTGGACGACCTCGATGGAGTGATACGTCGCGAACACCACGGTCATGTGCTCGGCGTCGTGCTGCCGGAGGGCCTCCGCCGCGAGGCGGTCGGGCTTGGTGGTGGCCGGGTAGTGCAGCTCGTGGGCGAGGGTCTGGACGGCGTCGTCGTCCTTTCCGCGCTTCTTGCCCACGTCGCTGTCCGAGCAGACCGCGAAGCTCCGGAGCCGCGTCCGGCTCTCCTGGGTCCACTCGGTGAGCGTCTGGGACAGGAGCGCGAGGCTCGGCACGAGGAAGAGCACACGCTTGCCCTTCCCCGCGAGCTGCTCGGCGAGCGCGAGGCTCGTGAACGTCTTGCCCGTGCCGCACGCCATGATGAGCTTGCCGCGGTCGTGCGTCGCGAGCCCACGCGCCACGGCGTCCACCGCGCTCTGCTGGTGTTCGCGGAGCTGCTTCTTCTCCCGGAGGGCGACGGAACGGCTCGGCGCGAAGCTCGCCCAGTCAATGACGCTGTTCTCGAGCGCGGCGAGGTCGATCTTGCTGGCGGGCGGCTGCTGATCCCGGAGAGCGTCCTCCGCGTGCTCGCCCCAATTGGTTGTGGTGGTGACGATGATTCGCTGGCTGAACGGCTTCTTCCCCGAGGCGGTGAAGAAGCTGTCGAGCTCGGACCTCTGCACGCGGTGGTCGTGCGCGTAGAGCTTGCACTGGATGGCGTGGACATCCCCCGCGATGGTCTCGGCGACAAGATCGATGCCCGTGTCGCGCTTGTCGAGACCGTGGCGCCCGGCCCAGGCCGCGTGGGTCTCGACGCTCCGGTAGAGCTCCTTGAAGGCGGGCTCGTTGCGGAGGTACGCGACCGTCAGCTCCTCGAAGTAGGTGCCGCGCTCCCGCTCGGTGCGGCCGGCCGCGCGGAGCTGGTCGAGGAGGACGTGGAGGTGGCTCTGCATGGCATCCTGGCTGGGCGAGGGGCGGAGTGTGCCGGAGTCGGCCGAGCAGCGCAATCGCGAGCGAGCCTGTGCATCCGATGGCGTCGAGGTGCCGGTCGTCAGGACGAGCCGCTGATGTCACCGACCGCCCGTCGGGCTTTCGGTGCCGAATCGGCGCGTAAACGTTGAGCGCGCCGAGCTCGGGGCAAGCCTTCAGCGAGAGCTGATTGCCGACCGCAGGGTCGTCGCGGTCGGACGGTCACGATGTGTGCGACGACACGATGCCCCACCGTGGGATGGGCGCCGGGCTGCCGGGAACCTCACCCCATGCGCCAGCTGGCCACCAGCCGGAGGGTCGCGGCCACGACCTCCCCCACCACCAACGCCCCCCCCATTCCCACCATCGTCGTCACCCCCATCGGCCAGCACCCCACGGCGCCGGCGAGGACGGCGACGAGGCCGCCGCCGACGAGCGCGCTCCAGCTCCGCGAGCTCAACCCCACGACGAGGCCGGCCACGAGCCCGCCCGACGCGCACAGGGCGATGCACCAGCTCGCGCAGTTCGGACCCGCGCAGCCGAGGCCGTTCGCGACGAGCGCGAAGGGCGCGAGGAGCGGCGCCAGGCCAGCGACCGCGCCGAGAATCGCGCCCCGGCCCCACCCGAGCCCTCGCCACCGCATCACGAGGAAGCCCACCCCCACAGTCGCGGCGAGGAGCGCCTGGACCAGGCCGGCGTCCGCGGCGACCAGTACGAGCGTGAACAGGGCCACCAGGGGGACCGCGTCGCGGGTAGCGTCGCGCCACCGGCCGCGCTCGTAGGCCGAGCGGATCGAGGATGTGGTGTTCATCGTTCACTCCATGCGGCCCGGAACCGGCCGATGGCCCGCTCCAACCGCTTGCGGAAGGTGGCGCCGGTCGGGCGATCGCCCATCGCCAGGGCGAGCGTCTCGGCGTCGATGGACGAGAGGGCGGCGAGCGTGGCCTGGACAGCGACGCGCAGCTCGGCGTCGAGCACCTCGGCTTCGGGCGAGCCCGTCGCCGCGAGTTCGGGGAGGTCGGGCACCTCCCGTCGCCGTGACGTTCGTTTCCGCACCGTGCGGCAGGCGTTCGAGGCGAAAGCCAGCACCCACGGGACGGGGTCGCGCTGGGGGTCGTAGGCGCCGACGTGCGCGAAGAGGTTCACCAGCGCGTCCTGCGTGGCGTCGTCGGCCAGGGGGCCGTCGCCCAGGACCCGCCCGCAGAAACCCCGGACGAGCGGGTGGAGGCGCGTGAACGCCCGCTCGAGCACGACGCGGTCGCCGTCTCCGATGCGGGCGAGGTCCGCGCGCAGCTCCTCCTCGTCACGGGGCTCCACGCGCTACCGGCCTACGGACACATCGGACAGCCGGATGCGCAGCAAGGACCAGGGCAACAGGACGCCGCCCACGCGAGAGCGGGCACGGCGAAGGCGAGGGAGGCGAGGAGCACGAGCTTTTTCATGGGTGGTCTCCGCGGGCCCGGGTGCGGGCGCCGTACCCTGGATGGGCCGCAGGGGCGGTGGGCGTGACGGGTGCGGACCACATTTCTTGCTCGGCACGCGGGTCCCGACGCGAGAGACATCACCTCTTCTTGCGGTACCCCGCGGCACAGGGGTTGCGGGGGCCCCCTGGGTGCGGATACTGACCATCCGTTCACCATGCCACCCGCTCCCAACCTCAACCCCATTCTCCTCAAGCTCCGCGAGCAGCTTCGCAACCCGGAGGGGGCGGCCCGGCTCACGCGGCGGGAAATCGTCTACCTGGCGGTCTGGGCCATGCAGCGGGAGGACTTGTCCCCCTGGACCAAGCACGCGAGAGAGTGCGAGGAGTGGGGCCAGAAGCCGCTGGCCCGGCGTTGTACCTGTGGCTTCACGGAGAACGAGGAGAGGGCGAGGCGCCGGAGGGCGGAGATGCTGAGGCTCATCGGGGAACCGGACGGTTGAGCTTCCTGTGCCTGATCGGGCTGCGGCTACGCCCCGAACGCGCCGCGAACGATCTCCACCAGCTCCCCCCGCCGCCGCGCGAGGAAGGCGTCGACGTACGCGCCATCGACGCCCACCGGCGGGCTCGCCCGCATCACCCGGGCCGCGACGCTGAAGATCCGGTCGGCGCGGTCGCTGCGCCCCGAACGCTGGCGCGCCCGCTCGATCGCGTCCTTCAGCCGCGTGGTCGCGTGCCCGGCGCGCCTGCCCCGCGGGGGTTCGACCTCCCCGGAGTTTACGAGCGCGTGCAACTCGTCGAGCTCCCGGGCGCCGGCCGCCTCCACAACGCCGTCGGTCAGCACCTCGAGGTGCGCGCGCTGAGCCGCATGCTTCGGCGAGCTCGCCGGCCGCCGCTCGATCTCGCCCCACCCGTCGAGCCACCCCCGCAGCGTGCTCCATCGCACCCGCGTTCCCGGCGTAGTCCTCGGGCCCGCCTCACGCTCGAGCGCCACCACCCGCCGCTTCTCGGTCGCAAGGGCGTCTCGCGCCGCTACGAGCTGCTTCTCAAGCTTCGCCACGCGGCGGGTGTCCTCGCTCTCCCGCTCCCCGATCTTCAGGAGCTTCGTCACCAGCACACTGATCGCGGGCAACAGGTGCGCCGTGGCGGCCCCGAGGTCCTCCCGCCGCGCGATGAACTCCTCGTCGTGCCCGTCCCCCATCTTCCCGTCGATGTGGGTGAGCTCGTGGACAGCCACGCCGTGAAGGAACGCCGCGACGGCGAGGGGCCGCTCCCGGTGCGCCTTCACGACCTGGGCCATCCGGTCAGGATGGATGAACACGAACCGCTTGCCGCCCGGCCGCTCGACCGCCTCGCCGACGACGTTGTCGTCGAGCACGAACCCGGGGCGGAAGGTCCGCCGGATGCGGGCCTCCGAGGCCACGAGCCGCAACGTCCCGTCCCACGCCAGCAGGAACGGCACCCACTTCGCGTACCCCTTCTTGAACCGGTAGGCGCGCTGCCGGTCGTAGGTCTTCTTAGAGATCCGGATCCCGGCGAACTTGCCGAAGGGGTTGCGGACGCGCCGCCCCTCGGCCCGGTCCATGCTCTTCGCCCACGCCGGCGTGAGCGCGTCCAACGCGCCGTGCGCCTTCGAGACGGAGACCGCCTGCAGGAGCCCGCCCCCACCGGGCGCGAGGGCGGCTTCGGCGGCGCGGTCGATGGCGGCCTCGACCGCCTGCGTCTGCCAGCCGTCGAGCTGCTGCCCCGCCTCCGCGCGCCGGAGCGCCTGGTCGACCTGGTCCGTCACGATCACGGTGCGCACGCCGCCCGCAGCCCTGCCCGCGTCGTCGGCCCCCGTGAGCACGGCGCGGAGCACCTTCGCGGCGGCCACGTCCGACGGGGCCTCGATGTCCGGCTCCACGGGCGACTCCGCGGCCACGGTGATGCCGGCGGGGAGCACCCAGGTGCGCTGCGGGGCGTCGCCGTCGGACACGGCCTTGGTCCCGCGCGGAGCGAGGGACGCGACCGGCTCCTCCATCGACGCGTACTTCGCCTGCTCGCCGTAGAAGTCGGCGATGCCGCCCGCGGCCTCGGCGATGGCTCGGCGCACATCCTCGTCGGCGAAGGCCTCGGCCATCTGGTCCGCGATCTCTTGCCCGCCGCCGTCCGTGTCATCTTCGGCGTCGATGAACTCGTCCTCCTCCGAGCGGCCCACCGACTCGTTTTCGCGCTCCACCTCGTCGACGAGATCCGAGAAGGTCCACGACGCCTGGTCCTGCAAACCGTCGCGGGCGGCGTTGAACGGGTAGCCGCGCTGACCCGGTCGGACGGTGGTCGAAAGGTCGACGATCACGTCCGCCTTGAGCCCCGCGCGCTGCGCCGGGGCCTTCACCTGGAACAGGCCACCGAGCCGCAGGTAGTAGGCGCCGCCGCGGTCGCCGGGCGCCCGGCGGTAGGCCTTGACCGCGGCCGTCGTGCCATCGCCCCACGAACCCTCGACGGACACGCGGGCACCGCCGCGTCGGCTGAACATCGGCTTCACCTCCGCACCGTCGAAGAGCAGCGTGAAGGTCGGGAGGTCGTTGGCGGCGAGGAGCTCGCGGAGGCGGTCCTCGAGGCCGACGTACACGCCACGTGCGCGGTCCCAGTAGCGAACGAAGTCCGGATCGATGTCGAACACGGTGAGCCGCGTCCCCTGGCGCGCCGGGGCGTCGTAGACCTGCACCTCCTCGCCAGCGCCGTTGCCAACCGCGAGGTTGTCTCTCGTGTGCATTTCCCAGCGGAACGAGCGGCTGGCGCCGAGGATGACAGCTTTCGCCACCCCGAACCCGCCCGCGGCCTCGCCCGAATCGACGGCATCTCGCTTGCCGCTCTCCCCGATGCTCAGGAACTTGTCGATGATCGTGGCGGCGTCCATGCCGATGCCGTTGTCGTCGAAGGTGAGAGCACGCTGCCCGGCGTCCCATGAGACGGCGAAGCGCCCCTCGTCGGCCTTGATCTGGCGTGCGCGGACGGCGGCCCGGCAGGCGTCGATCGAGTTCTGGAGCGCCTCTCGGGTCGCCAGCCACGGCAGGTCGCCGGACTTGTAGACCGCCTTGGTGAAGTAGGACCAGAGCACGGCCACGTTGGCGGACGGGCGGCCGGAGGCCTTCGCCTCCATCGCTTCCCGCACCTCGGCGACGCCGCCGAGCTCGCGGCGGAGGGTCGCGCGATCGGGGCGCAGGCGTCCGGTCGCCTTGGGGGTGGAGCCGGGCACGGGCATGGCTTGGGAGCAGGGGCAGGTCATGGAGCGGCTCCGAGATGGGCGGGGACGGTGAGACGGTTGCGACGGAGGGCTCCGGCGAGCGCGCTGGCGTCGACGTTGGCGGCACGCAGGGCGGTCCACGCACGGTGCGCACCCGCGACCACGCGACCGGCGGCCTCGGCCATCGCGGGCGGGACGGCGTTGCCGACCTGGACGTAGCGGTCGTGGACGGTGCCCTGAAGCGGCCAGTCGTCGGGGAATCCCTGGAGCCGAAGGCCCTCGCCCACATCGATGCGTCGGATGCCCGCCACGAGGAAGGCGGCGTCGCTCGCGCGGTCGGGGCCCCCGTTGAAGGACCACTCCGGGGAGTGGGCCCGTGTTCCCTTCTCCTCGGTGGTCATGACGGTCGGCGAGGGCGCGTCGAGTCGGGCCGGCTGCGAGCAGGCGCGGCCGTGCTCCTCGTCGCAGGGGTAGCAGACCCGGCGGTCACAGGAAGCGCGGTTCAGCGTGTCGCCGATGGCGTCCCCCATCGTCACCCAGGGGCGCAGGCCAAGGCGCCCGGCGGCGTCGCGGTGAGCGTGGGACCGCGCGGGTCCGTCGGGATCGAGCGGGAGCGGGCCCGCCCAGAGGAGCAGGCGTCGCCGACGCTGGGGAACGCCGTAGTCGGCCGCGTCGAGACGCCACGCACCGGTGAACGGGAAGCGCCGGGCGAGCTCGCCGGCGAGGCGGTCAAGGTGGCAGGCCGGGCAGGCATGCGCGGCGCCCCCGCAGACCTCGGCGTGGTAGGTCCAGCCGAGGACGTTCTCGGCGAGGAACCAGGTGGGGCGGCAGGCGTCGACGGCGGCGAGCGTCGCGGGCCAGCCGTCGCGGTCGTCGGTGGCTCCGAGGCGGGCACCGGCGGTGCTCCCGGGCTGGCACGGGGGCGACGCCCAGAGGAGCTCGACGCGGTCGCGGAAGGGGGCGTAATCCACGGCGCGCACGTCAGCCTCGATGGCGGGGAGGCCGGCGGAGCGGAGGGTGGCGGCCGCCGAGGGGTTGCGTTCGACGCAGGCGACGTGCGCGAAGCGCGCGCGCCCGAGACCCAAGGCGGCGCCGCCCGCGCCCGCGAACAGCTCGAGCACCCGCGCCGTCACGGGGGACGAGACGGGTAGTGCCGTTCGCGGGAGGGAGGACATGCAGGTCGAACGATGCTCAGGCGTGGAGCGTGGGCGTCGGCCGCACGATCCGCCCGACGCCCGGCCCCTGGAAGTGCAGCGACCAGACGACCTCGATGAGGAAGTCCACCAGCGCCTCCTTCAGCGGGTTCTCGATCCAGTCGGGCACCTTCGGAACGTCGACGCTGCGGAGCGCGTCGAGCATCGCCGCGCGGACCCAGCGCTTCTTGGCGACGCCGGTGCCGGGCCCGAAGAGATCCTCGGCGAGGCCCATCAGCCGCTGGAGGGAGGGGAGGAGCCACGAGGGGAGCTTGATGTTGGAGAGGTCCATGTTGGTTGCCTTGGCTTGGGTGAGCGGTGAGAGTTGGATCAGGCAGCGAGCGAGCCCGGAAGCGCGACCGGCGCGTCCCGGAGCGTGGGATCGGTGAGGATGTCGCTCGACCGCTTCGTGATGAGGTCGTAGAGGCTCCACGGCTTCGCCGGGGGCCCGGTGACGGCATGCCACACGCCCGAAACGGCGACCCGGCGCGAGCGGAAGGCCCCGACGCCGAGCTGGGACCACTCCGACGTCACGGGCGACCACCAGATGTTCCCGTCGGCGTTGTAGTTCCGACGCTCGGGCGCCGAGGTGCGCCGGAACTTCGCCGCGCACGTCCAGGCGTACTGCGCGACCACGTCGAGGGGCGCGGCCGGGCGCCGGCGAGGGTCCTCGGCGTACCAGGCCACGAGCCGTCGGGCGGGGCCGAGCGCGCCGGACGCGCCCTGGTGGACGGTGCGGTTGTAGTACAGGACCATCGCCCGCTCGGTCGAGATGCCGAGCATCCGGGCGATCTCCACCGCGCCCGCCATGTACTCGGATTCCGCGGCGACGCGCGCCTGCACCTGCTGGAACGCGGGCCAGCGCCCGGCCGCGGCGAACCGGGTCGCCCACGGGTCCGCCCAGAGCACGACGCCGTCGACCGCCTCGAGACTCGCGCGCCCGGTCACGTCGAGCAGCTTCGACCAGCTCGTCCCGAAGAAGCGGGCGAACGCGACCGGGTCCGCAGCGGCCATCGCGCGGAGTAGGCCGCCGAGCGAGCCGGACTTCTGCGTCCACTGGAGGATGCCGTAGCTGACGCCGTTGCCGTCGAGGTTGCGCTGCACGGACCAGAACTGGCCCTCGTGCTCGCTCGTCTTGCGGAGCAGCGTCGGGATCCAATCGGTGATGAAGCTCTCCACACGTTCCTCCAGTTGTTTGGCGGTGCGCCGGCCCGACGGCGACGACGCCGCGGCCAGCACGAGCAGTCCGATGGCACCCGCGCCGAGCAGGAGCGGGGTGTTGTTGGCGCGGCTCACGCGGCCCCCTGGCCGATGTCGTCGGCCTCTTCGCCTTCCTCGGCCGAAAGCAGGTTCCGCGGGATCGTCCGCCCCCACCACCAGCGCCCGGCCTCCGCGAGCTCGCCGAACTTGAGCCCGGAGCCCGGGGCCTGCGCCAGGAACGCCTGCCATCCGGCCTCGGTGGGCGGGAGCACGGTGACGCCCGCCGTCCCCGACGCCGCGGCGCCGTTGACCACGCGCAAGCCAGCCGGCGCCACGACGGGAACCTTCTGGCTCTGGGCGTTGTAGTAGGACACCTTCGAGAGCGCGCCCACAATGACATCGGCGACCTGCGGCCACACGTGCTCCACCCAGTGATCGGGGGCGTGGTGCCAACCAACGCCCGGCCAGTCCCCGGAGTACCGGAGCCGATCGTTCGCGATCTGGCCGACCGCGCGCACCGCCGCGGGCTCCTCGTCCGCGGGGAACGTGGCGCCGTAGTGCTCGGGCTTGAGCGTAGCGAACCGGGTGTCGTCGCCCTTGAACAGCCGCCACGACGCCTCGCCCGCCGCACGCGCAGCGATCTGGCCGTCCTTGGTGACCTTGCCGAACTCGACGTAGTCGACCTTGCTCGCGTTCCACGCGCTCGGGATGCCGACGTGGAGCCCCTCGTAGAGCGGCCCACCGCCCTCGGGCACGAGCAACGGGTTCTCGCGGACGACCACCGAGGCGGACGCCCACGGCCACGCCTCGACGTTGACGCGCGAGAGGTGCTTCAGCCGCTCCTCGGCCTCGCCGCGGAGGCGCGCGGCCTCGATGCCGTCGCGGGTGCGCTCGGCGTTGCGGAAGCGGGCGTTGATGGCGCGGAGGAGCTTGCTCGCCTCGGTGGCGATCTTCTTCTTCGCCTCGGCCTCGCGCTGGGCGCGCACGGCCTCGAGCCGGGCCCGCGTCTGCTCGGGGTTGCGCGAGATGAGGAGCAGGATCTCCTCGGGCCCCATGTCCATTTGGGCGCCGGGGTTATTCGTGTCACGGTCCTGACTCTTCAGAAGTTGTGTCATCCAGGCGCGCTTGCCCTGGATGAGGTTGAAGCGGAGCCCGTCCTGCGACCGACGCGCGAAGTAGTAGTAGATCGCGATGGCGGACAGCGTGTTGCCCTGCCGCACGCCGCGCCCGTTGCGCTGCTGAAGGGTGGCCGGCTCCCAAGGGAGATCCAGGTGGTGGATCGCGCAGGTTCGCGTCTGCAGGTCGATGCCCTCGTAGGCGATCTGGTTGGCGATCACCACGTCGAACTTCGGCAGGGACTCGGTCTCTGCGTCGCCGTTGAACTCCTTGGCGATGCGCTGGCGGTCGGCGGCGTTGGGGGCCACCACGGCGTTGAGCACGCCGATCCGGTCCCGGACGATGCCGGCCGACACCAGCGTCTCCGTGATCCAACGGTGCGCCGCGACGTTCTCGACGAACACGATGTGTCCGCACGTCCGGTTGGCGAGCACGCGCTCGGCGAGGGCCTCGAACTTGGGCGAGCTCGCGTCGGACACCTGGTCCGCGTTCTTCCAGCTGTACCCCTCGTCCAGCTCGGCGTGGATGGCGACGAGCGCCATGCGCGCGAGCAGGCCGAGGATCTTCGCCTTGTCGGACGGGTCGTCGCTCTTCAGCGCTGCCTCGATCTCGCGGACGTAGCGGTCGTACTTGGCGTCCTGGCCGGCGTCCATGTCGACCTCGACCATCTCGACCTTCGGGTCGGGCAGCTTCAGCCCCACGTCCTCGGCGGTCTTGAACTCGCCGTAGCGGAGGATGGTGTCGCGCAGCTCGTGCAGGTTCTGGAACCCCACGACGGCGCCACGCTCCTCGACCTCCATCGAGGGCGTGACGACGGCCTTGATCTCAATCCGCAAGTAGCGGTCGATGAACTGCTCGGGGTCGCGGATGCCCATCCGGCGCCAGGCGTCGGGGTCGACGTACTGGATGAGGTTGTAGAACTCGAGCGGGCTGTTCTTCGCCGGGGTCGCGGAGAGCAGCAACACGCCGGTCCCGCC
>JAUXQH010000096.1 GCA_030685065.1 Pseudomonadota bacterium | reverse complement strand
GTGCCCTCCCCGCGCTTGTAGGCCCCGACGACCCGTTCTCGTAGATCCAGGGAGAGTGCCTTGCCCATCGGTTGACCTCATCGTGTGTGCTGATCACACGTTTGGACGAGACGATCAAGCCTTTTGCACACGGCAATGAGTGTCGCGGTTGAGCGTCGCGGTGTGGCGCCGGGGGGAACCCGCTACGCTGCGCGGGGTCGGAGGGTGCATGTTCCTGCTCGTCCTCGTCGCCGTGGTTCGCGGCGAAACCGTCCTCGAGGGCTTCCCGCCGCCCGCCGGCGCGTCCCGGGTCGAGGCCGACGCTTTCGGGGCCTGGCTCCGCGCGCGCCCGCTCCACCCCGAGGGTCGGCCCGTGTTGACCCACAAGGGGGACGTCGTGCCCATCGGCGCCGCCCGCGTCCTCGACCTCCCCATCGGCACCCGCGACCTCCAGCAGTGCGCGGACTCCGCGCTGCGCCTGCGCGCCACCTGGGAGCGCACGGTCGGCCGGGCACCCGCGTTCCACTACACGTCGGGGTATCTCTCGACGTGGGCGGCGTGGGCGGGCGGCACGCGGGTGAAGGTCTCGGGGAGCAAGGTCCAGGCGGTCCCGGGCGCGGCCACCCCGAGCGACTCCGACGCGGCCTTCGAGGGCTGGCTGATGGACCTGTTCATGTACGCGGGCACGCGCAGCCTCCCGCTCGACACTGTGGCGGTCACGACGCCGCTACCGGGCGACATCGTGGTGCAGCCGGGCTCTCCGGGGCACGCCGTGGTGCTGCTCGACGTCGCGACCGATGGCGCGCGCTCGTGGGTGCTCGTCGGGCAGGGCTACATGCCGGCGATGGATTTTCACGTGGTGGCCGGGCCCGCCGCGGGCTGGTTCCCGGTGGAGGGCGACATGCTGCCGACCACGCCCCTGGCGGTGCCCTGGAGCGGGCTACGGCGCTGGAAGTAGCGCCTACGACGCGTGCTTCTGCAACAGGCCCGCGAGCCGCGGCATCGCCTCGACCACGTGCTTCTCGGCCTGGGGGCGGAGCTTGTCGTAGGTGTTGCGGATGGGGCCGGCGGCGTTGCGGGCGCGGCCGTCCGTGATGGACAGCAGCGCATTGGCCACGGTCGTGCCGTTCTTCACGAAGTAGCCCTTGGGGTCCGCCTTCTGGGTCTGGCAGTCGGCCCAGAACGGATCGATCTTCTTGGCGAAGTCATCCAGCAGGTGGTTGAGGGTGCCGCCGACAAAACCCGGCTTGACCTTCTGGACCATTCCGAACGCCGTCTTGATCGCGAGGCCCGAGAGGCCGCTCTTGTCCGCCACCTCGGCCTCGATGACCGCCACGCCGTCATCCACCACCTTCTTGCGGCGCGCGGGCTCGGCCAGCACTTCGGAGAGACTCGGCATCATTCACCTCGGGATCGGAAGTACAGGCTCGACAGGCGGGCTCGGGAGACGGCTCAGAACACGACCTCGTTGCTGGCCGCGCGGCCGCCGGCGGAAGCGCCACAGGTCGGTACGCCGGCCTTGCCTCCGAGGTCGCGGAAGAAGGCGCCGACGTAGGCGCGACCGGCGCACGTATAACCACCACCCGCCTTCACGGCGGCTTGGACGCAGGCGTAGCTGCGTTCGAAGTCACGGTCGTTCTGCGCGCGGAGGATGTCGTCGCCTTCGGCGGGCGCCGCGTCCTTCACGTAGGTCTTCACCCAGGAGGGGATGACGTCGCACAACACCGCGGCGGCCTCGGGCGCGGCGCTCGAGCCGAGGGTCTTGAGCAGCATCGCGCGAACCTCGGGCGCGGTGTCCTCGGTGCTCGCGCGTTGGCGCAGGCACGCGAGCTGCTCGGCGTCCCGGGTGGCGCGCATCGTGCCGAGCGCGGCGATCCGCACTTCGGGAGAGGCGTCCTCGAGCAGCGCCTTGCAGGTCACGGTGTCGAGGTCGGCCGGCTTGAGCGACGGGTAGGTCGCCAGGGCCGCGGCCCGCACGGCGGGGTCCGTGTCCGCGGCGATCGCGTCGCGCAGGGCACCCTCGGCGGAGGACTGCCCGAGGAGCGCGCCCGCGGCGGCGGCGCGGACGGCCGGGTTCGGATCCGAGGCCAGCCAGCCGCCCACCTGGGACAGCTCGGCCGGGTCCTTGGCGTTGCGGTACACGCTCATGGCGGCCGCACGCACGGTCGGGTCGGCGTCGCTCGCGGCCGCGGTGACGAGGCGGGCGCGGGCCACGGGGATCTTGAGCAGCGCGGTCACGAGGGCCGCGCGTTCGGGCTGGGCGGGGTCATCCAGGAGCGTGCCGACGCAGCCCACCTTTTCGGCGTCGGTCGCCTTGGCGAGCCCCGAGAGGATCGACGGATCCCACCGCTTGTCGAACTGGAGCCGCTCGCAGAGGCAGCTGCTGTCGTAGGGGTAGTCCTTCAACTTCGAAGCAGCGGACTCGCGCGTGGACGCGTCCTTCATGCGGAGCCCGGCGCACAACGAGGCCGTGTCTCCGGTGGCGAGCGCGTTGTCGATCTCGCGCGTGCTCACGAAGGCGGGCTCGGAGTCGACGCAGGCAAGCAGGACGAAGAAAAGCACGCGCAGCTCCGGGCGCGCGGAATCTAACCGGCAATCCGGAGCCCAGGCGTGAGGAGTCCGTTTCTGAGGGCTAGAAGTCCACCTGCCGGACCCCCCGCACCTCGGGCACCTCTTCGAGAAGCATGCGTTCGACGCCCTGCGCGAGGGTGATCGTGCTCGACGGGCAGGAGCTGCAGCTCCCGATGAGCTTGAGGAGCACGATGCCGTCCTCCAGGCCCCGGTAGATGATGTCGCCGCCGTCCTGGGCGACGGCGGGGCGGATGAACTCGTCGAGGATGGCGACGACCTTGCGCTCGATCGGATCGCTGTATTGGCCGAGATCGAGCTCCGCCTCGGGCACGGCCATGTCGCCGGAGTCGAGGAAGTCCCGGATCGCCGCCTTCACCTGGGGCACCAGCTCGGGCCAGGTGATGCCGGGATCCTTGTTGACCGTGACGAAGCGGGGCGCCACGAGCACCGAGACGATCCCCGTCAGGTCGAACAGCCGGCGGGGGAGGGGGGCGTCCGAGGCCTGGCCGGCGGTCCGGTACTCGAACGTGCCGCTGGGGACCAGGGTCTCCTGCAGCTTGAACATGAGGGCGTCGGGGTTCGGCGTCGGCAGGGTGTCGATGACGGCCGGGGTGGTGTCGCTGTGCAGCGAGGTGTCCATGATGAGGGGGCTCCGAGGAGCGTCGTGTAATCACGCGAGATCGTCTTGGCAGGGTTAGTAGGTGACCCCTCTCACCCGGAGTAACGATGTCGATTTCTTTTGGACTCTCCGAAGAGCAGCTGGCCCTCCAGGAGCTCGCGCGCGACTTCGCGAAGAACGAGATGCGCCCCGTGGCCGCACACCACGACGAGACGGGCGAATACCCCTACGAGGTGCTCAAGAAGGCCCACGCGATCGGCCTCTTGAACACCCACGTCGAGGCGGCCTACGGCGGCCTGGAGCTCGGCGCGTTCGAAGGCGTGCTCATCGCGGAGGAGCTCGCGTGGGGCTGTAGCGGCATCGGCACGGCGATGGAGGCCAACGGCCTCGCGCAGCAGCCGGTCATCCTCGGCGCCTCCGACGCGCTCAAGCGCAAGTACCTCGCGCCGATGACCGAGCAGTTCGGCCTCTGCGCCTACGCGGTCACCGAGCCCAACGCCGGCTCCGACGTGCAGGGCATGAAGACCAGCGCCGTCAAGCACGGCGACAAGTGGATCATCAACGGCTCCAAGATGTGGATCACCAACGCCGGCGTGGCGGACTGGTACTTCGTCGTCGCCGTGACCGACCCGGCCCGCCTCGCGCGCGGCGGCATGACCGGCTTCATCGTCGAGCGGAAGAGCCCCGGCATCACGGTCGGCCGCAAGGAGCAGAACATGGGCCAGCGCGCGTCCGACACGCGCGGCATCACGTTCGAGAACGTCGAGGTCCCGGACGAGAACGTCATCGGCCAGGTCGGCGACGGGTGGAAGCTCGCGATGGCCGCCTTCGACTACACGCGCGCCTCCGTGGCCGCCGCGTCCATCGGCGTGGGCCGCGCGGCGATGGAGTACGCCATGGCGTACGCCCTCGACCGCAAGGCGTTCGGGCAGCCCATCGCCAACCACCAGGCGATCCAGTTCATGCTCGCCGACATGGCGATGGAGATCGAGGCCGGCCGCCTGCTGTGCTGGAAGGCCGCGTGGCTCAAGGACAGCCACCAGCGCAACACGAAGGAGTCCAGCTACGCCAAGGCCTTCTGCGCCGATCTGCTCCAGCGCGTCGTCAGCAACGCCGTGCAGATCTACGGCGGCTACGGCTACTCGAAGGAGTACCCCGTCGAGAAGCTCATGCGCGACGCGAAGATCTTCCAGATCTACGAGGGGACCTCGCAGATCCAGCGCGTGATCATCGCCCGCGAGTTGATGTCCCGCGGCAAGTAGCCCATGAGGGGCCCCTTCGCGCCGCTCCGCCACTCCCGGTTCCGGGCGTTGTGGCTCGCGGGGCTCGTCTCCTTCCTCGGCACCTGGGTGCACAACGTCGCGGCGCGATGGACCGCCGCGACGTTGTCCCCGTCCCCGATGGCCGTGTCCGCCGTCGACGCCCTCCAGCTCGTGCCGATGGTGCTGCTCTCCCTCTTCGCGGGCACCCTCGCCGACGCCCTCGATCGGCGGCGCCTCCTCATCGCCACCCACGCCGGGCTCGCGCTCGTGGTCGCGATCATGGGGGCGCTCGCCTCCGTGGACCGCCTGACCCTGCCGGTCCTGCTCTCGCTCACGTTCGTGCTCGGCATCCTCGGCGCGCTCAACGGCCCCGCCTGGCAGGCCACGGTCCCGCGCCAGGTGCCCGACGCGGAGGTACCGAAGGCGGTCGCGCTCATGAGCACCGGGTTCAACCTCGCGCGCGCGGTCGGCCCGGCGGCGGGCGCGTGGATGCTCGTCGCCGTCGGGCCCGCGGCCGCCTTCTTCACCAACGCGGCCAGCTACACGTTCATCGGGCTCCTGCTCTGGCGCCTCCCGCCCCAGCCGCCGTCCCCCGTCATCGGCCCGGTGCGATCCCCCCTGTCCGAGCCCGGCCTCGTCCGGCTCTACGTCGTGGGCCTCGCGTTCGGCCTCTTCGCCATGCCCTCGCTCTCCCTCCTCCCCGTCGTCGCCCGTGACGCCCTCGCCGGGGATGCCCAGTCCTACGGCCGGCTCCTCTCCGCGTTCGGGCTGGGCGCCGTCTCCTCGGGCCTCCTCGTCGCGAGCGCCATTCAGCGCTTCGGCAATCGGCCCTTCATCGCGGCCACCACGCTCGTGAGCGCCCTCGGCCTCGCCGTGTTGTCCTCGGCGCACACGCTCCCCCACGCGCTCGTCGGCGCCGCCTTCTCCGGCATGGGGTGGATCGGCACGATCAGCACGGTGAACGCGGGCGTCCAGATGCGCGCCCCTGCCGAGGTCCGCGCCCGCGCGCTCGCCTACTACCTGACCTTCGCGGTGGGCGGTCAGGCGACCGGGAGCGTGCTCGGCGGATGGGTGGCCAGCCACCTCGGGCTCCAACCCGCGTTGCGCCTCTCCGCCGCCGCGCTCGTCGTCGTGGCCGTGGTGGTGCTCGCCGGATATCGCCGTCCCTTGGGGAGAAGCTGACGATGCGCTACCTCGTGACCGGCGGCACCGGGTTCGTGGGCGCCAACGTCGTCCGCCACCTGCTCGCGCGCGGGGACACCGTGTCCTGCGTCGTGCGCAAGCCGAACCTCTGCTTGGAGGGGCTGCCGGTCGAGCTCGTCACGGCCTCCATCACGGACGTGGACGCGTTGGCTAGGGCGGCCGAGGGCTGTGACGGCATCTTCCACATCGCCGGTATCTTCGATCCGGGGCCGGGCGGCGAGGAGGCGATGCGGAGCCTCCATGTCGACGCGACGAAGGCGCTCTGCGCGGCGGCGACCAAGGCGGGGGTGCCGAAGCTGCTCGTCTGCTCCTCGAGCGTCACGGTCGGGTTCGGCACGGTCGACGCCCCGGGCGACGAGGAGACTCCCCTCGATCCCGGCGCCATCTACGGCAAGCGCGGGGGGCTGCGCGCCTACCACGACAGCAAGCTCGAGAGCGAGCACATCGGCGCGGCCTGGGGCGCCGTCATCGTCAACCCCGACTACGTGCTGGGGCCCTGGGACATCAAGCCCACGAGCGGCCAGCTGCTCCTGACGATCGCGAAGGGGTGGGTGCCGGCGTACCCCGCGGGTGGCAAGTGCTTCGTGGATGCCGACGATTGCGCGATCGGGCACCTCGCGGCGATGGACAAGGGCCAGCGGGGCCGCCGGTACCTGCTCGGCAGCCACAACCTCACCTACCGTGCGTTCATGACGCTCTGCGCGGAGGTCACCGGGAGGCGCCCGCCCGTGGTGCCGGTGCCGGGCCTCGCGCTCGGGGCGATGGGCCGCGTGGGCTCGCTGCTCCAGCGCTTCGACGCGCACCGCTTCGTGGGCCTGGACCGCCACGTCCTCTTCGCGATGCAGCAGGGCCGCTACCGCACGGGCAGGCGCAGCTGGGACGAGCTGGGCGTGCCGCGCACCCCGATGCGGACGACCGTCGAGCGCGCGTTCGGTTGGTTCCGGGAGCACGGGTACTGCTGACGGCCTGGTGCGCGGGGGTGTGCCTGCCGCAGCCGCAACGAGACGTAACGGAGCGATCGGGCGACCGGACCCCAGGGCCCCGCGTACGCATCGGTTGGCTTCGGGGGAGGGGATCATGCTTGGTAGGTTTAGTCGCCCTCGGGCCAGCCTCGCGCTGCTCGCCGTGTGCGCGTCCGGAGCGCTGGCGTCCGGGTGCCTGACATACGGGCGGGAGCGAGGGACGGAGAGCATCCAGGAGACCGGCCCCATCACGCGGATCGAGGTCGATCTCGACGCGGGGAACGTGACCATCACGAGCGCGGGACCCAGCGAGGGCGCCCACGGCGCCGTCGAGAGCCGGTGGAGCGAGGGCGTGCCGGAGGTGCTGCACTACGTCCAGGACGGCGTGCTCCACATCCTCGGGCGCTGCGACACCTTCGCGTTGACCTGCCGCACGGACGTGACGCTCGAGGTCGGCGCCTCCGTGAGCGTCGGGGTGTCGACCGGCCAGGGCGCGATGGCGGTCAGCGGCGTGAACGGAGACGTCGAGGGCGCCACCAACGACGGGCCCATCGATCTGCAGGACCTCGGCGGCGTCGTGTTCGTCGAGACCGGCAACGGCGACATCAGCGGAGATGGGCTCACGGGCACGGTGATCGACGCGCGCACCGCGAGCGGCACGGTGGAGCTCCACCTGTTGAACCGCCCCGAGCGCCTCGTCGCGCGCACCGAGGGGGGCGACGTGAACCTCCTCGTGCCGGCGGGGCCGTACCGCATCCAGGCCGCGGCCCCGAGCGGAGACCTCGTCCTCGGCGCCCTCCTTCAGGATGACGCCACGTCCGCCTCGGTCATCGTCGCGCGCACCCAGAACGGGAACATCCGCATGGAGGGCGAGCGGCCGGGCCAGGGCGGACTGCCCCCCGTGCCACAGTAGGTCAGGACGCCAGACTCGAGGACGCCGGGCGCTCTCGGCGCCGCCGCGCGAGGGCGCCGAGGGGCAGCAACACGAGCAGGGCCGACCCCCCTCCGCAGCCGCACTTGTCCGGGCAGGTGAGGGGGGCCGTCTCCTCGCAGCGGGTCCGCCAGAGACGGAAGGGCTCGTTCTTGATGATCTCGGAGGTGGAGACCAGGGAGCCGTCGTTCGCGAACGTGACGGCCTCGCCCTTGGGCTGTGTCCCCAGGTTGACGTCCGTTGGCGGGTCGTTCAACGAGAGCGTGCACCCGGTCCAGGTCCAGGCCTTGTTGTTCTCGCCGCGAAGGACCACGGCCGTCCCCTCCGGGTTCATCGCCGCGCCGGTCACGCGCTCCTCGAGGGCGATCTCGGTCTCCTCGACCAGGGTCTGCGGGGCGCCCCCGTCGCACTTCGGAGTGGCGGCGCTGAACACCTTTGCGCCGTCGTAGTCCTTCGTGACGATCCGAAGGGTGCCGTCGGGCGCCACGAAGAGGGCCTCCGCGTCGCGCTTCTTTCCTTCCGGGTAGATGAACGAGCAGCGCACGGCCGTCGCCGACGCGGCGGTGGACTCCCGCACCACCCACACGTCGATGCTCGCCCGGAGCTTCTCGTTGTCCCCGATGTCGCCGATCCACAGGCAGTGTTCGGCGTCGACGGTGGCCGGGCACGGGCCCGGGGCGATGTCCTCCCAGTCCTCGTTCACGGCCCCCTCGATCGTCTGGGTGACGAGGAAGCTCCCGTCCCCCCGGATGAGGTACAGCTCGGCGACGCCCTTGTTGTCGTCGTGGGTGAAGTAGACCTCGTCCTCCGTTCGGGCGGCCGCGAGGCCCGACGCCTGGAAGTCGGGGATAGCTGAGGTGTCGACCTCGACCGTGTCCTCCGGCGCCCCGTAGGCGGTGCACACCTCCTCCTCCGCGAACGCCAGGCCGATGACCCACACCAGACTTCCGACCCAGCTTCCGACGATGCTTCCAATCATGCTTCCGATGCTAATCGCGTGCCCGGCCGACCGCCTGGGCGTCGAGCTTCAGGCGGGCGGAGTAGGCACGATCTCGTCCGAGGACCTGCAGCGGGACACCCACGCGCTGAGCCGTCCGGACGCGTACCCGGGGGAGGTGTTCAAGCGCCGCTTGGAGCAGATGAACCTGCCCGCGTCCGACGTGGGGACCGACCGGGTGTGCGCGCGCCGCGAGGGCGAGGGGCGGGCACGTGTCCTCGTGGCGCCCTGGCCGGAGGCCGGGGCTACGCTCGTGGAGGATGCCGCGCGGGCGGCCGTGCTCGTGTCCGTCGCCAAGGGCTGGGACGGGCAGCCGCTCTCCGGGAGGCCCACGTGGCTGTGCCTCGCGAAGCCGGGCGCGACCCTCCCCGACGGCGATCCGCTGGCCTTGGGTGTCGCCGTCGAGGCGGACCACCTCGAGGCCATCGACTACCGCAAGCTCCGGGACGACACGCAGGCGTTCTTCCGCACGCTCGCGCCGTAGCGGGCCGCTACCAGACCTCGGCCGCAGCCTCGATCGCGACGACCTCGTCGCGCAGGGCCTCGGCCTCGACCCTGAGCCCCTCCGCTTGCGCCTGGATCCGCGCCCGGGTCTCCTCCCGCTGGGCCGGCGGCGCCGCCCGGAGCTCGTCGAACAGGCCCTCGAGCGTGCGCGTGCGCTCGGCGAGGACGTCGGCCCGCCGGCTCACTTCCGAGGCGCGGAGCGCGAGGTCGGCCGAGCGGCTGCCCGTGGTCGCGGGGCCCGACGGGGCGAGGCAGGCGAGGAGAGCGAGGAGCCACAACACGGCGGGGAGTCTACCCCCGGGCGAGCGGGCAGGTGGGAGTGCTCTTGGATACGCTGCCCCCGCGGAGCACCCCATGCCGATCTATGCGTATCGTTGCGCCTGCGGAAAAACGGCGGATGTGTTGGTACGCGGCCTGGAGCCGCAGAGCTGTGACGACGTGCCGGAGCTCTCGGGGCTCTGCGCCGCGCCCGGGGCGCTCTCCCGCATGATCACGGCCCCCTACGTGGGCAAGAGCGGGGGCACCGGCGGCGGTGGCGGCGCCACCTCGTCGTCCGCGGAGTCCTGCGGCCACTGCGGGAACGCCCCGAACTCCTGCGACAACTGAGCCACATCCTCCTCTTTCTGCTGGCGGCCTGCGAAACCCGCGGCCCCGCCGAGCTGTACCGGGCCGCGCTCACGTCGAGCTCGTGGGACGAGTCGCGGCGGCTCTGCCAGCGGCTGCCGGACGCCGAGGTCGCCGAGTGCCTCGTCGCCGCGATGGAGGCGCAGGGGCGGCTCGACGAGGCCGACTGTGACGGGGTCCCCAAGGGGGTGTGGCACGACGAGTGCGTGTTTCTCTACGCGGAGCGGGAGGCGCGGGCCGGCAACCTCGCGGAGGCCTTCGCGGCCTGCGAGCGCACGGTGTTCGGGCGCGAGTGCAGCTACCACCTCATCCGCATCGGAGCGCGCGCCGTGCTCGATCGCCCGCTCTCCGACGCGGCCGCGATCGCCGTCGCCTACCAGGGGCTGCCGCGCGCGGCCGACGCCCAGCGCCTGTTCTGGAAGACCTGGTTCCGGGAGCGCATGGAGAAGGACGAGCCGGTCGACCCCACGGGCTGTCCCACGCAGGACTGCGTCGAGGGGGCCCGCCAGACCGTGCTCCTGACGCTCAACGCCTTCGCGCGGGCGCGGGGGGACGCGTTCTGCGACGGGTCGGTGCCCGATGGACGAAGCGGGAAGCGGGTTCTGTGGGTGGAGGGCCCGGAGACCGCCGAGTGGGCGGTCGAATTCGTCGACGGGGAGTGCGCGCGGCGCAGGGGCCAGACACGCGGGCCCAAGGCCCCACAGGTGCCACCGGGATAAACGGCGCGGATCATGATCCCCGCCCTCCTGCAGCCCATCCTCGACGCGGTCGCCGCGACCGTCGCCCCGCTCTCTCCCGACGGACTTGGCGAGGTCGAGTCCGTCGCGCCGACCGGCAACCCCGCCCACGGCGACTACCAGTGGAACTTCGCGTTCCGCATCGCCAAGGCGCAGCGGATGAACCCGCGCGCCCTCGCCGAGCGCCTCGCGCCGCTCCTCCAGCACCCCGCGATCACCAAGGTCGAGGTCGCCGGCCCCGGCTTCATCAACCTCACCCTCGACGACGCGTGGATCGCCCGCACCGTGGCCGCCCAGGTGGCCGAGCCGAACGTCGGCATCGCGCCGGAGGGCGCCGGCCGCACCGTGATCATCGACTTCTCGTCGCCGAACGTCGCAAAACGAATGCACATCGGGCACATGCGCTCGACCCACATCGGGGACGCCCTGGTGCGGATGCACCGCGCGTCCGGCTGGAACGTCGTGGGGGACAACCACATCGGGGACTGGGGCACCCAATTCGGCAAGCTGATCGTGGCGTACCGGAGCTGGCTCGATCCGGAGGCGTTCGAGGCCGACCCCATCGGCGAGCTCGAGCGGCTCTACGTCGAGTTCGGCCGGCGCGCGAAGGAAGATCCCGCGCTGGGGGACGCGGCGCGCGCCGAGATCGCGAAGCTCCAGAAGGGAGACCCCGAGAACACCGCCCTCTGGCGCCAGTTCCTCGCGATCTCGATGGCCGAGTTCGAGGCCGTCTACCGTCGGCTCGGCATCCGCTTCGACGAGGTGCTCGGAGAGAGCGCCTACCGCGACCTCACCGACCAGGTGGTCACCGATCTGCTCGCGGCCGGCATCGCGGAGGTGTCGGAGGGCGCGACGATCGTGCGGTTCGAACACGACGTGGCCATCTTCCGGAAGAAGGACGGGGCCGACAACTACGGCACGAGCGACATCGCGTGCCTACGCTATCGCGAGGCGCGCTGGCACCCGGCGCGGATCGTGTACGTCGTGGACATGCGCCAGCAGCGGCACTTCCAGCAGGTGTTCGAGGTCGGCCGCCGGCTCGGCGCCACCGACGCGGAGCTGGTCCACGTCTGGTTCGGCATGTTGGTGCTGCCCGAGGGCGTGAAGATGGGGACCCGCGAGGGCAACGTCATCCGCCTGGTCGACCTGCTCGACGAGTCCGTGCGGCGCGCTCGCGCGGTGGTGGACGCGAAGTCGCCCAACCTCGACGAGGCCGAGCGGGCCGCGATCGCAGAAGCCGTGGGTGTCGGCGCGGTGCGCTACGCCGACCTCTCCCAGAACCCGCAGACCAACGTGACGTTCGATTGGGACCGCATGTTGTCGCTCGAGGGCAACACCGCGCCGTACCTGCTCTACAGCCACGCACGGTGCGCGTCGGTGCTCGCGAAGGCCCTCCGTCCGGAGGAGGGAGGCGAGGCCCCCGACCTCGGCGCCATCGTGATCGGCCATCCGTTGGAGCGCGAGCTCCTCCTGGCCCTGGCGCGCTACCCGGAGATGGTCGCCGCCGCGACCCGTGGCTTTCGGCCCAACCAGCTCGCGGAGCACCTCTTCGAGGTCGCCAACCGCTTCAACCGGTTCTACCACGACTGTCCGGTGCTCAAGGGCGGGGAGGCCCGCGCGTCACGTCTCGCGCTGGTCGAGGCCACGCGGCGCGTGCTGCGGCATGGGATGGAGCTGCTCGGGCTCTCGGTGCTCGACCGGATGTAGGCGCCTACGCGCTCGCTTCCTTCGCGAACAGATCCCGGAAGTACGCGACCGTGCGCTCGACGCCCTCGGCGAACGGCACTTGCGGCTCCCACCCGAGCTCGGTGCGGGCGCGGGTGATGTCCGGGCGACGCTGGGTCGGATCGTCCGTCGGGAGCGGGCGGTGCACGATGCCGGCCTTGTTTCCCGTGAACGCGTTGATGTACTCGGCCAGCTCGAGCATGGTCATCTCGTGCGGGTTGCCGACGTTGCACGGCTCCGTCAGGTCGGACTCCATGAGCCGCACGATGCCGTCCACGAGATCCGTCACGTAGCAGAAGCTTCGGGTCTGCTTGCCCTCGCCGAACACGGTGAGGGGCTCCCCCGCGAGCGCCTGGCTGCAGAAGGCGGGCATGACCCGGCCGTCGTTCGCGCGCATCCGGGGGCCGTAGGTGTTGAAGATGCGCACGATGCGCGTCTGCACGCCGTGGTAGCGGTGGTAGGCCATCGTGAGGGCCTCGCCGTAGCGCTTGGCCTCGTCGTACACGCTGCGCGGCCCGATGGGGTTCACGTTGCCCCAGTAGGACTCGACCTGGGGGTGCACGGCGGGATCCCCGTACACCTCGGACGTGGACGCGAGGAGGAACCGGGCGCCGTCCGCGCGGGCGCGATCGAGGCAGATCCGCGTCGCGTCGCTGCCGGCGTACAGCGTCTCGAAGGGGAGCTGGACGTAGTCGATGGGGCTCGCGGGCGAGGCCATGTGGAAGATGCGGTCGACCCGACCGTCGACCGGGAGCACCTTGGTCACGTCGGCCTCGACGAAGGAGAACCCTGCGCTCTTCTCGAGGACGGCGAGGTTGCGACGGTGCCCGGTGACGAAGTTGTCGACGGCCACGACGTCGTGACCGTCCGCCAGGAGGCGTTCGCAGAGATGGGACGGGACGAAGCCGGCTCCGCCGGTGACGAGGATGCGCATCCGGGCCGCTTAACCGGATAGGCGGTCGGCCCCGTATGTCCTCCCGGATGTCCTCCCGATGAACCCCATCTCCCGCCTCGGGTCGAAGCTCATCGGCGTGGTCGAGCGCGTGGGGCACTACGTGCGCTTCCTGATGCGGTCGATGGCGGCCGGCCTGCTGCCGCCGTACCGCCTCCGCCTGCTGTTCAAGCAGATGCACTTCGTCGGGGTGGAGTCGCTGCTCATCGTGATCGTGACCGGCTTGTTCACCGGAATGGTGTTCGCGGTGCAGGCCAACGTCGGGTTCTCCCGCTTCGGCGCCGAGGGCCTCATCGGGGCGATCGTCACGCTCTCGCTCACCCGCGAGCTCTCCCCCGTGCTCACCGCGCTGATGGTGAACGGGCGGGTCGGCAGCGCGATGGCCGCCGAGCTCGGCACCATGCGGGTCACCGAGCAGATCGACGCGCTCGACAGCATGGCGATCGACGCCCACCAGTACCTCGCGGCGCCGCGCATCCTCGCCGCCACGCTGATGGTGCCCGCGCTCACGATGGTCTTCAACGCGATCGGCGTGTTCGGCTGCTGGTACGTCGCGGTCAAGCAGCTCTCGGTCACCCCCGGCGCCTTCAAGGCCCGCATCGAGTGGTGGGTCGACCCGGACGACATCCTCGGCGGCCTCGTCAAGTCCGCGGTGTTCGGCCTGATCCTGTCCTCCGTCGGCTGCTACAAGGGGTTCACCACCTCCGGCGGCGCGGAAGGGGTGGGGCGCGCCACGACCAGCGCCGTCGTCATCTCGGGCGTGCTCATCCTCACGAGCGACTACTTCATGACGCTCATCCTCGCCCCGTTGTCGGTGGGCTGATGAAGCGTGCCGAGGGGATCCAGCTCGAGGGCGTGCGAAAACGCTTCGGGACCGGGGCGGGTATGCAGGAGGTGCTCCGTGGGGTGGACCTCGTCGTGCCGCGCGGCGAGGTGACCGTGATCATCGGGCGGAGCGGCACCGGAAAGAGCGTGCTGCTCAAGCACGTGATGGGGCTCATGCGTCCGGACGCCGGTGTCATCCGCATCGGCGGGCAGGCGCTCACCGGGCTGTCCGATCGCGAGCTGCGGAAGGAGCGCTTCCGCTTCGGCATGGTGTTCCAGCACGCGGCGCTGTTCGACTCGATGGACGTCTACGACAACGTCGCGTTCCCGCTCCGCGAGCACAGCAAGCTCAAGGAGGACCAGATCCGCATCCGCGTCGAGGCCATGTTGGCCTCCGTCGGCCTCGAGGACGCGGGTCGGAAGCAGGTGAACGAGCTCTCGGGAGGGATGCGGAAGCGGGTGGGCGTCGCGAGGGCGATGGTGCGCGGCCCCGAGTTCCTCCTCTATGACGAGCCCACCACCGGCCTCGACCCCATCATGACCGCGCAGATCGACGCGCTCATCCGCGACACGCAGGACGCCAACCCGGGCCTGACGTCGCTGGTCATCAGCCACGACATGGCGGCCACGTTCCGCATCGCCGACAAGATCGCGATGCTGCACGAGGGCCAGGTGATCCTCGAGGGCAACGCGCAGACGTTCCACGAGACAGACGACCCGCGCGTTCGCCAGTTCGTCGAGGGGCGGCTCGAGGGGCCGATCCACTGACGAGAACCGTTGGTCGCTGCCGCGCTACTTGATGATCGCTATTTGATGATGAAGTGCAGCGTCAGCGCCGCCGCGGCCGCGCCGGCCAGGCCGTAACTGGTGTAGCCGAAGGCCTTCTGCCGATCGAACGCGGCGTCGAGCGTGTCGAGGTCGGCCGCGTTCTCCATCTGCGCGTTCTGAACGAGGGCCCCGCCCGCGCAGGCGCCCGCACCCGCGGCGGCGACGCTCGCGACGATCACCATCGCGGGTGACCGCTTGCGGCGAGGCTCGCTCGGCGGCAGCGCCGTGCCGACCCCCATGCTCGGCTCGGGCGCGAGGCCCGTCTCGACCAGGGCGTCCTCCCCCGGGCCGATCCGGACCACCCTGCCGTACCGAACCGCACCGTCGGCGCCGATGACCTGCAGGACGTGGGGCGCGGCGGAGAGGGTCACCGGCCAGGCGCCGACCTCCTGGCCGTCCATGGATGCGGCGAGGCGGGGCTCCAGCATCAGGCTGCCCGACCCGAGGGGCTCGGCGGCGGCCCAGGTGGCGCGCACGTCCGCTCCCAGGCGGTCGTCGAACAGGGTGGGCGCGGTCGCGCGCGCGGCGGCCAGGGAGGCGCGGGCGCTCACCGTGTCGGCGCGGAGGTGCGCGGCGGCGCCCTCCACCAGCCAGAAGCGCGCGATCTGGGTGGGGGTGGAGGGGGCGCACGCGAAGGAGGACTCGGCGGACTGGAGCGCGGTGCGTGCGGCCGCGAAGTCCCCCGCGATGAGCGCGGACGTGGCCCGCTCGACCTCTGCGTCCACGTTCGGGCAGGCGATCGCCAGCGACGCAACCAGCAGGATCATTTGGCGGTCCTCCATTTGGACTCGGTCGGGCTGTACAGGATGCGGGAGGGGCCGTTGGTGCCGAGCGTGAGGACGTAGGGCTCGGTTCGGGCGTCCCCGCGGCTGATCGCCACGGAGTGTGGACCGGCGGGGAACGAGCGGCCGAGGATGGGGCTGGTGCCGAGCCACGTCCCGTCGAGCCACACGGAGTCCCCGATGGCGCCGGTGACGATGTCGAGGGGAAAGGCGACGACGGGGGCCGTGGCGGTGCTCTGCGCCTTTTCCTCCGGAGCGGGCGATGTTTCTGGCATCGCCTTCTCCGGCGCGACCTTTGGCGTGGCGGCCCGCCTCGGGTCGGCCGGCTTTCTCGCCGTGGTCTCGTGGGCGGGCAGGATCGGCGCGGCAGCAGCGCTCCCGTCCGTGCCTTCGCTCGGCCTCTCGGGGACCACCGCCGCTGGCGCGGCCGCGCTCGCGGCCTGCGGCGGGGCGCTGGCCTCTCCGAGCGTGATGGCCGCGGGATCATCGGGCACGAGGGCGCCCGGGGTGAGCCCGCCCGAGAGCCTCCATCCGAGCAATCCGAGGCCGACCACCCCGAGGGCGATGATGGCGAGCACCCCCGCGACGGCGAACCCGGCGACGGCGCGGAAGTCCTCCGGAACGGCGGGCGGCGCGGAGGGGGTCGGGGCGTACGTGTCCGGGACGATCGAGGGCTCGTGGGTCGGCTCGGCGGTGCCGCCGCCGCCCGTCGTGGACACGCCGCCGAGCAGCACCGGGCCCGGCAGCGGCTTGGGGAGCGGCTTGTTGGCGTTCGAGCGGCTACGCGCCTCGACGAGCGGGGGGACCTCGACGCGCGCGAACCGCGCGAGGTTGTCGCCGCCCAGGAGCCCGGCGGCGGTCTCGGCGGCGTCGTGCACCTCACCGGCCGTGGGCCGATCGGCCGCCTCGAACCGCGTCATCCGCTCGATGAGCTCGAGGATGGCATCGGGCAGGTCCGTCTGCGCGTTCAGCTGGTCGCTGACCTTGCCCTCGAAGGGGGTCCGCGCGAGGGGCGGCCGCTCCCACGGTCGGTCGGCAACCAGGTCGAACAGCGTGACGCCGAGGGCGTAGATGTCGACCGCGGCGCCGTAGGTCTCCCCGAGCCACTGCTCGGGCGACATGAAGCGGGGCGTGCCCCACCCGCCGTTCGTGGTGTGGCCGTCCCGCGCGAAGTCGGCCTTGGCCACCCCGAAGTCGAGCACCTTCACGCGGCCGTGCACGGTCACGAGGATGTTGGCGGGCTTGATGTCGCGATGGATGACCCGGAGCGGCTGGTCGGTCAGCGCCGAGTTCGTGTTGTACGCGGCGTCGAGCGCGGCCGCGACGCCGGCGATGATCTCGAGCGCCGCCCGCCCCGGTACGCGCCGCGGGCTCAGGCTCTTGATCAGGTCGGAGAGGTCTACGCCCTCGACGTACTCCATGACCACCGCCGGGCGCCCGTCGACCTCGGTGAGGTCGAGCACCTGCACGATGCCGTCGTGCGCGAGCAGGCCGAGCAGCCGGGCCTCGTCCTTCTGGCGCGCGACCAGGTCGGGCGTCGCGTCCAGCCCCTCCCGCATGACCTTTACTGCGACACGACGGACGAAGCGGTCGCGGCCGTGCAGGTTGGCGAGGTATACTGCGCCGAAACCGCCAGAGCCCAGAGTCTTCAGGAACTCGAGCTCGCGTCGGTTTGCGTCCACGTGGGAAGTGTACCACGAGGCTCCGATACCGAGCGGGCTAACGCGGCGACTTCAGGATGCCCGGGAACTGCACCTCGGCGCGCGGATCGATGCCCTGGTACTGCATCTGCGCTTGTCCCAGCGTGACGGTGAAATTGAGGTCGGAGAGGTACACGCGGCCATCCCGCTTCACGAGCTGCTCGGGCGGATTGGGGAACGGCCCGGCCACGCGGAAGGCCTCGACCACGCCGTTGTCGAGGGGCCCCGAGCCGCTCTCGTGGGTGATCGAGATGGACTCGAGCGCGCCGTCCCCGTTCAGCACGATCGCGACCTCGGTCGTGTAGTTGGGCTTCGACAGCCCGAGCGAGGGGGACATGTTGTCGAGGTTCTGCTTCCAGTAGAAGTTGACCTGCCGCCGGATGCGGTTGATGTAGGCCGCCCCGAGGAACTCTCGGGTATTGAGGGCGACCGACCGGTCCAACTTCTCGTTCAGCAGGTCATTCTGGGGGGCGCCCGACAAGGACTGGGTGCTGGAGGAGGACGTGGTCGGGGCGGCCAGGCCCTCCTTGTTGGTCAGCGCCCAGGGGGAGGGAATGATCGAGCGGGGCGCTCCCTTTCCCGGGGCGGGGTCGTTCAGGCTGCCCACGGTGGCCCCGGTCGACTTGTCCTTGGCGCCGACGTCGACCACGTCCTCGAATTCGAGCTTCGAATCCCGACTGTATTGGTTCGAGAGGACCTCGGGGTTGACCCTGTAGGCGTCGGTTCGCGTCTCCTCCTTGACCGCGTTGTCGTGCTCGGCGAGGTAGTCGGAGACGAGGGGGACCTTCTCCTCGTTGGGGGTCACGGTCTCCACGACCTGCCCGTCCGGCATCACCGGCTCGGGCTCCTCCTCTTCCTCTGGCTCCTCTTCCGCCTCGTCGAGCACCTGTTGCTCGAGGGCTTCGAGCCGCGCGACCTGGTCGGGGGTCATCGCGTCGAGGGGGTCACCGTCGATCATCTGGACCGAGATCGGCTCTTCGTAGGCCGATAGATCGAAGTTGCCCATGAGAGGGAGGGCGAGCGGGGCCAGCGCCACGTGGAGGAGCAACGACAGCGCCACCAGGATCAGGATCTGCCAGCGCGGCATGGTCGTTGGCGTGCGGGCGGGCATGTCCTCCTAGAGCTTATTGCCGGGTTCCCCACAACGACAAGCGGCAACTGGTGCGTGACGCCCGATCGAAGCGGGCCGATGGTCCCTGGTGAACCCCCTAAGGCGCGGGCGCTCGATAGCGGAATGTCCATTCGAGCCATTGCCCACGTCCGCTCCCGGACGGCATGGCGGCCACCCGTGCCGGGAGCGCGGCGAGCGCCGCCAGATCGAGCTCCGGGTGGCCAGCGCTCGAATGGACATAGGGGTTGGAGACGACTCCGGAGGTCGACACGTGGAACCGGACGATCACGGTGCCCTCGACGCCGAGCGCCTGCAGCGCGGGCGGATAGATCCACCGCTGGCGCAGGGTGTCGTCCACGCCGTTCAACCAGGGCGCGAGCGGGTGGGAGCGGGCGCCGAAGCGGGTCTGATCGGACAAGGCCGCGCGTTCGTCGAGGATCGCCAGATCCGACCACCCCCGGGCGCTCGCGTCCTCGGCGCCGAGGAGGAACGTGTCGGGCCTCGGGGCGGGGGTGGTGTCGATGGACGCCGACGGCACCGTGGGCTCGACGAGGCTCGACAGGGCCGAGGCGGACCAGAAGTCATCCTCGAGCGGCGGGCGCGGCGCCGTGGGGCGAACGGCCGCCGGCGCGGGGGCCGCGGCGGGAGCTGGGGGCGGCGCCACCGGGGTGCGGCGGGCGGCGCGACGCGACGCGGAGGCCTCGCCGGCAGGGCCTGCTCGCGTGGGCGGGTCTACCGCGCCGGCGGAGAGGCGGATGGCTTCGAGCGGGGCCGCGGGCGCGGGGCCCGGGGCCTCGGCCACGTAGGGGAGCTCGACGGTGTCGGGCGGTGGAGGGGAGGGGGGTTCACCGCGGGCGGTGGACCGGGGGGTCTCCGGGGTGGTCGTGCGGCGGGCGGGCGGCGGCGCCGCGGAAGCGGCCTTGGGCGGGACGGGCTGGCCCTGGTCGACCCGGGCCGCGGTGCTCCGCGACGCCGCTCCCTCCTGCTCCGCCGTGCTGATGCGCGTCGCGATGGCCGCCGCGCCGCTTCCGTCGCCGTTCGCGCGGGCGACCTGGGCGGCGGCGCGGGTGTCCTTCGGCGCGCGGCGGTTCCGGTCGCTGATGTAGCGCGCGTCGGGATCGGGGGCTTCTGCGCCCGCGCCCTCGCCCCGGACGAACGGGAGCCAGCCTGTGACCGGGCCGCCACCCGCGGCGCCCGCCACCCCGCCCGCCGCCTGCGCGGGAACCTGCTCCACGGCGGGCTCCTGGGCGCTCGCCGACGCCGTGGGCTTGGGCGGCGGCTCGGCGGGCGGGGCCTTCGCTTCCGGCGCCTTCGCCTCCGGCGCCTTCGCCTCCGACGGCTTCGCTTCGGGCGCCTTCGGAGTCTGCGCCGGAGGCGTCCTGCTCGCGGCGGTCGCGTGCCGGACGGCCTCGGCCTTCATGGCCTCGGCCCTCGCCGCTTCCACCCGCGCATCGTCCGCGGCCTGGCGCGCGGCCTCGACCGTGCGGTTCGCCGCGAGCAGCGCGCGCTCGGCTTCGCGCACGGACTCCTCCCGCTCGGCCGCCTCCGCGAGCTTCCGGGGCGCCGCCGACGGGGCCCGCACCGCGCTCTCCGCCTCCGCCCGTCGTGACTGTTCAAGCCTCTCCACCGCGCTCCGCGCGGCCGCGCCGGCGACGATCGCCTCCTGCTCCGCCTCGGCCTGGAGCGCCTCCGCGCGCCCCGCCTCGATGCGCGCGCGCACGGCCCTCACCGCCGCCTCCGCGGCCGCGTTCTCGTCTTCGGCGCGCGTCGTCTCCGCCCGCCTCGCCGCTCTCGTCTCCGCGGCGGCAGTCGCCGCGGGAGTCGCCGCCGCGTCGGCCATCGCTGCCCGCGCGCGCGCCTGGTCCTTGCTCTCCAGCGCCGCCTCCTCAAGGGGGTCGAGCATCCGGATGCGCGTCAGCTCTTCGGGCGCCGCGTCCGGCTCACCCACGGCCCACATCACCACCGTTGCGGCGTGGAGCACCCCCGAAAAAGCCAGGTAGAGCGCTGCGCGCCGGAGGGTCGTGCCCGACCGCGGATTCAGGGGCGGTGGGGGGATCGGGGGACGGGAGGCGTACACGCGGCTCCTAGCCTCGAACATAGCCACCGCGGGCGCCTTGTGCTGCACGCTACGGGTCCGTCGGGTGGACCTTGCGCGTCGCGTCGAGGCGGTCCAAAGTAGCCGGGATGTCGGACGAACCGGTGCTCCCGTTCCGCTTGCTCCGCCGCGGTCTCCGCGCCGCGAGCCGCGCGGGGGCGACCATGGCCGAGCGCGTGTTGCGCAACGAAACCCAGGTTGCTCCGTTTCTCGGGCGCGCCGCGAGCGCGGCGCCGGCGCGCGTGTCCACCGGCCCGGTCGAGGTGCGCTTCGGCGGCACCACGGTGCGGGTGCAGCGCGGAACCACGGTGCTCGAGGCCGCCGAGGTCGGTCGCCTGGACCTCCGCCACTACTGTGGCGGCAACTCCTCCTGCGGGACCTGCCGCGTCGTCATCGTCAAGGGCGCGCGGAACCTCTCCAAGCGCGAGGGGATGGAGGAGATGGCGCTGGGCGCCGACGGCGTGAGTCGCGGCGACCGCCTCGCGTGCCAGGCGCAGGTGCTGGGCGAAGTGGAGATCGAGATCCCGGACTGGTTCTGACGGAGGGCGCGTCCGCCCCGTACTGGCTACCCTGCCGTGTGCCTCCCGCCGCCCACCGCCTCTCGCTCCTCCTCCTCGCCGCCGATCCGGAGCGCCCAGGTGACTTCGCGGAGAAGCTGTTCGAGGCCCTCTTGGACGGCGGATGGATCGCGCAGGACGGCGGGCCGGGTCCCCGCCCGCTCGTGCCCGGCGGCTTCGCGCGCGCGCGGTTGGAGACGTTCGACAGCGTCCACTTCGCGTCGAGCGGGCAGGGGGGCTTCGCCGTGCGGTGCCCCGTCACCGAACAGAACGTGGTGAGCGGCTTCAACCGCGCCCTCGAGGCCTGGCGCGCGGGGGCGCCGCGTCGGCTCGCCTGTGTGTGCGGGCAGGCCCACGATCTGATCGAGCTGCACTACGCTCCCCAGGCGGGCTTCGCGCGCGCCTGGGTGGCGCTCGTCGACGTGCAGGGGGTCGAGCTGACGCCCGAGGCATACGCGGAAGCGGAGCGCCAGCTCATGGGTGTGCGCATGGTTGTGCGCCGCGGATAGACTGGGCCCGCTTCACCCCACCGGAGGCTCCATGCGCCTGCTCCCGCTTTTTCTCCTCGCCTGCACGGGCGTCACCAAGGACGACACGGGCGTCGAACCCGCGGACACCGACACCGACACGGATGCCGACAGCGACACGGACACGGACACCGACACGGACACCGATCCGCGGGACGCCACGATCTCGGGGATGGTGGTGTTCGAGGACGGCAGCCCGGTCCCCGGCATCGAAGTGCAGGTGTGCTCGACGGTGTGCCGCTACACGGAGACCGACGCGGCCGGCAACTTCACCCAGGGCGGATTGGAGGGCGCGCGGTTCAAGGTCGATGCGATCGGCGCCACCTACACGACTCCCGGGTTCGGCAACGCCCTGTTCGGCGTCGACCTCGGGATCAGCGAGGACTTCACCATCCCGGCCCCCATGGTGGTCCCACCGGCCGAGGGGCCCGAGGTAGCAAACGAAGCGTCGGGCGCCCAGACCTACGTGCTCGGGGACGTGTCGCTCACGTTCACGGCCTCCTCCCTCGACATGCCGTTCGGCGTCGTCGAGGACAACGGTGACTTCAACGTGTTCGCGGGCGTGCTCGAAGGCGCCTCGGTCCCGGCGCTCTGGTCGGTCGCCCCCGCGTTCACCGTGGGCCTGCTCCCCTGGGGCTCCGAGCCGTCCGCCCCGATGGACATCGTCGTCACCGGGCTCGCCGCGCCCGACGGCACGTACGACGTGTACGCGCTCGAGGAGTACGGCGCCGTCGAAGGGCCGCTCGGCACGGCCACGGTCACGGGGGGCACCGCCACGGCCGCCGGGCTGCTGCCCCAGGTCTGGACCTGGCTGATGTTCGTCCCCGCTTGAGCGGGGGAGCGCCCACCGATCCGCCTGTCGGCCCGCTCCTCGACGCCCTCGATCGGGTGCGCGAGGTGCGAGGCTCGGTGCCGCTCTTCGACGCGCTCGTGGCCGACGATCCCGCTCGTGTGCGCGCCGCCCTCACGGCGTGTCCGCTCCACCCGCTCCACCCGGCGATCGTCGCGTGGCTCGCGTCGCGCGGGCTACCCCCGCCCGATACCGAGGGCCCCGCCGCCGTCCTGGCGCGCCACGGCATCGTGGACCTGGAGTCGTTCGTCGTGAGCGCCGCTTCGCGCGAAGCCGCGCTCTCACGCTCCCTCTCGGACGCCCGGGCCGAGCGCGATCTGGCGCTCCGCTCGGCGGAAGCCTATGCCCTCGTCGCCGCATTGCTCGCGGTCGTGGCCATCGCCGGATGGTTCCTCGCCCTCGGGGGGTTGCCGCTCCCCGAGGAGCCCCCGTCGCCTCGCTCACCCGCCTCGTCGCCCGCGCCTCCGGAGGATCCGTGAACTCGATCAAGCTCGGCCGCCTCTTCGGCTTCCCCATCACGCTCGATCCCTCGGCCCTCGCCATCCTGGCCCTCATGGTGCTCATGGGGGCGCAGCGAGGGGCCCACTCGGCCTACTACAGCTTCATGCTGATGCTCGTCGTGTTCGGGTCGGTGATGGTGCACGAGCTCGGACACGCCTTCGCCGCCCGCGCCTACGGCCTCGGGCCCATCGCCATCACCCTCCACGGGTTCGGCGGGCTCACCCAGTTCTCCCAGTCCCCCAAGCCTCGCCAGGGCATCTTCATCACGTTGGCGGGCCCGTTCGCCGGCTTCGCCCTCGGCCTCGTCGCGCTGGTGGGCTCCCTGTTCATCGATACCCCCGTGGTCGGCAGCCTCCTCGTCACCGCGACGACCTTCAACCTCTTCTGGAGCGCGTTCAACCTGCTCCCGATGTACCCGCTGGACGGCGGGTCGGTGACGTTCCACGGGCTGTCGATGTACAAGGATCCGAGGGTCGCGATGTTGTGGACCGCTCGGCTCGGGGTCTTGGTAGCCGTGGGCGTGGGTACGGGCGCGGTGCTGGCAGATGAAGTGTTCATCGGCATCATCGCGCTGATGTCGCTGGTGCGCAGCGTGCCGCTCGCGATGGCCGGCTCCGCCCGATAGCGCCTCGGCGGCCCCGATCGGATAGGCGCGCCCGCATGAATCTCTTGTCGTCGGCGCGGAGTGTACGGATCTTTCGGGGGGATGCGGCCGAAGAGCAGGCGCCCGGCGGCAGCGGGCTGGCCCGCGCGCTCGATCAGGGAGGCGCCGACGCGCTCGTGGCGCTGCTCGCCGACGGAGCCGACGGCGTCGAGCTCGAGGACGCTGACGTCACCATCCGCGTCGAACGCAGCGGGGGCGGGGCCCGGGTCTCCACCCGGTGGTCGACCGGCGAGCACCATGTCCAGGACGTGCCGATGGTCACCCGGGGCCGCCCGGTGCGCGATCTGGTGGCGGCGCTGCACGATCCCGCGCGCGCGCTCCGCTGGCACGACGGCCGCTGGTGGGAGGGCGAGGGGCCGGCGGAGCTCGTGGTGCCCGCGATGCGTGCGGATCAGCTCGGCGCTCCGTCGTTTCGCGCGGACCACGGCGTCCGCTACAACTACGTGGCGGGCGCGATGGCGGGGGGCATCGCGTCGCCCGAGCTGGTCACGGCCATGAGCCGCGCCGGCTACCTCGGATACTTCGGCGCGGGCGGGCTCCCGGTCGAGGCCGTCCGTGACGGCGTGCGCGCGATCAAGACGGCGGTGGGGGAGAAGCCCGCTGGCTTCAACCTGCTCCACAACCCGGCCGAGCCCGGCGTGGAGGAAGCCACCGTCGATCTGTTCCTGGAGCACGGCTGCCACGAGGTGGACGCGAGCGCGTTCATGGGGCTCACCCCCGCGGTCGTGCGCTACCGCCTCCACGGGATCCACGAGGTGGACGGGCGCATCGTCACCCCGAACCGCGTGAGCGCCAAGGTGTCCCGGCCCGAGGTGGCCGAGCCCTTCTTGCGGCCCGCGCCCGCCAAGCTGCTCGACGGCCTCGTCGCCGCGGGCCACCTGACCGCGCGCCAGGCGGAGCTCGCGCGCAAGGTGCCGGTCGCGGAGGACATCACCGCCGAAGCCGACAGCGGCGGGCACACCGATCGTCGACCGCTCTCCGTGCTCGTTCCGCTCTTCCGACGCCTGTCCGCGCGCATCGCGACGGAGGAGGGGTACGCCGTACGCCCCCGCATCGGCGCGGCCGGCGGCATCGGGGATCCGTCCACCATCGCCGCCGCGCTCACGCTGGGCGCCGACTACGTGATGACGGGCTCGATCAACCAGGCCGCGTTCGAGGCGGGCACGTCGGGCACCGTCCGCGAGATGCTCGCCCAGGCCGGCTACGCCGACGTGACGATGGGGCCCGCGCCCGACATGTTCGAGATGGGCGTGCAGGTGCAGGTGCTCTCGCGCGGCACGATGTACGCGCAGCGCGCCGCGCGGCTGTACGAGGTCTACCGGGCCTACGCGAGCATCGACGACATCCCCGTCGCCGACCGCGAGCGGATCGAGAAGCAGATCCTCCAGCGCCCCCTCGCGGACGTGTGGGCGGAGACCGAGGCGTTCTGGGCCGGGAGGGATCCGCGGGAGCTCGAGCGCGCGCGGACGGATCGTCGTCACCAGATGGCGCTTTGCTTCCGGTGGTACCTGGGCCTTTCCAGCCGATGGGCACGCGCGGGGGACACCGCCCGCAAGCGCGACTACCAGATCTGGTGCGGCCCGGCGATGGGGCTGTTCAACGACTGGGTGCGGGGGACCTGGCTCGAGCCGCTCCCGTCGCGCTCCGTGGTCACCATCGCGGACGCGATGATGCACGGCGCCTGTGTCGCGCTCCGCGTGCAGATCGCCACGGCCGGGCCGGCGCTCGTGCCCGAGGCTGCGTGGCGGGTCGAGCCGTGGCGCGCGCCGGCGGCCTGACCCCGCCGGTTTGACCCCGCCGCCCGAGGGGCCTACTCGCGCATGGCCGCGAACGCCCCGAGCACCAGCGGCCCGAACGAGCCGCTGCAGGAGTTGGTCTCCTCGTAGTGGTCCCCGTCATCCGTGAGGACCGAGACGTAGGTGTTGTAGTCGGGGGCGGGCACGATGTAGCCGCAGTACGCGTTCGCGATGCCGATGGGCGCCTTGAAGGTGCCGGGAAGCATGGACTCGATGGTGCCGAGCGCGGCGTCGTCCGTGATGCGGTAGGGGACGGCGTGGTGCTTGAGGCAGTCGCACTCGCCGACCATGCCGTCGGTGTCCTGGCAGTCCTCGTAGGGCACGCCCACGCAGTCGGAATCGGCCTGCACCCAGCGTCGGTCGCTCGGGCGCAGCGTCGGGTCGACCATGGCGGGCTCGTCGGGCACGCCCCAGAACAGCTCGGGCATCAGCTCACCCGGCGCGGTGCCGAAGGTCACCGGACCCAGCTCGATCACCCAGGAGGCGGAGGGGATGCACCCGAAGAGGTCGTTGTCCTCCCCGAACCCCGGACACGAGGAGTCCTGGATCACGTAGTCGTCGGGGGTGTCGAGCAGACCAACCTGGAAGGCCAGCTTGAACGAAGGATTGTCGACCGGGATGAGGAAGTCGGAGTGGCGCACGCGGAGGCTCGTCCACGGCGTGGTGTCGGTGAGCGCGGCCTCCGAGGCCTGTGCGACGAGCGTTCCCCAGGTCCGCGCGAACTCCCAATCCGCTCCGGGCGCGGAGTCGTCGAGCCACGTGGGGTTCCCGTCGGCGTCGAGCACGCGGGCTCCCTGCTCGTCGATGGCCGGGAGCGTCGCGCCGAGCGAGGACTGCATCCCGCCGAGCGCACCGGAGAGGAACACCGTCAGCCCGCCGTGGCGCTCTTCGAGGTAGCTCCGGGTGTAGCCCACGTAGTCGGCGGACAGCTCGCTGTTCTCGTCCCCGACGACCTCGGGGTGGCCCGACGCGTTGACGATGGTGGCGACCCGCCCGTCGGCCCCGTCGAGCGCGATGGAGAGGACCTGGTCGGCGACGATGACGGGGTCGCGGATGTCGTTGATGCCGCCGTCCACGCTCGGATCGGGGTTCGTACCGCCGAACGGCTCGCCGTTGAACGCCGGATCGAGGTCGGACATGAACACGGCGCCCTGGCTGGGCGTCACGGCGACCATGCCGGCCGACGCCGTCGCGACCGCGTCGTAGATGGCCTCGGGGATGCTCTCCACGAACGGCGGGTAGATGCCGGTCACGAGATCTTCGTCGATGCCGTAGATGCCCGCGGTGTCGGGGCCCTGGTGCGTGTGCGACGAGCTGATCACGATGCGATCGCGGTCGAAGCCATCGGCCTGGAGCATGTCGCGGGTGTCGCGGATGCGGTTCTCCAGCACGCCGAGCGCGTCCACGCCGACCAGCGCGACGTACTCGCCGTCCAACGAGAGCACGACGGCGGTGACGGTGATGGGATCGTGCGCTCCCTGCGCGGCCCGCGCGCTGCCGAAGCCCGCGATCCAGACCGCGTCGAAGCGCCCGTTGCCGTTCAGATCGTCGAAGGGCTCCTCGCAGCCCGTGCGCGACGCGGCAGGATCCGTCATGCAACCGTCGAAGCTGTGGTCTCCGTCGAGGTCGGTGTAGGTCTCGAAGTCCGTCGGGGTGATGTCCACCCGCGCGATGCCCGCGTACACCTGCCCATCCTCCGCCAGCGTCATGCCGAGCGGCGGAGGTGTGGGCGTGGGTTCGTCCTTCTCCCCGGTGCACGCGAAGAGGACCAACAGGGGCAACGTTCGCATCGCGATCTCCGCAGGCCGGCACTCTACGACAGCGGAACTGCCGCGGCAATCGGGCACCCCGGCCCCGTGGTGCTACGTTGCCGCCGCAATGGTTCCTACCGTCCGGGTCCAGAGCCTCATTTTCCTCGCGATCGCCCTCGCGGGGGTGGCCCCGACGTTGCTGGTGCCCGGCTCCACCGTGGGAGATGGCGTGGACGCCATGGGGACCCACTGGTTCTACTGGTGGATCCGGACGTGCATCGAGCACTTCGGCGATCCGTCGTTCACCACGCTCTTTTTCTACCCGTTCGGCAAGGACGTGTTCGCCCACACGGGCAACAATTTCGTCGACGCCGTCTTCTCCGTGCCGTTTCAATGGGTGTTCGGCCCCACTCTCTACTCGCCGATGTGGATCCTCGCGCTCCAGCTCGGCAACGTCGCGACCTTTCGCCCGCTCGCCCGGTACCTGTTCGGGGGAGAGAAGGGCGAGGACACCTTCGCCGCCTTCGCGGCCACGCTGCTCTGGCAGGTCAACCCCTTCGTGCTCTTCGAGATCACGGCGGGCCGCCCGACCCAGGCGATGGTGTGGTTCCTCCCCGCGGCCGTGCTCTACCTGCTCCGCGCGGCACGCGAGCCCGGCTGGAAAAACGGCGCGTGGCTCGGCGTCGCGGTGGCGATGTCCGCGTGGACCTACTGGTTCGCCGCGTACTTCCTCGTGATCCTCCTCCTGCCGTTGGCCGTGTGGGAGCTGCGCGCCTCCACGGACAAGTGGGCGGTGATCCGGCGGTGGTCGTTCGGGGTGGCCGTCTGCCTGGCGCTGGTCGCCCCGGGGATCGTCGGCATGTCCAGCGCGGTCGACGCGGGGCGCGTGCCCGGCATCGATCCCGCGCCGGGCAGCATCTTCGCGGCGCCGCAGCCGGTCGCGAACAACGTCTCCGCCGACCTCCACGGGCTGTGGCTCATGGAGATCCACGGATCCCCGCTGTTCTTCCAGCCCGCGTGGGGCCTCCCGCTTCTCCTCGTGCCGTTCCTCCGGAAGTTGCCCATTCCGGGCGGCCGGTGGCGATGGGTCGCGGCGATCGGTCTTGTCCTGGCGTTCGCGGGGGGCACGATGCTCCGTGCCGGCCCCCTCGTCCTCGTCATGCCCCACTACATGGCGCTCTACCGGCACCTCCCGTTCTTCGACCGCCTCTGGTTCCCCTACCGAATGGCGGCCGTAGCGTTCATTCCGGCGGCGCTCCTGGTCGGCGCCCTGGTCGCGATGATGCCCCGGCCGCGGCTGTTCCTGGCTGGCCTGGTGACGCTCGGCCTCGCCGGCCAGTTCGCCGTCGGGGCCTGGCCCTTCAACCATCGCTACACCCGCGCTCCCCCGATGGTGGCCTCGCTCAAGGAGGAGGAGGGGAACGTGATCTTCCTCCCGATGAAGATCCAGCACGACGGCCTGATGTGGCAGACCGAGTTCCAGCACCCGACGTTCGGTGGCATGGGCGAGTCGGCGGGGATCTTCTGGCCGGACAAGTATCGCAAGCGCCTCAACAACACGCTCATCCGGGCGCTGCGCGGCGCCGCGATCACACCGGCTCAGCCGAAGCCGGTGCGCGCGAAGGATCGGGACTCGATCGAGAAGGAGTTCCGCTGGGTCATCCTCCGCAGATCGCTACTGGAGTCCGAGCTGCGGCGTCAGCTCGAGATGACGCCGGAGGCCTTCGACAAGTACGAGCGCATCGGGGAGACGATCGACGCGATCAGCGCCGTGCTCGACAGCGCGCCGGTCGGGGTGGATGGGGATTGCGTGATGTGGGATCTCCGCGCCAGCTACGTTCCGGCCGAGGAATGGGCGCCTACGGCCGAGCGTTTTACGAAGCGGGGGTGGGAAGAGTACGGACGAGCGGTGTACGAGCAGAAGCTCGAGGCCCTCGGTCGGACGGGGAGCGTTCGCGAGCGCGGGCAGCCCGTCCTGCCGAAGTAGCCGCGGTCCTGCCGAAGTAGCCGCGGGTGGCGCCGTTCTCTCGGGAAACGATTCAGCCGTCGGGAGACGATCGAGCGTTTCGGCAGCGCAAGCTTGTCGCATGCATTTCGGGGGATACCTTTCGTCCGTAAAGCGCTCTCCCGAGAGCGTCAGGAGTAAAAATGGCTTTCGACCCCCCCAGCTACGACCAGGGCGCTCCCGTCAACCTGCCGTCGGAGCTGAACATTCCCATCCTGGCCATCCGGAACACGGTGATCTTCCCCGTGCTGGCCTTCCCGATCAACGTAGGTCGGGACAAGAGCCTCGAAGCGGTAGAGCGCGCGCTCGCCGGGGACAAGCTGCTCGGCATCGTGGCCCAGCAGGACGCGAAGAACGAAGACCCGGACGTCGGTGAGCTCTACAACACCGGCACCGTCGTCAAGATCCTCAAGTCGGTGAAGATGCCGGGCAACAAGCTCAACGTCATCATCCAGGGCCTCGCGCGAATCAAGGTCGAGCGCTGGGAGGGCACGGATCCGTGCCTCAAGGCGCAAGTCCGCGTGTACGAGGAGGGCACCGAGTCCACTCCCGAGCTCGAGTCCCTGATGTCGACCATGCGGGAGCTGGCGCAGAAGATCATCGATCTTTCGCCCCACATCCCGTCCGAGGCGAGCTTCCTCGTCCGGAGCATCGACAATCCGGGAATCCTCGCGGACATCGTCTCCAGCAACCTGTCGATCGGCGTCGAGGAGAAGCAGGAGCTCCTCGAGACCTTCGACACGAAGGAGCGGATGAGCAAGGTCATCGCGCTCCTGAACAAGGAGATCCAGGTCCTCGAGCTCTCGAACAAGATCCAGACCGAGGTCAAGGGCGAGATGGACAAGGCCCAGCGGGAGTACTTCCTGCGGGAGCAGCTCAAGGCCATCCAGAAGGAGCTCGGCGAGGTCGACGACCGCCAGGAAGAGTTCGAGGAGCTCAAGAAGGGCATCAAGAAGGCGCGGATGCCCAAGGAGGTCGAGAAGGTGGCCTTCAAGGAGCTCAAGCGCATGAGCCGCATGAGCCCTGGCGCCGCCGAGTACACGGTGAGCCGCACCTACCTCGACTGGCTCATCGAGATGCCGTGGGCGACCTCGACCGAAGACGTGATGGACGTGAACGAGGCGGCACGCATCCTCGACGAGGACCACTACGGCCTCGAGAAGGTGAAGCAGCGCATCCTCGAGTACCTCGCGGTGCGCAAGCTCAAGCGCGACATGAAGGGCCCGATTCTCTGCCTCGTCGGGCCCCCCGGCGTCGGCAAGACCTCCCTCGCGAAGTCGGTCGCGCGCGCCCTCGCCCGCAAGATGGTCCGCATCTCGCTCGGCGGCGTGCGGGACGAGGCCGAGGTTCGCGGCCACCGCCGCACCTACATCGGGTCGCTCCCGGGCAAGATCCTCAAGGGCATCAAGAAGGCCGGGACCAACAACCCGGTGTTCGTGCTCGACGAGATCGACAAGCTCGGGATGGACTACCGTGGTGATCCCTCGAGCGCCCTG
>JAUXQH010000094.1 GCA_030685065.1 Pseudomonadota bacterium | reverse complement strand
CGCGGACCACCTCGCCGCGGAGCGGCATCGCGAGCGTGTGGGGGGCGGCCTTGACCTCGTGGGCGGCGCGGCGCTGGGGGGAGGGTGTGGGGGCCGGATCGGAGGCCGGAAGGGCGGCGGGGGACTCGGGCTTGGCGGACTCGCCGTCGTAGAAGGCCGGGGCGTCGTCGGCGATGCTGTCGCGGTCGGAGTCTACCGGCTTCTTGGCGTCCTGGCGTCGGCCGTTCGCCGCGCCGCTCCGCGGGCTGTCCCCCTTCGCGCCGCGCCTGGCTCCGGTGGCGACGCCCGGTAGGCCCTGGAGCACTCGGATGGGATCGACGCCGACCGGCTCCGGCGGAGGGGGCTCCTCCTCGACGGTCACCTCCCCCGACGTCGGTGTCGCCTGGTTCGTGTCCAGACCGTTGCGGAAGCGGCCGTCGATCTCGACGCCGGTGTCGGGGGATGGGGAGGGCTGGGAGGGCGCCGGCGCGTTCGCGGACTTCTGCTTCTTCATCGCCACGACTTCGGACAGGAGCTTCGTCGCCTCCGCCTTCTTGCCCGACTGCTCGGCCGACTCCTTCTGCTCCGTCATGCCGATGTCGTCAGCGAGCGCGATCACCTCTTCGAGGTAGCGCTCGGCCTCGTCGACGTCTCCGCTCTGGTAGGCCCAGCGCGCCTTGTCGACGGCCTCCTCCTGCTCGACCTGCATCGTGACCGTCTTGGCGTTCGCGAGCTCGCGGACGCGGCGAGAGGCGCCGTCCTCCACGCCGCCCAGGAGGCCCTCCCCGGCCCCGCCGCCGCCCTCTCCGTCGCCTTCTCCGCCAGGCTTTCCGTCCTTGCCGAGCAGCACGTCGAGGTTGGACTGGAGGCGGCCGACGTTCGCGCTGGTGCTGCCGCTCGCGCGGGCGGTCTCGAGGTAGCCCTGGGATGCGGCGAAGTTGTTGCTCTTGTACGCGATCACGGCTTGCTGGAGGGCCTCGTCGGCCGCGGTCACCTCGGGCGGAGGCGCGGAGGTCGCGACGCTCGACTTTCCCGGGGCGGTCCATCCGCGCGGCAGGTAGACCTCCCAGTCGGCGGCCTGGATCGGGGCGTCCACGGAGGGGAGCAGGAGCGTGCGCTCGCCCTTCCTCGCCCAGGCGTCGCCCTCCGCGATCCACGTCAGCTCGACGGGGAAGGTGAGGAGCCCCTGCACGGTCTCGACGGACTTCTCCAGCGGCACGTACACCCCGCCCGCGCCATCGGACAGGATGGTCACGGGCTCGCCCGAGACGCGCGCGGTCATCGGACGGAGGCCAGGGGGCGGCCGAACGTGTAGGTACTGACGACGCTCGTTCCGCGTGTGCCAGGTCGTGCGGACGAGCGCCCGGCCCTCGGCCGCCGCGGCGACCACGAGCTCGGCGCGCTCGATGACGGTGTCGGGGCCCATCAGCGGGGTGAAGCGGGCGAGGCGCACGCGGAGGGGGGCGTCACCCTGCCAGAAGCTCTCGGGGGGCGTGTCGGAGAGGCCCCGGGCCCAGGCGGGAAAGGTGCGGGCGGGAACGGCGCGTGGGCCGCCGACGGGCACCAGCTCGCCGTCCTCGGCGCGGCCGACGGTCCAGTAGCGCTCGACGCGCGAGGCGATCGGGCGGGGCGCGGGCGCGGCGACCTCGACGCCGGAAGCGCCGCCCCCTTCGGCGGGGAGGGGGCGACGGGCGCGCACGTCCACCGCGAAGGTGCCGCGGACGGGGGCGCGCGGAGTGAGCACCATGCGGTTGCCCTCGCGGACGGCGCGGGCGAGGTTCGGGCCTTCGACCTCGACCTCTTCGAGGCCGGTCACGTCGAGCTCGAAGCGCGCGACCTCTCCGCGGACGACCCGCCAACGCACGGCCGCGCGGGCCAGGAGGGCGCCGGGCTCGGCCCACACCGCGGTCGATGCCTCGGCGTGCACGAGCGGGAGCTGCGGGGCCGGTGCGGCGGCGACGTGGGGCTTCCAGGTGAGGGAGAGGCCCGGGGAGGCGGCGAGCCAGCCGTCGGTGGCGCCGGCGACCGTGACGTCGAGCCCGGGGGCGTCGATGATCACGCGCTGGCGGGCGGCCGGGAACACGGCGAGCGAGGCGGCGCCGGGGCGAGAGGGGGCGAGCGTGCCGGTGACGGCGATGGTGGCGGTCCTGGCGGTCGGCGAGAGCAGCGCGCGGAGCCCGTACGCCCCGGCGATGGCGGGCCCGGTCACGGTGTCGACCACGAGGGCGGGCCCGGCGAGCGGGACGTCCATCCACGCGGGGGCCACGGCGGTGAACGCCCACTCCAGCTCGACGCGGAGGGGGCCTTCGGGCGGGATGGTGATGCGGTAGGTCGCGTCCGTCGCGCCCCAGGACAGCGGTGCGGGCTCCGCCTCCTCGGGGGCTTCCTCGGGGCCTTCCTGCGCGCTCGCTCCCCGGGAAACGGCGAGGAGGGCGAGCAACGGCAGGGAGCAGAGGGGCATGCGGCCGGGAGAGTACCGGACAAACGGCGCCGGGGCTTGTTCCTTACAGCGCGATTCAGCCGGGTTACCCGCGTCGCCCCCGCCCGCTGGCGTATCGCCACGCTCTCGGCCGGGCCGGAGTCGCGCATGGTCGAGCTGGTCAACGTCACGATGCAATACGGCAGCCAGGTGCTGTTCCTCGACTCGTCGCTGAAAATCAATCCGGGAGAGAAGGTCGGTCTCGTCGGGCCGAACGGATCTGGAAAGACGACCATTTTTCGCTTGATCCTCGGGGAGGAGCGCCCCGACGAGGGCAGCGTCGAGCGCCCCAAGCGCCTGACCCTCGGCTACTTCCGCCAGGACTTCGCGGACTGGCGGGATGCGAGCGTGCTCGCGGAGACCATCGCCGGAGCGGGCGAGGTGGCGTCGCTCGGGAGCGAGTTGGCCGCGCTGGAGAAGCGGCTCGACGACTGGGAGGCGGACGACTACGACCGCGTCCTCGAGCGCTACGGCGAGGTGCAGGCGCGCTACCAGGAGGGCGGCGGCTACGATCTGGAGGCGCGCGCCCGCGCGATCCTGTCGGGGCTCGGCTTCTCCGCGGACGAGGTCGACGGCAAGGTCGGCGCGCTGTCCGGCGGCTGGCGCATGCGCGTGCAGCTGGCCCGCATGCTGCTCTCCCGGCCCGAGCTGCTGCTCCTCGACGAGCCGACCAACTACCTCGACATCGAGTCGATCGTGTGGCTCGAGGGGTGGCTCCGCGAGTACAGCGGCGCCGTGCTCATGACGTGCCACGATCGCGACGTGATGAACCGCGTGGTGCGCAAGGTGGTCGAGATCGACGGCGGCAAGATCCGCACGTATACCGGCGATTACGACGCCTACGAGCGCGCCCGCGCGCTGGACGCCGCCCAACGCGAGGCCGAGTTCGACAAGCAACAGGCCATGCTCGCGAAGGATCTCCGCTTCATCACCCGGTTCCGCGCCCAGCCGAGCAAGGCCTCCGCCGTGCAGAGCCGCGCGAAGAAGCTCGACAAGATCGAGCGCATCGAGCCGCCCAAGCGGCTGATCGAGCGCTCGTTCCAGTTCCGGCGGCCCGAGCGCAGCGGCAACGACGTCATCGCGCTCAAGGGCGTGACGAAGCGCTACGGCACGCGCACGGTGCACGACAAGCTCGATCTGCTGGTGCGGCGCGGCGAGCGCTGGGCGATCATGGGGGAGAACGGCGCCGGCAAGACGACGCTGCTCAAGATGATGGCGGGCGCGGTCGACCCCGAGGCGGGCGCGGTCACGATCGGCGCGTCCGTGTCGCTCGGGTACTTCGCGCAACACAACATGGAGCAGCTCACCGGCGATCGCTCCGTGTTGGAAGAGCTCGACGCCCACGCCCCCCGGGCCGGACAGGCCGTCATCCGTGGCCTCGCGGGCGCGTTCGGCTTCTCCGGCGACGATGTCGACAAGCCGATCTCCGTGCTCTCCGGCGGCGAGAAGGCCCGCCTCGCGCTCGCGAAGATATTGTACGACGCGCCCAACCTGCTGGTGCTCGACGAGCCCACAAACCACCTGGACCTCACGACCAAGCGCGCGCTGGTGAAGTCGCTCGCCGATTACGACGGCACCATCGTCTTCGTGAGCCACGATCGCGCGTTCCTTCGCGCCCTGGCCACCCGTGTGGTGGAGCTCTCGCCGGGGGTGGCCCCCCGCGTGTACCCGGGCACCTATGACGAGTACGTCACCGCCATGGGGCGGGAGGCGCCGGGATTGCGGCAGGCGTAGGGCTGGGCTCGGGGGGCTCGGGGGGCGGTTGCGGCGCGGGCGGCCATCAGCTAGAGCGCGCCAGCCACCCGAGAATCAAAATGCAGTCCATCTCCGCCGCGAACGGCCGCTTTGTCTGGTTCGAGCTGATGACCACCGACCTGCCCGCGGCGATCGAATTCTACCGCAAGGTCGTCGGTTGGGAGACCGAGGACTTCCAGATGGGCGGCGACGCTCCGCCGTACACGATGTGGAAGGTCCCGGGCGGCGCCTCGGTGGGCGGCGTCTTCCCGCTGCCGGAGCAGGCGAAGCAGATGGGCGCGCCCCCGTATTGGCTGGGGAACTTGTGCGTCGAGAGCGTGGACGACGCGGTGGCGAAGGTGACGAAGCTCGGCGGGCAGGTGCATCAGCCCGCGTTCGACGTGCCGACGGTGGGCCGGATCGCGATCGTGGCGGATCCGACGGGGGCCACGTTCGCCCTGTTCCAGCCGGCGGGGGAGGCCCCGGGGCACAGCGGGATGCCGGTGCCCGGCGAGATCTCGTGGAGCGAGCTGATGACCACCGATCCGGAAGCAGCCTGGTCCTTCTACGAGGGCCTCGTGGGCTGGAAGAAGACCGACTCGATGGAGATGGGCCCCGAGCACGGGACCTACCAGATGTTCGGGCGTGCCGAGGGGGGCATGTTCGGGGGCATGATGAGGTCCCCGGCGCAGATGCCGGTGTCGGCCTGGGCGTTCTACCTCTACGTCGCCGCGCTCGACGCCGCGATCGCGACGGCCGAGGCGAACGGTGGCAAGCTCGTGAGCGGGCCGCACCCGATCCCGGGCGGCGATCGCGTCGCGACGCTGATCGACCCCCAGGGCGCGTACTTCGCGCTGCACGGCAAGTAGGCCGGCCTCGGCCACACGATGCCGACCTCCTGGCGTGACGCCCCCCTCCCCGAGCTGAACCCGCTCTGGCCCGCGCCCTGGGCCCCACCCGAGGGGCCCGGCGGCTCGGCTGGGGCGCGGTGCGCCGGGTGCGTGTGGCACTTCGTCGGGGGGCGCGGCAAGGCGGTCGACCGGTGTCGCCGCCACCGCTCCGAGCCGGTGGACCCCCGCTGGCCCGCCTGTCCGGCCTTCACCGCCGCGGTCGACTGCCTGACCTGCGGCGCGTGCTGCCGCGAGGCCTACCACAGCGTGGAGGTGGGCCCCCGCGACCCGTTCGTGCGCCTCCACCCCGATCGGGTGAACCCGAAGGACGGGCGGCTCGAGGTGACCCGGAGCGGCGAGCGCTGCGCGTGCCTCGCGGGCGGGGTGGGGGACTACCACTGCGTCGTCTATGCGGACCGCCCGCGCACGTGTCGGGACTTCCCGGCCGGGGGTCAGAGCTGCGTGGAGGCGCGGCGGCGGGTGGGGCTCACGCCGTAGCGGCGATCAGGCGCGGACGGAGCTTACGCCGCGGGCGCGCCGATGCCCGCCAGCCCCAGGAAGAACTGGAGCAGGTAGTCGTAGAAGCCGAGGCCGAACAGCACGACCTGCGCGACGAGGGAGAGCAGGGCGAGCGTCATCTGCGTGAAGGCGAACGCGCGGAGGCGCTCGGCGCGGGGGCGGGCTTCCCTGGGAAGGGCGCCGCTCTCGGCGCGGGCGACCTCTTCGTCGGCGAGCTGCCACCCGACCAGCGCCATCACCGCGCCGGGTACGCCGGTGAAGCAGAAGATCCCGAAGAGGTTCAGCGGCAGCGCGAGGGCGAGCAGCCGGCTGATGCGACGAAGACGATCGGGCGGGGGGGCGGGACGCGGCGACTCGGGAGAGAACACATCGTCGACGCCGCTCACGAACCGGTGGCCGGGTCGATGCCGAGGAGCTGCCCGAGGGCCTCGGCGTAGGGGTTGGCGAGGTCGGGCACGAGCTCGAGCCGGCCGTCCGCCAGGCGGCGGAGCACGCCATCTTCCGCGAACGCGCGCACGGCGTTCTCCAGGTTCACCAGGTTCAGCGCCTCGGGGCGGCTGATCTCGTCCACGGCGAGCAGCGTCTTTCCGAAGGCGAGCGCGTCCCGCGACAGGTCCTTGGCGGCGAGGGGGCCCTTCGCGTTCTTCGCGGCCCGCAGGACGAGCTGGTAGGACTCGAGGAAGTTGGCGACGAGGTTGGCGATCTCGCCGACACGGCCCCGGTCGGCCACCTGGAGTACGCCCTCCGCGCTGGTGGTCAGCGCTCCGTACGCCGTGAGCCCGACGATGGCGCGGGACTCGAGCGTCTCCTCGTTCGCGTCGGGGTCGAGGACGAACTCGTACCGCAGCAGGAATTGCTGGAGGCGGAAGAGGCGGGAGACGGCGGCCCGATCGACGTTCCCCGGTCCGAGGGCGCTCGGGAGCTCGGCGGCGGTGCCCGACTTCGGTGCGGCCCCCAGCGCGCGCACGGCCCCCGCGTAGAAGGCCGCCGGCGCGAACGCGTGCAGCACGGTGTTCTTGTAGTACTCCAACGTGACGCGGCGCTCCGGCACGATCGAGTAGACACGCCCGTGCTCTTCCTCCAGCCCCGTCAGCAGGCGGCCGCCCACGAAGCGACCGAGGGCCTCGTCGATGATGCCGTCCACATGGCTCATCCCGCCCCCTTCCTGCACTTTCGCCGCGGCGAGGAAGGCGCGGACCCGCACGACACGGGCCTTGAGCTCGGCGTGCCGAAGGCCGCGGCGGGCGTGCGAGAGGATCGCGAGCGCCACGATCGCGGTGGGGAGCGCGACGGCCTCGGTGTTGATGCGGTGGAGGAGGCGCTCGCCGCCCGCCAGGAGGAGCTCGTGGCGGCGGTCCTTCGAGAGCTTCGACCAGTCGTCCCCGGTGGCGATCTCCCGCGCGGTGAGGGCCTCGCCAACGCGCAGGTAGACCTTGCCGTACCGGTTCTTGAGCACGCCCGTGGCCTTGACCACCTGCTGCACGCTCTCCTTCTCCTTGCGCACGCCCGACAGCTCGCGCGCGTACGCTCGCTCCTCCGCGATCTGCTCGTAGCCGATGTAGATCGGGAGGAAGCTCACCTCGCGGTCGGAGCGGGTGACGGACGCCGCGGCGTCCATCAACATGCCGAACACGCCCACCTTGGGGGGGAGCAGCTTGCCCGTGCGCGAGCGCCCGCCCTCGATGAAGAACTCGATCGGCACCTCCATGTGCACGAGCTCCTTGAGGTAGCGCGCGAACAGGACGGGAAAGATCCTGTCCCCCGAGAAGGAGCGGCGAATGAAAAATGCGCCGCAACGCCGAAAAATCGATCCGAGCGGCCAGAACGAGAGGTTGTCGCCCGCGACGATGTGCGGGATGACGATGTCGTGCTCGAAGAGCAGGCAGGAGATCAGCAGGTAATCGAGGTGGGAGCGGTGGCAGGGCACGAGGATGGGGGTGCCCTTGCGCAGCGCCTCGCGGATGCGGTCCAGATCCTCCTCGCGCACGTCGATGCCCGAGTAGATGCGGTTCCAGACGAGCTTGCAGACCGCCGCCGACATCTGGACGACCGGAAAGCTGAAGCTGGCCGCCATCTTGTCGTACTGCTTCGCGACCTCGGCTCGGATCTTCTCGGGCGAGCGGCCGGTGGCGGCGGACTCGCGCGGGACCAGATCGGTCAGCTCCCGACTCTCGAGCACGACGCGGCGCACGTGTCCGTACGGCCGGGCGCGCGGGCCCCGTACGACTCGGGCCTCCCGGTACAGCCAACGGCGGAGCGCGAGGCGGAGCATCTTCTTGCGGCGCGCGGGCGGCTCGTCCTTGTAGCGGGCGACGTACTCGGTGAGCGGGATGGCCTCGCCGGCCTGGACCAGCGCGTTGCCTTGCGTGGCGATGGCGGTGAGCTTGCCGAGCGAGCCCGGGATGTCCTCGAGCCCGATCAGGAAGCTGCCCACCTCACGCTGGGCCGGCTCCGGCGAGCGATTCGCGATGACGACGATCGGGATCACCTGTACCGGGAGATCCGTCCGCGCCTGGGCATCGAGCAGGGCGGCGATGGGATCCGGCTCGTCGCGACGCACGACCAGGTCGACGAGGTTTTGCTGGGGCTGGAGGAACAGGCAGGTGGGACGCCCGCTCGCGATACAGTCAGCCAGCCAGCCGGTGCTCATCGGGTCGAACGCGGGGGTTTCGCCGCGGAAGCGGCGGGTGAGCGCGCGCCACTGCTCGGCGAGGGGCATCCAGAACGTGGCGTCGACCCCGTTGGTGAAGACGGGGAGGGGCAGGCCCCGCGCGACGAGCACCCGGTTCAGCGCGAGCCAGTCGACGACCGATCGCGTGTGGAGGACGTAGACCACCGGACCGCGCTCGGCGGCGCGGCGGATCCGCTCGGCGGAGTGGTCCTCCATCCGCAGGTTGCGGAAGAAGATCGGGAGGCCGAGGAGGAAAAAGCCAGCGCCGAACGTCGCGAGCATGCCCGAGCGGAACGACTCCGGCGCGGTGGCGTCCACCAGGGGCCAGGAGCGGGGGCCGGGGGGCGAGCTGGGGGGCGGTGCGGGGGGAAGAGCGTCTGCCACAGGGTCGAGCCGCGTCACTTGGCAGAGGGGGGGGAGGTGGGGCCGGTGTCGGTGGGGCCGGTGTCGGCTGTGTCCGTGGGGCCCGTATCGGCGCAGCCGGTCGTAACGGCGGGGTCCGCGTCGTCACAATCTCCCGCGACCGCCACCCAGCCGTCGGGCTGTTCGCAGCTCACCCACACGTCGGCCGGGCTTCCGGCGCCGTCCCCATCCGCGTCCTCCCACCACGCCGCGCGCTCGTCGCACGGGGGTACCGGCGGCTCTTCGAGGAGGTCGAACAACTTTTCGTAGACGGAGCAGCCCATCAGCAGGACGAGGAGCATCCGCGTAGCTAACCCGCGGCTTCGATCGAGGGCGTGGCCAGAGCGGGGCCAGACATCGGCGCGGCGGAGAGGCCCTCCGCCACGACGTCCTCCCAGCCGCGGACCCAGGGCGGCGTGCGCCGGCCCTGCCATGCGCGCACGGCGTCGACGAGGGCGTCCCCGAGGTTGCCGCCGCGGTTGCCTCCGAGCTTGCCGCCGAGCGGCACCACGGTTCCCGCATCGCCGACGAGCAGGCGCGAATCGCCGATGTCCGTCGCGACCACGGGCGTGCCCTGGGCGCGGTAGGCGAGGATCTTCAGCGGGCAGAACCACGGCGGGGCGTCCGCGCCGTAGGGAGCGAGGCCCACGTCCATCGCCGCGACCAGATCGGCGACGCGGGCTTCCGACACCTGGCCCGCGTGGATCAGGCGCGGGTGCTCGATGCGGACGGGGCCCTCCCCCACGAGCAGACCCACGGCGTCCGGGAGGGCATCGAGGAGCGCGGGGAGGCGCTCGACGCCGTGCCAGGGCTTCATGCTGCCGACAAAGCCGATGACGTGTGCGTTCTCGAGGCCGAGGGCGCGGCGGGTGCCGTCACGATCGCCTCGGTGGGGGACCACGCCGTTCGGGACGTGGCGCACGTCGCGGCAGCCGAGGCTGCGCAGCCAGTCGGCGAGCCAGGCGCTGACAGCGAGCACGCGCGGGGCGGCGGTGAGCACATCGCGCTCCCAGGACTCGGCCCACCGGCGCAGGCGGACGGTCTCGTAGCGGAGGCGTTCGGCGACGGGGGGCGCGTTGACCTCGAGGATCCACGAGGCGCCGGTGGCGGCGTGGAGCTTCCACCCGGCGTCCGAGAACAGGGTGTGGCGCTCCCACACGAGGGTGGGGGCGAACGCAGACGCGGCGCGGGCGATCCGGCGGGAGGTCCAGACCTCGGTGTACTCGCGGTAGTGGTCCAGCCAGGAGGGCCAGCCGGGGACGCCCGTTTCGAGGATCGGGGCGAGGATCGGGGCGTCGACCGCGCCGTGGGCGCCGCGGTGGTCCTGGGCGCGCGCCGCTATGATCGCGACGGGACGCAGCGCCTGGGCGATGCCGCGCACGTGCGCGGAGGCGCCGGAGGGGCCGAGCACCGGGATGCCGGGGGCGGGGACGAGGAGGACGCGCGACATGCGCGGGGAGCGTATGCGGTCGGCCGAGGGAGCCCAACCCGGCGGGCCTCACGCGCCCCCCACCGTCACCACCCGCCCGGGAAACGTCCAAATCAGCGCCGGTCCGACTCCATCCACCACCCCTCTCTCCACCCGCGCGTGTCCCGCGTGGATCAACCGGAGGTGGCAGCTCGGGCAGACACACGCGCCGTTCTCCAACGTGTCATCGACCCCGGCGCGCCGGAGGTGGCGCGGAAACCGGAGGTGGTGCGCATGGTTCCGAAGCGCCCGGCGGCGGCACTCGGGGTTCGCGCAGACGAATCGGTCACGCTCCTTCACGCGGCCGAACCCGCGCTGGGGCGGGAGCTGGATGGCGAGCAGCCACCGCGCCGCCTCGGGGAGGTCCGGATGGACACGATCGGTCGGGCGAGGCGGAACCGGCGCCTGCACCGCGGCGAGACCGACAGTTTGTGTCGTTGCCGCCATCACCTGCTCGTACGCCTCCAGAAGCGCGCCGGGGTCGGCCCCCGCTTCCACCTGCTCCACCGCGCGCTCCAGCTCCGCGACGGGCGTGCGCCCGGCGACCGCGACCCAACGCTCCACGTCATGCTCCACCGCGACCCGCCCGATCACCGCGACGCGCTGGAGCGACAGCCGCGCATGCGCCAACGCGGGCAGGCGCCGCAAGGTGCGCCCGAGCTCGCGGTGGCGCTGGAGGCTCCGCGCGGAGAGCCCCATGGTCGCCTGGCAGAAGGACTCGACGTCGCGGAAGCCCCAGCTTCGGTGCAGGCCGCCGCGCACCACCCGTTCGTAGAGCCGCCCGAGCTCGATGGCCCGGCCTCGGCGAGCGGCCTGCACCCCGGCGAGGAGGGCCATCGCGCCCTCCACGTCGGACGGAGTGCGCCAGCGGCCCACGAGGACGTCGGCGGGATCGGCGAATTCCCACTCGGGAGCGCTGTCCCCCGGGGCGGATCGCGGGGGCGGGGCTGGGGCGAGCGCCCTCGCTACCAAGTCCTCCGGTTGGCCGGTGCGCCACCAGGCCAACATCCGATTGTCAGCCTCGCGATCCGTCACGGGGAGGCCCTCGAGCAGGCGGACCCGGTGCCGCGCGTGCCAGATCGCCAGGCTGTCCGCCTCCCCAGGTGCGACGGTGGACGAGGCGCCCGAGGGACGACGAGGTCGAGCGGGCTGGGCCCCCGCTTCCGCCGCCGCGAGCCACTGGGCCTGTGCTTCAGGGGCACATGTGGACGGCGCCGTCACCGCGACCGTGAGCGAGATCCGGCCCTCGCTGGCTGCGCGCAGAATCTGCCCCAATCCGCTCCGGACCAGCCGGATCAGGCTGCGTATCCACGCTTCTCCCCAGCCCACGTGCTCGCGCGTGAACGACAGCCAACCCGGGTAGCCGAGCGGTGCGAGGTCCTGTACGCGGAGCCAGGCCAGAACGCGTGCGAGCCGGAGATCGAGCGCGGAGCTGGCGGCGGCGAGGGCGTGCAGGCGAGCCTGGATCGTGTCTCGCTCGGCCCAGGTAGTGGTGAGCAGGCGCGGCACGCCCACGCGAACCATGGATGCGACGCTCGGCGGAGACCACGCTGCCAACATGCACGTCTGGTAACCGGAGCGTGACGAGTTGGAGAGAGAGACTTGGGGGCAAGGACCAAAAAATGGTCGCGCCATGATTCGGATGACTGGGTATCGGAGCCGGCCCCGGTGTGCCGGCACACAGTCAAATTGCGAGGCGCATGGGGCTCGACGCTTCCAGTCCGATCGGCTATTTCATCAGCGAAGTGAAAGGGGAGGCGGCGCGGTTGGAGTGACGCTGGCGTCACGGGCGTTGTTCGCGTGGTGTGGGGGCTTGGTCGATGGGCGGCGTGACGAGCGCACGGCCTCGGAGGAGCGCTCCTGCCTGGGGTGCGCGCCTGCGTGACGAGCACCGCCCCCGGAGGTGCGCGCCTGCGTGGGGCGCGCGCCTGCGTGCCGAGCGTACCGCCCCCGGAGGGGCACGTTTGGTTGGGGTGCAACCGGCCGCGCGCGCTTGCATCCAACTCGCCCGGCCGCGCACGCCTGCATCCAACCCGCCCGGCCGCGCGCGCTTGCGCGCTCTGCCCGCTCGATAACAGCTCGATAACGCGAAGACGACTGCCGACGTGGCCAGCGCGCGTCCCCGCGCGCGGCGACCGCCGCTCTGGGCGGGCAGGCCGTTGGTCCGGGCGTCCCCGCCCGGACCAAGCCCGCGTCCGCGCGGGCGCAGCGGCACGTCGGCCAGTTCAATGCCGGATGCTGGCCCCGAAGGATGGTGTGCGAGGCCAGGCTGCAGAAGTGACCACGAGAATGAGGGGAGAGGTTCCGGCGGTGCTCAGAGGCGGGCACAGGGTCGGGGTAGCCGGACGCCGGCGGCCAGGGCTTCGCACCTTCCCATCCGATCAGGCCGGAAGGTTTCCGCGTCGAAGGCCCCGACCCGACGCACGAAGCGGAGTACGATAGTCAGGCATGGCGCGTGGCTACCAGATCATCGAACCCGCGGGCTTGGACCGGCTGCTGGGCGCCCCGCCGAGCTTCCCGGTAGGCGTCGCCCTCCTGTACTGGCTCATCGAACAATTGAAGCTTGAACTCGGCCCGCGATTGGACGGCCTCGAGGTTGAGGTCATCCGCGTCGAGTATCACGGCGCCTATCCCGCGCTCGGGGTTCATTATCGAGAGGAGGTCGGGGACATCGCCCCGCTCCTCGAAAGGACAATCGACCGCCTCCTTCGAGACCGCCCCGTCGCGAGCTTCGTGGCCTTCCTCGTTGACCATCCGGCCGACTGGGGTGAGGTCTGCACTCAGCTGCTCGCCGGGCGAAGCTGAAAAGATAGTGCCATGGCGAGCTCCTCTGCGTCTTGCCCGCGGCTACGCACGCGCGGGGCTGGGTTCTACCCTGGCAGGAGCGCTCCGGCGACGATGGGGGTGGGAGCCAGCCCCGGCGGGAACGCACCCGGTTGGTTCCACTAGGAGCGCGGTCCTGGCCACCAACGAACGGAGATTAACGTCCCAGTCCTGCGGGCCCTACGCACGCCTCTCTGCGGCCAGAGAAGACGGGTTTCAAGAGGGGCTGCCATCTGGCATTGAACAGCTCGATAACAGAAACTCCGACCGATATCCCCCTCGTCCTCACTCCCGCACCTCGATCGCGCGATAATCCGCCGGACTCCGGAGCCCCCCTTGTCCACGCTCGCCCTGTTCCTCGTCGCGTCGGCGTCGGCGGCCACGCCGCCCGACTGCAAAGACGGTGCCTTGATCGACCTGAACGTAAACCCGGTCGTCTCGGTGGATCCCGGCTCGGATGAGGCGATCGTGTCCATCGTCGAGGTGGGGAAGCCGGCGACGTACGACCCGAGCCCCCTGGCACCTCCGGTGGGCTTTGTCGCATCGAGCTGGTCCTTCACGGCGGAGGCTTACCTGGAGACGAAGGGCCTCACGCGGGGCGCCTTGGAGCGAGGCGGATTTGTTCGCCTGCAACACGGTATCGAGCTGGAATCCGACGGTGGATACTCGACCGATTGCCTCTTGACCTACGACGCTGCACCGGTCGAGGTTCGCCTCGCGGAGGAGAAGCTCGCGGCGGCAAAGAAGCGGGTTACCATGCAGTCTGTCATGGTGTGCGACCCGGACGGCACGCGCGAGCACACGATCAAGGCGCCGTCACCCGCCAGCGCGCTGAAGGTCCCGCCCGGCCAGGCTGCCCAGGGGGATGGCTCGTTGATCATCTCCGTCAGCGCGGACGGGGGAGATCATTCGACGCTCGGCCAACAAACCGTAAAGCTCGCGGGAGGAAAGTTCGTATCCGCGGCCAGCACTGTTCCGGGAGTGTTTTGCGACGCGCGCTCCTTTGCCGATCTCTGCGTCAATACCGAGGCGGTGTTTTCGCTGACCAAGGGTGCGCCGTTCAGCGTCTCGGTCGAGGTCGATTGGTACGAGATGGTGCTCTCGGAGTGCACGGTTTCGAGGTAGCGGGGGCCCGGTTGCTGCCGCCCCCGTCGACGAGGGGGCCCAACTCGCGGGTTCTCCCGACGTCGCACTCGAGCGCGGCGCCTGTGCCCGCGTCAACGGCGGGATCCCATCGGCGCCCCTCCCCGATCCCCCGAGCGTCGATCTCAGCTACACTCCCCTCCCCGCCGGGCCCCCTCATGCTGCTGTTCCTCCTCGCCTGCACCGAGCCGCCCCCCGCCGCGGTCGAGCCCCACGCGTTCCCCGCGCCGGACGACTACGTGCTCGCCGGTCCCGGTGGCCCCATCACGAGCTTCGACGCCTCGGCCCTCGATCAACCGTGCGCCGCGCTCACCGGCGGGCCCGAGGACGCGGAGCACCACAACCTCGTCGGCATGTATGACGGCTGGTTGGTGCTCCCCTGGGCCCCCGAGGACGGCGGGGGCGGCATCACCCTCTTCGACTTCGCCGACCCCTGCGCGCCCGTGAAGGTGGGCGAGGCCTACAGCGAGCTGATGCGCGAGAGCCACACGCTGGCCATCGCGGAGGTGGGCGATCGCACGATCCTCGCGGTAGACGCCCATCACGACGGTGACCGCGGCGGCATCGGCTTCTGGGACCTCACCGATCCGACGGCGCCCACCTGGCTCTCCGACCTCGAGCTGCCCGGGTATCACTACCCCGACGCCTACTTTCGCGTGGCGCTCTCCACCTTCTGGCAGGGCGACATCCTGTACGTCAGCGCGGGGTTCCTGGGCGTGTTCACGGTCGACGTGAGCGACGTGTCGGCCCCCGTCATCCTCTCCCAATGGACCGAGACCGCGTTCATGGCCGGGAGTTTTCATGTCATCGGAAACCTCGCGCTCGCGTCGTCCGCCGGGCTGACACGGACGATGTTGTGGGACATCGGCGATCCGTCGGATTGGCAGCTGCTGGCGGATTGGGAGCCGGTGGACGAAACGGGGCGCGCGCGGCCGTACTACTTCGCGAACGTCTCGGGACACTATGCCTTCTTCGCCCGGAAGACGGAGGGCGGCGGCCCCATCGTGTACGACATCGCGGACCCCACCGCCCCGGTTCGCGTGGGCGCAGGGTACTCGCCCGAGGGTGACGGCGGCTATGTCTTCCGTCACCACGACGTGTTGTTTCAGGGCGAGTCCAACTTCGGCTCGCGCTACGATTTCAGCGATCCGACGGCGCCCACCGAGGTGGCGCGGATCGACATGCCGGGAGACTTCGACACGCTCACGCCGATCGGAAACGTGGCCGTCGCGAGCGTGGACGAGGGCGGGGATCCGGGCCTCGCGACGCAGGTGTTCCCGTGGGCCGCGGAGCCGGACGCCCGCGGGCCCACGGCGGAGTTGACGAACCCCAAGGACGGCGCCACCTGGGTACCGGTGAGCGGCCGCATCGGCCTCTCCTTCGACGAGCAGATCGAGCCGTTGAGCGCCCACGCGGGCTCCCTCCGCGTGTGGCGCGCCGACGGCGAGGCGGTGCCCGGGCGATTCTACGGACAGGAGACCCTCGTGAACTTCGTCCCCGACGCCCCGCTCGACGCGGACACCACCTACGTCGTCGAGGTGCCCGCCGGCGGCATCGCGGATGTGAGCGGCAATCCCACCGAGGCGACCTTGCGCTTCTCGTTCGCGACGGGCGCCGACCTCGCGGAGGTCCCGTGGTGATCGCCCTCCTCTCCCTGTTCTCCTGTGTCGACCCCCCGAAGGACACCCCCGACGTGGTCGCCGAGCCGAGCGCCCAGCTCGGGGGCGAGTTCGTGGTGTTCGTCGGCACCGACGTGGTGTTCAGCTCGCTCGGGAGCGCGGGCGAGACCTTCACGTGGGACTTCGGCGACGGCGGCACCGGGGAGGGCGCCGGCGGCGACCACGTGTACACCGCGCCGGGGCGGTACACGCTCCGGCTGACCGCCACCGCCTCCGATGGGCGCACCGACATCGCGAGCGCGACGGTGGTCGCGGTGTACGAGCCGCTCGAGACGCCGCCGACCCAGACCGGGCGGCTGGCCCTCTCCGAGGGGGTGCTGTACGCGGCGATGCCCGACGCCGATCTGGTCGTGGTCGTAGCGGCGAACGCGGTCGTCGATCGCCTCGCGGTGTGCGCGCATCCGGTCGCCGTGAGCGCGGCGGCCGGGCTCCTCGCAGTGGCGTGCCGGGACGACGCCGTGCAGCTCTGGGACACGACCACGCGGACCCTCCTGGTCGACATGCCGCAGCGGTGGGGTGCCCGCCCGATGGGCGTGGCGATCGATCCGGACGGGGGCGGCGCCTACGTCGCGCTCGCGGGGACGGGAGAGCTGGTCCGCATGCGGACGGGCGGCGAGACCGAGGCGATCGGCGCCCTCACGGACGCGCGGGGCATCGCCGCCGCCGCCGGGGTGCTCTACGCGGCCCGGTTCCGGTCGCCCGAGGAGGGCGGCGTCGCGTCGCGGTGGGAGGCCGGCGGCTCGACCAGCTTCTCGCTCGCCCCCGACCCGGGCCCCGACTCCGACACCGACGCCCGCGGGTTGCCGACCCTGTTCGGCGCCGTGGCGGTCCGTCCGGATGGCCGGGCCCTCGTCCTGGCGGGCGCCAAGGCCAACATGGACCGCGGCCTGCAGCGGGACGGCCTGGCGCTGACCCACGAGACCTCCACCCGGGCCTCGTTGCGCGTGGTGGATGCCACGACGGGGGATGCGCTCGGGCGGGCCCTGTTCGACAACCGCGATCTGGTGGGCGCGGTCGCGTTCACCCCCCTGGGCGACCGCCTCCTCGTCGCGCACTTCGGCGCCGGCGTGGTCGACGTGCTCGACCCCTTCTCGCTCACCCGCCTGGGCGGCTTCCAGGAGGTCGGCGTGGGCCTCGACGGGATCGCCACCGACGGCGAGACCGCCTGGGTCCTCGCCTCCATCGATCGCGAACTGGTGGCCTACGACCTGGGCGGAATCAACGGCGAGGTAGAGCTCGCGCGCATCCCGCTCCTCGCCGACGAGCCGCTCTCGGACGAGCTGCTCCTGGGCGCGCGGGTGTTCTACTTCGCGGGCGACCCTCGCATGAGCACCGACGCCTACGTGTCCTGCGCGAGCTGCCATCCGGACGGCGGCCAGGACGCCCGCACGTGGGACTTCACCGACCGTGGCGAGGGCTTCCGCGACACGCAGGCGCTGTTCGCGATGCCGGCCGCCGGGCCCATCCACTGGAGCGCCAACTTCGACGAGGTCCAGGACTTCGAGAACGCCATCCGCGCCCACCAGGCCGGCGCCGGGTTCCTCTCCGACGAGCAGTTCGCCGCCTACGAGGATCCGCTCGGAACGCCGAAGGCGGGGCTCTCCCCCGAGTTGGACGCCCTCGCGGCCTACGTCCGGAACTTCGCGTCCTCGGTGCCCCGCTCGCCCTGGCGCGAGGCGGACGGCACCGCGAGCGAGTCCGGGCTCCGCGGGCGCGCCCTCTTCGTGGCCGCCGGCTGCGAAACCTGCCACGCGGGCGCCGAGCTGACGGACGCGGGCTGGAGCGAGGACGGCACCCCGGTGCTCCACGACGTGGGCACCCTGGTCGAGACCTCCGGAAACCGCGACGGCGTGCCCCTCACCGGGCTCCGGACCCCGAGCCTGCGCGGCCTGTTCGCGACCGCCCCCTACCTGCACGACGGGCGTGCGCCGACGGTCACCGAGGCCCTGGTCGCGCACGGGATCGCGCTGGAGGGCGCGGATCTGGAGGATCTCGGGCGCTACCTGCTGGAGATCGAGGCCGCGCCGTAGAGAGCGCCGCGCGCTCCACGATACGCTCGCGCCCTCGAGGCTCCCCATGCTCCTCCTCGCCCTCGTGCCGCTCACCCTCGCCGACCCGGTCGACGATCGCCTCACTCCCGGCGCGACGGTGGTGTGGGCCGGCCTCGACTACAGCCGCGCCGTGATGTACGTCCCGGAGACGTTCGCCGACCCCGAGGCGCGCGTGTTCTGGGGGCCCGGCGGGGGCCTGTCCGACCGCATCGCACGCTACGCGGGCCCGGGGGACGTGTGGACGCAGCTCACCGTCGACTGGAACGCGATGTTCCTCGGTGACCTGCTGAAGCGGATCGAGAAGGACCTCGTCATCGATCTCGTGGCGGAGCTCCCCGAGCCGGACGGGCAGACCGCGCCGCGCACCGCGGGTTGGTTTCGGCCGGAGGCGCTCGGCCGGGACGCCGCTCGCTTCACCGAAGCGGAGATCGCCGCGATGGTCCATGGATGGAAGCTCACGTCCACCAGCGGGACCGGCTTCGGGATCGTGGTCGAGCGCATCGCCAAGGTGTCGGACGAGGCGTGCGTGTGGCCGGTGTTCTTCGACGTCGCCTCGCGCGACATGCTCTCCGCGGAGCGCCTCTGCAAGGCGCCGGGCGGGATGGAGTTCCGGAACTACTGGTACAACCCCATCATCAACGCCGTGCAGGATGTCATCAAGCGGCGGAAGTAGGGGGCCCTACACCACCACGCGGATCGCGCCCTGCGCTACCTCGATCCGCACCCGCCGCACGGCTGGCCACGGTTCCCCGTCCACCTGCGCGGGGATGGGCGGCCCGGCGGGGCGCTCGCGGAGCTCCAGGTCGAACCAGGCGGCGCGGAGCAGCGCGGGCGCGGCGTCGAACCAGTCGCGGAACGGGCTGCCGTCCAGATCGACGAGCGCGCGCTCGGCCCACTCGTCGAGGCCACGAATGGCCACGAGCTCCATCTCGCCATCGTCATGCCGACTCGTTGGGTCGAGCACCCAGGCGCGCGCGTAGAAGCGCGTGTTGTTCACGACGAGGTCGTGCAGATCCTCGTACAGGCGGGTGCCGTGTACCGTCGTCACCTGCGCGTCGAAGCGGTGGTCCTCGAAGGAGGAACCGACGAGCGCGCGCACGAGCGCGCCGGCGTAGACCAGCTCGTCCCGGTAGATCGCCCGCCACAGGGGCATCTGCTCGACTTCGGCCTTGTCCTCGAAGCGGTAGCGGAGCGCCCGAGCGGAGAAGCCGAAGCCCACCGAGTCGAACGCCCAGGCCTCGCCCAGCAGCGCGCCATGCTCGTCCCAGGCGGTGACCCGCGCGCCGTCCATCGGCGTGGTGTTCCCCGCCGCGATGCGGGCCACGGCGGCCTCGAGGTCCTCGAGGGGGAGGCCCAACGCGCGCGCCTGGTTGTTCCCCGTGCCCGCCGGCAGCAGCGCGAGCGGGATCACGTCTCCGTCCGCGCGGACACCGCTGCGGAGGAGGCCGTTGGCGACCTCGTGGAAGGTGCCGTCCCCGCCCATCGCGATGACGCCGCGGTACGGGCTGCCGCTGGCGGCGCCGCTCTGGAGGGCCGCCGCCACGGCGCCCACGGTGCCACCGTGGGGGAGGGTCGCGAGCACCGCCACCTCGACGCCGTGCGCGGCTAGGAGCGCCACGGCACCCTCGAGGCGATTGGCGGCGAGGCCCGAACGCGCCGTGGGGTTGGAGACGAGGAGCCACATTCGGACTTCCTACCCGCCCACCCGCCGCCGGACCTCCTTGACGATGTCGGCGATGTTGGTCGGGAGGGTCTTAGTGGCGGCGATCTCGCCCACCCACCGCGGGATGTTGCCGCCCGCGTCCGTGCAGATTCGGTACCGGATGCGGGTCTGTTGGCCCTGTGGGGAAAACGTCCAGTTCCCGACGTTCACCCTGGTCATCACGGCGTCCGGCCAGCCCTTCGCCACGTCGGCGAGCGCGGCGGGCCAGGCGGTGACGGGGTCCACCAGCTCCCACGTGAACACGCGGTCATCACCCACGCGACCGGCGGTGCCGTGCAGAAACCAATACCGATCCGCGATCGGCGAGGGGTTGTCGAGCACCTGGTAGTAGTCCAGCGCCTTGGTGTCGCCGCTCAGCCGGACGGATGCCACCACCTTCCAGCTCGACCAGGAGGGCTGATTGGGGATGTCGGCGGAGGCGGCGAGCAGCGCGTCGGGCGGAAGCGCGGCGGAGGTGCTGCCTTCCAGGCAATCGACACCCTCGATCTCCTTGTGGCGGATCATGATCTCCCCCACGTCCGCCACGTCCTTGCGGGTGATCTCCTTCCATCCCGCCTCCTCGGCGAGCCCCGCGCGGAGCCCCGCGGTGGTGGCGGCCTGGGCAGGAAGGGCGAGGAGCGACAGCAGGATGGTGGTCACGCTGCCAGTGTAGCGTGCCCGCGGTGTTCCACGTGGAACGATCGGCGGGTCGCGTTGCGAGCGGGGCGCCCCATCCGCGGTTGCGGTTCTCCGACGCCGACACTATCGTCGTCCGATGCACCACATTCTCCTCTCGTCGTCCCTCCTCTCCGGATGCGGCTACTCGGTCACGCCCACGTGCGTGGAGGCCGAGTCGGTGGAGCTCGAAGACGACGAGGTGTCGCTCCTCGGCTTCTCGGCCGCCGACCTGCTCACGATCGTGGTCGGGGAGCGCACGGTGCCCGGCCGCCTCGAAAACGAGGAGCGTGTCGACGTACGCGTGAACGTGCAGCGCGGCGCCGGCCCCGCGGTGTTCACGCACATGGAGGAGAGCTCCACGCGCCGGGCCAACGGCCAGCTCTTCGGCGAGCACCGGTTCGACCTCGCCCTCCACTGCGACGACGACTTCTTCGTCCCGACCACCTTCGCCCTCACCACGTCGGACGGCTCCCTCTCCTTCGACGAGGAAGCCCCCGCGTACGGCTCGCCGGACGTCGTGCACGTGGGCGTCCGCATCCCCGTCATGGAGGCCGAGGGCTTACCGGCCGCGGACAACGCGAACCTCGACGAGGCGTACCTGACATCCAGCTACTCGGACGGTGGGGGCACGCTCAGGGGCGGGCTCGGCTGGAGCGGCACGAACGACACGAGCGACATCGAGCGCTTCGCCGTCACGTGGGACAGCACGTGGCCCGCGGATGGCGCCGACGAGTGAGCCGTCGCGCGCCTCACGCCGCGCTCACGTCCCGCTGAACTGCACCCCGTCGAACAGCAGCGAGGCGGACCGCAGGCCGCTCCACTTCCACACGTCGTCCGCGGCCTCGGTAAAACTCATCAGGAGATCGCCGATGTTGCCCGACACGTTCATCTCGGAGAGGTGCTTCACGACCTCGCCGCGCTCGAGCAGGAGGCCCTGCACGCCGAAGCTGAAGTCACCGGTGAGGCCGTTGCTGTTGCCGCCGAGAAACCCGGTGACGACGATGCAGCGGTCGAGCTCCTGGGTGATGTCCTTCACCGAGCGCGTGCCCGGAGTCACCACCCAGTTGGACCGGCCGCCGGTGGTGGGGGCCATCCCCAGCTTCCGCCCGTAGTACACGTTGATGTAGTAGTTCTCGAGCACGCCGGCCTCGATCACGGAGAACGGCTTCGCGTACAGGCCGTCACTGTCGAACGGGCGGGAGCCGAGGCCGCGCGGGATCGTCGGGTCGTCGAGGATGGTGAGCCCCTCCGCCGCGATGCGCGTGCCCTTCTTCCCGGCGAGAAAACTCCGGCCCTGGTGCAGCTCGGAGCCGGCGAGCGGCCCGCCGAGCACGCCGAGGATGCGGCCGACCGAGCTGTTCTGCAGCAGCATGGGATAACGCCCGGAGGGGGCCGGCCCGCTGTTGAGGCGCTCCGCGGCCCGCTTCCACGACTCTTCCGCGATGCGCTCGGGCGGCGGCAGGTCGGCGGCGTGGGTGGCCGAGTAGTAGGAGGAGCCCTCGGGGCGGCGGCCCCCCGGCTCGAGCAGCGTCATCTCGGCGCCGTAGCCGAAGCCGGTGCCGCGGCTCACGTTCTCGAACCCGTTGGACAGCACGCGTGCGGTCTCGCCGATGCTGTCCCCGGTGTAGATCGTGGCGGAGAGCACCTGGTCTCGCGTCGGCAGCGCGTCGATACACGCCTCGAGCCGTTCGGCCAGCTCGCGCCGCTGCTCGGCGGTCGTGTCCTGCCAGGTGGGATCGAAGCGATCGAGCACGGCCTCGGACGTGTAGCGCCCGCACAATTCGAGGGGCGGCTGGCGCCGCTCGGCCTCGGGCTCGAGCACCCGGGTGGCCGACATCGCGCGGGCCAGGAACGCGTCGATCGCGTCGGGACGCAGGTCGGACGTGGAGTGGACCGAGTAGCGGTCGTCCACGAGGAGGGAGAGCGACGCGCCGAGGCTCGAGGCCTGCGTGGCCTGCTCGAGCTTGCCCGCGCGGCGCATCAGCGACACCTCGGTGGAGGTGGAGACCACGACGGTCGCCTCTTCCGCGCCGAGGGCCTTGGTCTTCTGGAGGATCTCGCGACCGAGCTGGAGGGGGTCCATCAGCTTGCCCCCCCGACCGACAGGCGACTGACCTTGACCGTCGGCATGCCCTGCGACACGGGCACGCTCTGTCCGTCCTTGCCGCACGTCCACCCGCCCTCGTCGATCACCAGGTCGTTCCCTACCATCTCGATGGTCTCCAATACGCGCGGCCCGTTGCCGACGAGGTTCACGTCCTTGATGGGGCGCGTGAGCTTGCCGCCCTCGATGAGCCAGCCGTGGCGCACGTAGAACGCGAAGTCCCCCGCGCCGATCTGCACCTGCCCGTTGGAGAAGCTGCGGCAGTAGATGCCCTTCTCCACGCTGGCGATGATCTCGGCCGGATCGTAGGGGCCGGGCTCCATGTAGGTCGTACGCATGCGGGGAAGCACGGGCTGACGGAAGCTCTCGCGGCGGCCGGAGCCGGTGGGGGTGACCTTGTAGTGGCGCGCCGAGATCTCGTCGTGAAGGTAGCCGCGGAGCACGCCATCCTCGATGAGGACGGTCTTCTCGGCGGGGTTGCCCTCGTCGTCCGTGTTGATGCTGCCGCGAGCGTGGAGGATCGTGCCGTCATCCACCACGGTGACGCCCTTCGGAGCGATCGCCTGGCCCAAACGATCGGCGTAGATGCTCACGCCCTTGCGGTTGAAGTCGGCCTCGAGCCCGTGCCCGATGGCCTCGTGGAGCAGGATGCCGGAGGAGCCGGCACCGAGCACGACCGTCATCTCGCCGGCCGGCGGCTTGCCGGACTCGAAGAGGATCATCGTGTCGTCGACCGCGCGGCGGATCAACGATTCCACCCGCTCGTCCGTGTAGAATTCGAGGCCCATGCGCTGGGCGAGGTTGGCGCTGGAGGACTCGCGGCGGCCCTCCTGCTCGGCCGTGCACACGACGAACGCGCGGGTCATCGGCTGGTAGTCGTAGACCAGGCGGCCGTCCGGCCGGGCGATCAGCACGTGGCGGAACGAGTCGGCCAGCGACACTTCGACCTTGTTGACGCGCGGGTCCTTCGCGAACACGCGCTTCTCCCAGTCGCGCACCATCGCCACCCGCTTCTCCAATTCGACCTGCTCCCACGGCAGGGTGACCGGGTAGCGATCGGCGTAGTTGAGCGGCGTGGCCGAGATCGGCGAGTGGGAGGCGGTGCCGATGGCGATCTCGGCGGCGAGGCGCGCGGCGGCGATCATCGCGGCCCGCGACAGGTCCTCGGTGTAGGCGTAGCCCACCTGGTCCCCCACCACGACGCGCACGCCGACGCCGAGATCGACGTGGGTGGACGCGCGGTTGACCTTGCCGTCGGAGAGCGCGACCGACGTGCTGCCGGAGTGCTCGAAGTACAGATCGGCGTCGTCAGCGCCCTTGGCCAGCGCCGTCGCGAGGACGGATCGGATGGCCTCGGCAGAAACGCCGAACTGGTCGAAGTGAATCAAGATGGTGCTCCGCTCGGGCTCCGTCTGGGGCCCGACCGCTTAGTGTTCTCACCGCGGCCCGGTCGGCAACGAAATTGTTGTCCGGACATGGAAGACGCGGAACCCCCGACACGGGGGCCCGCTTCCGGCCGTACGGATCGTGGGCGCCCCGGCGGTCACCGCGGAAACGCCGCCATCAGCTCCTTCATCTTCGCCTCGGCCTGCAACTTCTCCTCCGGCGTGACATCCGCCGCGATCATGAAGCGCAGGGAGGTGACCGACTGCCGCGCGTCCAGCTGCGCGCCGAGGTGGCTCCACGCGTAGGCGAGCACCTTGTCCTGCGGGACGGCCGTTCCTCCGTACAGGATCAGCGCGAGCGGCCCCATCGCCGACGCGGCTCCCTGGCGCGCCGCCGCGTCGAGCCACCGGGCCGCCTCCGCGTGTCCGGTGTCCGGGCCCCGGAACAGCGTCGCGCCGAGGCTCGCTTGTGCGCGCCCATCTCCCTGCTCGGAGGACGCGCGCAGCCACTTGATCGCGAGCGCCGGATCCGCCGCCACGCCCATTCCCGCCGCGTACATCTCGCCCAGGTACCACTGCGCGTCCGGGAAGCCTTGCTCCGCCGAGCGCTGGCACCAGGTGGCCGCGGCCGCGGGGTCCTTGGCGACGCCGAGCCCGTCGAAGAGCAGGGAGCAGGCGAGAAACTCGTACGGAGCGCTGCCCGCGTCCGCCTCGACGAGCACGCTGGGCCACGCCGCCGCGAAGTCGCCGCGGGCGAGGGCGTCCTGCACCAGCTCCGCGCGCGCAGCGGGGTCGCTCGGGGCGGGGGTCGCTCCCGCTGCGGGCGCCTTCGCCTCGGGCACCTTCGCCTCGGGCACCTTGACCTCTGCGGCGGCGGCCTTGGGCGGCCGCTTGGCGTGCGCGGGAGACGCGAGGATCAGCAGGGACAAAGCGAGCAGATGGAGCATGGACCCTCGGCGGAGGGGCCAGCGTAGGCGAAACGCGCGGAGGACGCCACCTGCCGCGCCGCAGCTGCTGTCGCGCCACCGAGCCGGCGCTCCGCTCGGGCGCCGCGGATGCAGTAAGGTGTCGGCCGAACCAGGGCCCCGATGCGCACCCTCCTCCTGCTCGCCACGCTGCTCCCTGCCTGCATCTTCGGTGGGGGCCCGACCGAGAAGGATGCCGAAGCGGACGCGGACACCGACGCCGACACCGACGCGGACTCGGACGCGGACTCGGACGCGGACACCGACGCGGACTCGGACTCGGACACCGATGCCGACACCGACGCGGACACCGATGCCGACACCGATGCCGACACCGACGCGGACACCGACGCGGACACCGACACCGACATCGACGAGTGCGCGAGCACGGACGCGATCTGCGGCTCTGGTGGCTGCACGCAGGACGTGGTGCTCCTGCCCTTCACCGTCTCCGGACGCGCGACGTTCGACGGCGCCGGCTTCCCCGACCCCTACGGCGGCACGGACGAGTGGTCCATCCGCTTCGTCGACACGACCTCGGCCCTCACCTACAGCACCGCCGCCACGGGCGATTCCTACTCGCTCGCCATGCCGGGCGGCACGTACGACGTGACCGTGTACTCCTCCTACGAGGCCATGGGCTTCGAGGGCACTTGGCCCGTCGCGACCGCCGTCTCCATCTCTCGCGACCGGACCCTCGACGCCGCCCTGCTGTCCTACACCGTCTCCGGCGATGCGACGTTCGACGGCGCCGGCTTCCCCGACCCGTACGGCGGCACGGACGAGTGGTCGATCCGGTTCGTGGACACGACCTCCGGCCTCACCTACAGCACCGCCGCCACGGGCGATTCCTACTCGCTCGCCATGCCGGGCGGCACGTACGACGTGACCGTGTACTCCTCCTACGAGGCCATGGGCTTCGAGGGCAC
>JAUXQH010000087.1 GCA_030685065.1 Pseudomonadota bacterium | reverse complement strand
CTGCCGCAGCCGTTCTACATCGAGGACAGCGCGATCTCCTTCGCCTACGCGCGCAACCTGGCGGAGGGAGAGGGGCTCGTGCCCTACCCGGGAGGCGAGCGTGTGGAGGGGTACTCCAACGCGCTGTGGACCTTCCTGATCGCGAGCTTCTACACGATCGGCGTGCCGGTGTGGACCTCCCCGAAGCTCATGGGCGCCGTGTTCGGCAGCCTCACGTTGTTTTTCGCCTGGGGTCTCGCGCGCCGCGCCCGCCCCGACGCGCAGGATCCCCTCGCCGTCCTCGCGCCGTTCTTCCTCGCGTGCTCCACCCAGTTCGTGTTGTGGAACGCGTCGGGCCTCGAGAACTCCCTGTTCAACCTGCTGCTCGCCGCCGGCATGTGGGCGCTCGTGCGGGAGATCCAGGACGGCCACTCGGTGCCGTGGTCCGCCTTCGCCTTCGTCGGGCTCTCGATGACGCGGCCGGACGGCATCGCCTACGCTGCGATCGGGCTGTCCGGGCGGGTGCTCGGAACCTTGGCCCGTCGCCAGTGGAGCGCGCTCCCGCTCTGGGTGCTCGCGTTCGGGGTGCCCTACGCAGCGTACAACGCGTGGCGCTACGACTACTTCGCGTGGTGGTTTCCCAACACCTACTACGCGAAGGAGAAGGTGTTCCGGCCCTTCGGGTGGACCCAGGGCGGCTGGAAGCAGGTCAAGGAATACGCGACGCAATACGGCATCGTGTACGCGGCGCCCCTGGTCGTGATCGCGCTCACCGGGCTGTCGACGTGGCGCCGGTGGGTCGGCGCCTCGCTCCTCGTGGTCTACGCCATCTTCCTCCTGTGGGACGGCCGCACCGGCATCCCCACCGGGTGGACCGGCGAGTGGTCGCGCATCCTGTCGCGCAACTGGACCGATGCGCGCGTCTGGTACCTGCTCGGCGGGAGCGCGTTGCTCGGCCTCGTCACCTTCGGGCGCAAGGGCTGGGAGGCCCGCGGCCTCCTCTGGGCCGCCTTCTGCTCGGGCGTGTTCTTCTGCGTGTGGTCCGGCGGAGACTGGATGAAGGGCCTGCGCTGGTTCTCCATGACCAGCGTGCCGCTCTTCACCCTCCTCGGCGTGGGCGCGGGTGCCCTCGCGGCGCGGCTCCCCTTCGCGGGGCGGCGGTTCGCGGGCTGGATGCCGGTGGCGGCGCTCTGGGCCACTCCGTTGGCGGTGGCCATCGCGGCCCCGAACGTGAACGGCTCGTGGACCTTCGCCAACAACCCGGAGACAGCTCCGCGCGACGTGCACAAGCGCGTCAAGTACATGACCTGGGTCCAGCGCCGCCTCGGCCTGGAGCAGGTCACGCTGATGGACGTCGACATGGGCGCCCACATGTGGTGGTCCGGCTGGGACATCGTCGACATTGCCGGCCTGGTCGACATGCCGATGGCCCACCATCGCAAGTACAACAAGAAATTCGTCACCGAGTACGTGTTCGAAGAGCGCAAGCCCGACTTCGCGCACGTACACGGCTCCTGGGCGCGGCAGAGCAAGATCCACCTCAACGAGCGCTGGGACGAGTACGTCGAGATCCCCGGCTACCCCTCGGGGAAGCGCACGTTGCACGTCGGCAACCACGTGCGCAAGGAGCACCTCGTCACCAAGCGCGCGGCGGGGCCGGAGGGCCGCAAGGTGCCCTTCGGGGGGGGCGTCACGCTCGAGGGCTGGGACGTGCCCGCGCCCGAGGTCGCGGCGGGTGGCCGGCTCTACGTGTCCACGTCCTGGCGCGCGGCTCCGCCCGCGGTCGGCGTGCCCGTGGTCGGCGTGCCCGCGGTCGCCGTGCCCGCGGTCAGCGCGGCCCCGAGCCTTCCGCTCGCGAGCAGCGCGATGGCCGAGGGGGAGCGGAAGGAGGGCTTCCGGGTGCTCGCGTTCCTGGCGAACGAGAACGGAGTGGCGCACGTGGCCGAGGTGGCTCCCGGGTACGACTGGTACGATCCCACGGACTGGCAGCCCCACGAGCTCGTCCGCGGGGACTGGAGCATCGCCCTCCCCGAATCGCTCCGCGAGGGCACCTACGACTTCGGGTTCGTCGTGCTCGACGAGGCCACCGGCGTCGTGTTGCCATACTCGCCCGTCGAGCCCGGCGCCCCCCCCGAAGCGGCCCGCTTCATGGTCGGGGAGTGGCGGAGCGCCGGCCTCGTCCACATCGTGGGCGGCAACGATGTGCTCGCGGCGGCCGACGCCGACTACGACGACGCGCTCGCGCTCGCCAAGGCGGGGGACTGTGACGGCGCGGCGACAGCGTTCCAGAACGCCCGGCGCCACGTCTCGCGCAACGATCGCTGGTTCCTCACCCGCGTGGACAGCGTGACCACGGCCCGCGTGAGCTGCCTGGTGGCCCGCGCGCAGGGTGAGACCGAGGCGTTCGCCCAGGCCCGCGCGTTGGCCGAAGCCCGCAAGCTCGACCATCGCAACGACGAGCTCGTGGCCATGGCCACCCCCCTCGCCCAGGGCCTGGTGACGCAGGGCGACACCGCGCGGGCCAACGAGGACTGGGAAGGTGCGTACCGCGCCTACAGCGCCGCGCTCTCGATCGACGCGACCCTCTCGTGGACCCGCCGCGCGGCAGAAGAGATGCGCGATCTGCGCCTCGGCATCGACCCGGAGGCGGCCGACGCCGTCGTGCCGAAGGCGCCCGCCCCCAAGAAGCCGACCCCGAAGAAGCCCGTGACGAAGAAGCCGACCCCCAGGAAGCCCTCGGAGAAGCCCTCGGAGGAGAAGCCCGGCCAGAAGCCGACCGACGGCAACACCGCCCCCGCCGCGGAGAAGCCCTCCCGACGCAAGGACGTGGCAGGGCTCCCCGACGCTCCCGCCGAGCCCCCGCCCAAGGCTCCGCGCGGCGACTGAGCAGGGCCTGACCGGGATCTGACCGGGTGCCCCGGAAGCGCCCGGTTCGAGAGCTACCGCGTCATTCCGCGGATGGCCCGGTAGTCCTCCCCGAGGGCCGGGGCGAACTGGATGGTCTCCCTCAGGCGGCTGAACACGCGCTCGCCCAGGCGATCGGCGAGGGTCTCCAGCCCGCCGGTAGCCAAGGTGGAAGCGGCCCTCGCCTTGCCCTCGCCCGCGCGGAGCGGGAAGTTGGTCGTCGCGAGCAGCACGCCGCCCGCGTTGTAGCGGCGGGTGATGATCTCGTCGATGATCGTCTGCTCCCAGTCGGTCTTCCGGCCCTTCCCCAGCTCGTCGATCGCGAGCACCGGGACCAGCACCAGCGGCGTGAGCGTGGTCGCGTCGCCGTCGTTGCGGTCGATGCCCTCGCGGATGCGGCTCAACAGGTGGGTGAACTCCACGAAGCGCACGGACACGCCGTGCCGGAAGATGAGCTCGCGCACCACGGCGACCATCAGGTGCGTCTTGCCGCGCCCCGGCTCCCCGTGGAGGACCAGCCCGCGCGCCTCCTGGCCGGGCCGGTAGGCGTCGAGCCAGCCCCGGGTGTACTTCCACGCCGGGTTGGGCACGGGGAGCGACTGCTGGAAGCTCTCCATCGTGCTGTCGGCGTGGCGGGCGGGCACGCCCGCGTGGTTGAAGAGGGCCACGCGGTCGACCACGCGCTGGCACCGGCACTTGCCCACCCGGATGATGCCGCCGATCTCGAGCTCCCGCCGCCCCACGCCCTCGCAGAACGGGCACACGGGCCCCGGGATCACCTCGGCCCTCGCCAGTCCGCGCGCTGCGTCGCTCACGACGCGAAAACCATCAGACCATTCCAAGCCCAAACTCCTCCCACACCCGCGTGGCCGACAACGTAGGGTAGCGCGCCCGCACCCGATCCCGAGCGTGCTCCTCGCACGCGCGCTCGAAGCCGTCGTGCCCGAGCAGCGCTTCGAGCGTCCCCAGATCTTCCGCGGCTTCGGCCAGGAGCGCGGCGCGCTCCTCCCCCAACGCGTCCCACACCCGCGCATGGAAACGTCGGAGCACGGCGCAGGCGTACCGCGCGCGCGCCTCCGGGTCGTCCCCCGTGATGGCGGCGAGCTCGACGAGCGCCTCCACGACGAGGGCATCCGGCTCGGCCGGGGCCAGCGCCACCACGAGGTCGGCGGGGGTTCGCCACCCGCCTCCGGCGCGCGCGAGCTTCTCGATCGTCGCGCGGCAGCTCTGCAGCGAGAACGGGGTCCGCGTGCGCTTCGCGCGGCGGCGCTCCGCCACCAGCTCGATGCCGTGCAGGATCGTGGGAACGGGGATCTTCGCGTCCAACCAGTCCACGAGCAGCTTCCCGTCCGCCGCCGAGAGGAACGGCGCGCCACCGCGAAGCTGCACGAGCCACGCCCGCACCTCTTCCGCACGCGCGGCGTCCTCCGTGGTCACGGCTGCTCCTTCCATCCCCAAAGCCCCCTATCGAAGCGCCGCCGGCGTCTCTCGCCGGCCCGCCGCGGGACGATCGGCCCCACGCAGGCGTCGCGCCGGTCGCCCGTCTGTATTATCCTCCGCCGCCCGCCCTCGGAGACAGGTATGCATCGTCTTGTCGGCCTCACCGCCCTCCTCGCCCTTTTTGCCGCGGGCCCGGCTTTTGCCGCCCCAAAGGACAAGGACAAGGAAAAGAGCGAAGAGGAAGAGGACTATTCGGACGAACCCATGCCCGATGAGGGGGACTTCGAGGAGGAGGGCGGCGACGTCCCGACTCCGAAGCGCCTCGACGAGGGCGACAAGTCGGACGAGGAAGCCGAACCGGACGACCTCGACTTCGACGACGAGGAAGAAGAAGATCTGGAATTCCGCGACGAGGAGGACCAGGAGACGATCAAGCCCCGCGGTCCCGGCGAGGACACGGCCCAGATCTACCGGGACACCCAGAAAAAGCTCACGGAGGTCACCCCCGACGAGGAGCTGATCGCCTGGGAAGCGTACCTGAAGAAGTACCCCAAGTCCCTGTTCCGGGAGCGCATCGAGACCCGCACCGAGGAGCTCTCCGCCGAGCTGTTCGGGGAGCGTGTCCCGGGGAGCGACACGGGCGCCCGCCGCGAGGATGCCGCCAACCGCGAGCTGAACTTCACGTCGCCGCTCCAGTTCGCCTCGGCCGATCCGCGGTCCCGCATCGGGGCCACCGCCGAGCTCGGCATCCCGAACTGGTTCGCCCCCCACCTCGACGCCGAGTTCCAGATCCTCCGTCACTTCTCCGTCCACGCCGGGCTCGACCAGGACGTGAGCGGGATCGCCATCAACCTCGGCGCCAAGTACGCGCTCCTCAAGTCCGCGCGCACCAACACCGTGTTGTCCGGCGCGCTCGACTTCAAGCTCAACACCGACCCCGCGTTTCCCATCCTGCGCCCGGCGCTCATGGCGGGCCAGCGGCTCCCCGTGCTCGAGGGGCTCTACCTCCAGGCCGAGGTCGGGGTCGACGCCGAGCTCCGCGATCCGGCGGGTGTGCGGCTGTTCTACGGCTTCAACGCCGAGCTGCGAGCCAACGAGGTCGTCTACGCCTACCTCGAGACCACGGGCACCCTGAAGTACCTCGGCAGCCAGGACTTCGGCTCCTTCCAGTTCATGGTCGCGAGCTTCGGCATGAAATTCGTCCCGAGCAAGGGCGGCTTCCCCAGCCAACTCGCGAACAAGCAAGGGCTGTTCATCACCCACGAGAAGAAGCCCATCGTGATCGTGCTCGGGGCCAACATCCCCTACAGTGCGCGGTATTGGGGCTTCTACCGTGGCTCGGTGACGGTCGGCGCCGAGTGGTACCTCTAGATCGGGAGCACGGGAATGTCCGAAAAAAGCGTCATCGCGCCGCAGCACATTCCCACGATCGTCGCCATCGCGGTGATGACCGCCCTCGCCTCGTTCGCCTACAGCCTGTTCGTCTACGATGAGCTCAAGGACGTCACCGTAGGGGCGGTCGAGCTCGATGTGCGGGCGGCGCGGCGGGACGTCGAGCTCGAGCGGCAGATCAAGCAGCTCGAGGCCCGGCTGCGGGTGCTCGAGGCTCCCGCGGGCATCGCCCCCGATGGTCAGCGCACGGCCGCGACCCTCGACACCCCCGACATTCAAGGCGCATCCGCCGGGGCCGTCCCCGAGTAGGCCGCTGGCTGGTGCGCAGAAAGCGCTCCGGCGCCGATGTACCCCATCCCCACACAGGACTCCCGATGCGACTCTTCAGCCTCCTGCTCCTCGTCGTGACCGCCGGTTGTGACGCCGACAAGGACATCCCCGCCGACACCGCTGAAACCGGCATGAGCGACGAAGTCGATGCCGACGGGGACGGCTACGTCGCGGCGGACGACTGCGACGAGACGAACGCCGACATCCACCCGGACGCGGAAGAGCTCTGCGACGGCGTGGATCAGAACTGTGACGGCGTCCTCGACGACGGCGTCGGGACCGCCTGGTACGCCGACGCCGACGCGGACGGCTACGGGGACGCAGCCTCGGAGACGCTGGCCTGCACCGCGCCCGAGAACACCGTCGCGGATGCGACGGACTGCGACGACACGTCCGCGTCCGTCAGCCCCGGCGCCGCCGAGTCCTGCAACGAGGTAGACGACGATTGCGACGGGACCGTCGATGAGGACGTGACCACCACGTTCTACGCGGACGCCGACCAGGACGGGTACGGGGACGCCGCGACCGCCGCCGACGCGTGCGCGGCGGCAGAGGGTTGGGTGGCCGACGGCACGGACTGTGACGACGCGGACGCCGCGTACAACCCCGGCGTACCGGAAGAGTGCACCGATCCGAACGACTACAACTGCGACGGCTCGGTGGGCTATGCGGACGCCGACGGGGACGGCTTCGCCGCCTGCGCCGACTGTGACGACACCGACAGCGCCGTCAACGCCGACGCGTCCGAGGTCTGCGACACGGTCGACAACGACTGCGACGGCGCCACCGACGAGGACGACGCGGCGGACGCGGGCACCTGGTACCGCGACGCCGACGCGGACGGCTACGGGGACCCCTCCGCGACCTTCGCCTCCTGCGCCGTGCCGACCGGGTACGTCGCGGACGCCACCGATTGCGACGGCCGGGACGCGGCCGTGTACCCCGGAGCAGTCGAGCGTTGCGACGGCGTGGACCATGACTGCGACGGCCTCACCGACGAGGACGACGCGGAGGACGCGAGCACCTGGTACTCCGACACCGACGACGACGGCTACGGGGACGTGTCCGCCACCGCCCGCTCCTGCGTGATGCCGAGCGGCTACGTCGCGGACTACGCCGACTGCGACGACGCGGACGCGATGTACAACCCCAGCGCGCTGGAGGAGTGCACCGATCCGAACGACTACAACTGCGACGGCGCGGTGGGCTACGCGGACGCGGATGGCGACGGCTACGCCGCGTGCGCGGACTGCGACGATACGAACGGCGCCGTCAATGACGACGCGTTCGAGGTCTGTGACGGCGTGGACAACGACTGTGACGGCAGCGCCGACGAGGACGACGCCGCGGACGCGGAGACCTGGTACGCCGACGCCGACGGGGACACCTACGGTGACCCCTCCGTGACCACCCTCTCCTGCGCCCTGCCGAGCGGGTACGTCGCGGACGCCACCGACTGCGACGACGCGAGCGCGGGCGTGAATCCGACGGCGGTCGAGCGCTGCGACGGCGCCGACGACGACTGTGACGGTGTCACCGACGAAGACGACGCGGCGGACGCGATCACCTGGTATGCCGACGCCGACGGGGACACCTACGGAGACCCCGCCGCCACCGCCACTGCCTGCGACGAGCCGAGCGGGTACACCACGGACGCCAACGACTGCGACGATGACGACGGGCGCGTTTTCCCCGGCGCCGCCGAAACCTGCGACGGCGCCGACGACGACTGCGATGGCGTCATCGACGAAGCCGACGCGGTGGACGCGGAGACCTGGTACGCCGACGACGACGGTGACGCCTACGGCAACGCCCGCGACTCGGTCGAGTCGTGCACCGCGCCCTCGGGCTACCTGGCCGACGCCACCGACTGTGACGACGGGGATGGGTCGACCCACCCCGGCGCCATCGAGACGTGCGACGGCACCGACGAGGACTGCGACGGGCTGATCGACGACGACGTGGAGTGCTTCACCGACTTCGACGGCACGTACTCGGGCCGGTGGGAGACGCTGACCGCGAGCGGCGAGTACACCTACTCGCTGATGACGTATCAACCGTCGGACATCCACCACATCTACAACATGTACGACACGACGGGCCAGAAGTACGACCCCGATCTCGGCAGCTGGACCACGCTCGCGGCGACGTCTCCGTACTCCCAACCCTGGTGCTCGATGGCGCCGTCGGGCGGGGACCTGTGGATGATCCGCAACCTGCGCGTCTACCAGTACGCGCCCACCACGGACACGTGGACCACCGTGGCGACCACGTTGGCGACGGACGACTACGCGATGACCGAGTCCGACGAGTACGGCATCATCTACGGCCACGACTCGCGCGGCAACATGGTCACGTACGACACCACCACCGGCGCGGTTGCCTACCACTCCACCGGCCTCGGCAGCGAATACGAGACCCGCATGGGGTACGACCCCGAGGAGCGCGCCATCTTCTTCGGGGCGTACAACGCCCGCGCGCTGTATCGCTGGGACATCGGCACGGGCGCGGTGACGACGATGACCCCGCACCCCGAGGCCCAGCTCAACGACATCTTCTGCTCGGACCGCTCCGGCCACATCTACGCGGCCGGGAACACGTCGGGCTCGACGATGTACCAGTACGACATCGCGAGCAACACCTGGGCGGCCATCACCAGCCTGCCGACCGATCACGGCAACAACGGCTCGTGCACGGTCTCGGCAGACGGGTACCTGTACGTGGGAACGGGCAGCAACGCCACGTTCTACCGGATGGAGCTGTACTGACCTCGCGCGGGCGCGGCGGCGGCCGCTGAGGCCGCCTCAGAGCCCCCGGTAGAGGCACCGGATCTGCTCGCGGTCGCCGAGGCGCTCCCACACCGTGTCGATCGCCCAGCCCGAGAAGCGCTGCATGACGTCGAGGTCTTCGGGGCCGACCCCGAGGCCGAAACGCACACGGTCCGCGACCTCCGCGGCGTCCTCGAGGCCGTGTACCTCGACCGGCGAGAGGCGCCGGAGGATCGGCCCCGCGCGCCGGGCGAGCCCCGCGGCGTCCTCCCCAGGGTGGGAGTAGACGCCCGCGTCCCCCAGGGCGATCTCGACGAGGCGCCAGCCCTGCTCGATGCGCGTCGTCGGCGGGACGCGCCAGAGCGGGTCCTTCAGGTGCCGGATCAGGAACAGGCGCTTGAGCGGCCGATACGCGATGAGGAAGCCGAGGACGCCGAGCAGCAGCAGCGTCAGCAGCGTGCAGATCGAGCCGGCCGACTTGGAGCCGGCCTCCACGACCTGCTCCGCCATCTCCTTCATCCCCTGCCCCAGCCTCCGCAGGAACTCGTTGTCCGACGGCTCCGACGGCTCCGGCTCGGCCGGCTGCTCCGTCGGGTTCTCGCCGTAGCCCTCTCCCTCCCGGTCTCCCTCGTCTCCGGTCCGCCACAGGTAGGGCGACACGATGGCCGTCGCGACGGTCAGCACGCCCGCCATGCCGATCAGCAGGACCATCGAGAAGAAGGTGAGGCGCGGCCGGGTGGCCCCCTTCTCGAGGAGGCTCGGCGCGAGCGGGGCGGTGGGGCCCCGGCGCCAGAGGGCGAGGCGGTGGGTCTCCCGGGACACCAGATAGAGCAGGAGGAGCGCGACCGTGACCCCGAGGATGCCGACGCTGACGATGTCCCAGAGGGCCCACTTGTCGCCCGAGAACCAGTTGGCGACGGTCCCGCGGTACTCGCTCCAGATAATGACCGCGGCGGTGGCGTAGAGCAGCGGCACCCACGACGACCACAACGCGCGATGGGTCTCGAGGCTCCACAGCCCGCCCGTGAGCGCGATCGGAAACAGCCACAACGCGAGCGCGATCACCGCGCCGAACTCGCCGAGCCCCGCGGCGCCGGCCGCGATCGCGAAGATCGACGCGGTCCAGCAGGCCGCGCCGAACAGCACGATGATCCACGTCCGCACGCGCAGGAACGCGAGGACCTGCCCCACCACGATGCCCGTGAAGTTGGTCAGCCCCAATCCGAGGAGGATCACCACGCTGCTCAGCTCGCCGCCGCTGGAGAGCATCACCGCCCCGGAGAAGGCCACGAACGCGAACAGGCAGCAGGCGTGGTACGCGGCGACCGGCACCGCCGCCTCCCTCATCGCCTGCCAGACGCTCAGGGAGGAGGCCGTGCCGTGCTTGCGGAAGGTCGACTTCACGCGGCGCCTCCGCTGAGAGCGTGACCGTCATTCCCGGACCGAGCACGCGAAGCGGCTGCTGAGGCGCGGCTGCGTGGCTGACGAGGGAGCAGGTCGAGACCTGTGACCGAGGAAGACGCGCGGACGCGACCAGCAGACGCGAGCGGGCGACGGGAGGGAATGACGGTCACGCTCTGAGCCCGGCCGAGCCGCGCCCGCCGCCCGTGAGGCCCACGAGGCGGTGTGTACCGACGCCGGGCTCGAGCCGGTAGACCGCGTCGCCGCGCGCGACGAGCGCCTGGAGCGTGCGCGCGCCGTGCAGCTTCGCCACCGCGCGAAGGCGCCGGCGCGCCGCGAGCCGCGCCATGTGGAAGCTGACGGTGCGCAGCTGCGCCGTGAACGCGTTCTCGTCGCTTCCCGCGAGGTAGGGGAGCCGGAACAGCCAGGTGAACGCGTTGACCTGCGTGCCCGCGAGCGTCTGGAGCAGCGTCGGATCGCTGGCCCCCAGCGCCTCCTCCGGCGGCAGGTACACCCACGTGATCGACTGCCCCGCGGCCATCGCGGGCGGCGGCGCCTGGAAGCGGCTGGAGATCACGATCCCGTCGACCCCGGCCCCCACTGCGTCGAGCAGCTCGGGCAGATCGTGCTGCCCCTGCCACACCACCCGCGCCCCCAGGTCCTGCCAGCGCTGGTGGCCGCCGCGCGCGCACACGATGGTCTCGATCCCGAGGCCCGCGCCGTCCGGCCGCCGCGCCGCCGCGACGAGCGTGACCTTGTCCCCACGCTCGGTCAGCTCCTTCGCGAGCGCCAGGAACGTCTCCACGAGGCGGTCCAGCACCTCCTCGACCCCCACGGCGTCCTCCAGCATCCGGCCGGCCGGCAGGTAGGCGTCGAGCGCGAGGAGGATGGTGCGGGTGCTGACCTCCCTCGTCTCCGGCTGGCGCAGCGTGAGATGTCCGGAGCGGATCGAGAGCTTCCAGTGGATGCGCCGGGTGTCGTCACCGGACACGTACTCGCGGAAGCGGAAGTGGTCCTCGGTGGCGAAGCGGTGGGGCCGGGTGAGCACGTCGGGGGCCTGGAGGCGGCTCCGGGGCGGCTCGCGGATCTCGAGCGGGCGGAACCGCGGGAGCACCTTGAGCTCGGCGGTCGCGAGGCTCGCCAGCGAGATGCGCGTGAGGCCGAGCATGTCCTGGTAGTAGACCTCGGCGGGGCCGAGCTGGTAGAGCCCGCGCGGCGTGAAGCGGAGCCGGCCGCCAACGAGCAGCTCCTCCCGACGAGCGCCCGCCCCCACGGCGTAGCGGCTGGTGGTCCCGAGGCGCGCCGGAAGCGGATCCTCGACGAGCAGGTAGAAGCCCGGCGGCACCGGCACCCGCCGGAAGGTGAAGCGCTCCTCCGCGGCCTCCCCCGCGAGGACCACGGCGGGCACCATCTCGCGGGTGATCGATCCGCGGCGCTTCACGCTGGTCTCGAACGAGCCGACCAGGAAGGTCGAGAGGAACGAGGTCGCCCCGACCGTTCCGTAGAACAGGAGCAGGGCCAGCACCGCGAGCACCGACAGGCTCGCCCACTTGGCGGCCAGCGCGCACACCACGAACGAGAGCCCGGTGACCAGCACCGCCCAGCCGCGCGGCGTCACGATGCGCACGTGGCGGTGCACCGCGGCGATGCCCGATTCGAGGGTGAGCCGCCCCCGCTCGCGCAGCAGCCGCCCCTCCCGCGCGACCTTCAGCGTCACGCCCACCAGCTGACTCAGGAACGCGGGCGCGATGACGACGGCCGAGAGCCCGAGCATCACCCACATCGTGTCCGCGACCTCGCTCACCTCGAAGAAGAGCGCGGCCACGAAGCCGAGCACGAACGGCAGGAGGAACATCCCGCCGAGGTGCCAGGCGATGCCGAGGAGATGCCGGATCACAAGAGCGGCACCTTCTCGAGCACGCTCTGGACGTAGCCGACGCCCACCTCGTCCCCGCTGACGATGATGCGGTGGGCGAGCACCTCGGGCGCCAGCGCCCGCACGTCTTCCGGGGTGGCGAAGTCGCGGCCCTGGGTGAGCGCGTGGGCCTGGGCCACGCGGGCGAGCATGATGATCGAGCGCGGCGAGGGCGGGGAGAGCACGCGCGCATCCGATCGCATCGCGCCGGCGAGGCTCACCAGGTAGCGCTTGATCTCGGTGGAGAGGAACACGCGCGTCACGAGCTCCTGCCAGTGCAGGAAGGTGTCGCGGTCGATGACGGGGGTCAGGGCCTCGACCGGCGGGCGGGCGCCGAGGTGCACGTCGAGCATCGCCATCTCGGCGTCCGGGCTCGGGAACCCCATCGAGAGCTGCATCGTGAAGCGGTCGAGCTGGGCGGCCGGGAGCGCGTAGGTGCCGTCGTGATCGAGCGGGTTCATCGTCGCGATGGTGAGGAACGGGGGCGGCAGCTTGTGGGTCACGCCCTCGACCGTGCACTGCCCTTCGGCCATGACCTCGAGCAGCGCCGACTGGGTCTTCGGGGTGGCGCGGTTCAGCTCGTCCGCGAGCAGCAGATGCGTGAAGATGGGCCCCTGCTGAAACGTGAATTGTTTCTGGCGCAGGTCGAAAACGTTCGTGCCCGTGATGTCCATCGGCAGCAGATCGGGCGTGAACTGGATGCGCCGGAAGTCGCACGCGATCGTCGCGGCGATGGCGCGCGCGAGCATCGTCTTGCCGGTGCCGGGCACGTCCTTGAGGAGGATGTGCCCCTTCGCGATCATGACCAGGAGCACCTTCCGGATCACGTCGTCCTTCCCGAGGATGACCTTGGCCACGTTGGCCTGGGTGGCGGCGAACTGCTCCACGAAGAGCGCGGTGGCGTCAGCCAGGGCGGGATCGCGGCGGGGCGGGGCATGCAGCACGGGAGCTCCAGGGTGGCACGGACTATCGCTTCCTCGAACACCGGGCTTCAGCTCACCAGGAGGCTCCGCAGCGCGCGCCCCAGCTCGTACATCGCGCCGGATCGCGGCAGCGCCGTGGTCCGGAGCGGGGTGCGCCAGGCGCGCGCGTACTCGCGGAGCAGCCGGAGCTCGCTCCCATCGGCCTCGTTGTCACAGAGCGACAGCAGGCGCATCGTCTCGAGGAGGCCCGCCGGATCGGGCACCGGGCCGAGCTCGGTCGGCCGCCACACGCGCAGATCGCCCGGCTCGAGCGGTGGCACGCCGAGGCGCACGAGCGCCGCGTCCAGGAAGCGTTGCTCGACGGCGCGGATCTGGCCGTCCGCCAGCATCACGCTCGCCAGGGCGCGGCCGATGTCGCGGGGATCCGGCGGGGAGCTCGGGCCACGCATGGGCGGCGGCGTGTCGGTTTGGATCGCGACGTTTTTGGGACGGGGCTCTGCCCCGTAACGCCCCGCCAGGGGGGCCACCGGCCCCCCTGGACCCCCGGCATGCGGCTCCTTCTCCAACCTCGGCCCCACCCGCGCCTTCGGCCGCTCGTCCTCCTCGCGACGCCCCCCGCCCTGGAGCGCGGGGAACAACCACGCGATCACGTCAAAACCCGTGTCGACCCGCTCGCCCGCGAGCACCGCGCGCGCGATGCCGCCCGGATCCCGCCCGTTGAAGTTGGCGACCGCGAACACGTGCACATCGGCCTCGCCGTCCTCGGCGGCCCACCGCGCGAGCGCGTCGACCACCTCGTCCATGTCGACGAACGGTTGCCCGAGGCTCACGACGTCCCCGAGCTCGGTCGCGTACCCGCACAACCGGCACCGCCCCTCGAGCGCGACCCCGATGCGCTCGCTCGGATCGAGCAGCTCGACGAGCGCGGACTCGACCCGGCACTGGGGGCAGTCGGTGAGGACCTGGGTGGCGCCGCGCATGAGTTCCGGAGGTTCGGGGGAGTGTAGCGCGGGCGGGGCTGCGTGAGGGGGTCGGGGCGGGGTGCCCTCGGTGGAGTACCCTTCGGGTTCGAGGTGCCCGATGCGCATGTGGAACCGAGGCCGCGGGGAGAGGCGTTCCGCGTGGCTCCTCATTGCGCTCATGGCCTGCGCGAGCGGCTGTGTGCACAGCGACGACAAGCTGGACGACTCGGGCGACACGGGTACCGGATGCCCGCACGACATCGAGAGCTTCTGCGCGTTCGAATTCGGCGGCGCGTGCCCTACCTACGAGGAAGCCGCGGCGATGACGTGCGACGGATATCACTTCGATCCGACCGGAAGCGCAGGCCCCGCCCCCGTCGCCACGGACGGGTACCCGGAGTGCCCGGCACCGAAAGTGGGCTGCGGTGTCTACTACGACATCAATCTTCGCACATTGCTCTTTTTCGAGAGCATGGGCCCGGGGACGGTCTACATGGTCGACCTTATCTGGACGGAGGAGCCCGTGTGCAACATCAACGGCGTGCTGGGTGACAACATCGACTGCTGACGCCGGCCGTGCGGGCCCCTGCGTGGCGAGCCCGGATGGTCCCGGCACGTGCCATAAGCAGGGGGGCCTGGCCCAGTCCCCCCTGCTTGTGGCAGGTAATTCACCCGTTCACATGC
>JAUXQH010000075.1 GCA_030685065.1 Pseudomonadota bacterium | reverse complement strand
GGTTACGGGCGGGGCGGGGCGGATACGCCGCGGATATCAGGACGTTCACGGACATACCGCCAGCCCTCCTCGACCGCTCTCGTCATGGGGAGCAAGACCCCAAGAACGGGCGACCGATCGACCCCGCGACCGCCCCTCCACAATCCACTCCGGCGCGGCAACAGCACTTCACCTTTACGCAAGAAGGAGCACCACTCCACGTCTACGAGGCGCATACGATGGCGACCCCGCCATCCATCAGCTATAGGCGCGAATGCTCGAACTCCAGATCGCTTCCGAGACTCGCCTTGCGACCCGCCTGTTTGCCGCCATTCAGCGCGGCGAACCGACGACATTCCTGTTCGGTGCGGGCCTATCCGCGCCATCCGCATCCTCCGGCGGACGCGGAGTCCCTGGCGTGAACGGAATCGTAGCCCTCATTCGCGCAGAAGTGGCGCAGGTTGAAGATCCGACGGAGTTTGACGCGGTTGTGCGCGCGAGTTCGAACCGCTACCAAGCCGCTATGCAATACATGCTTGATTGCCTGGGGCAACCAGCCCTCAACCTACTGATCAGAAAGGCCGTACTCTCGGCTTACTCACTGCCGTTCGAGGCGGCGGACCTTGCGGACAACCGCTGCGAACGTTTCGAACATCAACTTGCGGAGTGGGCCCTCCCGTCGGGCATTGAGGCCCTCGGAAAGATCATCACGTCGTTTCCACGCGTGTTCAATCAACCACTCCTCACGTCCAACTTCGACCCATTAGCTGAGGTGGCGATTCGCAGGGCCGGCGGAAGGGCGACCTCGCTCTTCCTCCCCTCCGACGGAAGGCTCGACAGCGTGTCGAGTTCAGATTCTCATGCCGTAGTGCACCTCCACGGTTCATGGGCACGCGGCGACACCCTCCATACGCCGATCCAACTCCGGCGTTCCCGTCCCAGCCTCAAGGGCAGCCTCAGGGAGCTCCTGCGGCAGTCGACTCTCGTAGTCATGGGATACGGGGGTTGGGACGACGTGTTTACCAGGACACTAGTTGAAATTGTGGCCGAAGGAGGCGAATCGCACAACATACTTTGGTGTTTCTTTGAAGCCGAAGAGGCCGACATTCGCTCCAAATATCCTGCACTTCTCGAGTCGATTGCACCAGGGATAGGGCACCGAGTGGTACTCTACTCGGGAATTGATTCCAATGCGCTGCTCCCGCGATTGGTCCAGCGACTCGTTCCGGACACGTCATCCGCGGTGCCCTCCATCGCACCCGCGCTGGCAGAAGTGGCGCCGCCCCCAGTTGCCACCGCGCCGGCAACGCCGCTTGGAGGATACTCGTGTGACGCGCCACCCACTCTAACTCAATTCGTGGGACGAGCGGCGGAATTGCGAAGGTTGGCCACTGCCAACTCGCCGATCGTTTTGATCACCGGCATCGGCGGCCAGGGCAAGTCAGCACTTGCTGCCCGACACGTCCAGAATCTTGCTGATTCTCGCGAAATCGACTTTTGGGATTGGCGAGATTGCAGGGAGGAAGCCGACACTCTTCAGGCCCAGCTTTTGTCGATCGTGGAACGCCTTTCTGGTGGGCGCGTTCCTATTGGCGAGCTTGGGACGCAGGGTATGGAGGCCATCGTTGATGTGTTGTTCCGTGAACTCGGTAGCAGCAGAGGCCTGTTCGTGTTTGACAACATTGACCAGTACATCGACCTGGTCACGCTAGCGCCTGCTCGCGGAATGGAGCTCTTCTTTGGCGCGATCGCGCGCCGCCCCCATCGCTCCAGATTCGTGTTTACGTGCCGTCCGGAGCTAGAGGCGAGCTTTTTTGACTGCGAGCACATGCGCTTGCCTGGGCTCTCCCTGGAGCATGCGCGGGAACTCTTCGCCTCTAAGGGCTTCGAGGCTACCAAGCACGCGCGAATAATTGCGGACGCTCATCGCATCACGGATGGGCACGCATTGTGGCTGGCGCTCATTGCCCGCCAGGCGGGTTCGCGGAACATCGAATCGCTGATGCGGAACGTCGAACGAGACCGAACGGGCGATCTTCCGACACAGACCCTCCGTTCGATCTGGGACAGCCTCAACGACTCACATCGAATGATCCTGCGTACCGTCGCCGAGCTCGTACTACCAGACACGAAGGAGAAGATTCGTAAATACCTACCGAAAGCCGTCGACTGGTACCAGTACACCCAACACTTCAAGTCTCTCTGCGCCATGGATCTCGTCGCCGCACGAAGGAACCACGCGGGCGCAATGCTGTACGAACTCCACCCGGTAATTAGGCGCTTCGTGCACGACCTCTATCCTACGGAAAAGCGAAAGCGATTCATTGACCCCCTGGTGGCCCACTTTAGTGAGGTGGTTTCGAGCATCAAGGCCGCAATCATTGAGCAGAGTGCGGAGCCCTCAATCGCAGATCTGTCCAATTTCTCCTGCCTGATCGAACTGCATCTGAACGAGGGGGCCCACGGCACCGCATTGGTCACTCTGAACGATTCGCAAGTTGTTCTTATGGACGGCGGCCTTCACGAAGACTACCTTCGCCTCTCCAAGCGCTTGCTACGCGAAATGGACTGGCGTGAGGCCATCGCGAAAAACGATTCCGTGTTTGCTTCGGCATTCAGTGCGACGATCACCAAGCTCTCTGAACTCGGCGCGCATCGTGAGGTCGACGAGTACCTTGAGCATTTTGACACCTGTATCGCGGCCAGAAGTCCGATCTACATCGCGTACTGTAGTCTTCGCTGTTACGCGCTTTGGTGCCGTCGTGACTTTCGCGGCGCAGTAGAGTGGGGCCGACGCGGCTATGAACTCAAACGGTCAACCGGCGTGGACACACGCTACGACAGTAGCCACAACCTTGCTCTCGCGCTTCGCGACGGTGGCGACCCAACTGCGGCGCTGGAGTTGTTCCTAAACGGGATTGAACTCCGCCAGGTCATCGCGAACAAGGTCCGTGATGAGCACCGCGGGGAGTTCTACGGTAACGTAGGACGATGCCTTTGGTTCATGAGCCGGCCGCAAGACGCACTCGTTTGTTATCGGAAGTCTCTGGCCACGCTTGAGTGGGAGCGCAGCACTATGAGGCTCCTCAATCGAGGCTATGGCCACCTCTGGATCGGTGAGGCCCTCGAAGCGGTCGGGGACGCAGAGTTGGCGTACTGCTTCTTCAGGGAAGCGTTGCAGATCTGGGAGCCGGTCGCGCCTCCATTAGCTCAGATGGTACTTGAACGGGTGCGGGCCCTTGAGGAATCCGGCATTTTGGCACAACCAGTCCTAGACACGCTCGATTCGATTGAAGTTTCGCGAAGGTGCGCTCTGTGGCTCCGGCAGTAGCCGAAGGGCCTTCTCCCGTGCGAGGCACCTACATCTCGGGCCGTCGGTACGTCCGTGAACTGGCCGACGTGCTGCTCAGTTTCGGCGAAGACGCCGAAACTGGCCCAGGCGCACGAAGCATAAGCGTGGTTCTCAACGTCTTCTCGCCCGCACCGGTGTCGACCCTTCACGCGTTTTTCTCTTGCCATCCGACTGAAGCTTGAACCGACGAGGCGCGCGCTTTCCGGCACGCACTTGACCAACCGGTCGAGTACTCGCGGCAGACCGCTCGGTCACCGGGGTGGAGCGGTCGCGAACGTGATTGTGGACCCTCGGCGCCCGGGCGACGGCGTCCCGTCGAACTGGCCGACGTGCTGCTCAGTTCGAGCGAACACGCCCGAACTGGCCCGGGCGCACGAAGCATTAACGCAGGTTTCATCGTTGTCGATGTGCGCCCGGGACATGCGCCCCCCGCCGCACGGGGCCAAGATGGCCCGCGCGCGAAGACGCGCGGAGGCCCCTCGCACGTCCGCAGTCGTCTTCGCGTCATTCGACACAACACCATCTCACAACTACAACGCGGACTAATTACACTCGCCCGCGTCTCGTCATGGCGTCCAGTTCTCCGGGTCGCTTCGTGCGATACCCAAGTCCGAGGCAACTGATTGGCACGAACATGAACCGTCAGATGGCGTTCCTCTCTCCAGTGATCTGCACAGCCCTTCCGATGGCGCAGATGGGGTAGACGAGTAGGGCGGGGGGCTGGTAGGGTGCGCGGTTCATGGTTCCTCCCCCCTATTGTCGCCTGGAGCGTGCGATGCCCCGAATCATCCTCCCTCTGCTGCTGGCCGCCTGCTTCGACCCCGACACACGGGACAAGGACGCCGAGATCGGCGACACCGACACCGACACCGACACCGACACCGACACCGACACCGACACCGACACCGATACCGATACCGAATTGCCCGCAGACGCCGACGGTGACGGCTCGCCGGACGACGAGGATTGTGACGACCTGGACCCCTCCGTCTTCCCAGGCGCCGTAGAGCGTTGCGACGGCGTCGACGACGACTGCGACGGCCTGGCCGACGCGGCGGACCCGGACCTGAGCGACGGCATCGACGCCTACACCGACACCGACCTCGACGGCTACGGCGACCCCGACGCGCCGGTCACCGTCTGCGAGCTCGGCGCCGGGTACGTGGCCGACGCCTCCGACTGCGACGACCGGGACGACGACGTGCACCCCGGGGCCTCCGAAGTCTGCGAAAACGGCGAGGACGACGACTGCGACGGGCGCGCTGGCGCGTGCGCGGTGGCGGACACGATCCTCTCGAGCGCCACCGTCGACCTCTACGCCTCGGGGGAGTCTGCGTACGACTACGCGGGCACGAGCGCCGCGCTCGCCGGAGACTTCGACGGGGACGGCTTCGACGACCTCGTGGTGGGAGCCAGTGGGAACGATCAAGGAGGGTCCGAGGCCGGCGCCGTGTACATCGTCCAGGGGGGAGGTCGCACCGGGACGGTCGCGCTTTCGCGGGCCGACGTGAAGCTCTGGGGCGGGAGTCTGTCGATCCTCGGCTACTCCACCGCATCCGGCGACCTGGACGGCGACGGCTACGACGACCTGGTGACCGGCGGCTACGGCGACGACGCATACCGGGGGGTGGTGTTCCTCGTGTACGGCCCGATCGTCACGAGCGGCGCCATCGACGACGCGCCGCGCGTGGCACGAATCGAGGGCGAGGCAACGGGGGACCACTGCGGATTGATGACGGCCGGTGGCCGGGACGTGAGCGGGGGCGGGGGCGAGGACGCGATTTTCGGCTGCCTCTACGAGGACGACGGCGGCGACGCCGACTCCGGGGCGGCCTATGTGGTCACCACCGCGCCAACGGGCGAGTCCAGCGCCAATGCGTGGTTCCGGCTCGGGGGAGCGGAGGCGGGCGACTACGCGGGCTCCTGCGTCGCGCTCGCCGAGGACGTGAACGGGGACGGGAACGACGACGTGCTCGTGGGCGCCCGCGGGGCGAATACCGTGTACGTCGTGCAGGGCCCCATTTCCGCGGACCTCGTGCTTTCGGCCGCTGACACCGCCCTCACCCAGGCCGACGGCGGGTTCGGCGAGGGCCTCACGGGCCTAGGGGACACCGACGGCGACGGCTACGGCGACATCGCGGCTGGCGACAAGACGGCAGCCTACGGCAGCGACCACGCCAGCATGGTCTACGTGTACCGGGGCTCCGCGGCGGGCGTGGACGCGGCAACCGAGGTGGTGCTCCACGGGGAGTACGGGACGGGCGCCGGCTACGAGGGCACCGCGCTGCGCGGGATCGGCGACATCGACGGCGACGGCCGCGCCGATCTCCTGACGGGCGGCCCCTACCTCGACGACGGCGGCACGGACGCCGGCATCGCCACCGTCGTGTTCGGTCCCATGCTGGCCGACAGCGATCTTGCGGACCACACCCGGCTGACCGGCAGCGGGGCGAGCGCCAACGCAGGGATCGGGGTCGGCGGCGGCGGCGACTTCGACGGCGACGGCACCCCCGACCTGACGGTGGGCGCGCGCGGGCTCGCAGGCGACCCGGGCGGCGCCTACCTACTCCTCGGCGGCAGCTGGTAGGCCCCTCCACCCCTCCAAGGACGAGCCGATGTTCCTCGCGCTCGAGGCCCGCAGGCCGCTCTCATTGCGGCGCGCACGTGAGATGATCGCGGCGTCCAAAAGGTGTGTGAGCACCCTCGACGAGGTAACCACGCTGCGTTCATGCCACCTGACCGCGCACGAGGTCCTCCTCGGAGCCTCACCCGGTGTCGCCGGCCGAGCGCCCGACGTCCGTTCGCATAGGATGTGGAGTCATCTTCGCCGAACGGACGCCCCTGACGTCCGTCCGCCCAGGATGTGGCGTCATCCTCCCCGTACGGACGTCCCCGACGGCCGTACGCCTGCGATGTGGTCTCATCCTGTACGAACGGACGTCGCGGCCGCTATGTGCCGGCGGTCATGCCACCCGATCGCGGCAATCAGAGCGGCATCGCCGGGGGCGGGCACGAGCTGGAGGTGCGGGGCGCGTGCTCCGCCGGACCCGACCGGTTTCAGTAGGTGTCGCCAAGATGGCCGCGCGCGGGGACGCGCGGGACGCCGCTTGCGCACGTCAGAAGCCGTCTTCGCGTTCCCGGAAAGCACGCCTTCTCTCTCTTGTGGTTGGGTCGGGATTGTCGGCACAGATCGCCTCTGCACCAGGCTGCCAGGCAGATCCGCCTGTCGGGATCACGTCCTGCCGATGCTCGCCCGGCGGGCGTCGGCAAGAACCGTCTCAACTCGTAGCCCTTGGGCCGCGGAGCGCTGGGGGGTGAGGCGGCTGCCGGTACGGTGGTCGCGAGTGGGCTCGAGGGCTCGGCGGGAAGCGCTGCCAGCTGGGCAACACCGGGGGTGTGTATTCGTGCGCCTGCCCGGAGCGGCGAAATCAATCCGTCGCGATCGAGCGGCGCACGTGTGAGCACATCCAGAAGCTCGTAGCGCGGCCGCCAGGGCTGAACGACCACGTTGGTAGCGTTGGTAGCCGACCGCCCGGAGGACCGCGACGCGGGCCGAAGTCGAGGGATGAACAGGCATCCTCCGAGTTCGGCACGCGCGCCCGGCCGACCGGAGCGCGGCGGGCGTTTCGCCCGGCGGTCCCGCCCGCCGCGGGCGGACCGAGGCCAACGGCCGAGCGCGGAGGGGGGCCGTAGGCGCCCGCATCTCGGACACGAACCTCACGGCATCTCCACCAACACCTCCGCGGGCTCCACCCCGCGCCAAGACCGATCGAATACCTCCCACTCCGCGCGGTCGGTCGTCCAAGCCGCGTAGATCGCAAGCCCGCGGAAGTTCTTCGGTGTCGGCTCGATCCCGCGGCGAACCCCCTCGATCGCGGCGCCGATCGTCTCCGCGTCCGGGCGGTGCCAGGGCTTGTCGTCCTCGTAGGCCGGCACCCCGATGCGCCAGACACACCGCGCGTCTCCGAGGGCTGTCACCAGGGTGCGAGTCCACGCCTCCATGAGCGCCGAGTAGGCCTCCTTCGTCGGCAGCGCCGTGTCGTACGCCATCACGGACACATCGTCCGCTAGCCGGCACACCTCGGTCAGGAACGCGGGCTCCCAATGCACGTCGGGATAGGGGTGGAGCGGGGTGGGAGGTGGATACGCCGCGACGGATATCGTCGCCTCCGGACCCAAGCCGGCGCGCAGTTCCCGGAGCAGGTCGAGGTAGCCCTCGGCGTAGGACACCATCGGCTCGATGTTCAGTTGGACGCCGTCCGCGCCGAGCTCGACGAGCGCCTTCGCCTGGGCCACGAACCCCGTCCGCCACTCCGGGGACGTGAGGTGCACGTCGCGCTCGAAGACGCCGCCGGTCCACGGGAGGATGCGGAGGGTCGGGTCGGCCGCGTGGGTGCGGGCGAAGAAGGCGCGCGCCACCTCGGGATCGTACTCGCGGAGGACGTCGCCGTCGCGCCAGCCGAAGCGCCCATCCGGCGCCATGGGCCCGACGAAGGGGTAGACGGTGCCGAGCCCATGGGCCCGGAGGGCGGCCACCAAGGCGGTGATCTCCACGTCCGTGCGCGCCTCGTGGATCCAGCGGCGCCGCAGCCAGGCGGCGTTGTCTTCAACAGGAGTGTCGGGCACTTCACGACGAAGGCACGCGACACAGCTCGCGAGCGCCAGCACGATCCCCGCGCGGGCCAACGTGAACGCGTGGGTGTCGGCCGGATCCATCACCCACCCTACCCGACCCCCACCCCCTCAATCAATAATCCGACTCCCCCACCGCACCCCCTCCCCCTCCCCCTCCACCGCCGTGAACTCGCACCTCCCGAGCTCCCGCCCCGCGTCCGTCAACACGCGCACGCGCCACTCCCCCGCCCGCAGCGCGCGCTTCTTGGTGTAGACGCGGTAGCCTCCACCGCGGCCGCCCTCGACCTCGTACGGGATCCGGTCGGTCTCGGACCAGCCGGACGCTGGGTCCCACCACTCCCAGGCATGCACGATCCCCACGTCGATGCCGTGTGGCGCGAACACCGCGGTGAAGCAGAACGCGGGCTGGGCATCTCCGATGTGGAACACACGGTCCTCACGACGCCAGGAGGGCCAGGCGGCCCGCTCGTAGCGGACCTCGAAGCCGGCGTCGGTGCGGGTCACGTCGTGGAACACGCCGCGATCGAGCAGCGCGAGCGGGATCGGGGGGATCATCTCGAGCTTGTCGAGCACGAACATGGGCACGAGCACGATCGCGCTCGCGGCGAGGTGACGCCGGAAGATCGCCGAGGGCGCACGAGCGCCGCGCTCCATCGCCCAGCCGAGCGTCACCCCGCCGAGGAGCGCGAGGGCGCCGGCCGCGGGAAACACCCAGGGGCCGAGGTACCCGCTCACGACGGGGATGAAGAAGAGGAGGAAGCTGAACGCGCACAAACAGAAGAACGACACCCGCATGCGCGGACGCTCGGCGGGGCGGAGCTCGTGGACCAGCATCAGCGCGGCGAGCAGGACCACGAACAGCAACGACGGCCACGTGGACGCGCTCTTGAAGTAGAGGACGACGTACGCGCTGTAGAGCCCGCCGAAGCACCAGCGCGCGGCGAAGTCGAGGAGCTCGCGGCGCGGCGCGAGCCGGGGCCAGGCGGCCCGGAACACGCCGGTCCGGTGGTGCAGGACGAGCATCGCCCCGAGGCCGAGCAGGTAGGTGAGGAGGATGAAGTTGTCGAGGAGGCGATCGACGCGGGTAAGGGTGAGCGAGTCCCAGGTGAAGCCGGCGATGAACGCCAGGGCCCCGAGGTACGGCGCGACCCGCCGGTAGACGGATTCGAGCCGCCGGGGCACCCACGACGGGAGGGGCGCGGCAACGGGCGGAGGTGGGACGGCGGCAGGCGCCTGGGCGTGTGGGTCCAAGCCCACGGGTGTAACCCTCGCGCGCCGAATCGCAGGGTTCCAGCGCCGGCCCTGCAATCCGGCTGAAAGCGGGCCCCGGGGTCACCGGCATACGATTCGAGCAGGAGACACACCATGCTCATCCCGATGCTCACCTTCCTCGCCGCGTGTGGCACCCCCACGGAAGAGAACTTCTCCGGCCAGGCCACGTTCACCGACGCGGAGCCCGTGGTCCGCGAGCAGGAGCCCGAGCAGGGCGTCACGTTCGAAGCCGAGTTCGGCGGCACCGGCTCGTTCGGTGACCTCGAGTCCATCTGCCTCCCGACGGACGGCGCCTTCACCGGCAGCTCGTCCTCCGAAGGCACGATGAGCTCGGACGGCACGTTTTCCGGGCAGGTGGACGCCAGCGGGTCCGCCGAATTGTTGAGCGCGCTCGGGTGTGTCACCGAGGCGTTGGAGATCGACGAGGTCACCACCCTCACCATCAAGGCCTCGATCGTGGCGGACTCCGAGAACTGCTCGCACTACTGTTCGTCGAGCGCGAGCAGCGAGTGTGCGGCGGAGGCGGGCGATGCCACCGCGCAGGCGGAATGCGAGACCGAGCTGTCCGCCTCGTGCACCGAGGAGTGCACCACGGAGCGCAGCTCGATCGTCGCCGAAACGAGCATCGAGGGCGCCGCGCTCACCTCGCTGAACGAGGGGCTCGACGGCGAGGTGTTCGGCAGCTTCACCGGCGACTTCACGTTCGACCGGATGGAGTAGCTACCGCACCGTGGGCGCCGGGATCTCCCCGTGCGCCCCCGGGATGCCGTCGTAGTAGGCCACCCAATACCAGTCGCGATCCGTGCGGAGCCCGGCGAGGGTCACGGCGGCCTTGCCGTCCGCCCCGGCCACCACCGTATCGGACACCCGCCGCATCCCCTCGGGCACCGGCTCGGGGGTCGCGCGCACCTGGACCGACACCCCCGGCCGTGTGTGCAACACGACGCGGGCGGTGTCCTCGGTGCGGGTCAGCATCGCCTCCGGCGGCGCGTCCCCGACGGTGATCCGGAGCGCGCGGCTGAAGGCCTGGCTGCGGCTGTTCCACGGGGAGATCGAGGCGTCCCGGGCCCACACCGCGAACACCCACTCGCCGGCCTCGGTCGGCATGCCCTGGATTAGCCCGCCGCCGCCCAGCGTCAGGCCCGGCGGGAGCGTGCCGTCGAGCGAGTAGATCACCGGCTCGGTGCCGCCCCAATGCGCGAGCTGCGCGAGGTACGGGGTCCCTACCGCCGCGGGGTCGAGCAGCTCGGAGAGGACGGCGAGCCCACGATGTTCGTCGAGGATGGTCCCCAGCGCGGCGAGGTCGAGATCGGCGGGAGGCGACGCGTGCTGGCTGGCCAGCTCGTACGGATCGGCCACGACATCGTAGACCTCTGTCTCTCCGGTTCCCCACTGGATGTACTTGGAGCGCTCCGTCACCACGCCCGCCCATACGGGAGCGCCGGTCGTGTAGTTGTCCATGTAGACATGGTCGCGCGTCGGGAGCGTCGGATCGACCAGCGCGGAGCCGAGCGGGAGGCCCTCCCCGGTGGGGGGCACGCCCAGGAGCTCGAGCACGGTCGCGGCGAGGTCGACGTTGACCGCCACCAGCCGAGGATCCACCCGCCCAGCCACCCCCGGAAAGCGAACGTAGAGCGGCACGTGGACCGACTCTTCGTAGGGCAGGCCCTTGAGCGCGAGGCGGTGCTCCCCGTAGAGGTAGCCGTTGTCCGAGGTGTAGATGAACACGGTGCGATCGAGCACCCCGCTCGCCGCGAGCGCGTCGAGGAACGTCCCCACCTCGCGGTCGAACGAGGCGAGGTTCCGCAGCATTACGCGCTGGTTCTCGTCCACCGAGGCGGCGGCTACGTCACTCAGGGGGGGCTGGTTCTGTAGCCACACGGGCTTGTCCGACACGTCCGCCTCGTTCCAGGACGGCGGCCGTGCGGTGAAGCCCGAGTAGAGCGACAGGTCCTCTGTCGCCGGGGCCCCGGAGAGGTGGGGAGAGTTGGGCGCGAGGTAGAGGAAGAAGGGCTCGTCCGCGTGCGCGTTCACGAAGTCGAGCGCCTGGCCGAAGAAGTACGAGGTGAGGTGCTCCCCTCCCGTGTCCATGTGCGTACCGACGGTTGACGCGGTCGGCCCGCTCGAGCCGAGGACGACGGACTGATCGTAGGCGCCGTCCCCCGCGCCGGAGGCCACCCACGTGTCCCACCCCGGCGCCACGTAGGGCGCCAGCTCGTACTCGTAGTCGTTCAGGTACTTGCCGATCATGGCCGTGGAGACGCCGGCCTCCTGCAAGCGCGTCCCGATCGAGTCCACGTCGGCGAACGCGCTGGCGCCGCCCATCGGCGCGCCGTTGGTGAGGACCCCGGTGTCCCTCGGGTACCAGCCGCCCGAGAGGAAGCTGGCCCGCATCGGGCAGCACATGGGGACGGTGACGTAGGCGCGATTGAAGTCGATCGCCTCCGGCAGCAGCCGCGCGTTCGTCACCGGCATCGCCCACATGGTGCTGTAGGCCTGGTCGTCCGCGAGCACGACGATGACGTTGTAGGTCGGGGGCGGCGCGGTGGTGTCACCGGTGTGCGTGTCGACCGAGTCGACACCCGTGTGCTCCTCCGAATCACTCCCGGGGCGGGTATCCGCGGGCTTGTCGTCGGCCGTGCAACCGAAGATCGCGAGGGCCACGGCGACGGACAGGCGGGCGGGCGGGCGGGCGGGCGGGCGGGACATGCTCGAACCTACCATCCCCGAGCGCGAGGCGGCAGGAACACTCGTCGCGCTCCCCGGCTCCACCGGGGCGCCTCCCCGTGGTCCACCGCGACGGCGTCGTGACGCTCGGCGAGCCCCTCCCGCCACCCGCTCGCGTACAGCGCCGTCGCCAGGCCGTCCGCCACCATCGCCGACGGCGCCACCACGCTCACGACGCGCTCCCCCGTGAGCGCCCGGCCGCTGACCGCATCGTGGATGTGCCCCGGCTGGCCCGCGTTGCCCGAGGTCGAGAGCGCCGCGTCGCGCAGCCGCACCGTCGCGAGCCCGACCGGCTTGTCGCCGCGCCGCGCCCCCTCTACGTCCACGAGCCAGCCCCGGCCGCCCTCGGCGTCCCCCGCCGCGTAGATGTCCCCCGCGGCGTCCACCATGAAGTCGCGCAGCCCACCGGCCCTGAGCGCCTCGGCCGCGCGGTCGACGAGCCAGCCCTTCAACACCCCGCCGAGATCGACCGGTCCGGGCGACGAGAGCGACCAACCGTCGTCTGCGCGGGAGAGCACGGGCGTCGGCGCCGGCGCCCGCCACGAGATGTCGAACGCACCGCCGGTCTGGTCCCGGAGCTCCCCCACGAACGTGAAGAGGCGGTCGGCCGCGCCCGACATCCGGATCGCGCCCCCGGCCGCCACACGCCCCGCCGCCAGCCGGGAGGTGGCGCTCCCCGGCCGCCACTCGGAGAGCTCCGCCTCGCCCGCCTCGATCGCGGCCCAGCCCGCCTCGATCGCGGGCGCCGCCCCCGCGGGATCGTCCGTCACCACCGCGATCCCCACCACGGTGCCCATCGCGAGGCGCGAGGTCCGCACGGTCTCGGCGTGGGCGGGCGCCCCTACGAGGAAGGCGGCGAGGACCGGACCCACAACAGCTCCCGGATCGAGTCGAGGATCATCCACCCGAGCCCGACCGCGACCGCGAGGGTGATCGGCATCATCAGCAGCCCGGCCGCCGGCGTGCCGTACGCGACGACCCACGGCAGCACGATCTGCAGGCCGATGGCGGCGAGCGTCCCCATCGCGAGCCAGCCCCGCCCGCCGCTCAACTGGTAGAGGTGGGCCACGACGAGCCAGACCAGCGGCTCGGTGAACAGGTGGAAGTGCGTGAGCTCGAGGATCTGCCGGTAGCTCTTGGGGTAGACCATGGCGGCCTCGTCCCCGCGCCAGTACGCCGTCGCGGCCGAGGCGGAGAGGCCCATGGCGTCGTAGTGAAGGAGGCCGGCGGTCACGAGCCCGGCGAACAGGAACAGCAGGAACGCGCCGTAGACGCGCCGGGCGCCTGGGTCGAGGCGACGGAGCGCCGCCCCCCTGGCCGGCCCCTTGGGCGCCCCGGTCTGCGCGAACTCCTTCATCCGCGCGGCTGACCCAGGTAGGCGGCGACGATGGCGGTGGCGCGCTTCACACCCGTCGCGATCGCGCGGGTGGAGATCGTGGCGCCGGACACCACGCGGATCTCCTTGCCCGGCCGCATGGCCGCGCCCGGTCCGAGCCCGACGAACTGCTTGCGGAAGGCCGCGCCGCGCACGCCGTCCCCGTAGGCCTCCCGGTAGACCAGCACCTCGACGCGCTGCACGTGGGCAGCGCTGTCGAGCAGGACGCCGAAGTCGATGGGCTCGTGCTGGCCGAGCTGCTGGTCGAGCAGGGCGTAGCCGAGGACGCCGGCGGCGCCACGGCCGACGCGGAGGGTGTACTCGGCGCGGGGCAGCTCGTAGCCGAGGGCCGTCTCGAGCTGGGCGCGCGCGGCGGGGTCGGGGGTGAACGTCACCGCGTCGATCGCGGTCGCGCCGGGGAAGAAGCTGGCCATGAGCGCGTCGGGCGTGAAGTAGACGTACGCCGAGGCCGTGCGCGTCGCGAGGAGCGCGAGGGCGACGACCAGGATCCCGAGCACCGACTTGACGGACACGACCACCTCCCCGAAGCAGGATCAGCGAACCAGAGGGTCAGAACATGTAGCCCAAGCCGACGTCCCACTGCAGCTCGTCGTCGCCGTACTCGCGATCGCGCAGCACCACGTCCGCCTTGAACGACACGTTGGGAATGGGGCGGTAGGTGAGGCCGAACGTGCCCTCGTCGACCGTGCGCAGCGGGTTCGCCGCGAGGCCCTCGGGCACCGCCGCCTGGGTGTCGTAGTGCTCCAGCCGCGCGAACGGCACGAGCTCGTGGCCCGTGTCGAAGGGGTAGAGCACGTTCCACCCGAGCTCGACGTAGCCGCCGCGCATGTGGGTCGGTACGACGCCCGATCCCTCCACGAACCAGGGGCTCCCGTCCGCGCGCCGCGCCTCCATCAGGTCGTCGGACTCGGGCATCCAGAAGCCCACGCCCAGCACCCGCGCCTCGAAGCCGAACCCGCGGAACCGCGCGTCCACCTCGGCGCCGTACACCGGGATCGAGAGCCGGAGCGGATCCCCGGTGGGCGAATACCAGTCCGCGGCCGGGCCGGCGTCGCTCGCGTAGCCCGAGACACCCGTCACCAGCCCCAGCGTGGGCTCGGCCTCGAAGCGCCCGGCAACGGCGATGGCATCCGCCGGCGAGCTGGCGCCGAGCGTGCGGCCGTTCACGATGCCTACGTCGTCGAACCCGGTGGGGTCGAGGGCGGTCATCGCGTAGAGCTCGTAGCGGAAGATGCCCGGCTTTCCGGTGATGCCGACGCCGATCTCGCGCCAGGTGGACGGGATGAGCACCTCGTCGAGCGAGGGGCGGTTGACGCCGTTGAAGACCGGGGGCTCGTGCCACTGGTTGATGATGCCGAAGGGCACGAGGATCAGGCCCGCGCGGAGCGTCAGGGCGTCCCCCACCAGCCGCCAGTCGAGGAACGCCTGCTCCACCTCGACCGAGCCGGGCTGCCCCTCCCCCGCGATGGCGTTCTCCCACTCGAACTCGGTGTAGGCGCGCATGGGGATGCCGAACGACGAGAAGTCGTGCGCCACGAAGAGCACCAGGCGCCGCACGCTCGCCTCGCCCTCGAAGCGCGGCTCGGGCCCGACGCCGAGCCACCGGGCCTGGATCTGGCCGTAGCCGCCCACCACCGTCCCGGACGACTCCATCCGCGCGTCCTGCAGGCCGCGCACCAACGCGGACTCCTCCACCTGGCCCGTGCCGAGCTCGACCGGCTCCATCCCTACTCTCCGAGCGACACGGCGTGAACGAAGTCGTTCTCGCTCCGCGCCGCGTGACAGACGTTGCAGTCCCCGGTCAGGGCGTCCCCGCTGTCCACCGGCTCACCGGGCAGCGAGCCGTAGGTTTCCCCAGCGGGCGGCGCTTCGCCGCGCCACTTGATGACGGGCTCGCCGTCGGTCGCCAGCACCAGCTCGAACCACTCCCAGCCGACGGCGCCGTCGGTGTTGAAGCCCTCCCCGCGCTTGACCATGGCGTGGATGTCCGCGCCCCCGATGCTCTTCACGATGACCGTTCCGACCGGAAAGGTCACGGCGTCCGCAGGGGGCAATGTGTTGACGTAGACCGTCCGCTCCCCCTCGGGATGGCCGGAGAGGCCCGAGTCGCCGTCCCCCGCCGCGTCGATCGACACGGCGTCCCAGCTCGTGTAGCCACTGAAGTCGGCCTGCATGGCCACGAAGCTCTCGCCGGCGCCCGGAGCGGGCGTGTGGTCGAGGCACGCGACGAGCAGGAGGAACATCATTCCGGGAGCTGGGGAATTCCGAGCAGATCCGCCGCGGCCGTCATGCGCTCGACCAGGGAGCCGGCGAGGGTGGGATCGGCCTCGGTCGAGAGCAGCGTGAACAGCTGGCCGTAGGGGGTGGCGAGGTCTTCCGCCGAGGGCGCATCCGCGTTCCAGGTGGCGGGCACCTCGGGGATCGCGTTCCCGGGGACCGCCGCGTAGCCCGCCTCGACGCGGGCGATCCCGGCCTCGATGTCGGCGTGGATGGCGGCGCCGCCCTCGATCGACTCGATCCAGGGCACGAACGCCAGGTAGATGTCGTACCCGCCCGCGAGGTTGGCGCGCATGTCGCCGAGGGTGTGCTGGGCGTACCGCGACTCGTCCTCCCCCGTGCTCGCGAGCGCGACCTTCTCGTACTGCTCGGCCATCGAGCCGATCACGCCGCGGAAGGCCGCCGATGCATCGAGCGCGAGCGGCGCGAATTGGTCCCGCATGTCGGCGGTGTCGACCACGAGGCGCTGACACAGCCCGTCCTTGAAGTCCCCGGCTTGTGTCGCGTCCGCCGGGAACATCGCGGCTGTGTAGTCGGGCAAGGAGGACTCGAAGGCCACGACGTACGCGGGGTGGCGGTCGGCCCACACGATGCGCTCGATTGCGTGCACGCCGGTCACGTGGTCGCCGTCGAACAGGTTTTCGTCGGGCCCCTCGGCGATGAAGCCGTCGTACCGCTCGTCCGTCGCGGCGTCCAGGCCGGGAAAGAGCACGGCGATCGCGCCCTCCACCCGCTCGTAGGCCACGCGGGCGTCCACCCAGGCGGACTCCATGCCGGCGGTCTCGGTCGCGCCCCAGCCGTCCGCGTCGGCGGCGGGCGCCGCGGTCTGGACCCCCAGGGCGGCGGCGGCGAGCGCGTCGAGATCGGTGGCGGTGAGCGCCTTCACGTCGAGGATCGCCTGGGCCTCCCGATCGAGGGGCTTGTCGTTGTCGGTGGTGCAGGCCAAGAGGAGCGAGAGGATCACAGCGACTCCACATAGCGAAGGAGGGTTTCGCGGTCCGCCGGAGAGGCGTGCGCGTAGAGGTCGGCGGAGAAGAGCGCCTCGGAGCCGGCGCCCCCGTGCGCGACGATGGCGGCGTCGACCGAGTCGGCCCGGCCGTCATGCAGGTAGTAGCGGAGGTGGCGCAGGCCGATCAGCGGGGAGGTGCGCCACTCGGACGGCAGCGCGCCGCCGTCGGACAGGCCATCGGAGAACCCCTCCCCCATGTCGTGCAGCAGCAGATCCGAGTAGATCGGCGCGTCGATCCCCGCGAGCTGGGGCACGGGCCAGTCGGCGCGCGTCCGGAGCGAGGGCGTGTGGCAGTCGGCGCAGCCCAGGTCGGCGAACAGCGCCGCTCCCTCCTCCTCGAGGGGCTCCCGAGGGGGGATGTCGAGGAGGCGCATGTAGTCGCCGGTCACGTTGACCGTCTCCAGATCGATGTCGACGCCGGCCCGATCGTCATCCAGGAGACCGTCGGGGTTGGCGAGCTCGTCCGGGCGCATCGGCGAGGTGATCGACATGTCGCCCTGGTACGCGTCCGCCGCGAAGCCATCGAGGGTCGGCACGCGTGCCTTGAGCCCGAAGCGGCCCATCACCGTGGCGCCGGTGGAGCAGGTGGGAAACAACGACTCGTCGTTCGCCTCGAAGTTGCAGACGACCTCGTTCACGCGCCCGCTCACGCGGCCCGCCTCGGCCTGGGAGGAGGCCAGCGCCCGCACCTCGGCCTCGTCGATGGCCTCGAGGTAGCCGCGCCCGAACACGGCCGGAGGCGCCCGGGTGCTGATCTCGACGCGCGGGTCATCCGGGCGGACGAGCGGCGTGGTGGCCCCGCCCGCGACGTAGGGCCGCTCGGTGTTGCCCCAGGGGAGCAGCTCGGACTCGGCCTCCGGATCGTCCAGCACCACCATCTTCGTGACCATGCCGGGCCCCCGCGCGTCGTCCGCGTGGCACGAGGCGCAGCTCGAGCGGATGTACGCGGGGCCCAGCCCCTGGGAGGAGCGGAAGGGCGCCTCGAAGGCCACGTCCCCCAGGTCGAAGCGCTCCATCCACTCGGCCGAGAGATCCCGGAAGGGCGCGTCCGAGGGGTCCTCCTGAACGAGCACGAGCCCCGCGAGCGGGTCGGCCGTGTCGTCACCCGGGCCGGCGCAGGCGGGCAGGAGGGCGGCCAGGAGGAGGAGGACGCGAGCCTCCAGGCTCGCGGTGGGGGCACGTCGACCAACCGAGAAGGGCGCGCGGGGGGACAAACCGAGCAAGGGGGTTCTCGCCTCTGCTCTCTCTGATATTGACTTTCACTTTCATTGTCAAGATCGCCGCGCGCCGCGACGATAAATGACGCGGGCATGCACCCTCCCCCGAGCGAGCTCTCCCACACCGTCGCCGGCCAGCGGATCGCGGCCCACGCGCGCGCGTCCGACCTCTTCTTCTCGCACTTCGAGCACCACGTCGACCTCGAAGGCCCGGACGCCTGGCAGCCCGCCGCGCGCCCGGACCTCGGCGAGCGGGCCACGTGGCGCGCCGGGGTGCTGCCCGAGGCCAAGTTCCGCAACTTCCGGCTCGACCGCATGGTGGCGAGCTTCCATCCCGCCCACGGCCCGAAGTGGTCCGTCCACGAGCTCTGCCATCGCCTCGTCGGCTGGGCCTGGCACCCCGGCGCGTCGCCGCTGTTCGTCGCGACCGCCGCGCGCCTCGCGGAGCTCGCGCCCGTGGCCCTGTGGTACTTCTACGACGAGATCGGGGCGCGCCGGTGCGCGCGGCACGCGGGGTCGGACCCTCGGTTCGACCTGCGCTGCGCGGCGTGTGAAGCGCTGGAAGGCGGGCCCGCCGCGGGCGGAGCGGGCGGGGACGCGCGCCTCCGCGAGGAGGGCGACCGCTACGTGGCCGCGGAGCTCGCCGCCATCGCCGAGACCCTTCGCCTCGGCCGCCCGGTTTCCCACCGGTGGGCCACGCTCGAGCTCTGTACCGATGGCCTCGCCTGGGCCGCCGCTCACGGCCGCCGCCTCGCCTCCCCCGCGTTCCACGGCTGGGTGGAGCGCTTCGTTCCCGACGGGACGGGGCGGCACGAATCGCTCGAAGCGCTCACCGAGCGCGTGGGCGCCGTCATCGCCGCCGCGCGGGACGGCGCGCCGCTCGAGCCCTGGGTCGGCCGTCGCGAGCGCTGGATCGCGCAGGACGTGGGTTGGCGGCTCACGACCATCCACGCCGACTGCGAGGGCGACGCCGCGCACACCCTCGACCGCATCGTGGTCGGCCTCGCCCACGACCTCGACGTCGCCGATGCAATCGAGGCCTACCGCCCGCTCGCGGCCGCCTTCGAGCTCCCCGAGGTCGAGGACGCCTTCGCCGTCGGGTACGACCTCCCCGGCGGCCTGGGACGTTCGGCCCGACAGATCGGCGCGGGCCTCGCTACCGTCTGCCCGGGCGCGCTCGCGCTCCTGGGGGACGCGGCGCCCCGCACGATCGCGGCCTTCACCGCCAAGGACGTACCGATCCGCTCGCCGCTCGGGCGTCGGTTCTCGGCTCACCTCGCCGCCGCCGCGGGAGCCGCCGACGCGGCCGAGCTCGCCGCGCTCGAGTCGGCCGTCGTTCACGCCCCCCCCATGGATCCCGCCGTGGCGACGCTCCGCGAGGGGCCTCCTCCCGACGGCCCCGTGCGGCTCGCTCCGGGCGTGGCCCTGTTGCGCTCCAGTCGTGACTGGCGGCGCTGGCTCGGCGGCCGACCGCGTCCGCCCGAGGGTCGGCGGGCCCCGAAGCGCGCCCTCACGCTCGCCGTCGTGCGCGAGCCGGACGGCGAGGTCGCGCTCTGGGAGATCGACGCGGCCGTGGCCGCCGTGGGGGACACCCCCGCCGTGCCGGACGTGCCGGCGGACGTGCGCGCCGCGCTGCTCGCGGCTGGGGTCTGGGCGCCGGAGGCGTGGCCCACGGGGTGACGCGACGACTTGGCCACCCCAGAACGCCCTAATCCGCCGGGGATCGACTCGGCGCGGCCAGGATCTTTCTGGAGATCGCGACGGGGGCCGGCCGGGAGCGTAGGGTGGCGGCCCGGCGAGGCCCGACCCATGGCTTTTCTCGATCAGGTCCTCGAGGCCCCGTCCTACGGCTTCACCCGCGGGGATGCCTTGTACGTCCCGACGAAGGTCGAGCTGCTCCGGGAGTTCGCCTCCCGCCTGAACGTGTTCCGGACGGTGAAGAATTGGCTCCCCGCGTGGAGTTGGTTCACCTCCACCGTGCTCGTGGTCCCGCTCCTCGTGTTCCTGACCCAGTACTTCTCCGTGGCCCTCGTCGCGATCGGCTTCGTGTACAGCATGGTGTTGCTCGGGAGCCACGGCACGGTGTACCTGCATCGGTACGCCACCCACCGCGGCTTCACGTTCACGAACAGCTTCACGCGCTTCATCGTCCGCAATCTGGTGATCAAGATCGTGACGGAGGAGGCCTACGTCGTCTCCCACCACGTGCATCACCACATCTCCGAGAAGCCGGGCGACCCGTACAACGTGCACGGCGGGTTTCTCTATTGCTTCCTGGCGGACGCAAACCACCAGCTGATCGCCCGCGACCTGGACCCCAAGCAATATCAGCGGCTGACCCAGCTGATGACCCACACCGGCGTCCGGATCAACAGCTATGCGCAGTACCAACGGTGGGGATCCATCTGCCACCCGCTGGCCACCGTCGGCCACTTCGCCCTGAACTGGGCCTTCTGGTACGCGGTCTTCTTCGCGGTCGGCGGCCATGCGCTCGCCACGGCGATCTTCGGCATGGCCGCGGTCTGGTCGATTGGCATCCGGACCTACAATTTCGACGGTCACGGCGGCGGGAAGGACAAGCGGGTCGACGGAATCGATTTCAACCGTGACGATCTGTCCATCAACCAGATTTGGCCGGGCTACGTCGCGGGGGAGTGGCACAACAACCACCACCTGTATCCAAACGGCGCCCGCTCGGGCTTCCTCCCCTACCAGCTCGACCTCCCGTGGCTGTTCATCCGCTTCTACTCGATGGTCGGCGGGATCAGCTCCTACCGCGACCACAAGCAGCAGTTCCTCCGCGATCATTACGAGCCCTGGCTGGCGAGCCGGAAGTCGGCGGCCAAGGAGCCGGAGAAGGCCCGCAGCACGGGGTAGCGACGGTCGATGCGCGCTCGCTGACGATGAAGCACGGTCAGCGCGCACAAACGTGACAAATCCAAGTGGGAACGGACAGCCCCCTTCGCCACGCGACATCCGGTGGCGCCGACTGACCGGGCGCTGACGGACAAACGCGGGTTTCGTCGCGGCGGACGGCCATGTGACATCTGTTCCCGACCCGCTGTGTTACGGGCCAGAGGATCGATCCTTCCGCGGAGTCAGCATGTCCTTTCTGTCCTGGCGTTCTCCGACCGCCCTCGACACCCTCGTCCTGCTGAAAACCCTCCGGGCCGCCGAACATGGCGATTTCACCGCGCGGCTCCCGCTCGACTGGACCGGCGGAGCGGGCGAGATCGCCGCCTCGTTCAACGCCATCATCGCGGCGAACGAGCGCATGACGACGTCCTTCCAGAGCGTCGCGACGCTCGTCGGGGTCGAGGGTCAGGTCTCGAAGCGAGCGCCGATCGGCGCGACCGTGGGCGGCTGGACAGCGGCGACCGAGGCCTTCAACGCCGTCATCACCGACCTGAGCCAGCCCACGAGTGACGTGGCGAGGGTCATCGGAGCGGTCGCCAGGGGCAACCTGACGCAGCGGATGGGGCTCGATGTCGAAGGCCGTCCGCTCCGCGGCGAATTCCTTCGGACTGCCACCGCGGTGAACGCGATGGTCGACGACCTGGCGGCGTTCTCGAGCGAGGTGACACGCGTCGCGTACGAAGTGGGCACGGAGGGAAAGCTCGGCGGCCAGGCCCGGATAGTGGGCGTCTCCGGCACCTGGAAGGCGCTGACCGACAACGTGAACTCGATGGCGGCAAACCTGACCGACCAGGTTCGAAACGTGTTCGACGTGACGACGGCGGTGGCGAGCGGGGATCTCTCGCGAAAGATCACGATCGGCGCGCGCGGGGAGATCCTGCAGCTGAAGAACACCATCAACGCGATGGTGGACCAGCTCGAGGCCTTCGCCTCCGAGGTCACCCGCGTGGCCCGCGAGGTCGGCACCGAAGGAAAGCTCGGTGGGCAGGCCCAGGTCAAGGGCGTGGCGGGGACCTGGAACGACCTCACCGAAAACGTCAACTTCATGGCGACCAACCTCACCTCGCAGGTCCGCAACATCGCCGAGGTCACCACCGCGGTCGCCACCGGGGACCTCTCTCGCAAGATCACGGTGGATGTCAAAGGCGAATTCCTGGAGCTCAAGAACACCATCAACACGATGGTGGATCAGCTCAACTCGTGGGCCTCCGAGGTCACCCGCGTGGCCCGCGAGGTGGGCACTGAGGGCAAGCTCGGCGGCCAGGCCGAGGTGACCTGGGTGGCCGGCACCTGGAAGGATCTCACCGACAACGTCAACTTCATGGCGGCCAACCTGACCGGCCAGATGCGCAACATCGCCGAGGTCACCACCGCCGTCGCGACCGGGGATCTGTCGCGCAAGATCACGGTCGACGTGAAGGGAGAGTTCCTCGAGCTCAAGAACACCATCAACACGATGG
>JAUXQH010000060.1 GCA_030685065.1 Pseudomonadota bacterium | reverse complement strand
GGCTGGCGCGACGCGCGGGGCTGAGCGCCCGGTTAGCCGGCGCCCATGCACGTCGATGTCCGGCAGTTCGATGTCGTGGTGGTCGGGGCCGGGCACGCCGGCTGCGAAGCCGCCGCCGCCGCCGCGCGCCTCGGAGCCCGCACCGCGATCGTCACGCTCCACCGCGGGCAGATCGGGCGGCTGTCCTGCAACCCCGCGATGGGCGGGCTCGCGAAGGGCACGCTCGTCCGCGAGATCGACGCGCTCGGCGGCCTGATGGGGCGCGTGGCCGACGCGACCACGATCCAGTTCCGCCGCCTGAACACGCGCAAGGGCCTCGCGGTGCAGGCCAGCCGCGCGCAGGTCGACATCGACCGCTACCCGCGCGTGATGGCGGAGGCCCTCGCCGCGCTGCCCTCGCTGACGGTCCTCGAAGGCGAGGCGGTGGGCCTGCGCATCGACGGGACGCGGATCGTGGGGCTGGTCCTCGGCGACGGCACCGTCCTGACGGCCCCCGCGGTCGTGCTCACCACCGGCACGTTCCTCGGCGGCGTGATGCACCGGGGCGACGAGCGGGTGGAGGGCGGCCGCGTCGGCGAAGGCGCCGCCTACCGGCTCTCGGACGCCCTGCGCGAGCTCGGCGTGCGGCTCGGCCGCCTCAAGACCGGCACCACCCCGCGCCTCGACGGCCGCACGATCGACTGGGCGCGCCTCGACGCCCAACCCGACCTGGGCGAGGGCCGCTTCTCGTTCGCCCCCGCGCCCCCGCGGATCGGCGAGCGCACCTGCTACATCGCGCACACCCACGCGGGCACGCACGATCTGATCCGCGACGCGCTGCCCCAGTCCCCGCTCCACACCGGCGCGATCACGGGGCGAGGCCCGCGGTATTGCCCGTCGATCGAGGACAAGGTGGTGCGGTTTCCCGACAAGGACCGCCACCAGCTGTTCCTGGAGCCCGAAGGCCTGGAGACCGACCGCGTGTACGTGAACGGCACGTCCACCAGCCTGCCGCGCGCCGTCCAGGAGGCGATGATCCGCTCGATCCCCGGCCTGGAAGCCGCGGAGGTGCTCCAGTACGGGTACGCGGTGGAGTACGACTACGCCGACCCGACGCAGCTCGACCACGACCTCGCGCTGCGCGGCGTGACCGGCCTGTACTTCGCGGGCCAGATCAACGGCACGAGCGGCTACGAAGAGGCCGCGGCGCAGGGCCTCGTAGCGGGGGTGGCCGCGGCGGCGTGCACACGCGACGTTGCGCCGCTGCGGCTCGGTCGTGACGAGGCGTGCATCGGCGTGCTGGTCGACGACCTGGTCACCCGGGGCGTCGGCGGAGAGCCCTACCGCATGTTTCCGAGCCGCTCGGAGCACCGGCTGGTCCTGCGCGAGGACAACGCCGACCGCCGCCTGATGCCGAAGGGCCGGGCCCGGGGGCTCGTCGGAGACGCGGCGTGGGCCCGCTACGAGGCCAAGGAGGCCTGCATCGCGCGCCTCATGGTCGCGACCGAAGCCGTGTTCGTGCCGGATGCCGCCACCCAGGCGCGGTTCGTGGCGCTCGGGCTGCCGCCGCCGACGCGGAGGCTGACGGTGGCGGACCTGTTGCGACGGCCGGAGCTGACGTGGGCGTCGGTGGCCCCGCTGATCCCCGAGGCCGACGCCGACGCCGACGCGACCCTGGCCGCCGAGGCCACCGAGCAGGTGGAGATCGACGTGAAGTACGCCGGCTACGTGGTCCGCGAGGACGAGCGGCGCGCGGATGCCCACCGGATGTACGCGATTTCGCTCGAGGGGCTCGACTTCTCCTCGCTGCTGGCGCTCTCGACGGAGGCGCGCGAGCGCCTGACCCGCGCGCGCCCGGACACGCTCGGGGCGGCCGCGCGGATGCCGGGCATCACCCCGGCCGCCATCGATGCCCTGGCGATGGCGCTGGTGAAGCAGCGCGGGCGGGCGGCGCGGGAGTAGGTCGCGTGCGAAGAATCCTCTACCTCTCCCAGCTCGTCGGCCCCGCCGACCCCCGCCGCGCGGACGCTCCGTCGGAGGCCCACACCGTGCCGCCGGTCCTCGCCGCGCTCGGGGCGCACGCCCTCGTCCACGACGTGACGCTCGAGCCCGCCCCCGACCCCGACGGCTACGACGGCGTCATCGTCGGAGGCAGCTTCGGCTCGGCCAACGATCGCGAGCCGTGGCGCGTCGCCTTGGAGGGTTGGCTCGCCACCCACCGGGCCGTGCCGCTCCTCGGGATCTGCGGGGGCCACCAGCTCCTCGCGCGGGCGCTGGGCGGTGTGGTCGACGTAGCGCCGCGCCCCCAGTACGGCGTCTACCCGCTCGACCTGCCCGGCGTCCCCGGCTTCCCGGGCGTGGTGCTCCAGCTCCACACCGAGCGCGTCGCGGTGCCGCCGGCGGACGCGGAGCTCTGGGCCGCGGACGAGGCGGGCATCCAGGCCCTCCGGTACGGCGCGGCGCGGTGGACCGTGCAGTTCCACCCGGAGGCCGACGAGGCGCTTCCCCGCTACGTCGGGCGCTCGCGCGGCCTCGACGACACCACGTGGTCCGACCTGGGCACCGCGCAAGCGGGCGGCCGCGCCCTGCTCACGGCATGGCTCGCGGCGCTGTAGCGCTGCGGATGGCGCCCGCTACGGCAGGCCCCCGGCCGCCCGCACGCTGGCCCTGCGGCCGCCGACGTTGTAACGGGACCGTCAGGAGGCCAACGTGGGCACCATCGCGGACGAGCTCGCCATCATCCCGTTCCTACGCCGCGCGCCCGACGCGCAGCTCCGGGCCTCGGCCCCGCTCTGGGAGCAGTACTCGCTCGCGCCGGGCGAGGTGTTCTGGGACATCGGCGGCCCGGTGGACGCGCTCGCGGTGGTCGTCCTCGGAGAGCTCGTCGCCGAGGTCGACGGCACCGAGGTCGGCCGCGTGCTCCCCGGCGAGCTGCTCGGAGAGGCCTCCGCCTTCTTCGCCGGCGCGACGCGCTCGGCCACGCTGCGCGCACGCACCGCGGCGCAGGTGCTCACCCTCCCCGTCGCGAGCCTGCACACGTTGCGGTGGCAGGGCAGCGGCGTGTACGACGCGCTGCTCGAGCAGGGCCTCCTGACGTTGGTGCGCCGCGTCGGCGCCACGAACGTCCGCATCGCCCAGGTGGCCACCGGCGGCGTCGCGGCGCCCGCGCGTACGGAACCATCCGCGTTGGTTCGTTTCTGGAAGGCGCTCCGGCCGGGCGGCCCCAGCGGGCCCTGCCCTCCCATCGAGCCCCTCTTGCGCCGCCAACCCGGCCTCGCCGACGTGGACGGGGAGGTCATCGCGGCCCTCGCCCGGGGCTTTCAGGCCGAGCCGGTCGAGGAAGGCAAGATCCTGTTCCTGGAAGGCGAGCAGGGGGCCGCCGCGTGGCTCGTGGCCGACGGCGGCGTGGACGTGCTCCGGAACGTCCGCGGCGACCGCGCCGAGCTCCTCGCCAACCTCGGTCCCGGCAGCCTTTTCGGCATCAACACCCTCATCGAGCGGGGCCCGCGCACGGCGAGCTGCGTGGCGGCGCGCCCCGGCTGGCTCTACAAGATGGACGCCGACGGCTACGCCTCCCTGCGCGGCCCCAACCGCCTCGTGTGGCGCGAGAGCCTCCTCGGCTCGCTCGCGACCCAGATCCGCAACGCCAACACGGCGTTGCAGCGTGCCTCGGGCGGGAAGCCCGTGCGGGCGGCCGCGCCACGCCCCGCCGCGCGGACCACCGCCGACGACGACGGCCGGTTCCAGGAGCTCCTCAGGGCCTCCGGCTGGCTCGAGGGCCTGCCCGACATCGACCTCGAGAAGATGGAGGTCGTCATCGACGAAGACCAGCGGCGCAACCCCAAGCGGAAGTAGGCGCTTCCCCGCCGAGAAAGCGTTAGGGGGCGCAGGATGTCCGACCTGCCTCTCCGCGTCGTCCGCGGCCGCCTCCTTCAGCCCCACCCCACCGAGCCCCGGTTCACCCTGGTTCCGGACGCACTGGTCCGCATCGACGCCGCCGGCACCTTCTCGTCCGTCGAGCCGGCACCCCCCGATTGCGACATCCCCGAGACCTGGCCCGGGGCCGTGCTGCTCCCCGGTTTCGTGGACGCGCACCTGCACTTCCCACAGACCGAGATCCTCGGCAGCGCCAGCGGCCCCCTGCTCCCGTGGCTCCAGACCTCCGTGTTCCCCGAAGAGAGCCGCTTCGGAGACCGGAGCTACGCCGAGCGCGTCGCCGCCACGTTCTGCGGGGCCATGCTGCGCCAGGGAACCACCCTCGCCGGCATCTACAGCTCCAGCCATCCCATCGCGACCGAGGTGTTGTTCGAGGAGCTCGATCGCCGCGGCCTGCGCGCCCTCACCGGGGTCACGTGGATGAACCGCGGGGCGCCCCCGGCGCTGCTGCGCGGCACCGGCGAGGCGCTCGCGGCCACCGAGTCCCTGGTCGAGCGCTGGGACGGTCGCGACGGCCGCCTGCGCGTGTGCGTCACGCCGCGCTTCGCCTTGAGCTGTGACGCGGAGATGTTGCGCGCCGCCGGCGAGGTGGCCGGGCGCCACGGGCTCTGGGTGCAGACCCACCTGTCCGAGAACCCCGACGAGCTGAAATTCACCGCGGAGGCCTACCCCGGCGCGAGCGACTACCTCGCCATCTACGAGGACTTCGGGCTCGTGAACGAGCGGAGCATCCTCGCCCACTGCATCCACCTCTCCGACGGCGAGTGGGCGCGCCTCGCCGCGCGCGGGGCGGTGGTCGCCCATTGCCCCGACAGCAACTTCTTCCTGGGCAGCGGGTGCATGCCGCTGGCCCGCGCGCTCGGGGAGGGCGTGCGCGTCGCGCTCGGCACGGACGTGGGCGCGGGCCGCACCTTCTCCCTGCGTCGCGTGGCCGCGAGCGCCTATGACGCGTCGCTGGTGGTGGGCGCGCCCGTCGCCCCCGAAGTGCTCCTGTGGCTCGCGACGCGCGGCGGCGCGCTGGCCCTCGGCGCCGGTGACCAGGTGGGCTGCCTCGCCCCCGGCTACGAGGCGGACCTCGTCGCGATCGAAGCGCCCGATGGCCTCGCGATGACCCCCCTGATCGACGCGCTCCTGTTCCGCCACGACGCGGGCCCGGCCCTCGCGACGGTGATCCGGGGCCGCGTGCGGTGGGGGCACGGGTAGCGGCAGCGGCAGGAGCTGGGCAGCTGGCCGCCCGGGCGCGGCCACTGCGGCGGCGGGGGAGGAGGGGCGGGCGGTGACGCGCCCCCGCCCCACACCCACCCGGTCGTTTCCGGATAGCGGGACGCCTACTCGTACGGAGGCGCCATCTCGTCGAAGAGCTCCAAGCCACTCCCCGGAGGGCTCGCCGGGGCGCTCCCCGGAGCGTCTCCCGCGGCGCCCGTCGGAGCGCTCCCCGCGGCGCTGCTCGAACGGCTGCCGTTGGGGCTCGCGTCGGCTGAGGCGCGCACCTCGTCGTTCGACGAGGAGCTCGACCACCAGTCCGCGCGGATGCTCGTGCCGGGCGCGCTCTCCTGCGGGGTGTTGTGGCTCCCGTTCATCCTGCCGGATCAGGCGCTCCACGCCGAGGTGCCCGTCCTGCCCTGGATCCGCGTCGGGCTGACCGTCGTGAGCGCAATCGTCCTGGCGCTGCACCTGTTCGCGCGCACGCAGCTGCGGCCGCAGCTCAAGCTGCTCCTCCTCATCGGCTACATGCAGATCGCCGCGGGCCTCGCCGCCGGGCTCGTCGGCGGAGACGCCTCCCACATCGGCGGCTACTTCGTCGTGCTGATGATCCTGCCGGCGCTCCCGCTCGCCCGCCGCTACGCGATGGCCTCGCTGGTGCTGTCGCTCGTCGTGTTCCTCGGGACCAACGCGACCATGGGCACGGACCTGTTCCGGCCGGCGCTGCGCTACACGCTCACCGATCTGGTCGCGGTGGCCCTGGGGGTGCCGTTCCTGGTCTACTTCCTCGACCAGGTGCGCCGGCGGAGCTGGGACCGCTCGGTGGAGATCGAGCGCCAGCGCCACGAGCTCGCGGCCGACAAGGCGCGCATCGACGTGCTGCTGCACAACCTCCTGCCCGCGTCGATCGTGACCGAGCTCAAGGCCAACGACCGCGTGGAGCCCCGCCACCACAACGACGTGACGGTGCTGTTCACCGATTTCGTCGGGTTCACCTCGATCGCCGAGCAGGTGAGCGCGGAAGACCTGGTGGCCGACCTCGACGCGTGCTTCTCCTCGTTCGACGCGATCGTGGCCCGGCGCGGCCTGGAGCGCCTCAAGACCATCGGCGACTCGTACATGGCGGCCGCCGGCGTGCCCGTGGCGAGGCGCACCCACGCCGCCGACGCCGTGCTCGCCGCGCTCGACATCGTGCGCGCGATCGGCGTCCACAGCGCGGCCCGCGCCGCGAAGGGCCGCGAGAACTGGGAGGTCCGCGTGGGGCTGCACACCGGCCCGCTCGTCGCCGGCATCGTGGGGCAGACGCGTTTTGCCTACGACGTCTGGGGCGACACCGTGAACATGGCGAGCCGGATGGAGTCCTCCGGCTCCCCCGGCTGCGTCAACATCTCCGAGGCCACCGCCGCGCGGGTGTCGGACCTGTTCGTGCTCCAGCCGCGCGGCCGGGTGGCGGCGAAGCACAAGGGCCTCGTCGAGATGTTCTACGTCGTCGGCATCCGCCCGGAGATGTCGGTGGACGCCCTCGGCATCGAGCCGAACGCGCGGTTCTGGGAGCGGGCGCGCGCCTGATCGGGGCGGGACGGCTCGCGGCGGGACGGTTCGCCACGGCCCCTACGTCGGAACCGCGGGCAACAACGGAAACCGCGCCGGGTCCCACGCTCCCGAGCGGCTCGGCGTCCGGGCGTCCGCCACCGCCACGAGGCAGGCGCGGCGCCAGCTCGGGGAGCGATTGGAGGCCGCCGCGTGCCAGACGAGCGGATGGTGCGCCAACACGTGGCCGGCCGGCACGCGGGCACCCTCCGCGTCCGCGCCCATCGGCGGCTCGCGCAGGGTGTGGCTGCCGGTGAGGTAGCGGAGGCCCCCGGTGGAGCCGTCCACATCGTCCAGGGCGATCCACAACAGGGCGCCCCGCGGCTCGGTGAGGGGCCAGTGGGCGAAGTCCTGGTGCCACGGGAGCGGTGTGCGGCCGTCGGGCGGCTTGACGATCAGGCGTTGGGAGAGGAGGCGCACGTCGTCGCATCCGAGGCACGTCCGCGCGAGCGCGAGCAGCTCGGGGCGCAGCAGCAGGGCGGCGTAGACCGGGGAGACGCGCCACGGATCGTGCCAGAGCTGGATCACGCGCAGGCAGACCTCGCGCGAGGCGTACCGGGCCGACCGCACCGCGTCGTCCAGCACCTCCTCGAAGCCGTCCCGGAGCGCCTCGACCTCCGTGGGGGTCAAGAACGGATCGGCCACCACCCAGCCATCGCGCAGGAAGCGGGCGCGGAGGGCAGGCGTGCTCGGATCACCCAAACTGGGTCACGCGCGCGGCGAAGTGGCCCTTGGGCGCCTGGGCCGGGGGCGCCTGGTTCACGGCGAGCTGGAGCCGGCCGGGCGCGCCCGACGGCACCACCCCCTCCGATCCGAGGAAGAACACGTCCTCCCCGACGCGCCCGACCAGCGCGCCCAGGGGAGCGGCGGGCACGAACGCGCCGACGCCGCCTGTCTCGCCGTTGCCGTCCGCGTCGGCGGCCCAGCGCGTGTGGAGCCGGACGAGGCCCGTCCCCCGGACGACAAGGACGGTCTCGCCCGCCCGCTCGACCCCGGTGTCTACCCAGCCGTCGACCCCGAGCACGGGCACATGCACCTCTGCCAACACGACGCGCGGCGTGGCCGGACCGCCCTCGTCGAGCGCGGCCTGACGCGGCACCTTCCGCCCCTTCTGGATGAGGGTGATGCCGCCCCAGATGGACAGCCCGATGATGGCCATGCCCGCCAGGAGGAGGAGGATGCCCTCCGGCGCGCCACAAGCGGCGATGCAGGCGCCGGAGAGCGCGAGGATCCCGCCGAACGCGCACCCGACGGCGAGCACCAGGATCCCGAGCGTGATGGCGGTGCCGCGTGTCATCCCGCCACCCTGGTCCTCCGGGTACTCCAGATCGGTGTCCCTCAGCGCGTCCGGTTCGTCCGCCCAGCGGGCCCGGCCCACCTCGATCTGCCCGAGCACCGCGCGATCGCGGATCTCGAACGCCGTCTCGCCGCGCTTGTCGAGCTCGGCGGCCAGCCGCTCCGCCTTCCGGATGCGCGTCACGCTCCTCCGCGCGCGGCGCAGGAGCGCGCCGCTCTCCGTCTCGGCCTCCACGTCCGCGAGCGACTGCTGGAGGGTGTGCTGCCGGCCGCTCGTGGTGGGCCAATCGCGCACGCTCATGCGGACGCCGCGCAGCCCGGCGCGAAGGTGCGTCTCCCGCTCCGGACTCTCGTCCGTCAGGAACACCTCGAGGAGCTCGCGGCAGCGCACCATCGCCTGGCCGACCGCGGCCGCCGCGCCCCGGATCGCGTGTTGCACGCCGGGGTGCACTTGGTCCTCGATCGGCATCTGCTCGATGTCCTTGACCGTCGACAAGGCGGCGAGCCCGGAGGCCAGCGCGTGGATGTGCGGGGTGATCTCGCGATCGGCGGCGGCGGGCCGGTCATCGTAGACCGAGTCCAGGTACTCCTGGCGGATCACGGATTCACGCCCGCGGAGCGCCTGGAGCTGCGCGTGAATGCGGCCCGCGCCCCGATCGAGCCCGGCCAAGGCCTCACCGGGAGCAACGAGGGGGGCGAGGCCGACGGCGGCGCCCTGGAGGAAAGTGCGGCGGCTGGGCATGGGTGCTCCGGGGAGGAGATGTTCGCACGGAACGGTGGAGAAAGGCGTACCCTGCTCGCGTCCCCTCCCTCGCGGTGCACCCGATGTTCGTCATCCCCACCCTCGCGCTCCTCGGCTGCGACGCAGATGACTCCTCGTCCTCCCCGGACCCGTCCCCGGAAGGGCCGATCCAGAACGTCCTCGTCCTCTCCGTCGACACCACGCGCTGGGACCAGCTGACCTCGATCGATACGATGCCGTTCCTCGCCACGAAGACGGCGGAGAGCGGGGTTCGGCTCGAGAGCCTCTGGAGCACGGGGAACTGGACCATGCCGGTCATGCCCGCGGTCCAGAGCGGGGTGTACGGGTTCAACATGGGCTGGCGGCTGTACGGCGCGGACCGACCCACGCTGCCCGGGGACACCCCCACGCTCGCCGAACGCCTGGGCGCCGAGGGCTACCGCTCCTACGTGGACTCGTGCAACCCCGTGTTCGGCCTCACGGACGCCACGCGCGGGTTCGAGACGATCGTCGAGTGTGGGGATCCGACGAGCGCGGAGCCAGGCGACCCCGGCACGATCAAGGAGCAGCTCGAGCGCGTCGAGGGCTGGATCGCGCAGAGCGAGTCGGAGCACCCCTCGACGCCGTGGATCGTCCAGCTCCACACGAACGATGGACACGATCCCAACACGCATCCCGCGCCCGAGTGCGCGGTGGCCAGCGCGGAGCTCGCGGCCGCCTGCCCCTACGGCACGTCGGTGAGCGCGGAGCTCTTGGACATGGACCTCGCGTACGCGGAGGTGTGCGGTGCGGCCATGAAGGCGCGCCACGACTGCGACGTCCGGATGATGGACACCCACCTGGAGGATGCCTGGGCGCGGTGGGATGCGTCAGGAATCCTGACGAACACGGTCGTGCTCCTCGTGACCGATCATGGCGAGAACCACTACGAGGACCATGGCGTCTGGCCCGACCAGGGTGTGGCGCTCCCGCGGTACTGGGGACATCAGGGTGGCATGAACGCCCAGGTGAGCCGTGGGTTCGGCTGGGCGTGGACGCGGGACCTGGAGGCCCCATCTTCCATCACCGCGGCCACGAGCCAGGTGGACATCGTCCCCACGGCGCTCCACCTCCTCGACCGCGACGACCTCGCGACCGGCATGGACGGCGCCTCGATGTTCTCCGTGGCGAGCGACCGCGTGGTGACCCAGTTCGCGTGCGACGGAATCCAACAGTGGCACGGCGCGTCCGACGCGGAGTACCACATGTTCGCGTACAAAGAGATGACGGGCACCGGCGTCGAGACGTGGGTAATGTACGACATCGTCGCCGACCCGTCCGAGGTGAACCCCATGAGCGTGGCGGCCGGACCGCAACCGCTCAAGGACACCATTCGGGCGCAGATGGACGTGGCTACGCTCGAGCCGGACGTGTACTGCCGCTTTCGCTGATCTCGGGCGGAAGGTGGTTGGGCGTCGCTACCGCGCGGGGTCGCCCGAAGGGTCGGGTACGGCGAACAGGGCGATGACGCCGTCGTCCGAGATCGGGTTCCCCAGCGCCGCGCGCAGGGCCCGCTCCGCCGCGACGGAGTCCCGGCACCAGAGGTCGGCGTAGAGGGGTCGGAAGAACAAGACGTACCGGATGCCGAGCTTGCGGGCATCCTCGACCTCTGCTGGACGCACCGGCACGGTGTCCCAGGCGCCAAGGTGCCAGAGGCGCGTCAGGAACGGGCTCCAACGGGTCAGCGACGGAGGACGCGCTTCTTTTCGGCACGTCAGGTCGAAGGAGTCCTGCGACATGGCCGTGCGCCGCTTCCCGTGCACGGCCTGGGCCACCCCCGTCGCGTGGCCCGCCCCCATCGGCACCTCGGCCACGATGAAGTCGCCCGGGATCGCGGCGAGCATGGCCACCGGCTTGGGGACGCTCCAGGCCACCGCGTTGAGGTTGGGTCGACCCTCGTAGATGTCGCGGGCGACCAGCAGCGCGAACACCGCGACAAACGCGATCCGCAGCCGCGGATAGTGCACCGTGAGGCGCTGCGCTCCGAGGACCCCCGCTGCCGTCAACGCGAGGAGAAACACGGGAAAGACGCGATACGGGCGGAGGTAGTTGGCGCTCATCGGGGCCCACTCCACGAGCGCGCGCATCGGGAGGGAGAACTCGTACCCTTCCCAGAGAAGGGCCTTCGCGGTCCGGTGATTGACCCTCTCGCAGAGCGTCGGCCCGAGCATCAACACCCAGAGCAGCGCCGAGCTGGCCAGCCAATTCCGCGCCCGGGCGCCACCGAGCAGGGCGGCGGCCACGAGCAGCGCCGTGAGGCCCGGCGAGATGTGCCCGAAGCCCGAGGGTACGCGCGTCCGGTCCCAGAGCCCCAGCAACGGCATGGAGTTGGCGAGCAGCTTGCGCGTGAGTGCGGCGACATCCGGTGAGCCCGGCGTCGACTCGTACGCGAAGAGCCGGGTCCACAGCGCCATCGACCAGGGCCGGATCGGGGTGGTGAACGGGTCGATCTCCGATCCCGAGGCGACGAGGCGCACGAAGAGGAGCTCGTAGAGGTAGGGCGCGACCGACACGATCCCCACCGTGGCCGCCAGCGCGCCGACCGCGAGGGGACGGAGGCGCCCCACGCCGTCCGCGGGCAACAGCATGCCGAAGAGCCCGATGCCCAGCGCCAACACGACGATGAAGATCGCCTGCGGCGCGTACGTCTCGACGCAGATCGCGCCGAGCAGTCCGGTCGCGATCCCCCACGCGGCGGCGCCCACGCGGGAGCGGGCAGCCAGCGCATGGCACCAGCAGCCCGCCGTGAGGGCCAGGGGCGCCAGCAGCGCCGTCACCACCCGCCCGCTCCGGAGCTCCCCGAACAGCATCTCGTTGAACCCGAAGAGCACCCCGCCGACCAGCGCCAGCGGGCGCGAGGTCTGGATGCTTCGGAGCGCGAAGAAGCCGGCCCACGTCGCGGCGACCGGCTGCGCCAACGAGAAGAGGTTGAACGAAAGCGGGAGCGGGAACGTGCGGACGAACGGGATCGCGAGCAACGCGTCGATGCGATTCGGAAAGCTCGAGCCCAGCTCACAGGTGCCGGGCGGGCAGACGAGGACGGTCGGGCGGAGCAGCGGGAGGCCTTCGGACCAGGCCTTCGCCACCCACCAGTGGAACCACATCGTCCCGTTGCCGTCCCACGGCCCGAGGAAGGTTGCCCCTCCGACCGCGTGGCGATCGAGCTTCGGGAGCAACGGGCCCAGGATCGCGGCCACGAGGAGCAGCGCCGTCGTAATCGGCAGGAGCACGTCGAGCGCGAGAGCACGGAGGAGCGCGCGCGTCCTCATCGGGGCACCGCGGGGGGAAGCACCCAGACCAGGAGCCCGTCGATCCGCTCGGGGACGCCAAGGGCGGCCGTGATCGCCACCAGGTCGGGACCGGCGAGGCGATTGCTGCGTTCGTGCCAGACGACGTATCGCAGCCCCTTCGCCGCGAGCGCCTCGGCCGGCGACGGGCCCTCCAGGGCCACATCCAGGCTCCAGAGCAGCCTGTCGAGCGCCGGGGACTCCCGCGGGCGCACCGCGCGGCCGAGGCCGTTGGTCGAGCGGCCGTGCAGGGTCGCCGCCCGGGCGTAGCTCTGGCCCGCGTAGTGCTCGTGCCCCGCCGGCAGGTCGAGCACGCCCCCGGGCACGGGGTCGGCCCGCATCCGGGTGTAGAGATCCAAGCCGGGAACCCGCTGGACGACGCGGGGGAACAACGTACGCACCGCCGCGGTTCCCTGGGCCAGCAGGCCGCCGTGGACCGCGAGCGCCACGGACGCCACGAGCGCCACGGCGGGCCCTCGCGTCGCGCGTGCACCCAGCCGCGCCAATCCTCCCACCACCACCAGCTGCAGGCCGAGCTGCCCCAGCGCGATCCCCCGGTAGTACATCCCGCTCGAGGCGAGCGGATACCCGTATCGGGCGAGCCAGGCGGCGGGAAGCGTGTAGACGTGCCCGTCGACCACCCACGGGGCGCTGTCCCAGATCAGGACCTCGCCGAAGGCGAGGACCAGCCCGACCCCTCCGAGCACGACGGCACTACGGCCGGGGCGCCCGGAAAACGGCAGGAGGAGCGCCGCGGCGACCAGGAGGACCGCGGGCAGGTAGGTGACGTGCGCCGACGCGATCGTGTCGACGGGGAGGTCGAGGTCGCCCAGGAAGGTGGCGCCCACGGTCGCGACGGACCCGCCCACGTCCGTCGCCGGGGGACGCCGGGCGGGGAGGAACACCTGCCCGACGCCGGAGCCGGTCGCGGCGGCGTAGTAGGCCCGGGCCGGCAGAAGCGCGGCGGCGGCCGTCGCGAGCGCGATCCCGCCCTGAAGGAGCCTGGCCCCACGACGGGGCCCCTCCGCCACGAGCAGCGGCCACCACAAGACGAGGGCCGGCACGACGTAGAGCACGTAGCTCGGCTCGCTGAACGCCCCCGCGAACAGGACGGCCGCGAGCACGGGAAGCGTGCGGGACAGGCGTAGCTCCGGGTCCACCGCGCGATGGAAGGCCCACAGCGCCACGGGGATGACCCAGACCTGTGCCTTGCAGGTCTGTCCGCTGGCGAGGCACCCGATCATGTAGGGAGAGAGGCTGTACGTGAGCCCGGCGAGGGCCGCGAGCCAGGACGGCGCCTCGGCGACGCGCCGGAAGAACAGCCATGCGCCGATCGCCGAGAGCGGGGGGCCCAACAGACTCGCGACGTTGTACGCCCCGATCGAACCGAGGGCCCCCTGCAGGGGCGCGACGAGGAGCGCCGGGATCCAGGCGATGAATTGTGCCTGTTGGGAAGCCGGAAATCCGATCTCGGTGACCGTCAGGGGCGCATCCCCGCTGACGATGCGCGCCATGTACGCGAACGCCCAGGTGTGTCCCGGCTGAAAGGCGCCCAGCGCCTCGTGGGTCCGCAGGTGGAGCGGCATCGGCCAGTAGATCGCCGCGGCGCCCATGACCGCGAGGACGGCGCCCAGCAGCGGAGCGAGGGCGTCAGACAAACGGCGGCGCGGCACGTCCGAATCCTCGCATGCAGCGGATTCGCGCGCAACCGACGGCCGGGGCTCGGGCGGGCGAGTAAGGGGGCGACGTGACGCGCGCTTCGAAGATGGCCTTCGCCCTGGTGTGCCTGGTTCTCGCGGGTGTCGTGACCGAGGGGGTCGCTCGGCAATTCGCGCCCGCCCGCTACGACCCGCTCCCGATGCCGACGAGAGGGCAGATCGCCCCGGGCCCAGCGGCCGCGATCGAGCGGGCGAAAGGCGCGCATGCCAACGAGTTCGCGTTGCTTCGAAGCCGCGACTTCGGTTGGACGCTCACGCCCGCCACCACCGAGCGTTGGGGCGATCTGATCTACCGGTACAATACCGCCGGCTTTCGTGGGCCCGAGCTCGCGCCACCCCCGTTGGGAGGGGTTCGCCTGTTCTCCGTCGGCGATTCATCGACGTTCGGCCACGGCGTGTCGGAGCCCGACATCTACACCCACGTGGCGGCGGCGCTGCTGCGGGAGCGTTGGCAGCGGCCGGTGGACGTGTTCATCGGGGCGATCCCCGGTCATGACTCGGTCGCCTCGTCGAGCGTCGTCGAGCGCCTCGGCCCCGCCGTCGGGCCGAGCTGGCTCGTCCTCGCCAACCTCTGGAGCGACCTCATCGCGCGCGCCGATCCGGGCTGGGAAACCCCGATGCGGGCCTCGGCGACCTACCGCCTCCTCCAACAGTGGCTCGCCCCCTGGTCCAGGCCCCGGAGCGTCGGCTGGCTGCTCGACATGTCCGACGCCGGGACGCTGGACGGGGTTCACCGGGTGCGCATCGACAGCTATCGCGAGAACCTGCGCCGGATGATCCGCGGCGCGGCGGCCCTGGGCGCGCGCACCGTCGTGGTGAGCCTCGCCGCCCCGGTGGATCTCGATCAGGGGCAGGTGCCCGCCGTCATCCGCGCCTACCGGGCGGTGCAGCGGGAGGTGGCCGCCGAGAGCGACTCCCTGCTGCTCGACGTCCCCTCCCTCGTGTTCGAGCGGGACGCGGACCTCGCGTGGTGGATGGACCAGGTGCACCCCACCGTGGTGGGGCACCAGCGGATCGGCGAGGCGCTCGCGGACCTCCTCACCGAGGCGGGGCCGCCGCCCGAGGGCGCCACCGCCTATCCGCCGCCAGCGGCGCCGTAGGCGAGCGGAGCCCGGCCGGGCCCGCTACGCTCGAAAAACCGGCGAACGGTGCTGGTTCCAGTCGAGCGCCCGCTCCAGCTCCCGGCAGACCTGCAGCAACAGTACGTCCGCCCCCGGGCGGCCCACGAGCTGGGCCCCGAACGGCAGCCCGTTCTCGGCGCCGATCCCGGCGGGGATGCTCGCGGCCGGCTGGCCGGACGCGTTGAACGACGCGGTGAACGCACCGAGCTCGGCGGCCGCCACGAACGCCGCCTCGGGCGCAAGGTCGTTCCACGCGCCCACCTTCGGGGCGAAACAACCGATGGTCGGGGTGAGCAACAGATCCGCGTTGCCGAACCAATCGAGCACGCGGCGCTGGAGCGTGTCGGTCAGCTCCTGCGCGCGCGCATGGCTCACGCCGCGCCCCGCCGCCCGCAGCCAGCGCGTGATCGGCTGGAGATGCGCCTCGGAGAGCGCCGGCGGGTTGGCCGCGAGCCGCTGGAAGATGGGTAGGAAGTCGTCCAGGCTCCCCACGGCGGGCGCGATCGGCTCGACGTGGTGCCCCATGCCCTCCAGCACCTGGGCGAAATGTTCGATCCCGGCGGCGATCTCGGGGACGACGGAGCCGACCGGGGAGCTGAGGCACAGGCGGATCCGCAGTCCGCGGGGCGGGGGCCGCTGGCACTGGGCCCGGAGGCTGGTCTCGGCCGCCGGGTGGCCGGGATGGCCGCGCAGCGCGTCCAATACGGCGGCGCTGTCCTCGACCGTGTGGGTCACGGCGCCCATGACCGACAGCGCGACCTTGTCGAACGCCGAATAGAAATGGGGAGTCAGCCCGCGGGACGCCTTGAAGCCGAAGAGGTGGCACAACGCGGCCGGAATGCGGATCGAGCCGCCCCCGTCCGCGGCGTGGGCCAACGGGAGCATCCCCGCGGCCACGGCGGCGGCCGCCCCACCGCTGGAGCCGCCCGCGCTGTGGGCCGGGTTCCACGGGTTGACCGTGGGAGCCTGCAGGTCGGTCTCGACCACCGGCATCAGGGCCAGCTCCGAGGTGGCGGTCTTGCCGGTGAGGACGAGGCCGGCGCCGCGCAAGCGGGTGACGGCGGCGCAGTCGAAGGGGGACCATGTGTATCGATAGGCCCGAGAGCCCGCGCGGTTGAACGCGAACCGCACCGGATCCGTGTCCTTGATCGCGAAGGGCACCCCGAGAAAGGTGGGAGACCGCTCTCCCCGGGCGACCCCGCGATCCACGGCGGCGGCGCGGCGGCGCGAGGTGTACGGGAAGGTCTCCACGAAGGCGTTCAGACCCGGGTCGAGGCGCCCGATGCGGTCCTGGTAGACCGCGAGCAGCTCGACGGCGCTGATGGCCCCGGCGCGCACGAGGTCGGCCTGGTCGAGCGCGCTCTTGTGACGGATCTCGTGGGTGGACATGCGCCTCCATCTCACAGGCCGAGCCGGCTACCGCCACCCCGCGAGGAATCAGCTCGGACTACTTGAGCGCTCCGAGCTGGTCTTCGTACTGGGCGGCGCTGATCCGACCCGCGGCCAGCTCCGCGTTGAGCGCGACGACGGCGGGCTTGTTTGCCTCGCGCCGCGCGTTCACCACGTCGGCGTGCTCGGCGTAGGACTGCTTCGCCTCGGCGAGCTTGTTCTCGTACACCTCGCGCATCTCCTCCGTGCTCATCTGCCCGCCGGTCGAGAAGTAGGCCTCGGCCATCCTCCCGATGGCGACGGTGCTCGCGAACGAGGTCACGCCACCGAACACGCTGCCCCACCCCGGCACCAGCCGCGCGAGGTTGGTGACCGCCACCCGCAGCGCGACGCTGCCGGCCGCGCTGCCGAGCAACGAGCGCGCGGCCTCGCGATCGATCGTGTGCCCCCAGTACTGGCCGATGTCCCGCACCATCTTGACCTGGAGCCCGACGACCACCAGATCGGTCACGATGGTGACCCCCGGCATCGGCAGCGCGCCCAGGCCGGCGCAGAGCACCGCGTACTTGACCACGTCCTCGCGCACCTCGATCTCGCGCTGCTCCGGATCCCAGATGGGCTCGATGTTGCTGAGGAAGATCGTGTCCTTGGTCTCGCCGAGCACCTGCGCGACCAGGCTCATCTCTCCGCCGGGGGGAAGGATGCGTTCGAGCAGGGCGAGCTCCTCCCGCGAGGCCACGCCGTCCGCGTGCGCCACCATCCACGCCGCGTCGTGTACCTGCTGCCGCGCCTCGGGGGTGTGCAGGTGGGCGAGCTCGTCCTCCAGGGAGATGTGCTCGGCGAGCAGCGTGTCGAGCGACGGAATGTCCTGCGGGGACGCCGAGTGAAACGCGGTGAGCGCCGCCTCCAACGCGATCCGCTCCACGTCCAGCAGCACGCCGTCCGCCCGCGCGACACACACCAGCACACGCACGCCGGCCAACAGCTCACGATCTTCGACGTTCATCCCGCCCCCAGAGAAGGCGGCAACGTACCACGCCGGGGCGTGTCTCCATGCCCCCGCATCCGTGTCCTCGTCCGAATCGCGGCGCCGATCCGCATGCCGACTATACTCGGCAAGCTCCGCCTCCATCGGCACACAATTCCAGACAGGGGGTGCCGCGTGTACCTGCTCCTCGCCGCCCTGCTCTTCGGACCCGCCCGCGCCGACCCCACGCGCGCCGATGTGTGGCTCGCCGTGCTCGACGCCTTCCCCGCCGACCTCGTGGACGCGGTGGCCGACAAGCTGGAGAGCGAGGTCCAGGTGCGGGTGTCGCGGGTGGCCCGCCCGATCCCGCTGCCGGCGGCCGCCTGGTACGCGCCGCGCCAACGGTGGCGGGCCGATCGCCTCCTCGACCTCCTCCCCACGCTGGTGCCGCAAGCCGCGGGTGCGCGCGTGCTCGCGCTCACGACGGTCGACATCTCCACCACCAAGGATGAGCACCCGGATTGGGGGATCTTCGGCCTCGGCGAGCTGCCGGGGGACGCCGCGGTGATCTCCTCGTTCCGGCTCCGCAAGGGGGTGGACGCCGCCACCCTGCGGCGCCGCGTCGTGATCATCGCCGCCCACGAGGTCGGCCACACGCTGGGGTTGCCGCACTGCACCGAGGTGGGCTGCCTCATGCTCGACGCCGAGGGAGGCGTCGCGAACACGGACACGGGCACGGCGCACCTCGGCCCCGCGTGTCGCGCGCGGCTCGATCGGGGGTTTCCGGCGCGGGAGCGGTGAGGGCTCACGCCGTCAAGCGGCTGCGATCCGGTGGCTCGCGCCGCCACGCGAAGTCGGCCGCCACGGCGGCGCGGTCGGCGGGCGCGGCCTCCGCCACGGCGGCGCGCTTCATGCCGAACAGCGTCGTGAGCCCGACGGTGATGACGCCCAGGAACAGCCCGAGCCCCAGGGTAAGCACGACGGACGGGTCCTTGCCGTTCGCGCGCGCGCTCGCGTCGAGCCAGGCCGCGAAGGCGCCGGAGGCGACGACGGCGGCGAGGACGAGGAGGCGCTTCACCGGCGTAGTCTCGCATTGCGGGCGCGGACGAGCACCGTCGGCGCGCCGAGGGGCGAGGCCGGCCGGACCCACCGTACCCGAGCGCGCGATCCCCTCCGCGCGCTGAGGCCGATGGGCAGGTCGTTCCGGGCGCCGCGAACCGGACAATTGTCGAGCGCTCGATTCGAGCGGGCGACATTCGTCCGGTCCTGGCGCCGTCGAGGGACGATTCCCCGTCAGCACGACGTGAGCGGATGACAATTGTCCGGTTGGATGGGTGAAGCGCGGACAATTGTCGAGCGCTCGAATCGAGCGGGCGACATTCGTCCGGTCTGCGTCGAGCGGAGGTGAGTGGGCCGCCGAGCCACCCGTGGTGATCGTGCACTACCCCGTCGGCGTCCGTCGGACTGACCGCCGCGGCACGGATCCCTTCCGCGACGCGCGTGGCGCGTGACACGGTAAGGTGCCGCGGAGGCACACCATGCTCCGGATCGCGCTCCTCGTCGCTCACGCCGTGATCGAGCTCTCCGTCGCGGCGCTCATGTGGGCCTCTCCGAGCCTGTTCTTCCCGCACCCGGACGCCGAGACGATCGCGCTCGCGCGCTCCTTCGGCGTCGGGGCCGGCGCCGTGGGCCTGCTGAGCGTGCTGCTACTGCGGTGGGGACGTGGAGACGCGGGGCTCGTCGGCGCGCTCACCCTCGCCGCCTACCAGCTCGGCATCTGCGTGAGCCAGGTGCTCCACCCCATGGCGGGCGTGCCCGCGTGGGTCCCCCCCGTGTTCCACGGGGCGTTCGTCGTGTCGTTCCTGGTGCTCGCCGCCCGCGCGCGGCGCGAGGGTGCGCCGAGCGGCGCCCCAGCGTCGCGCGGCTGAGCGCTGGGAGCGACCCTACCGCCCCAACAGCTCCTCCGAAGCCTCCGCGAGGTTGGCGCGGGCACGCTCCGCGAGCCGCGTGCGCACCGCGTCGGGGGCGTCCGCCGGGGACACCGCAAACCCGTAGAGCCGCACCACACCGTCCTCGTCCGCCATCTCGTTGGCCAGCGCGAGCACCGAGACGTCCGGACCGAAGGTGCGCTCGAGACCCTGGTGCAAGGGCCGCAGCTCGTCCTCCCAGGTGTCCGCCTCCGACGCGGTCTGCACGATGGCGACGCACGGGTACTCCTCGCAGTCCACGTCGACGATCTCGACGCCGGGAATGGCGGCCGCGCGGTCCTCCACGAAGCGCCCGAAGGCCTCCGGACGCCACGCCGCGCCCGCATCGGCGGGCCATGACTGGCGGGGCGCGCCCGGCACGGCGGCGGCGCGGCCGCGCTCCTCCCGGAGGCGGGCCACCTCGGCCTCCAACGACGCGATGCGCTCGTCGCGCCCCACCGCGCGGGGCTGCCGCGGGGCCCGCGCCTCCGTGCTCCGCGCGGGCCCGCCCACCGTGCGGGTCTCCCCGGCGGCGATGACGGTGGGCGCGGCGTCGGGCGCGGCGCCATCGGCGGGGCGCAGCCAGGCCTGCCCCTGGGTGACGGTGACGGTGACGATGGAGCCCGCGAGGGCGGCGAGGAGGTGGGTGCGATCCATGGGGTCGATCTCCGCGACGACCTCACGACCGCCCGAGGCCGGAGGTTCCACGGTGATGCGCGCCGTCCCGTCGACCCGTACGATCCTGTCGCCCGCCAGGACCTCCGCGTGGCCCGTCACCACCTCGGTGCCCGCGGTGAGCAGGTGCTCCGGGGCGGGCTGGAGCAGCACGAACCCGAGCGCGGCGGCGGCGCCGAGGCCGAACGACGCGAGGAGGGACAGCGGTCGAAGCATGGCCATCCGGGGGTCCAGGGGGGCCGCGCCCCCCTGGCGGGGCGTTGCGGGGCGGAGCCCCGCCCCAGGAAGAGGAGCGGGCTGACCTCTGCTCCCGAGGCGCGGCATGTCCAACGTCCGGGGCAACGCCGCGAGCCGGCCCGGCAGCGCCTGCATGATCGCCCAACGCGCGCCGAGCGCGGGATCGGCGGCGATGCGGGCCCGCAGCGCATCGGCCTCGGCGGGATCGAGCTCGCCGGCGAGGAGGCGGGAGAGGTCGTCGCTCATCGCAGGATCTCCGAGAGGCGGTTGCGCGCGCGGTGCAGGCGCGACTTGATGGTGCCGACGGCCACGCCCTCGGTGGCGGCGATGGCTTCGAGCGGCACCTCGTGGAGGTGGTGCAGCACGATCACCCGCCGCCAGGCTTCGGGCAGGGTGGCGAGCGCAGCCTCGAGATCGACGGGGGACTCCGGCGCGGCGGGTGCGGGGAGCGCGTCGACGTCGTCGTCCTCGGGGGCCCCGCGGCGGCGGCGCTGACGGTAGCGATCGACGAGGTGGTGGTGGGTGATGCGCGTGATCCAGGTGGAGAGCGCGGCGGGGCCGGCGGGATCGAAGGCGGGGAGGGCGCGCAGCACCTTCTCCCAGACCTCCTGCCACGCGTCCTCGGGCTGCGGGTCCAGGCGGTGGCACAGCGCCCAGACGAGCGGCCCCCAACGCTCGACGGTCAACCCGGGGTCGGGGCGGGCGTCGGGGCGGGCGGACGGGGGCACGCGTGACCTCACGATCCAGGAGGGGCGGAGGTTCCCGGGATTTACGGGATCTGGATGACGCCGCAGGCCTTGCCGCCGTCCACCACGACTGCGCGGCCCACGAGCCGCTTGTCGCCCTCGGCGAGCTTGTACTTGTCGAACGTGAGGTCCATGTGCGCGACGCCGGCCGCGTCCGCGGTGAGGGTGGCGAGGTCGTCGAGCGCCGTTCCGGGAGCGGGCTCGGTGAAGGTGCAGCCCCCGAACTCGCGCAGCGACACCACGTGGCTCCCGGGCGTGGCATCGGAGAGGTTGATCGACACCTTCACCTTGTCGCCCGACTGCGTGAAGGCGGCGGCGCCGCCCATCCCCTTCTCAGAGCCGGACGAGAGGGTCGCGACCGCCGACGCCTCCGCGCCCGTGGGCTGGCTGCCCGCGCCAGCCGTGAGGTCTGGCTGGACCTCCTCGACCTCGACGGCGCGGGGCGCCGCCACGGGCGTGTCGTGCCGAGGAGCGGTGTCGTGCTTGGGAGCGCAGGCGACGAGGGACAGGGCGAGGAGGATCATGGGCCTTCCAATTCGGATGAACGGTTGAGGGACGCCCCCGAATAGGTCCGACCGGTCACGATCGCAATGCCAGATAAATGAAAGTTGGCTGCGGAATGTCCGACTTTGTCGCTTGATGCCGAGTCCGCCTCGGCGCGGGCGCCTCATTGCCATCCCAGGGGGCGGAGGGGCCAGCCCCGTCGGGGAATCAGGCTCCCATCGCGGCGCGAACGACACCGGCGAGGCGGTCGACGGCGCGCCGGATTTCGGGCTCCCGCACATTTGCGAACGAGAGGCGCAAGGCGCCCGGATTCGCCTGGTGGACGAAGTAGGGCTCGGCGGGCTCGAATGCCATCCCGCGCGCAACGGCGTCTGGAAGCAACGCCCGCGCCTGGAGCGGCGCGGGCAACTGCAATAGCATGGAAAAACCGGCGTCCGGCGCGCCCCACGACACCTCCGGCGGCATCCGATCACGAAGGGACTCCACGAGCGCGTCGCGTCGGGCGCGGTAGACGGTGACGCACCGGGCGACATGGTCCTCGAGGCGGTGCGCGTCGAGCCAGGCGGAGAGGACGCGTTGGGTCAGCGTGGCTGTCTCGAGGTCCCCGGCCTGCTTGACCCGGGTGGCCTCGCGGATGAGATCGAGGGAGCCCGCGATCCAGCCCACTCGCAGCCCGGGGGCGAGCACCTTGGAGAAGCTCCCCACGTGGACCGTGTGCGCGAGATGCCGTTCGAACGCGAGGAGGGGTCGCTCGGGCGAACCATATTGGATCTCGCCGTACGCGTCGTCCTCGATGACCCACGCGTCGTGCCGCTCGGCGCACGCAAGCACCGCCTGCCGCTCGTCGCGGGTCAACACTCCGCCGGTCGGGTTGTGTCCCGACGCAACGACGTAGAACACGCGCGCCTTCTCCCTTCCAAGCGCGCGATCGAGCGCCGCGAGGTCGATCCCGGCGGTGGTCCGGGGGATGGCCAGATAGGCCGGCTTCCGGAGGTCGAACGCCTGTAGCGCGGAGATGTAGGTGGGCGTCTCCACGGCGACCGCCGCTCCCAGGGGGACGAGCAGCTGGGCGAGCAGGCTCAACGCCTGTTGGGCACCGCTCGTGATGAGGATCTGTTCGGGTGCGAGGTCCACGCCGCGCCGCGCCATCTCCGCGGCGATCTGCACGCGCAGCCGCCCGAGGCCTCCGGGCCAACCGTACTGGAGGACCTTGGCGGCGTCCCGTCGAAGGGAGTCGGCGAGCGCTGCCTCGATCTGCTGGACCGGAAACAGCTCGTCCGCGGGGACACCGCCCGCGAGCGACACCACCCGCGGATCCTCGACCGCGTCACGGAGCTGGTCGTCCACGGGGGCCCGCTGGAAGTGCACGACGTCGGCCCGAGGCGCGGCCTCCTTCATACGGAAGGCGCCGCGGGTGCGGCCACCGGCCTCTCGCTGGCCCTGTCCTCACCCGCCTTCGATCCGTGCCGGTGCGCGTACACCTGGGTGAACTCGGCCCCGAAGAGGATGAGCTGCGCCGAGTAGTAGATCCAGACCAGCATCACGGCCAGCGATCCGGCCGCCCCATAGCTCGACGCGAGGGCCCCGTTTCCGAGGTAGAGCCCGATGATCAGCTTCCCGATCGCGAAGAGGATCGCGGTCGCGAATGCGCCCACCCACACGTCCTTCCACGCGATCTTCACGTCCGGCAACACCTTGTAGATGAGCGCGAACAGGCTCGTGGTCACGATCAAGGAGACGACGACGTTGACCGCCTGGGCGATGACCGGAGGGGAGATGAAGCCCCCTACGTGGCTCTGCACGCCCGAGAGCGTCGCGCTGATGACCAGCGAGACGAGCAGGAGGAAGCCGATGACGAGGACCATCGCGAACGACAGGAAGCGGGTGCGGAGCATGGTGACGAAGCCCACCTTGGCGGGGGGCGGAGCGTCCCAGATGAGGTTCAGCGCGCTCCGCAGCTCCGCGAACAGGCTGCTGGCCCCGAGCAGCAGCGTCACCATCCCGATGATGGTCGCGATCACGCCGGCGCCGCCGTGGTTCGCGTTGGCGATCATCTCCTCGACCGCCTTCGCGCCGGTGGCGCCCAGGAGGCCACTCATCTGCAGGCTCACCTCGCTCCGCGCGGCTTCCGGCCCGAACACGACCCCCGCGACCGCGATGGCGATGATGAGCATCGGGGCCATGGAGAAGGTGGTGTAGTACGCCAGCGCAGCCCCCATGCGCGGGGCGTTGTGCGCGTTCCACCCCTTCCACGTCTGGGCGAGGAGCTTCCCGGCCAGACGTATTGCCGGTGGCATTTCCGCCCGAGGTGGCATCCCTGCTCCGAAGTGATCCCATCGTTCGAGCGGTGGGAGGACGGACGTAAGTCACGACCTCCGGGCGTGTGCGCGGAGACCTGCAAGCAAGCGGCGGCCAATGTCGCGGATGCCCCACGCCCGTGTACAGACACGGGAGCGGGTCAACAATTGTCCGCGCGTAGGGGCCCACCAGGCCTGGGAAGCCCTTGGATCCTCGAAAGTGGACTGTCGGGTTCGAGCCTCGACCGCACGCGTGATAGCGGGCGCCCCTTGCTCCCGCTCCTCCTCCTGGCCTGCGCCGTCGCCCCCGACCCGGCCCACGAGCCGGCGTCGCCCGGCTGCCCGGAGCAGATGGCGCGGATCGAGGGAGCCGGCGGCGCCTATTGCATCCACCGCTTCGAAGTGCAGGTCAGGGGCGACCTCGGCGACTTGGATCAGCGCGCGATCTGGCCCACGCTCGCGGCGCGGCCGACCTCCCTCACGGCCGCCGCCGGCACCCTCCCGACCTCGGGCTCGTCCTGGTACCAGGCCAAGGGCTCGTGCGAAGCGATGGGCTGGGCGTTGTGCACCAGCCAGCAGTGGGAGGACGCCTGCGACGGCCAGCCCGGCCCCGGCGGCCGGGCCCACCCCACGGCCGACGGCACGATCGGCCGCGACACCTGCAACATCGAGCACACCCTCTCCAAGGTGCAAGAGCCGAGCGGCAGCTACCTCGCCTGCCGCACCCCCGACGGGGTGTACGACTTGGAGGGCAACTTGTGGGAGTGGACCGATCCGGGCCGCCAGGGGGAGGACGGCGTGCCCCTGGCGGACAAGCGGGGCGGCGGCCACTACTCGGGCCGTGTCGCCCGCTGCGACCAGGCCGCCATCGGCGTCGACTCGCCCTCCTTCTCCGGGACGATCGGCTTTCGCTGCTGCACGCCCGCCTTGTAGCCAGCCGAAGCGATCGTCACCCCGCCAGGTCGCACCACTCCGCGTCGAACCCCGCGGTGACCCCGATCGCCGCGTCCTCCCCCTCGAGCGCCTCGAACGTGGCCTCGAGCTCCCCCGTCACGACCGCCCCCGCCTCGACCGACTCGATCGTCATCAGCCCCGTCTCGAGGTCCCGGACCGGCAGCTCCCCCATCTCGTTCCGGCTCTTCACCCCGCAGCGCTCGATCCCCTCGGCGTCGACATCCCAGTCCTCGAGGTAGGTCAGGTAGAAGTCCTGGTCGACGTAGGTGAGGGAGCCGGCCAACGCGCTCGCGGTGCTCTCGCCGCCCCAATCACCCACCGCGAGATCCTCGGGGCCGCCGTCCCCCGTGGGTTGCAGCTGGAGGTAGTGCGCGCCCGCGAACCAGAGCGCGCTCATCGCCGCGGCCCAGGTCTGCATCACGCCCTTGGCGTCGACACAGTAGGCGGCGTCGTCCACATCGAGGCCGACGGTGTCGGCGAAGGCGTCGTTCGCCGCGCGCGCCTTCTCGCAGTAGCCCTCGACGTTGGTGAGCACGATCGCTTGGACCGCGCCGTCGGCGTCGCTCTCGCGGGTCCAGACCTCGGAGCGGACGTCGAAGGGCTCCAGGCCGTCGACAGTGACACGATCGGCGTCGCAAGCGGCCAACAGAAAGAGGGACAACATGCGGCCCGCCCTATTCCGCCCAGGCGCCGGTGTGGTAGCGTCGCCCAGCTCGAGGTTCAAATGAGAGTCGACCGACTCCTGCTCCCGGCGGCAACCCTGCTCCTGGCCTCCTGCCAGTGCGAGGACGGGTACGCCCGTTCGGAGGAGGATGGCAACTGCTATCCGATCGCCGCCGCGGCGCCGCCCGCCACCACCACGCGGGGCTTCGCGTTCGACACCGAGCAACAAGAGGTGGGAGGCGTCGTGAACGACGGCGGCGAGCTCCGCATCGTCGGCCGGCTCGGGTCTCCGGGTGGCCAGCGCTCGCTCGTGGTGATCGACGGCGCCGCGGAGAGCGAGGTGAAGGACGTCACGTGGGTGCTCCCGCCCGTCGCGGCGGTCGGAGACTCCGGATCCGTGTTCGCGTGCTGGAGCCGACTCACCGGTGCCGAGCCCGCCTCCGACCTGCCCCCCACGCCGGCCGAAGGGATCGGGCTGGAGTGCCGGTACCGGTCCGGCGGCGCCTGGAGCGACACCCTCACGGTCGCGGGATCCGACGCGCCGGCCTGGCTCCAGAACGTGAAGTACCTCGGCGGCACGACCTTCCGCGTCTCCTACTTCGCGGACCCCGCCGGCAGCCTGATCGGGCCGACGATGCCCGGCAGCGGGGAGTTCTACCGGGACTTCGACGGCGTGAACCTGGGCGCGCCCTCGCCCCAGTGATCCGACCGCGGGGCCATGCCGAATCGATCCGACCACGCCAGCGGGGTGATGAATGACACCGAGCCTGCCGACCATCGCACGAACCCTCGTCGCCGCCCTGGTGCTGGGTGGCGCCGTCCATCCCGCCTACGCCTTCGACGCGCCCTCGCTCAACTCCCCCGCCGACGGGTCCACCCCCGACGTCGAGAGCAGCGTGACGTTCGATTGGGACTCGGTGAGCGGGGCCACGAGCTACCGGCTCCGCATCGGGACGAGCGAGACGGGAGTCGATGACGACACCTGCTCCGGCTGCGTGTACGACGACACCTCGACGTCCTCCTTCCACAGCCTGGCCGCGGGCACGCTCGACGCGAGCACCACCTACTATTGGACCGTGCGGGCCGGAAATGCCACCACGGGGGAGGGCGGGCTCTTCGCCACCCCCTGGGAGATCAGCGGCGCGCCGCCCCCCTTCGACGCGCCCACCCTCCGCTCCCCGGCGGACGGCTCGAGCCCCGACGTCGACAGCACGCTCACCTTCGATTGGGACGCGGTCAGCGGCGCCACGACCTACCGCCTCCGCATCGGGACGAGCCTCTCCGGCATCGATGACGACACGTGCGTCGGCTGCGCGTTCGAGGACACCACGTCGTCGTCCTCCTACAACGTCGCCGCGGGCACGCTCGACAGCGGCACCACCTACTACTGGACCGTCCGCGCCGGAAGCAGCTCCGCCGGCGGCGTCTTCGCGACGCCCTGGGACATCGTGGGCGCCGCGGCGCCCTTCGTTGCGCCGACGCTCCGCTCTCCGGCGGACGGCTCGACGCCCGACGTGGCAACCGCCCTCTCCTTCGACTGGGACGGCGTGAGCGGCGCCACGAGCTACCGGATCCGCGTCGGCACGAGCGCGTCCGCGATCGACGACGAGTCCTGCTCCTCCTGCCTGGTCGACGACACGACCGGCTCCTCGTCCTACGAGGTGGATCCCTACACGCTCTCCGCGGGGACGCGGTACTTCTGGACGGTCCGCGCCGGAAGCAGCACCGCGGGCGGCTCCTTCGCGACGCCGTGGGACTTCGTGGGCGGGGGAGACGCGCCGACGACGTGCGGCGACGGAAACGTGGACGCCGGCGAGCGGTGCGACGGGACGGATCTCGACGACACCACCTGCGCCGATTTCGGCCTGACGGGCTCGCTCCGGTGCACGGACGGCTGCGACTTCGACACGAGCGGCTGCACCGCGGCCGAATGCACCGAGGTGAACAACGGCGGGCAGGCGCCCATCGATTCGTTCTCGTTCGACATCCCCGAGGTCAAGCTCGGCATGGCCGGAACGGCCGCCGTGTCGTTCGAGATGGGGCTGGCGTTCGATCCGGTCGATCCCGATCCCGGGGAGTGCGCGGCGGGCCTCGACTTCGGCGGAGAAGCCAGCCTGTGCTTCGATCTCGGCAGCGTGGAGGAGTGCTGGAGCGCGTCCCTCGGCGGGGGCGGGCTCTGCACGAGCGAGCCGGTCTGCGACAACCCCCCGATCGCGACGTGCGACGGCGAGAGCGCCTGCTGCGAGGGCTGGGTGGACGGGAGCTTGGGGTACAGCAAGAGCTTCGGCGTCGATCTGAAGGAGAAGTTCCCCGCCGTGGCGGCGATCCCCGGAAAGCTGGAGGCGGCGGTGACGGTCGGGGTGGAAGGAGCCGTGGCCGTGGCAAACCAGACGGGCGAGTGCGCGTGTGACGGCGGGGAGACCTCCCTCGAATTGGAGCTCACCGGAACGGTGGCGGGAACGGCGGAGTGGAAGCTCGAGCTGTTCGGCTATGAGGAGCACCTCAGCGTCCTCGTCTTCGGCTGCGTGATGCTCGGGGTCGACGCGACCGTCTGCGACAGCCTGGACTTCGAACCGTTGGGCGGCATCCAGGTCACCGCGGGCTTCGACGAGGTCAAGCTGGGGTGGTTCACGATGGATCCCCGCACGTTCACCCTGTATTCGGTAGGAGAAACCTGTGACTAGAACCGTACGCGCCCTGGCCTGGATGGTGCCCCTCGGTCTCGCCGCGCAGGGGTGCTCCGAGCCGTGCAAGTCCGGATACGGACGGGACTCCGAGCAGAACTGCGTCCTGCTGGAGGGTTCGGACACCGGGACTCCCGTGGTGGTGGGGGTGAACCTCGTGCCCTCGGCCCCCTCGCCCCTGGCGACGGACGTGACCGCCGGGGGCACGCTGACCCTGAGCGGTGCCATCGGAAACGAGGGGCCGGGCACGGTCGAAGCATTTTCGGTCGGGGCCTACTTGTCGACCGACAACGTGCGGAGCGCGGACGACACGGCCCTCGCGACCTGGTGGCAGGCGCCGATCTCCGCTGGCGCGAGCGACGTGTATGGCGAGGATCTCCCGGTTCCGGCGGGGATCGAGGGGTCCCTCTACGTCGTGGTCGTGGTCGATCCGGACAACCTCGTCGCCGAGTCGAACGAGCTCGACAACGAGGCGGCGGCCGCGATCACGGTGACGGCAGATTGCGCGCCGCGAGCCACCTACCAGTGCGTGGAGGGCGACGTTTTCTACTACGACTCCTGCGGGGTGCTCGAGGAGATCAAGGAGGACTGCGACCCGTCCGAGTCGTGTGTGGACGACACCTCGTCCACCGCCTCCTGCCACGCGGAGTGCACGCCCGACGCCGTCTCTCAGTGCCACGAAGAGGACGCCTGGTACTATGATTCCTGCGGCAACCTCCAGGAGATCAAGGAGGACTGTGGCGCCACGGAGACGTGCGTAGACGACTCCGCGACGGCCGCTTCTTGCCACGCGGAGTGTACGGCGCACGCGTCCTACCAATGCTCGGGGGGCGACGTGTACTACCTCGACTCCTGCGGCGCTCGCGAGGAGATCAGGGAAGACTGCGGCTCCACCGAGACCTGCGTGGACGACTCGTCCTCGACCGCCGAGTGCCAGGCGGGCTGTACGTCGCACGATGCGTACCAGTGCTACGCGGGAGACGTGTACTACTACGATTCCTGCGGCACGGTCGAATCCCTCAGGGAGGACTGCGGCGCCACCGAGACCTGCGTGGACGACTCGGCCGCCACGGCGAGCTGCCAAATCGCCTGCACGGCGCACGACGCCTACCAATGCTCCGGTGGGGACGTCTACTACTACGACTCGTGCGGCGAAATCGAGGAGATCAAGGAGAGCTGCTCCTCCGACGAGGCGTGCGTCGCCACCTCGTCCAGCACCGCCGCGTGCGAATCCGTCTGCGAGTCGCACGACACCTACCAGTGCAACGGCGGGGACGTCTACTACTACGACTCCTGCGGCGACATCGAGGAGCTCAAGGAGAGCTGCTCCTCGGACGAAGCGTGTGTCACCACGTCCTCCAGCACCGCCGCCTGCGAGACCGTCTGCGAATCCCACGACACCTACCAGTGCAACAGCGGGGACGTGTACTACTACGACTCCTGCGGCGACATCGAGGAGATCAAGGAGAGCTGCTCCTCGGACGAGGAGTGTGTCACCACGTCGTCCAGCACCGCCGCGTGCGAGTCGGTCTGTGAATCCCACGACGTGTACCAGTGCTACAGCGGGGACGTTTACTACTACGACTCCTGCGGAAGCGTGGAGGAGCGGCTGGACAACTGCGCGTCCGACGAGGTCTGCGTCGAGACCAGCAGCTCGGCCGCCACGTGTGGCGACTGCGAGCCCGCCGACACGGAGTCCGACTCCTGCGACCCCGGCATGTACTGTCCGAGCGGCACGTCGGAGCGCACCTGCAGCTCGTCCGCGGCCTGGGGCTCGTGGAGCGACTGCGAGGCGGGCTCGACCGACAAGAGCTATTACGGCGATGGTGGCACGCACTGCGGGAGCACGATCTGCCTCTCGTTGTCGGGCACCGGCGGGAACACCTCGTTGTCGGCCAGCCTCACCAAGGCCGACGGCACGGCGTTCTCCAACGACGTCGACCTGGTGGTGGTCAACGGCTCCATCCGCCTGAACTACGGCTGCGTCGCGACGGACGATGTCAGGTCGTATACGTTCTCGATCACGACGTCATCCCTCACGACCCTCGACCTGGGCGAGACCACGCAGATGTACGCGGAGATCGAGAGCCCGTGCACGGCGGGTGTCACCTACGAGTCGGACGACGGCGGGGTCTCCCAGTGCAAGCCGTGACCGGTCCGACCCGGTAGATCGGCCGAGCGCTTCCGCACGGCACGCCGGGCGGAGTCCCCTACCGCACGAACACCGAGAGCGCGTTCTCCGCCGCGTCCGCGGTGCCGGTGTTGAGGCCCAGTGCCCAGCCGAAGCCCTGCCACCCGCGCTCGTCGTCCGGATGGTATTGGTTCGGCCCGAGCGTGGACACGCTCCCAACGTCGTCGAACGGGCAGCCGTTGTTCCAGTTGGCGCTCCAATTCGGGCCCCACGTGTGGTCGAGCGACGTGCCCACGTCGCAGGAGGCGGGCCCATCGTGGTCCTTCGCGTTGAAGTACAGGCTCGTGCTGCACAAGGTGCCCCGCACGGTGAGCGTGCCCGCGGTCATCGGGAAGCCGTCGGCTTCGCTCAGGCAATTGGGCCCCCCCTGCGCCTCGACGAAGTCGCCGAAGAAGCCGCCGGTGCCCAGGCTACCGTACGCCGCCCACTCGCCCGAGGGCGCGTGGACGAAGAGCAGGTCCTCGAAGGACACCTCCGACGACGCGGCCGACTTGTAGTCGCTGCTCCGCGCGGCAAGGCTGCCGAAGGTGGTCGTGTCGGTCGACCAGCGGGTGCGCGTGTTCCACGTCCAGCTGTCGACCCCGTCGTCACTGACGACAGCGGCCAACGTCCACCCGCCGCCGTCATGTGTCATGTCGCACCAGGCTTGCCATACGGTGCCGGCGGGGGCGATCCAATAGATCCCGTCGCCGATGGAGTACCCGCCCGCGAGCACGTCGGCGCAGTCCGTGGCGGGGCAGGCGGCGGCCTGGCCGACGGGGCAGGCCGCGACGGTGATCGTGTCGTCCGCCGCGTCGCCATCCTCCACCCCGTCGTTCGGGGTCACCGTGCAGGTCCACGCGTCCCCTTCGACGAGGGCCTCCATCGGAACGGTCGCGTCGGCGGACCAGGCGGCGCCATCGAGGTCCCACGCCCACGCGTAGGTGACCGGGTCCCCATCGGCGTCCTCGGCCGGCGTATCCACGAGGCACACGAGCGAGTCGACGCCTGCCTCGGGCGCAACGGGATCGATGCGTACGACCAGCCCGACGGGCGCCGAGTTCTGCACGATCACCGGGCCGGCTGCGCGCGGGGCGCCGACGTCGGTGCCGTCGAGGGGCGTGACCGTGACCGCGACGCTGTCGCCCCTCTCGAACCACGCGGCGCCTGCGAGCGAGGCGATGTCGGTCCCCACGGCGTCCCCGCCGACCGTCCAGGCGTACGCGAAGGTGACGGGGTCGCCGTCCGCGTCGGCGCCGACAGCCGTCGCGACCAACAAGTCGTCGGTGCGCACGGTCGAGGGGCTCAGCGTGAGCGCGGTGACCGACGGCGGCGAGTTGGTGATCGCGCGCGTAGCCGAGGCGACCGGGCCCTCGCTCCACCCGTCGCTCGCGCGGACCTCCACCTGCCAGCTCTGGCCGCGCGTGGTGGCGGACGCGGGGAGCGTGCCGCTCGTGCTCGACGCGGAGGCCGCGCCGTCGACCGACCACGACCAGGTGTAGGTGAGCGGATCTCCCTCGAGATCGCCGGCCTCGGTCAGCGCCGCCACCAGGTCGTCGGGGGTGTAGGCGGGGTCGGGCGAGAGCGTGACGATCGGGGCGCCGGGCGCGGCGTTCACCGTCACCCCGACGGTGGCGGTGCCGACGAGCCCATCCGGATCGGTCGCGGTGAGGGTCACGACGTGGTCCCCGGGGGTGAGGCCCCCGATCGCGAACGCGAGCGCGCCGTCGGCCGCGGGAGGGGCAGTGTCGAGCACGCCGTCCACGTCGCTTTCCCAGGTGACATCGAGGAGAGACGGACTGCCGTCGTCCTCGGCGCTCGCGACGAAATCGAGGAGGTTCGCGTCCCCGACGGTCTCGCCGTCGAGCGGCGCGTCGATCCGCACGCTCGGGGCGATGCCCACGGTCCACACCACCGCGTCGGTGCAGGTGGCGCCGAGCTCGTCGGTGACAGTCATCGTCAGCACGTGCGACGCGACGGAGAGCGCGGACGTCACGAGGGTGACCTCCCCCGCGCTGGTGGGGAGAGGTGTCCCGAGCAGGCCGTCGTGATCGGAGGTGAGGGTCACGAGCAGGCCGTCGGCGCCCTCGTCGGCGTCTCCGACCGTCCCGGCGACCGTGGTGCGGCCCCCCTCCTCGCCCACGCCGCCATCCGCGGGAGCCGTGAGGGCGCACGTCGGGGCGCGGTTGGCGGGACCCACCACCACCACCACGCTGTCCGTGCCGGACTTCCCGTCCGTGTCGGTCGCGGTGGCGACGATCAGATGCTCGCCCTCGGCGAGGAGGGCGGACGCCGTCGATGTCCCGTCGCTCGCGACGTTCGCGTCCGCCACGGCCCCGTCCACGCTGCTCTCCCACTGCACGGACAGCGCCTCGGGCGGGTCCTCCGCGTCCGACGCCGTGGCGCCGAGGACGACGAGCCGGTCGGCGTAGTAGCGACCCGTCTCGCTCGGCGACGTGACCGCCACGACCGGCGGCTCGGTGACCGCCACGTCGACCGTGATCACCTCGGCGCCCGCCGCTCCCTCGGGGTCGACCACTTCGAGCGCGATGGTGACGCTCCCGGACGGCAGGACCGCGTCGCAGAGCGTGATCCCGTCCACGTCGGGCACGGTCGCCTCACAGACGATGGCGGCGTCGACGCGCCACGTCGCGAGCAGCTCGGCGGCGTCGTGGTTGGCGTCCGAGACCGCGCCCCGGAGCGTGCGCACCTCCCCCTCGGCGAGCGCGGCGCCGTCTACCGGATCGAGGATGTCGGCGTCGGGCGAGCTGTTGAACTTGGTCACGCCGTGGTCGGTGCAGGCGGTGAGGATCAGCAGGATGGGGAGGCGCAACGGAGCTCCGAGCGCGGCCATCATGCATGATTCGGGGCGCGCCGGCGACGGATGGGGCCCGGATCGGGGGCCCGACCGGGGCTACTGGTGATGCTGTGCCGCCGCGTGTCGGTCCGATGGCGTGATCGCGGGCCGGGCGGTCGTCGGGGCGTCATCGATGCGTCGATCTGGCACCGCACGGGGCCCGCGGTGAGGCGGCGCGAGGGCTCCCGGCGGCCACTACTCACGACGACCTCGACATCCCACCGAGTTGTGGCCGCGATCGCGGCGCCGCGAGGGCTTCCGGCGGCCACTACTCACGACGACCTCGACAGCCCACCGAGTTGTGGCCGCGATCGAGGCGCCGCGAGCGCCTCCGGCGGCCACAACTCACGACGTCCTCGACATCCCACCGAGTTGTGGCCGCGATCGCGGCGCCCCGCACCCCTACATCCACCCCCGCACGAACGCATACAACGGCCGCAACCCTGGCGAATAGTAGAGCTCGGCGCCGTAGAGCACGTACAGGCCGCGCGCCCCCGCCGCCGCCACCGTGATCGCCGCCGCGAGCCCGAGCCCCACGCCGTCGGCCCACCCGAACCGCAGCGGCTCCCGCACCGCGCGCGGGGCCGTGGGGTGGAACCCGCGCGTCTCGAGCGACTCGGCGAGCGCCCGGGCGCGTCGTAACGCGCGCGCGACGACCGGGCGCAGCAGGGCCGCCTCCAGCGTCAACCACGCCCAGGGCGTGCGCTGCCAGAGCGGCCGGCCGCGGCGCGCGCGGGCCTGCCGCACCGCGAGCAGCTCTTCGCCCACGAGCGGCACGAAGCGCAGCGCGGTGACCCCCATGAGCGCGATGCCGAACGGCACGCGCATCGCGAGGAGGCCCGCCACGAGGCGATCCGGAGCGGTGGAGAGCGCCACCCACAGCCCCGCCGTCATGAGCGCGAGAAACCGCAGCGACTGGACGAGCCCGTGCACCACGCCCTCGCGACAGATCACGATCGAGGGCTCGCGGGAGAGCACGACCAGCGGGGTGCGCGGCCAGTCCGCCCAGAACAGGCCCTGCGACAGCGCCGTGGACCACGCGAGCAGCGCCACGCCCGCCAGGAAGCGCAAGCGCCAGCCGACGGCGCGCGGATGGAGCAGCGCGGCGAGTCCGGTGGTGGCGGCGAGCAGGCCGAGCGGCAGGGCGCCGTCGAGGCAGAGGACGAGCACGCCCAGGCAGAACAGCAGGCCGAGGCGCGCGCGAGGGTCGGTCACGCGGCCTCCACCCACGCGAGCAGCGCGGCGGGATCGCGGTAGGGAACGCCGAGGTCGGCGCACAGCCGAGCGAGCGGCGGGAGCGGGAGCGGGAGGCCGCGGTCCTCGGCGGCCTGGAGGGTGGCGAGCGGGGGGCCGTCGCCGACGATGCGGCCGCCGTCGAGCACGAGGACGCGGGTGGCGTGCCGGAGCACCACGTCGAGGTCATGGCTCGCGAACAGGAGCGCGCCGCCCCCGAGCACGATCGGGAGGCCCGCGAGCATCCGGTCGACCTGGCCGCGGTCCTGGCCGCTCGTCGGCTCGTCGAGGATCAGGAGCCGCGGCGCGCACGTCAACGCCGCCGCCACGGCGGTGCGGAGGCGCTGGCCGCGCGAGAGGGCTTGGGGCGGGCGATCGAGCAGGTCCGCGATCGAGAGCGCGAGCGCGGCGCCTCCGACGCGCGTCGCGACCTCCCGCCGATCGAGGCGCGCCTCTTCGGGGCCATACGCGAGCTCGGCGCGCACGGTCTCGTTGAACAGCGCGAGGTCGGGGTTCTGGGGCACCTCCACCAGCCGCCCGGCGCGGGTCACCCGGCCGCGCAGCGGTCGGAGGCGACCCGACACGAGGCCGAGCAGCGTGCTCTTCCCGGCGCCGTTGGCCCCCACGATCGCGACCCGCTCTCCGGCCGTGATCCGGAGTGATGTATCGGTGATACATGCCCGTTCGCCCGGCCAGGCGAATGATACATCCGATACATGTATCACCTCGGTTCCACGTGAAACAGCTCCCTCCGGAGGGGCCGGAACGGGGCCATCCGTGCCCGCGCGCCGGCGCCACACCCGCCCCCCCGTGTGGTCCGCGAGCTCGTCGAGCGCGGGCCCATGCAGCCCGAGCGCGCGGAGCGGGCCGGCGGAGGTGAGCGGGTCCGCCACGACGCGCCCCTGGTCCATGAGCACCGTCCGCGTCGCGAGCGGCATGGCGATCTCGAGCCGGTGCTCGACGCACAGGATCGCGACCCCCTCGTCCGCGAGGCCGCGCAGGAGCGCCATCACCGCCTGGGCGCCTTCGGGGTCGAGCTGGGAGAGAGGCTCGTCCAGCAGGAGGGCGCGCGCGCCCGCGGCGACAGCCGCCCCAATCACCAGCTTCTGGCGTTGTCCCCCTGACAGCGCGAAGGGGGATCGTTCGGCGCGATCCGTGAGGGCGAGCGTCGCGAGCAGCTCGGACACACGAGCGTGGATGCGCGCGGGCGGGAAGCCGGCGCTCTCCAGCCCGAAGGCGAGCTCCGCGGCGCAGGTCCCGGCGACCACCGCATCGTCGGGATCCTGTCCGACGAACCCGATCGTCGTCACCCGCCGGGCCGCCACGAGCGAGGCGGGATCGTGCCCGGCGACGGTGACCGTGCCGCCCACCCGCCCATGCCCGTGCCGCTGGAGCAGGCCCGCCGCGAGCCGCAGCACGGTCGACTTGCCGCAGCCCGTGGGCCCGGTGAGGAGCACGAGCTCGCCCGGCGCAACCCGCAGATCCACCGGCCCGACGAACACCCCCGCCGGGTAGCGGTAGCTGGCGCCCTCGAGGCGGATCACGCCTCCACCCGGCGGAGCGAGGCGGCAAACCCCGTCGCGATGCGGCAGGCGAGCACGGTGTAGAGCAGGCCGGGCACGAGCACCTGCATCGCCATGTACCAGGGCGCGAAGAACAGGCGGAACAGGATGATGTGCATCCACAGGCCGGCGAGGGTCGTGCACACCGCGGCCCCGCCGAACCCGAAGGAGAGGCGTGCCCAGCGCCGGCCGGGGCCGTCGTCACGCCAGGCGCCCTCGCGCGCCGTACCCCCGCCGCGCGTGAGCCCCGCGAGCCACGCGAAGGCCTCGCCGATACCGATGGCGGTGCCGGTGTAGAGCAGATCGACCGGGGCGAACGAGCCGGTGGTGAACCCCCGCAAGAACCAGCCCGTGAGGATTGCGAGGGTGAGCGTACCGACGCGCGGCAGGAGCGTGATGAGGGTGGCGAGGAGCGTGTAACGGCCAAGGTCGGAGAGGATCCCCGTGAGCAGCGTCGAGAGCGGGCCGAGCAGCGCGCCGACCCCCATCGCCAACAGATCGGCGATGGTGCCGACGAGGAACAGGGCGCTGCCGAACAGGGCGATGGTCATCAGCTCGCTGGTGGCGGCGGCGTCGAGCCAGGCGCGCACGCGGCGGAGGGTCAGGCCGGCGCCGCCCGCGAAGGCGGCGAGCGAGAGGGTGAAGCCGACGCTCGCGACGGCATCGCCGCGCCGCACGTAGAGCGGGAGCGTCGTGACCGAGAGGGGCGTGTCGCCGCCGATGGGCGTCAGGGTGAGGCGGGCGTCGTACGCGCCGGGGGTCACGACGGCCGTGTCCACGAACACGGGGAGGGCGGCGCGCGCGGTGCCGTGGGCGGGGACGCGGAGGAGCGCCGCCACGATGCCGGTGTCGCCGTCGCCGTCGCGAAGGCGGGGGCGGAAGGCGGGGGCGCGCGCCGGATCGCTTCCGGCGGCGCCGTCGGAGGCGTCGTGGATGGTGAGGGAGACCTGGAGATCGACCGGGGTGTCCCCCTCGTTCCGCAGCGTCACGCCCCAGAACGCCCACGGCGCCACCTCGTCGCGGCGGCGCCCGCCGAGCCCGACGGCGCGGATGATCCGCTCCCACGCGGGGGAGGGCAGGCTGACGCGGTGGGCCGGGCGGCCCAGATCGGGGGAGCCGTCGATCTCGGCGGGGAAGGCCTCGCCGGTGAGGGTGACCGTGGCGGCGAGCGTCGCGAGGGCGATCGGCGCGGGGAGGAGGGTGAACGTAGTGTCGCCGACGGTGAGGACCACCGGCGTGTCGCGGACGCGCACGGGGCGGACCACCCGGGCGCCGGGGACCGGGAGGGGGATGGTGTCGGGGCTGCTCGGGACGGCGCTGGCGCCGACGGGGGCGTTGGCCGGGGTGCCCTGGGGGGACCGCAGGGAGAACGGCACGCCGTCCGGCTTTCCGGGCCCGCCGGTGATCCCGACGAGCACCTCGGTGCTGCCGCCGGCCACGAGCGGGACCGAGAGGGTACCGGTCGCCTCGACCCAGGCGCCGCCGGGCTGGGGCTGGACCTCGACGGTCACCGGGCGGCGGACGGGCACGGTGAAGGGGGCGATCATCGGGGCGTGGTCGCCGACGGTCACGACGGCGGTGTAGGCGCCGGGGGCGAGCGGGGCTATCACTTCGACCTTGGGCGTGGGCGCGGGGGTGGTGCGGCGGGCGAGGGGGACGCCGGTGGCGGAGCGGAGCTCGACGCGGGTGATGGGCGCGGAGGCCTCGACGCGGACGCCCGAGGGGGTGGGGGCGGCGGTCAGGGTGACGGGCGGTGCGGGCGCGCAGGCGGCGAGGAGGAGGATCACCGGAAGACGGTGACGCGGTACGCGCCCTTCACCTGGCCCTCCGCCCCGAAGGCAGACTCCGCCACCGCCACCCGCCCGTCCGGCGCCCAGATCGGGCGGAAGTACGCCGGCCCCTCGGTAGCGCAGCTCGTGACCAACGCGCCCGTCGACCGGTCGAACAGCAGCGCCCCGAACAGGTCCGTCCGGGCGTCCGTCGACCGCTCCGCCGCCGCCACGAGCAGCGTCTCGCCATCCGGGCTCGGCACCAACCCCTGAACGGCGTGCTCCCCCGACCACGACCACTTCGTCACGCCGTCCGGACCCACCGCGTGCAAGGTGTGCTGGGCGGGATGCGCCGAGGGCGGCCGCGCCATCGGGTCCGCGCTGCCCCACGGGATGTTGGTGGACGTGGTGAGGAAGTAGGCGGTGTCGTCCACGATGGTGCCGAACCCCACGCCCGACGCGATGGGCACGCCCTGGGAGAGCACCGGCACGCCGGGGGTGAGCGTGTGGAGCACCGCCCCGGCGCCGTCGAACAGGAACGCCCGACCATCCCCCAGGCCCGCGAACGCGAAGGTGGGCGAGATCCCCGCCGCCTCCCACAGGTACACCTCGGTGAACAACGGCGCGAGGATGGGGAGCCGCGCCTCCCAGATCGGGGTGAGCGTCGCCAGGTCGAGGGCGATCACACCGCCCACGGGGAGGTCGGTCGGGGCGGGGCCGTCCGCCGAGCGGCTCACGCCCACGAGCGCGCGGTCCCCGTTCACGGCGGGGTGCAGCAGGATCGCGTCCGCCGGGCCCGCGGCCGGGAAGGCGCCGCGCCGGGTCCCGTCGGGAGCGTACCGGTAGATGCGCGCGCGGTTGCGACGCACGCCATCCGCCGGGGTCCAGCCGTGCGAGCCGGCGACCAGCACGTCCCCATTCGCGAGCACGCGGAGCGCGAACACCGCGGGCAAGGAGTAGAGGCCGTACACGTCGTCCCCCGGAGGGAGCGCGCTGGTCTCGAGGTCCTCGGCGAGGCGCGTGGACCACCGCGTGGTGAGCGTGCTCGCATCGAGCGCGTAGAGGTTCGCGTCGGGGGACTGCTCGCCCACGTAGAGCGTGGCGCCGTCGGGGCTCCAGGCCACCTGCTTCACGGCGCCCTCGGCCAGCTTCCGCTCTGCGCGGAGGGCCGCGGTGGAGCCGCTCACCACCCGCACCGAGCCCGCGTCGCTGCCGATGGCGAGCCAGGCGCCGTCGGGAGAGAACGCGAGCGCCGCCGCGGGGGCCGGCGCGCCCATCGCCGCGAGGCGGTCCATGTCTTCGAGCTCCACCTGGAACATCGGCACGCACTCGGGCAGGAGCGGCGCGACGACGCCCTCGACCCCGAGCTCCGGGAAGCTCTGGCCGGGGTGCCACGCCTGCGCGACGAACGCGCCGTCCTTCACCACGCCCCCGCGAACGAAATGGACCTCCCCGGCGGGGACGGCGGCGGGGGTGCACCCCAACAGGAGGATCAACGTCATTCCACCGCCCATGCGTCGTAATACTCAGAGCACTCGCCACCCTCTACGAGGGCCAGGCGATCCCCGCAGGAATCCGCCTGCCCGAGCTCCCGCAGCTCCCAAGAGAACGTCTCGCACCAGTCATCGTACTCGGCCGCGCTCTCGTAGCCGACCGAGGCCCCCCACGTGAGCCCGCCCGCTTCCAGGCACCCCTCGTACCGATCGCGCGCCGCCGTGCACAGCTCGGCGCAGACGTCGGACGGCGCGCACCCCGCCGGGCCGAAAACGACGGTGGCGACGAGCGCGAGCAGGGCCAGGAGGAGGGCGGCGCGGCTCACCTCGCGTCCGATGCCGCGAGCGCCAAGGAATACGGCGGAAAGGCCGGCGTGAGCGGCGCGGCCGACGTGCAGGTGGCCGCATCCCAGGCCACGAGCCCCTCCACGACCGGGGCGCCGTTGCCGGCGTAGCCGGCGCGGTAGCTCACCCACACCGTGGCGTCGGGCCCCATGACCACGTCCCCGATGAAGGAGTCGACCGCGGCGGTCGGGGTGGTGGTCCAGGTGTCGAGGTCGAGGCAGTGGACGCCCCACGCGTACGCGTCGTCGGCCACCAGGATGGCCTTGTGATCGGCGCCGCCCGCGATCGCGCCGATGTTCAGGCCCAGGGTCTCCTCGGTGAGGTGCGGCTCCGAGATCGTGCCGGCGACCGGATCGAAGGTGTAGACCGCGCCGTCGAGCTTGGCTGTGTAGTCCGCGTTGTAGTAGTCACCCGTCCGGAGCAGGAACTTCGCGGGATCGAGCGGGTGGGGCATCAGGCCGGGGTTGGGGCCCGTGGTCCAGTCCGCCGTCACATCCAGCGTGTCACAGGAGACCCGCAGGATGCGGCCCGTGCCATCGGCGCTGCTCCAGGGGTACGCGGTGGTGTCGAGCCGGGTGAGCAGCACGTACAGGGAGCCGTCGGGCCCCCGCACGATCGAGTCGGCTTCGGGCGAGCCGTCGTCGTCGCTCCACTCGGACAGGTCGATGGTGCCGCGCGAGAGGCCGGTCCCGCTGTCCCACAGCCCCAGCGAGCTCGTCGCGAGCGTCGAGACGACCAACACGTCGCCGCACAGGGCCACGTCCTGCGGGTTGGAGCCATCCCCCGTGCTGAACTCGACCAGCGGCGCCGACCAGTCCCCCTCCGCGTACATCCGCACCGTGTTCTCCGACGAGCGGTCGAGCAGGAACACCTTGCCGCTGTCGGTCTCGACGATGGGGTCGGAGCTGGTGGGGAGGAGCGCGTCGGTGACGACGCGCGTCGGACCGTCGACCGTCGCCAATTGGCCGGTCGAGAAGTCGGACGCCACGGTCGCGACCACGAGCGTGAACGGGGTGGGGGCATCCGTATCGGTGTCCGTGTCGGTGTCCGTATCGGTATCCGTGTCGGTGTCGGCGTCGGTGTCGGCGTCCGCCGCGGTGTCCCCACCGGCGTCGTCCACCTTGGGCTCACAGGCGAGGAGGTACAGGGCAAAGAGGGTCATGGAGCGCTCCGGTGGGCCGAGTTGCGCGCGGTGGCGTCGGCCTGGGTGGACTTGGTCGAATCGGTCCAGGTCACCGCGATCATCACGGTGCGCCCGGGGAGGGGGTAGCCAGAAAAATCGGTCAGGGGGCGGACGATCAGGGTGTCGTCGCTGTCGGAGAGCGGGTTGCGGTCGACCGCCGTGCCGCGCACGTCGAACGCGTTGAGCAGCTCCGCGCGCAGCGTCGGGAGCCCGGCCACCGGGGTCACGTCGAGCGCGAAGGAGTGGAGGTCGCGCGGGGCGGTAAACCCGATGTTGGCGGTGTCGGTGTAAGTCAGCCCCGTGTAGGACCACGTATGGGAGAGGCCCACGAGGTGGGTGCGGCCGCGCCCCGGCAGGCGGACGCTGGTCTCCTGGTTGAGCTCGAGGTCGGGGATGCCGGGCAGCGCCTTGTTCGCATACGCTTCGTCCGGAAGGAGATTTCGTGTCAACGTCCAGGTGACGTTGCTCCGGGACGTGACCCAGGGGCCGACGGAGAGGGTCAGGGCTCCCTCCGTGCTCCGCACGTAGGCCTCGCCCACGTTGACCGCGATCGACGTGAATTGGGAGTTCTGCACCCACGCGATCAGGTCGTGCACGTGGCGGCGGGCGTACGCCAGGTCGACCGAGCCCGACACCAGCCCCTCCCAGGGCGCCTCGGCGCGCAGGCCGACCTCCCAGGCCTCGCCGGTCTCCGCGACCAGCTCCGGGTTGCCCTTGAGCGTGCCGTGGTCCCCGAACAGCTCGGTCAGGTCGGGCGCGCGCAGGTACATCCCCGCGGTGCCCTTGAGCGCCAACCACGGCCACGGGCGGACCAGCGCGCCCAGGCGGGGGGTCGGCCAGGCGTGCACGGTGGCGTCGGGGATGGCCGTGCCCTCCCACGGCACGGTGCCGAGCCCGCGATCGTCCAGGAGCTCGGCCTGGAACGCGGGCGAGAGGGTGATGCGGTCACGCCAGAGCCGCACGTCCGCGCCCACGGCGGCCAGGCCCCCGTTCCGCAGCCGCTCGCCGTCGCCCCGGTCGAACAGCAGATCGTATGGCGCATAGCGCTCGTGGCGGCCGCGCACGACGAGCGTGCTCGTGACCCACGGCGCCGGACCCCACACGACGCTCGCCTGCGCGCCGACCGTATGCGCCTCGTCGCGCGTGTGTTGGCTCCCCGTGCCGATCTCGCCCGCGCGGTCGTCGAGCGTCTCCTGCCGGGCGAGCCACCACACCTGCGGCAACACCCGCAACGTGGGGCCGGGCGTGAGGTCGGCGCTCGCGGACACGAGGTTCCGGAGCCCCCCGACGTTCGCCTCGGTGGCCCCCGCCGAGATGGGCCCGGGCAGCTCCTGGTGGCTCCCCACGAAGCTGTCCAGCAGCGTGAAGCGCGCGTGCCCGGGACCGAAGCGGACCCGACCGAGCACGCTCGCCCGGTCGATGGCGTTGTTCGCCCGCGTCGGCGTGCGGTCGTCGAGCAGGTTGTACTCGGTGCCCTGGTCGTCGAAGTAGCGGAAGTCGCCTTCGGTGTGGAGCTGGTCGACCGCGAGGAGCGTGTCCACGGGGCCGGCGCGCGGCGCGACCACCGCGGAGACCCCGACGGTGCCGAACGATCCGAACCGCACGCTCCCGGAGGCGGGCACGTCGCCGGTCGGGGTCACGAGGTTGAGGACCCCGCCGATGGCGCCCGAGCCGAACGCGACGGGGGCGAGGCCGCGGTACAGATCCACGCGGGAGAAGGCGCTCACCGGGAGCTCGGAGAGGTTCACCGCGGCCGCGCCGTCAGGGTTGAGCGGCACGCCGTCGAGGTAGATCTCCACCTGGCGGAACGTCGATCCGCGCAGGCTCACCGCCGCGAAGTCCCCGAGGCCCCCGAGCCGGCGCACGGTCGTCCCCGACGCGGTGTCGATGACCGACGCGAGGTCCTCGCCCGGCGGAAGGTCCGCGCCGAGCGGCAGCACCGTCAGGGACGCGGCCGTGCTGCCCGGCTGCGGGCCACGGCCCGAAGCGACGGTCAGCTCGTCGCCCGCGAGGGCGCTCGCGGCGGTGAGGGCGGCGGTGATGGCGGGGAACAGGAGCAGGTCGGGCCTCCCGTCACGGGGAGGAGCGAGCGCACGCCTTCCACAAAAAAAGAACGTACGCCGAGCCCTTCATCCCCGAAAGACGGCGTGCGTGACGTACAGGCCGGTCTCCTGGCTCCCGGATCGAGCCGCTCCTTCGCGCCTTCCCACCCCCACCTCGTCGGTCGGGGGCAGTGGCAATCGCGAGGAGCGTCTCCGGTTACAGTGGCGGGGGCCGCGCCGGTATTTCACCGGGCTTCCCGTTTCACCCGTGCCCGCTGGTCGCGGGGTTGGGCACCTGGACGTCGTTGAGCTGGAAAGAGCCCGTGCCGTTTACTCGGATCAGGTCGGCACTGTCAAGCGTAGGCGCTGCGGGGAGCGCCCTCTGCGGAGGCCTGACCGTGTGCGTGTCGTTGGCTGCGTGCGGGCCGTCGCTCCCGACTCCGCCGAGCCCTGACACCGACCCGACCCTGGCCTGGAACCTACGCTTGGGACAGGTGGTGTCGCCCCAGGGCTACGTGGATTACGCCTCGCTCCGCGCCGATCCGGCGGCGCTCGCGGATTTCGTGGGCTGGGCGGCCGCGCACGGGCCCGAGTCGGAGAAGTGGCGGCTCACCGATGACAACCGCCGCCTCGCCTGGTCGCTCAACGTGCTGAACGCCACCGTGTTGTGGGCGGTCGTACAGGGCGTGGAGAGGCCGCCCGATCGCCGCCCCTACACCCAGCTCCGCTTCTCGTTCGACGACGAGGTCGTGCGCTACGACCGCTACCTGTCCGACCGCGTGGTCGCGATCTACGATGAGCCGCTCGCCATCGCGGCGCTCGGATGCGCGGCCCGCGCGTGTCCGCCCGTCCCCGCCCGCCTCTTCGAAAAAGCCAACCTGGACAAGGACCTGGCCGCGCAGATGACCCGCTGGATCGCGTCGGGGCGCCTGGTCCGCGCGAGCGGGGACCAGCTGATCTTCTCCCCGGCGCTCCGCCCCTGGGTGGCGCTATTCGGTCGGCACGCGGGGGCCGCCACCCCCTGCGACATCGTCGCGCCCTACGTCCCCGCGCCGATGGCGTCGTCACTGCTGCCGCTGCTCGACGGGGAATGTCGCTTCACGTGGGGGGCGTGGGACGGCGCGTTGGATGGGGAGTGAGGGATCCGGGGGCGCGGGTGGCGCGGAGTTCGTGCGATAAAGCCGTCGCCGTCACCTCCTTCGACGACACCGCTTCCGGAGCACCCATGATCCCCGCGCGCCTCCTCCTCTCTCTCGTGCTCGTCACCCTGATCGCCTGCACCGGCACCGCCGACAAGGACGACACCGGCGCGGCCGCCGACACCGACACCGACACCGACACCGACACCGACACCGACACGGACACCGACACCGACACGGACACCGACACCGACACGGACACGGACACGGACACGGACACCGACACCGGCGTCGACGCTTGCCCCATGACGCCGTGCGGTGGAGACCCGATCTCGACCTGGACGATCTCCGGTGCGTGCGCCGACGCGTCCGCCGTCGATCTCGATGGTTGCCCCGGTGCCGTGATCGGGGTGGCCGCGTTCACCTACGAGGGGACCATCGCCATCGACGCCGACGGAACGGTCACCTCCGTGATCACGACGGACATCACGCTGTCCGGGTTCATCCCCGAGGAATGTGTGGGCGGTGCGAGCTGCGCCGACCTCGGAGCGGCGGTCGGCGGCACGTGCACGACGGCGAGCGGCGGGTGCGATTGTGAGTCCCGGGAGACGGTGACCGAGTCCGACGAGAGCCCCTGGGAGGTCATCGGCACCACGTTCCAGACCTACAACGAAGACGGTGACCCGAACCCTCCCACGGAATTCTGCGTGGAGGAGGACACGTTGGTGTTCAGCGGCGTCCGCTCGGCGAGCGGAGTCGCGATCACGGCGACCGCGACGCGCGACTAAACGACCGCTCCGGCACCCGCCCCCCGCACGCGCGGCAGGGTCACCCGGAACAGCGCCCCCCCGCCCGGGTTCTCGCTCACGTCGATGCGCCCGCCGTGGTCTCTCACGATGCGCGCGCTGACGGAGAGCCCGAGCCCGGTGCCCTTGCTGACCGGCTTCGTGGTGAAGAACGGCTCGAAGATCCGCTCGCGGAGGGCCTCGGGAACGCCGGGCCCCCGATCGCGGAACTCGACGACCACACACTCCGCGTCGGGGGCGACGACCGTGACGGTGACCGGGTCGCCCCCGGTCTGCAGCGCGTTGGCGAGCAGGTTCACGAAGACCTGCTCCAGGCGGTTCGCGTCCCCCGACACGACCAGCCCGCGCGGGCAGGTCAGCGCGACGTTGTGGGACATGGCGCCCACGGTCAGCTCGCGGGCCATCGTGAGCACCTCCCCCACGTCGACCGGCGACATCGTGGGGCCGCCGCTCCGCGCGAAGTTGCGGAGATTGTCGACCATGCTGGTCATGCGCTCCACCGCGCGCGTCATCACATCGAGCGCGCGGCCCTGCGCGGGCGGCGCCAACGCGCCCTCGCTCAGCAGCTCGACGTACCCGCCCAGCACGTTGAGCGGCTGGTTCAGCTCGTGGACGAGCCCCGCGGCGAGCTCCCCGATGCTGGAGAGCTTGGCGGCCTGGATGAGCTGCTCCTGCGTGCGGTCGAGCTCCGCGCGGCCGAGGGCATGGCGCGCTTCGAGCGCCCGCGCGTGACTCGCCTCCTGCCTGGTCACCTGCTCGCGCACGAGCGCGTGGGCGAGCAGGTCGGCCACGTCCGCGGCCAACGCCACCTCGTCCGCCAGGAACACTCCTCCCCCGTCCCGGTACAGCTCGAGGAAGCCCACCACCTTTTCGTCCACTGCGATGGGCGCGTAGTGCACCCCGCATCCGCCGCTCGCCGAGTGGGGACCGACCGCCGTGCCCCCATCGCCCTCGAGGAGGGTCACCCGCGCCTCGCGGAGCGGGATCACCGGCTCGAGGCGCGCGAGCGCGAGGGCGGCGAGCTCGGCGAACGGCGCCCCGCGACAGGCCGCCATCGCCAACCCGTGGCGAACGTCATTCAAACGAAGGACCCGCCGGAGCTGCCTCACCTCGTCGTCGGCGGCGCGCAGCCGCCGCGCCAGGACGGACGCGGTCACGCCCGACGGCTCGTCCCTCGTGTTCTCCCACTCACCCATGACGCGCAGCCTACGAGGCGAGCCCGTGGGGGTCAATAACGCCCGCGTTGATCGGGACGCCGCTCCGGGGTAGAGAAGCGCCCCCGCGCGCGGCACCCCGAACGCCGCGGGGTCTCCTCGGGCGAGGAGGTTCTCTGGCGGGCAATCGGGCCGCTTTCGTAGTCGGGGCCCACTACGCGGGAGTTCGAATGCGCGGAGAGCCGATCCGAAAGTCCGATCGGGCCCCCAAGCCCGAGTGGCTCAAGGTGCGGATGCCGAGCGGTGAGCGCTACACCCGCATCAAGGCGCGGGCCCGTGAGCTCAAGCTCCACACGGTGTGCGAGGAGGCCCAGTGCCCCAACATCGGGGAGTGCTGGAGCAGCGGCACCGCCACGTTCATGGTCATGGGGGACACGTGCACCCGCGGGTGCCGGTTCTGCGCGGTCGCCACCTCGCGCAACCCGGCGCCGCTCGACCCGGCGGAGCCGGTGAACGTCGCGAACGCCATCCACGAGATGGGGCTCGACTACGTGGTGGTCACCTCGGTCAACCGGGACGATCAGGCGGACCAGGGCGCGGGCCACTTCGCCGCGTGCATCCGCGAGATCCGCGCGCGCAACCCCCACACCCTGGTCGAAGTGCTCATCCCCGACATGCGGGGGGACCTGGCGCTGCTCGACATCATCCTCGAGGCCGGGCCGGACGTGCTCGCCCACAACGTCGAATGCGTGCCGCGCCTCCAGGCGCAGGTCCGCGACCCGCGCGCGAACTGGGCGCAGTCGGTGGCGATCCTCGAAGGCGCGAAGGCGCGCGGCCCGCGCCAGCCGTCGAACCCGGGCCAGCTCACGAAGACCAGCCTCCAGGTCGGGCACGGGGAAACCGAGGCCGAGCTGCTCGAGGCGATGGCACTCCTCCGCACCCACCACGTCGACTTCCTCACCATCGGGCAGTACCTGCGGCCGTCGCTCACCCACCTTCCCGTCGTCGAGTACGTCACCCCCGAGGTGTTCGCGCGGCTCGAAGCCGCCGGCAAGGCGATGGGGTTCCAGTACGTGGCGAGCGGCCCGCTCGTGCGGTCCTCGTACAAGGCGGGTGAATTCTTCATCGCGCAGCACCTGCGGTCGCGCGCGGCGCACCCGGCGACCGACGATGCCGGCGCCGCCTCGCCCGGCGCCGCCTCTGCAGGCGCCGCGGCCGCCACCAGCTCGGAGCACACATGACACGGTCGGGTCGGGATCTGTTGCGCGCGGCGCTCGAGCGCCACGTCGCGAAGGGCGGCATGCTCGTGGGCGAGTCCGTGGGCGTTCACGGGGTCACCGAGGGCTTCGCGGCGGGGCCGGGGCTCCTCCGCACGCCGCTCTCCGAGGGCGCCGCGGTCGGCGTCGCCGTCGGGCTGGCGCTCGCCGGAAAGAAGGTCATCGTCGAGCTGGTCGACCCCCTGGGGCTCGTCCGCGCCGCCGACGTGCTGGGCGAGCTCGCGTCGTTGCGCGCGCGCACCGGCGCGGCGTGGTCCGCGCCCGTCGTCATCCGCGCGCCGTTCGCGCCGTTCGCCTCGCTCACCGCGTGGCCCGCCGGGCTGCGGGTGGCGGTGGCCGCCACGGCGGACGACCTGGTCGGGATGTTGGCCCACGCGCTCGACGGCCTGGAGCCGGTCCTGCTGCTCGAGGCCCCCTCCGCGCACGAAGGCGTCGGGACCGGGGCCGCCGTGCCGCCGCTCGGCACCGCCGTGACCCGGCGCGAGGGAAAGGCCGCCACCGTGTTCGCCCTCGCCGGCGGGGTCGACGCCGCGCTCGCGGTCGCCGAGGGCGAGGATGTCGAGGTCGTCGATCTCCGCGGCCTCGCCCCGCTCGATCGGGCGGGTCTCGGCGCGCACGTGCGCCGCACGGGCCGCGCCGTCGTGATCGGGGCGCCCGAGGGGCTCCTCGTCGCGTTGGAAGAGGCGTTCCTCTCGCTCGAAGCCCCCCTGATCTCCCTCCCCGCCGACGCGTCGCCCGACCGCATCGCCGCGGCGATCCGGGACACCGTCTCCTACTGACCCTCGCCATCGAACCCCCGGGCGATCTCCACGGTCGCTCGCCATCGGAGCCTCCCATGTTCGTGTTCCCCCTTCCGGAGATCGGAGAAGGTGTCGTCGAGGGCGAGATCGTTCGCTGGCTGGTGAAGCCCGGCGACAGCGTCGCGACCGATCAGCCGCTCTGCGAGATCATGACCGACAAGGCCACGGTCGAGATCTCGAGCCCCAGGAGCGGCCGGGTGGCGCGCACCCACGGCAACCCGGGCGACGTGATCAAGGTGCACGCTCCCCTGGTCGAGATCGATCTCGGCGGTGGCGCGTCCGCGGCCCCGGCGGCGCCCGCCGCGAAGGCGCCGGAGGTGCACGCGCCCGCGCCGAAGGCGCCCCCGATCGCCGCGCCCGTGGCCGCGCGCCCGGCCCCGATCGCGGCCGCGGCCGGCCTCGCCACGGCGCCGCCCGTCGCGCCCCCGAACGGACACGGCGCGATCCCCGCGGCGATCGCCGCCCGCATGCCAGCCCCTCCCAGCGACAGGCCCCCCGGCGAGAAGGCCCTCGCCTCCCCCGCCGTGCGCCACGCCGCCCGCTCCGCCGGGGTCGACGTGAACGCGGTGCCGGGCACCGGAAAGGACGGCCGCGTCACCCGCTCGGACATCGAGGCCCTCGTGGCCCACCCGGGCGCCATCGTGGCCCCGCCCGCGATCCAGTCGTTCCAGGCGCCCGGCGCCCGGCAGGGGGACGAGCGGATCAAGATCATCGGCCTCCGTCGCAAGATCGCGGAGAAGATGGTGCAGGCCTACCGCACCGCGCCGCACTTCACGTACGTGGACGAGGTGGACTGCAGCAAGCTCGTGGCGCTCCGAGCGGCGCTCAACCCGCAGGCGGCCGCGCGCGGAGCCAAGCTCTCGTACCTGCCGTTCATCATGAAGGCCCTCGCCCTCACGTTCCGCGAGTTCCCCACCGTCAACGCGGTGATGGACGAGGAGGAGTTCACCCTGGTCGTCCGCAAGGACGTGAACATCGGCATCGCGACCGACACCGACGCCGGCCTCTACGTGCCGGTGATCAAGAACGTCGAGTCCAAGAGCCTCGTCGAGCTCGCGATCGAGATCGCGGACGTGACGAAGCGCACCCGCGAGAACAAGGTCCGCATCGACGAGCTCGGCGGCGGCACGTTCACGATCACCTCGGTCGGGAACATCGGCGGGCGCTTCGCGACCCCGATCCTGAACCACCCCGAGGTCGCCATCCTCGGCGTGAACCAGATCCACGATCGCCCCGTCGCCATCGACGGCAAGGTCGAGGTCCGCCCGATGATGTACCTCTCGCCGAGCTTCGACCACCGCATCATCGACGGCGCCGTGGCGGCCCGGTTCGTCAGCGCGCTCAAGGCCTCCCTCGAGCAGCCCGAGGCGCTGCTCCTGGATCTGCGATGAGCGCGGTGGAGTCGGTGACCGCGCCGTCGTTCGCGCCGGATCCGCTCGCCGAGGGGCTCGTGGCCGTGCGGCACTACTGCGCGGCGGACCCTTCGGTCGTGAGCGGGCGCGGCCTCGAAGCGCTCATCGCCGGCGTGGCCGTCGGCGCGCCCCGCAAGGCATGGCTCCTCCCCGGCCGTCGTGAGCGCGCGTGCGCCATCGTGCGCGGCTGCGGCGCGGATCGCCTCGACCAGGCGCGGCCCTTCCGCGTCGTCCCCCCCGGTGACAGTCCCGCCGCGCGCGCCTTGTACGCCGTGGGGCTGGCGCTCGCGGGGGATCCCGCCGTCGTGTTCATCGGCACGGGCACCACCGGCTACGGCGCCTTCCACGAGGCCCTCCAGCTCGCCGCCGTGCACCGCGCGCCCGTCACCTTCGTCGTCGCCTGGTACGCCAACGCCGGCCCCTTCGCGCCGCCGCTCGCGGTCGCGCCGTCCGTGCTCGCGCGGGCGCTCGGCCTCGCCGCCACGGTGGTGGACGGCACGGACGCGGCCGCGGTGCGGGACGCGGTGGCCGCGGCCGAGGGCCCGACGCTGATCGAGGCGCGGCTGTTGGGGCAGGGGTAGCGGAGCAGAGGGGCCACGCGAGCGCGCGCGGCCGGCGGCCCCGAGCCGGTTGATCGGCTGGGAGGGTTCGGGTAGCATCGCGTCGCAGACGGCGGACGTTTCCGCCGGATCGGACGGTGCTCGGCGTGCCGCCGCGCCCAAAACGGAGCTCCCCATGCGCCTCTCCCTCCTCCTCGCGGCCCTCCTCCTGTCGGCGTGCACGGACGACAAGGTGCCCGACACGGGAGACGCCGACACGGGCTCCGACCTCGACACGGACACGACCTCCGACCTGGTGGACGCGGACGCGGACGGGTACCTCGACTCCGTCGACTGCGACGACGCCGATCCGACGATCCACCCCGGCGCGGACGAAGCGTGTGGCGGCGTCGACCAGGACTGCGACGGCGAAGCCGACGACGGGCTCGCCACGGCCTGGTACAGCGATGCGGACGCCGACGGCTTCGGAGACCCCGCCACGGAGGTCAGCGCGTGCGCGCAGCCTGCCAACACGGTCGCGGACGCGACGGATTGCGACGACGCCTCCGCCCAGTTCAACCCCGGCGCGGTCGAGGACGACTGCGCCGACCCCGCCGACTACAACTGCGACGGGTCGACCGGCTTCGACGACGTCGACGGGGACGGTTGGGCCGCGTGCCAGGAGTGCGACGACGGCGCCGCGCTCGTGAACCCCTCGGCCTCCGAGACGTGCAACGAGGTCGACGACAACTGTGACGGCGCGACGGACGAGGGGGTCCAGTCCTCCTTCTACGCCGACGCCGACGGGGACGGCTTCGGAGACCCCGGCGCCACCGCCCTCGCGTGCGAAGCGTCGGCCGGCTGGGTCGCCGACCTCACGGACTGCAACGACACCACCGCCGCCGCCTACCCGGGCGCGCTCGAGGTGTGCGACGGCCTCGACGACGACTGCGACGGGGAAGTGGACGAGGAGGTGCTCGGCACCTTCTACGCCGACACCGACGGAGACGGCTACGGGGACCCCGCGGCCGTCTCCACCGCCTGCGAGGCCGGCTCCGGCTGGGTGGCGGACGCCTCCGATTGCGACGACACGAACGCCGCCTACAACCCGGGCGCGGCCGAGACCTGCTCGGACCCCGAGGACTACAACTGCGACGGCTCGGTCGGCTACGCCGACGCCGACGGCGACGGGTTCGCCGCGTGCGACGAGTGTGACGACGGCAACGCCGCGATCCGCCCCGACGCCACCGAGGTGTGTGACGCGGCGGACAACGACTGCGACGGCTCGATCGACGAGGCCGACGCCGCCGACGCGCCCACCTGGTACTTCGACGCGGACGGGGACGGCTACGGCACCGCCCGGTACACCGAGGTGAGCTGCGACGCGCCCGCCGACTACGTGGCCGCGGCGACCGACTGCGACGATCTCGACGCTCGCACCTCCCCCTCCGCCAGCGAGACGTGCGACGGCGAGGACAACGACTGTGACGGCGCGACCGACGAGGCCGACGCCACCGACCCCGCCACCTGGTACGCCGACGCCGACGGAGACACCTACGGCGACGCCGGTGCCACCACGGCCGCGTGCGACATGCCCAGCGGCTACGTCGCCGACGCGACCGACTGCGACGACACCGCGTCCGGCACCAGCCCCGGCGCCGACGAGACGTGTGACGAGCGCGACAACGATTGCGACGGCACGACCGACGAGAGCAGCGCCGTGGACGCGCTGATCTGGTACGTCGACGCGGACGGGGACGGGTTCGGCGGCGCCACCTACTCGGTGCTCTCGTGCGAGCAGCCCAGCGGGTACGTCCAGTTCGCGTACGACTGCGACGATGTGGACGCGGACGTGAACCCCACCGGGACCGAGGTCTGCAACGGGGACGACGACGACTGCGACGGCGCCATCGACGAGGCCCCCGCCGCCGACGCGGTCGTGTACTACACCGACGCCGACGACGATGGCTACGGCGATCCCGCCACGGCCACCTCCTCGTGCAGCGTCCTGCCCGGCCTCATCACCGACGGCAGGGACTGCGACGACACCAACCCCGGCGCCAACCCTGGCGCGACCGAGGTCTGCGACGACCTGGACGTGGACGAGGACTGCGACACCCGCGCCGACTACAACGACTCCAGCGTCACCGGCACCATCACCATCTTCGGCGACGGCGACGGCGACGGCTACGGCGTCTCCACCGTGTACCGCGGCGCGTGCGAGGTCCTCGCCGGGTACGCGAGCAACTCCGACGACTGTGACGACGACCGGTCCGCGGTCAACCCTGGCGCGGACGAGGTGTGCGACTCGGCCGACCTCGACGAGGACTGCAACGGAGCCGCCGACGACGACGACCCCGGCGTCACCGGCACCACGACGTTCTACACGGACGTCGACGAGGACGGCTACGGCGGGGCCGACGCCCCGGTCGCCCTCTGCGACGAGGAGCCCGGCTACATCACCGACGGCGCCGACTGTGACGACGACGACGACGCGGCTCATCCAGGCGCCACAGAGGTCTGCGACGGCGTCGACAACGACTGCGACGGCCTCTTCGACGAGGGCCTGGAGGCGGACACCACCTATTACCCGGACGAAGACGGCGACGGCTTCGGCGACGCGAGCGGCACCCCCGTGCTCGCCTGCCTCGCGCCCGTCGGCTACCGCCTCGACGACACCGACTGCGACGACACCAGCATCACCGTTCACCCCTACGCCTGGGAGGACATGAGCAACGGCATCGACGATGACTGTGACGGCGGCACGGACGGCGCGGACACGACCACGGTCACGGCCGGCCCCACGAGCGACGACAGCTCCACCACCGTCACGCTCAGCGGGATGACCTTTCCGTTCTGCGGCACCAACCGGTCGACGCTGTACCTCCAGTCGAACGGCCGCGTGACGTTCGGCACCTCGGACACCGACTACAGCGAAACCGTCGCGGAGCTCGCCAGCGACGCCGCGATCGCGCCCGGCTGGGAGGACATGTACCCGCCCTCGGGCGGCACGGTGAAGTCCATCCAGTACCCCGACGCGGTCGGGCTCTACTGGAACGCGGTGCCCGTGATCGGGTACACGACCCCGAACACCTTCTCCGCGGTCCTGTTCAGCGATGGGCGTGTGCTCCTGCAGTACGGAGCCCTGGCGATGACCGGCGGCATCGCGGGGTACAGCTGCGCGCCCGGCTCGATCACGAGCGGCGAGACCGATCTGGGCGCCGCCATGGACGACCTGGCGGCCGGCCGCTGGGGCCTCGGCAACGGCACCGAGCGCATGCTCTACGAGAGCTTCGACGGGGCCGACAACGACCTCGACGACCGCGTCGTCCGGCTGTGCCCCTACGTGGATGGCACTACGGATCTCTGCGCCGAGTAGTCTCGACTCCGGGTAGCCGCGCGGCGCGAGCCTCGTCGCGTTAGAGCCGTCGGCTTCCCGGAGTCCCCATGGAGACCATCAAGTACTCGGCGATCGTGCTCGGCGCCGGGCCCGGCGGCTACCCCGCCGGCATCCGCCTCGGCCAGCTCGGCGTCCAGACGCTCGTGATCGAGCGCGAGTATTGGGGCGGTGTCTGCCTCAACGTCGGCTGCATCCCGTCCAAGGCGCTCATCACCGCCGCCAAGCGCCTCGAAGAGATCCATCACGCCGACGTGATGGGGATCGAGGTCGCGGGCGCAGCGACGATGAACATGAAGAAGCTCCAGGCGTGGAAGGGCACCGTGGTGAACCGCCTCACCGGCGGCGTGCGCACGCTCCTCAAGGGCAACAAGGTCGACATGGCGACCGGCACCGCCCGGTTCGTCGGCCCCCGCACGCTCGAGGTCACCGGCCCCGACAACGTCGTGACCCGCTACGAGGCCGACCACATCGTGATCGCCACGGGCAGCCGCCCGATCGAGATCCCGGGCTTCTCGTTCGCGGACACGCGCATCCTCGACTCGACCAAGGGCCTCGCCCTCACCGAGATCCCGAAGAGCATGGCCGTCATCGGCGGTGGCTACATCGGCCTCGAGCTCGGGAGCGTGTACGCGAAGCTCGGCACCAAGGTCACCGTCATCGAGATGGGTGACCAGCTCCTGCCCGGGTTCGACCCCGACGTGGTCAAGCTCATCGACCGCAAGCTCCGCAAGAGCGGCGTGGACATCCAGCTCAAGTCGCTGGCGCAGGGCTGGGAGGACACCGGCTCTGCCGCGCTCCTCCGCTACAAGACGCCCGACGGCGAGAAGACGCTCGAGGCCGACTACATCCTCGTGACGGTCGGCCGCCGCCCCAACACGGACGCGATCGGGCTCGAGACGATCGGGGTCGAGATGGAGGGCCGCTTCATCAAGACGGACCGCCAGCTCAAGACCTCCGTGCCCGGCGTCTACGCCATCGGTGACTGCACGACCGGCCTCATGCTCGCGCACAAGGCCACACACGACGGCGAGGTCGTCGCCGAGGTCATCGCGGGTCACGACGCCTACAATGACGCCAAGACCGTGCCCGCCGTGGTCTTCACCGACCCGGAGATCGCCACCGCCGGCCTGATGGAGCACGAGGCCAAGGCCAAGGGCTACACGCTCAAGGTCGGCAAGGTGCCGTACGCCGCGATCGGCCGTGCGCTCACGACGAACGAGACGGACGGCTTCATCAAGGTCATCGCGGACGCGGCGGACAACCGCATCCTCGGGGTGACGATCGTCGGCGCGCACGCGAGCGACATCATCTCCGAGTGTGTGCTCGCGGTGGAGATGGACTGCGAGCTCTTGGACGTGGCGCTGTCGATCCACCCGCACCCCACGATGGGCGAGGGCGTGATGGAGGCCGCGAAGGCGGCGCTGGGCGAGGCGGTTCACATCCTCAACGGGTAGGCGCCCCCTGCCGGCGGCGTGCAATCGCCGCCAGCCCGAGCAGCAGCCCGATCCCGGCGCCCGGCCCCCCGCCGGACGCACATCCGCAGCCGCCCGGCGCCTCCTCGTCCCCCACCTCGTCCACCACGACCTCCTCCACCGCCGGCTCCACCAGCTCCGCCGACCACGTGAAGCCGTACTTGGTGTCGCCGTCCTTCAGGGGAGACGCCACGAACACCACGTCCTCCGCGCCGAAGCCCTCGAGCGTGACCGTGCCGACACCGTCGACGATCTCGGCCGCCACGACGCGCACGATCTCGTCACGCGTGACCTCGACCAGCTGGACGGACCACGGCACGTCCGCCTCGCCCTCGAAGGACACGACCAGGTCGCCCTCGCCGGCCTCCTTCTCGAAGCGGATGTAGGTCTGGCCGTAGCCCTGGGGCCGCGTGCTGCCGTCGATCTCGTCCGAGGCGGGGAGCTCGTCGATCGACGCGCGCTCGTCCACGCCGGGGATGGCGCCCTGGTCGGCGTAGTCCATCACGGTGTTGCGCACGATGAAGTCGGTGTAGGCCGCATCGAAGTCGAGCCCGAGGTCCGCGAACGCGGCCCGCATGCCGTAGCTGTAGGTGCCGCCCGACGCCGACTCCCACGTCGCGAGCACGGTGTCGGGGCCGCCGACGTATTCGTCGAGGTACGCGCCCCAGAGGCCCATGCCGTACATGTGCCAGAAGATGTCCCGGTCGTTCTGATCGGAGGCGTTGAAGGCGATGTGCGGATTGTTGCTGTACCCGGACACGTACGAGGCCCACCAATTGGACGTGGGGTACACGACGCCCTCGATGTAGGTGGCCGTGGCCTCCCACCACCAGAATTCCCAGGAGTAGCCGTACCCGAACTGGAGCGCGTGGTTGAACTCGTGGACGGCCATGGTCTCGGCCCAGGACCGGTTCGAAAACGAGCCCGCGTAGGCGACGATGTACGGGACGACGCCGCGGCCGCAGCTCTCGATCGTCGTGTACGCGCCCTGGTAGCTTCCCTCCTGGACGTAGGCGAGCACAAGGTAGTCGTCGTTCTGGAGGGGCGCCTTCCAGCCGAGCTCGTCGACCTCGACGGTGTAGCCCTCCTCGAGCGACTCGAGGAAGTTGTCGGCCGTGGCCTCGGAGATCGTGCCGTCGTCCCACTCGACCGCGAAGTGGGCGCTCGTGATCCGGTTCTCGCCCAGGCTGAAGCACGGCTCGGACGCGAACGGCGCCGGCGGCGCCTCTCCGGCGGCGCGAACCGGCGCGACCGGATCGAGCAGATCCGCCTTCCACGGCATCAGGGCGGAGGTGGCCCAGGCGCGCTCGGCCGGCGTGAGCTCGGCGGCGCGGAGCTTGAGCTCGTTCACCAGCGGGGTGAGGCAGGCGTCCGGCCCCTCGTGGGAAAGGTGAGCCTCCACCGCGGCGAGCAGCCCCTGGGCCGAAGTCGAGGCGTGGGGAGCGGCGAGCCCGGTGGTGACGAGCGCGCTGGCGACGAGGAGGAGCATCAGGACCTCAGGCGCGGCAGTGTCGCCCGGACTCCGAGCAAGGTGCGTCAATTCTTGGTGTTGCCGACGATCGCCGGGAGGAGCGCCGGCGCCGCCGGGCGGGATAAACGGCCGTGTGTTCATCACCATCGAAGGCCTCGACGGATCGGGCGGCACCACCCAGGTCGAGCGGCTGCGCGCCGAGTGGGCGAGGCGTGCGCCCGGGCGGGAGGTCGTGTGTACGCGCGAGCCATCGCCGGGCCCCGTGGGGCGCCTGCTCCGGCAGGCCCTCGCGGACGTGACCATCGGCGAGGGCGTGCTTCCCTACCTGTTCGCGGCCGACCGTCGCGATCACCTCGACCGTGTCGTGCTCCCCGCCCTCGCGCGCGGCGCTGTGGTGATCTCCGACCGGTACGCGCTCTCCTCGCTCGCCTACCAGTCCGCCGCCTTGGGCCTCGACAAGGTCGCGGCGCTCAACGCCGACTTCCCGGCGCCCGACCTCACCGTGCTCCTCGACCTCCCCCCCGCCGAGTGCCTCGCCCGCATCGACGCGCGGGGCGCTACGCGGGAGCGCTTCGAGACCCTCCCGCGGCTCGAGCAGATCGCCGCCGCGTACGAGGCCGGGCTGTTGCGCCTGCCGACGTGGAGGGTGGCGCGCATCGACGCGTCGGGCACCCCCGACGAGGTGGCCGCGCGGGTGGCCGAGGCCGTCGGCCAGGCCGGGGGAGGCACGTGGCCGCGGTGATCCGACCCGGGCGGATAGCCTACACCGACGCGTGGGCGCTCCAGACGCGGCTGATCGACCAGCGGGCCCGCGGCGAGATCGAGGACACGGTCATCGTCTGCGAGCACGATCCGGTCTACACCGTCGGCCGCCGGCGCGACGCGATGGCAAACGTGCTCGCGGCGGGGGACGTGCCGGTGATCGAGGTCGAGCGCGGCGGGGACGTGACCTGGCACGGGCCGGGGCAGGTCGTCGTGTACCCGATCCTGCTCCTCGAAGGTGCGAAGCGCGATCTGCACGCCCACATGCACCGCCTGGAAGCGCTGATGATCGACGTCTGCGCCGACTTCGGCATCGACGCCGGGCGGGATCCGCGGAACACGGGGGCGTGGGTGAGCGGCCCGGACGGCAGCGGGCGGAAGATCGGCAGCGTCGGCATCGCGTGCCGCCGCTGGGTGACCTGGCACGGGCTCGCGCTCAACGTCGATCCGGACCTCGCGTACTTCGAGCGGATCAACCCCTGCGGGTTCCAGGCCGGCGCCGGGGAGGCGGGGATCATGACGTCGATGGCGCGGGTGTTGGGGCGCCGAGTGCAGGCGGAAGAGGTGATGGGGCGGGTCGTGGCGCGGGTCGAGGGCTGGTAGCTCCCGGACGGGGCCATCAATCCCCCGTCCGATCCCGCAGCTGCGCCAGCGCTTCGGCGACGAGGTCGACGCTCGCGCCATCCAGGCGAGCGATCGCCAACCCATGGATGGTGAACGCCAGGTACTCCGCGCGTAACAGGTACTCCGCGCGTAACGCGGCGTCGGCGGGGAGCCCGAGCCGACGCGTCCGGTGCGCGAACCCAGCCTGGAGCACGCGACGCGGACTGGGCACCACCAGCGGCCCGGGGTCGAGCCCGCTCGCAGCGCCCGTCTGGTGCCGCCAGCCTTCTCCCGAGGCGAGCCGGTAGAGGAACGGGTTCTGCTCCGCATAGGCGATCCACGCCGCGCCCACCACCTCCGGCGCGGCCCGCGTTGCCCCTGGCGCCGCCGCGAACGCCATCTTCTCCGCGTCCTGGAGCACCGACGCAGCGACGGCCGAGCGCAGGCCGGCCTGTGTACCGAAGTGGTAGAGCAGCGCCGGGGCCGTGACGCCGAGGTCGCGCGCGAGGCCGCGGAGCGTGAGGGCTTCGGGCCCACACAGCGCGACGGTCTCGCGGCTGCGGAGCAGCGCGGCGGACAGGAGATCGCCGTGGTGGTAGGTGCGCTTCTGCGCCCGTCGCGAGGTCGGGGTGTCGATCATCCGGATGTCTTAGCATTGCTCAGATAGCGAACAAAGAGCGCCCCACCCCTCTCGGGGAGCCGGATGGGGCGCGGTCCGCAGCGATGGAGGCGCGGGTTCGGACGTGATAGCGCCGGCGCCGCGGCCCAACGGTTAGGAGCGCCCCATGAAGTCGCTCCTCCGGCTCCAGGTCAACGGCGAGCCCGTGCAGATCGCCGTCGCCGACCACTGGACCCTCCTCGAAGCCCTGCGCTACGAGCTCGGCCTCACCGGCACCAAGCAGGGCTGCGACAAGGGAGACTGCGGGGCGTGCACCGTGCTCTCCGACGGCCAGCCCGTGCTCTCCTGCTGCATGCTCGCGCGCGCCGCCGAGGGCCACGCCATCACCACCATCGAGGGCCTGGCCACGCCCGAGGGCCCGGATCCGGTGCAGCGCGCGTTCGACGTGTCGGGGGCGCTCCAGTGCGGGTTCTGCCAGCCGGGCATGATCCTGTCCGCCAAGGCGCTGCTGGCCCGCTCGCCCGACCCCACCGACGCGGAGCTGCGGGACGCCCTCTCCGGCAACCTGTGCCGTTGCACCGGGTACACCAAGATCTTCGAGGCGGTGCGCCTCGCCGCCAAGGGCTTCCCCCGCCACGCCCCGCTCCTCTCGGGCCCCCCGGCGGAGGGTTTTCTCGTGCTCGGCGCGCGCGGCCGCAAGGCCGACTCCATCGCGAAGGCGACCGGCGAGGCCGTCTACGCCGACGACATCGTGCTCCCCCGCATGGCGCACGGGAAGATCCTCCGCTCCCCGCATGCCCACGCGCGCATCCTCTCCATCGACACCTCCGCCGCCAGCGCGATGCCCGGCGTGTTCGCCGTGCTCGTCGGCAGCGAGCTCCCCACGCCGTTCTGCGTCATCCCGTGGACGCCCGACGAGACCGCGCTCGCGATCGGCAAGGTCCGCTACGTGGGCGAGGGCGTCGCCGCCGTGGCCGCGGTCGACGAGGACACCGCCAACGCCGCGTGCGCCGCGATCACGGTCGTCTACGAGCCGCTCCCCGCCGTGATCGAGCCCGTCGCGGCCCTCGCGCCCGGCGCTCCGCTCGTACACGAGGTCGATTGGAAGGGCCGCCCCTGGGAGAACAACATCTGCAAGGAGGTCGACCTCTCCTTCGGCGAAGTCGACGCCGGCTTCGCCGCCGCCGCCGCCATCACCGAGGGCCGGTGGTTCTACGAGGGCTCCACCCACGCCCCGATCGAGCCCCACTGCGCGGTCGCGACGTGGTCACCCGACGGGCAGCTCACGATGTGGTCCGCGTCGCAAGTGACCCACTACCTGCACCGCGAGCTCGCCCACGTGCTCGGCGTCCCCACCGAGAAGATCCGCGTGATCCAGCCGGTGCTCGGCGGCGCGTTCGGCGGCAAGTCCGAGCCGTTCGACCTCGAGTTCTGCGTGGCCGCGCTCTCGAAGAAGGCGGGCCGCCCGGTCAAGATCCTCTACACGCGGGAGGAGGTGTTCTACAGCCACCGCGGGCGCCACCCGGCCGACATGCGGTTCAAGGTGGGTTGCGACGCCGACGGGAAGATCACCGCGGTCGAAAGCGACATCACGCTCGACGGCGGCGCCTACCACAGCTTCGGCCTGGTCACCGCCTACTACGCCGGGCAGCTGCTGGCCGGGCCGACCGCCTTTGGGAGCTACCGCTTCAAGAGCCGCCGCGTCTATACGAACAAGCCGTGTTGCGGCCCGAAGCGCGGCCACGGCAGCGTGCAGCCGCGCTTCGCCTTCGAGACGGCGCTCGACGAGGTCGCCGAGCAGCTCGGCATCGACCCCATCGAGATCCGCCGTCGCAACGCGATGAAGCCGGGCGACCGCACGGTGAACGGCCAGCTCGTGCCCTCGACCGGGCTGGGGGCCTGCCTCGACGCGGTCGCGGTCCCCTCGGGGTGGGCCGAGCGCCACGGCAAGCTCCCGCGCGGCCGCGGCCTCGGCGTCGCCTGTTCGATGTACATCTCCGGCACGGCCTACCCGGTATACCCCAACGAAATGCCGCAATCCGGGGTCATGCTGCGCGGCGATCGCGGCGGCAAGATCACGGTCTTCTGCGGCGCCAACGACATCGGCCAGGGCAGCGACGGCATGCTCGCCTACATCGTCGCGGAGGAGACGGGGGTGCCGCCCGACGACATCACCGTCGTGAGCGCGGACACGGATCTGGTGCCGGTCGACCTGGGGGCGTACTCCTCCCGCGTGACCTACATGTGCGGCATCGCCGCGCAGGAAGCCGGCCGAAACCTACGGAAGCGGATGGTCGCGGCCGTTGCGGTGAAGCTCGCCATCCCCGAGGAACAGGTGCTCGTCGCGCTCGGGAGCTACCACGACAAGCTCGAGCCGGGCCGCATGCTGACCGCGCGGGACGCGTTGATCCTCGCCGAAGCCGCGGCCGGCGTGCCGCTGGTGGAGACCGGCGGCTACCGCACCCGGAAGGTGGGCGGCGAGTACCGCGGCGGGACCATCGGCGCGTCCCCGGCGTATTCGACCACCGCGCACGTCTGCGAGGTGACGGTGGACGAGGAGACCGGGATCGTGCGCGTCGAGAGGGTCTGGGCGGCGCACGACTGCGGGCGCGCGCTCAACCCGACCATGGTGGAGGGCCAGATCGAGGGGAGCGTCTACATGGGGTACGCCGAGGCGCTCATGGAGGCCCACACGTTCGACGAGCGTGGCCTCCACTCCGGGCCGAACCTGCTCGACTACCGGATCCCGACCAGCGCGGAGTGTCCCGACTTCTTCGCGAAGATCATCGAGACCATCGATCCGGGCGGTCCGTACGGCGCCAAGGAGGCCGGCGAGGGCCCGCTCCACCCGATCATCCCGGCGATCGCCAACGCCATCTACGACGCGGTGGGGATCCGGCTCCGTCGCCTGCCGTTCACGCCCGATCGCGTGCTCGCGGCCATCAAGGAGCGGGACGGTGCCGCATGTTGAGGATGGCCCCGTTCACCTACGAGCCCGCGCGCACCTACGCCGAGGCGCTCGACCTCTGGTTGGGGGCCGAGGCGCCGATGTACGTCGCCGGCGGCACCGATCTGTTGCCGAACCTCAAGCACGGCATCGTGAGCCCGCGCACGCTCGTGAGCCTCGGCGAGATCGCGGGCGGGATCGCCGAGGAGGCAGGCGCTGTCGTGATCGGCGCCGCCACGAAGCTGAACGCGCTCGCGACGAACGACGTCGTCCGCGCCCTGCTCCCGCCGCTCGCGCGCGCCGCGAGCCTCATCGCCGGGCCGCAGATCCGCGCGATGGGCACCCTCGGCGGCAACGTGCTGCTCGACACGCGCTGCCTCTACTACAACCAGACCGCGTTCTGGCGCGGCGCGCTCGGGCACTGCCTCAAGGCAGAGGGCACCTGGTGCCACGTCATCAACGGACCGAAAACCTGCGTGGCGGCGCAGTCCTCCGACACGGTGCCGGTGCTGCTCGCGCTCGACGCCTCGCTCCGCTTCCTCGGCCCGGCGGGCCCCCGCACCGTGGCCATCCGCGATCTGTACCGCTTCAACGGCATGGATCACCTCGCGATCGAGAAGGGCGAGCTACTCACCGACATCGTCGTGCCGAAGCCCGGGGCGGGCTTCCGCGGCAGCTACCAGAAGCTCCGCACGCGCGACTCCATCGACTTCCCTCAGCTCGGCGTCGCGATCACCGGCACGTTCGACGGCCCGGTTCCGACCACGCTCGACATCGTGATCGGCGCCGCCAACCCGCAGCCCAAGCCCGTGCGCGGCCTGGAGCCCTTCCTCGGCCGCCCGCTCGACGACACCGCGGCGGCCGCCATCGCGGATCTCGTCCACAAGCAGACCCGCCCGCAGGCCGCGGTACACGGGGACCCCGCGTGGCGGCGCCAGATGGCGAGCGTGTTCACGCGGCGGGGGTTGCTGGCGTTGGCGTCCGGGGCGTAGCCGCTCGCCGCCCGCGGCCCCCGAAAACGAAGAAGGGGCCGCCGAACGGCGACCCCTTCGCGCGCGGACGAAGCTTAGCGGCTGCGGCCCATGCCCTGGCTGCCTTCCTTCTCCTTGGTGCCGCTGCCGCTGCCGCTCTTGGTGCCGCTGGTCCCGCTGTTCGAGCCCGAGCCGGGGCGGGAGCGCCCCATGTCGGCGGGAGCACGCTGGTCGCGCGCGGGCGCCTTGTCGGTGCCCGTGCGGGTGGAGGGCTCGGTCGCCTTGGCGTCATCCGTGGTGGTCACGACCGTGGTGGTGGTCGTGGTCGTGGTCGTCGGGGCGGGCGTGCCGTCCGGGTTCGTACCGGTCGTGGCGGTCGTGCCGGTCGCGGTCGTGGCGGTGGTGCCGGTCGCGTTGGTGCCGGCGGCGGCGCCCGAGCCGCAGTTGGTCGGCACCGAGGCGAGCATGGCGCCGCAGGAGCTGGCGAGGGTGCCCTTGGTCGCGGGGATCGCCGCGGCCTGAGCCCAGGCGTCACGCGTTGCCTGGAAGCCGGTCTCCATGGCGGCCTTGGTCGCGGGATCGGCCGAGGCGATGCACGACTCCATCTTCTTGATGTAGTCGTCACACTCGGGCACCCCGATCGATCCGTCGGCGGCGACGGGAATGGGGGGCGGGGGCGGGAGGGGAGGCGTGGTGGTCGTGGTGCCGCCGCCGCCGCACGCGAGGGTGAAGCCGAGCGCGAGAGCAAGGATGGGGAGCAGGCGGATCTTCATGATACCTCTACGGTTTCCGGCCAGTGACGAAAGCAGGGACACGACGATAGTTCGCCGGACGCCCGAGAAACGCTCCGGAGCGTAGCGCACAGGCGTGGCACTTTCAAGGCACGACATGCGCGGGGGGCTTGCCGACAACCCCGAAGCCGAATAGTTCGGCGGCCGCGGAAGGCGGTGCCATCGCCCGCACCCGCTCCCGTGCCGCAAGCCGCGGTTTAGGGCTTTTGGAGGCCACGTGATTTCTGACCTCAGTCTGATCCGCAACATCGGCATCAGCGCCCACATTGACTCCGGCAAGACGACGCTCACCGAGCGCATCCTCTTCTATACCGGTCGCATTCACGCCATTCACGAAGTGAAGGGCAAGGACGGCGTCGGCGCCACGATGGACTCGATGGACCTCGAGCGCGAGCGCGGGATCACCATCCAGTCCGCGGCGACCCACGCCCAATGGAAGAACTCGCTGTCCGCCGACGGCCCCGAGTACTCCATCAACATCATCGACACGCCGGGCCACGTCGACTTCACGATTGAAGTCGAGCGCGCCCTCCGCGTGCTCGACGGCGCCATCCTCGTGCTCTGCGCGGTGGCCGGCGTTCAGTCCCAGTCGCTTACGGTCGACCGCCAGATGCGCCGGTACAACGTGCCGCGCCTCGCGTTCGTCAACAAGTGTGACCGCCAGGGTGCCAATCCCTACCGCGTCCGTCAGCAGCTCAAGGAGAAGCTCGGCCACAACGCCGTCATGCTCCAGCTGCCCATCGGCCTGGAAGAGAAGCACATCGGCCACGTCGACCTCGTGAAGATGCGCGCCTTCACCTTCTCGGGTGACAACGGCGAGATCATCACCCAGTCCGACATCCCCGAGGACATGGCGGACGAGGCGAAGGCCTACCGCGAGGAGCTCCTCGACAACGTCTCGATGTTCAGCGACGCGCTGACCGAGCAGATCCTCGAGGAGAACGTCCAGGAGGAGACGCTGGTGGAGGCGATCCGCCGCGCCACCATCGCGCTCAAGCTCGTCCCCGTGTTCGTGGGCTCCGCCTACAAGAACAAGGGCGTCCAGCGCCTGTTCGACGGCGTGCTCGCCTACCTGCCGACCCCGACCGACGTCGTGAACGAAGCCGTCGATCTGGCCCACGACGAGGCGAAGCTCATCATCCCCTGCGATCCGAACGGTCGGATGCTGGCGCTGGCCTTCAAGCTCGAAGACGGGCGCTACGGTCAGCTCACCTACCTCCGCCTCTACTCCGGCCAGATCCGCCGCGGTGACACCATCGTCAACGCGCGCAGCGGCCAGAAGTTGAAGGTCGGCCGCCTCGTGCGTATGCACTCCAACGAGATGCAAGACATCGAGGACGCCTGCGCGGGCGACATCATCGGCCTGTTCGGCGTCGATTGTTTCTCCGGTGACACGTTCCACGACGGGTCGCTCGACATCGCGATGTCGTCGATGCACGTCCCCGCGGCCGTCATCGATCTCACGATCAAGCCGAAGAACCAGACGGCCACGTCCAACATGTCGAAGGCGCTTCGCCGCTTCTCGAAGGAAGACCCCACGTTCCGCGTGAGCTCCGACCCGGAGACGGGTGAGACCATCATCAGCGGCATGGGCGAGCTGCACCTCGAGGTGTACGTCGAGCGCATGAAGCGTGAATACCAGGCCGAGGTCCTCACCTCCCCGCCGCGCGTCGCGTACCGCGAGACCATCTCGCAGCGCGCCGACTTCAACTACACCCACAAGAAGCAGACCGGTGGCTCCGGCCAGTACGGCCGCGTCGCCGGGTGGCTGGAGCCGATCGAGGGCAAGAACTACGAGTTCCTCGACGACATCGTGGGCGGCTCCATCCCCCGCGAGTTCATCACGTCGTGCGACAAGGGCTTCAAGAAGATGCTCGAGAAGGGCGAGCTCATCGGCGCCCCGGTCGTGAACGTGCGCTGCGCCATCAACGACGGCGCGGCCCACCAGGTCGACTCGTCCGACATCGCGTTCCAGCTCGCCGCGATGGGCGCCTTCCGCGAGGCCTACCCCAAGGCCAAGCCGGTCGTGCTCGAGCCCATCATGAAGGTCGGCATCGAGGGCCCCGCGGAGTTCCACGGCCAGATGGTGGGTACCATCATGCAGCGCCGCGGCATCATCATCGGCTCGTCCGAGTCGGACGGTTTCTCCCAGCTCGAGGCCGAGGTTCCTCTCGCCGAGATGTTCGGGTACTCCACCACCCTGCGGTCCGCGACCCAGGGCAAGGCGGAGTTCTCCATGGAGTTCGCGCGCTACTCCGTCGCGCCGAACAACGTGACGGACGACCTCGTCAAGAAGTACCAAGCCGAGAAGAAGGCGGGTTAGCGAGTTGGCAGGCCCCGAGTCCGGCGATCGCGGCCCCCTCCGGGCCATTCAGGGAGCGCTCGGCGGCGGGCTCCGTCCCGGAGAGGTGGGCGCGATCTACGCGCGCGCCGGAGTCGGGAAGAGCTCGCTGCTGGTACACCTCGCGCTCGAGCGCCTCCTTCGGGAGGAGCCCGTGTTGCACGTCGCCGTGCAGGGCGGGGTCGAGTCCGTGCGGGATGCCTACGAGAGCATCTTCACGGGGCTGCACCACGCCCAGAAGCCGCTCGAACGGGCCGAGGCCCTCCTCTCCGTCGAGCGGCACCGCGTCATCCACTGCACCCGCGGGCGCGTTCCGCTCGCGGCGGGGATCGACACCCTGCTCCAGTCCCTCGCCGAAGCGATGGAGTTTGCCCCCCGTCTCGTCGTGATGGACGGGCTCGAGCCCTCCGAGGACGAGCTCCTGGCCCTGCGGGACCTCGCGTCCCGCCGCGGCCTCGCCATCTGGTGCGGCTTCACGCCGACCCGGCCGGTGAACGACGTGGCCTTCCACGTGTCGCTTGAGATGGTGCCCGAGCGCGCCGTCGTGTGGCTTCACGTCCGCAAGGGGCGTGACAGCCGGCCAGCGGGGTCCGGCCCCGGCGAAATCGCGGAGCTCGCGCCCATCCGGCTCGAGTCCCCGACGTTCGTGGCCCGCGAGGAGGACGCTCCGCTTCCCAGCCCCTCGACCCGGGTCAAGGCGAGCGAGTGCACGATCTACAGCGGCGGGGCCTACGGCTCCGAGGCCGCCTTCGGTGAAGCCGCCGAGAAGTGGGGCGTGCGCGAGGTCAACTTCACGTTCGACGGGCACGTCCAGGCCCGCACGCGCGGCGCCCACCCGCTCACCGAGCAGGAGCTCGCCGCGGGTGAAGTGTCGCTGGCCTATGTGAGCCGCCGCCTCCGCCGTGGCTACGGCGAGGGCACGATGATCCGCCGGGTGCTCCAGAGCCTCTGGCACCAGGTCGGCGCGGCGCAGGTCGTCTACGTGGTCGGCGCCATCCAGGAGGACGGCACCGTGACCGGGGGCACGGGGTGGAGCGTCGAGCTCGCCCGCATGTGGAACAAGCGCCTCTGGGTGTTCGACCAGGAGAAGGACGGCTGGTATCGCTGGAACGGCGAGGACTGGGTCGAGGGCACGCCCATCATCGACGCCGCCGCCATCTGCGGCACCGGTACGCGCTACCTCTCCCCGGTGGGCAAGGCGGCCATCGAAGCGCTGTTCGAGCGCAGCTTCAGCCCGAAGGCTCCGTAGCCCGAGCGTGACGGGGTCATGCCCCGAGCGTGGCGGCGCCGCCGCTCATGAGCCCGCTGCCGCTAGTTCTGAACGCCACCCGTCGTGAGCGACTCGGCCATGCTCCGCCCGGTGGACGCGGTCTCGCTGGCCACCGTGTCGTACAGGCCGAGCATCACCGCGGCGATCGCGATGCAGATGAACGAGATGGTCAGCATGTACTCGGTGGTGCTCTGCCCGCGGCGCATGGTGCCTCCGCCGCCAGTGTAGCAGGACCTGGGGCGTAGCGGGTGGCCAGAATCCGCGTCTAAGCTGCCCGTTCGGGGGAAGGAGAGATGCTCGCCCTGCTTCTGCTCGGATGTGCGGGCCCCGCCGACGTCGTGGTCGTGACCGAAACCTAGTCGAGCATCTGGCCTCCTTACCCGATCCACGGAGACCCCACCCTCGAAGGAACCGGCGTGAGGCACCTGGAGGGCGGCCGCGGCCCGCGGCCGGTCCGTCCGGGCCCGGCCCGGACGACCGAGGCGCTTGCGCCGAGCCCGTAAGGCGCCGACCGGGCGTCCTCGACCGGGCACGCCCGGTATGCATTCGCCGGGATCCGGTTGTTGCGTGGCTGGTGCTCGACCTCAGCCACCCGAGCCCCCCTACTTCTGGATCAGGAACTCGACGCGCCGATTGTTGAGGCGGCCCGTCTCGGTCATGTTCGTGTCGACCGGGCGGGTCTCGCCGTAGCCGACCGTGATCATGCGCTGGGCCGCCACACCCTTGGCGAGCAGGTACTCGAACACGGCGTCGGCGCGGCCCTTCGAGAGGCGCTGGTTCAGCGTGTCGTCGCCCACGTTGTCCGTGTGGCCGCCGATCTCCACCTTGATGTTCGGGTAGTCCTTCATCGCGACCGCGACATCGTCGAGGACCGCGAAGCTGTCGGGCAGGATGGAGGACTTGCCGGTGGTGAAGTTGATGCGCTGCTTGATGACGATCTGGTCGCTCGTCACTTCGACGCGCTGCGGCTTGGTGTCCGGGCAGCCGTCGGCGTCGTTGTAGTCGTTGACGGTCTCGGCCAGCTCCGGGCAGGCGTCCGTCGAGTCCCCGACGCCATCGGCGTCGCGATCGCGGCTCGCGCAGCCAGTGGGCGCTTCGCCCGGCTCGTTCGGGCAACGGTCCTGCGCGTCGGGCACGCCGTCCCGGTCGTTGTCGGGATCGAGGCAACCGTCCGCATCGTCGACGTTGTCGCGGTCCTCGGGCTCGCGCGGGCACTTGTCCACGCTGTCGGGGATGCCGTCTCCATCATCGTCCATGTCGGGGCAGCCGTCGGCGTCCTTGTAGCCGTCCAGATCCTCGGGATCGTTGAGGCACACGTCATCGGGGTCGAGCACGCCGTCCCGATCGCTGTCCCCCTCGAGGGAGGTGGTGATCGCGTCCGCCTGGATCTCGGGGCTCACCGGCTCGGGCGCCGGCGGCGGAACGGCGCCGCAGGCCGCGGCGACCTTCGCGTGTTCGCGCCCGATGCGGACGTGCTCCGCGGCGCGCTGGGTGTCGCCCTGCTCGAACTCGATCTTCACGAACTCGAGGTTCGCGTCGGCGATGGCGAGGTCCTTCGGGGCGCAGTTCGTGGTCTGGTGCGCCGCGGCGATCTCGGCCTGGAGGGAGGCGAAGTCGGTAGCGAGCAGGGCCTGACTGGCACAGCCGGCGAGGAGGGGGAGGAGCAGCAGCATCCGGCCGGTGGTCCCGAGCATCCGCATGGGCATCCGCATGGGCATCAAAGGTCGTCCAGGTCGATGTCGTCGAGGGTGTTCTCGCCCTCGGGCTTCTTCTCTTCCTCGGGCTTGGTCTCCGGCACGAACTCGTCGCTCTTCTCGAGGTCCGGGCCGACGTCGGCCGACTTCTCGTAGGCCTCGGCCGACCAGGCGACCGACTTCTTGCAGAGCTGCTCGACCGCGCCGTAGTCGGAGGAATTGACCTCCTCCTTGGCCTTCCACAGGTATTCGCGGGCGAGCGTCGTCTCGTAGACGGCGCGCTCGTCACCGCCGGCTTCGACGGCGCCCTGGAACTTCCGCTCCGCGTCGAGCACGAAGTAGGAGGCGCGCAACGCGCAGCCAGAGGCCGAGAGGGACAGCGGCAGGAGGGACAGCAGCAGGAGCAGACGCATCGGCCAGTATCAATCCACGTCGGAAGGTTCGCTGTCAAGGGGGAGGACGGCGGGGGCGGGCGGCCCGTCGGCAACGGCGCCAGGGGCTACCTCGGGCGCGGCGGCGCCCGCGGCATCGACGACGGCCGTGAACGGCAGGTCCAGCACCGCCATCCGATAACGGGCCGGGGCGCGCTCCGGGGGCAGCTCGGCGGGCTGGGAGGTCCACGGGACGAGATCTCCGACGATCGGTACGCCGAACTCGGGGTGGGCCGGATCGCCCTTGGCGAGCTCGACCGACTCCACCGCAGTCACGCCGAGGGCCTCGGCGATGCGCCGCACGGCCGCGAGGTACAGGGTGGTGCCGCGCGTCGGGTCGACGAGGAAGTAGCCGCGCTCGTGCACGATGACGCGCGTGTAGTTGCCGGTCCTGGCCCAGCTCTCCAGCGGCTTGGCCGCCACCCCGGACTCGCCCATCACCGAGGTGGCGAGCCCCAAGGCGCCGAGCGCGGACAGATCGGTGTTCTCCGGATCGTGCGACATCCCCTGCCACACGTCGGGCACGGGCCCGGTCACCACGTCGGCGCGGGCCCAGAAGCGCAGGCGCTCCCCGATCAGCCCGCCGGAGCCTTGCTTGCGCAGGGCCGGCGGCACGGCCGAAGGGGACGCCCACGACCGGTACACCTTCTGCCGGTGGATGAGCTGGTAGTAGCAGACCAGATCCTGCTGCTGGTCGAGCGGCAGCTCGACGATGCCCTCCAGCTTCGCGGGATCGAAGGCGGTGTAGGCCTCGGGGATGCGGATGCGGTTGGCCTTGATCGGCGAACGGAACTCGCGGCTGTCGGCATCTCCCTCGTTCACGGCGCCCTTTCCGAAGCGGTACATCGGCTGCGCCACGGTCGCGACGAACACGAGCGGCCACACGTAGGCGCGCCACGGCAAGCGCGCGAGCCCGCAGGCGACGAGCGGGACGCTGGCGACCACCAGGAACGACGCGAGCCGGTAGGGCGCGAACATGCGTGACATGCCAGGAATGAACTGGAACATCCAGACGTACGGCAGGCGCAACACGTAGTCGTCGAACAGGCGGCTCACGTTGGTGTTGTCGCCCGCGCCGACGCGCAGGAAGGGGCCGAGCGTGCCGAGGTAGAAGAACAGCCACACCGCGAGCCATCCCCAGGCGCGGCGGCGCAGGATGGCCGGAATGACGCCGATGATCAGCACCACGAGCGGGAGCGACTCGTTGAGCGTGGGGTCGAAGGGGTAGGTGGCGCTCCAGGAGGAGCCGATCGTGCGGTTGATCGAGGCGTGGACGTTCTCGGCGTAGGTCGACGGGCGCATCGGCGCGTGCGAGATCGTGTCGTAGGCGGGAAACGGTAGGAAGAAGGTCATCTCGGGCAGCGCCGCGGCCATCGCGCTCGCGCCGCCCCCGCGGGGGGCCCCATCGTCCGGAAGGGCGTAGGGCAGGATGAACGGACCCGCCGCGAGCGCCGTGCCGATCGCCACGCCCGCGACCGCGCGAGCGATGCCGCGCCAGTCGAGCCGCGCGCGCTCGACCATCACGTGCTTGATGAACCAGACGACGCTGAAGATGGCCGTGAACAGCCCGTAGAACCAATAGAACGCCCCGGCGATGCCCAGGCACAGGCCCGCGACCACGCCCGAGCCGAGGGAGCGCCGGCGGAGCGCACGGTCCAACAGCGGGGGGTAGAGGAGGATCCACCAGAGCAGCGCCTGCCGCAGCCCGGACGCCTGCACCTCTAGCAGGCACAGGGGGTTGACCACGCCGACGGCGCACGCGCCGAGGGCGGCCGACGCGCTGCCGGAGAAGTACCGACCGAGCGCGTAGGCGGCGAGCCCGTTTCCAGCCAGGAGCAGCAGGATCTTCAGGTTGTAGCTGGCCGGAAATCCGAAGAGCTGGTCGAGCGGGTAGGAGAACGCCAGGACGTCGAGGATGTTGCCGGTCTCCGGGTGCCGGCCGAGGCTCACGAAGTCCCGCCACAACGTGACCGGGTCGAGACCGGCGTCGCTGATGCCCTCGAGCGAGCGGAAGTGCCAGTCGTAGCGCCACAACCACCCGCCGAGCTCCCCGCCGCCGAGCACCACCACGTCGAGATACTTGACCATGGGCCACGTGACCGCGACCGCCGCCCCCACGGACAACACCAGCGCGAGCAGGAGCGCGGCGGCCTCGCGCGGGCGCCCGTCGAACCTCATTCGGGCAGCTCCGAGGTGCCTTCCGGGGCCGAGAGCTGCCAGAGGTAGCGCTGGTCCGGGGTGCTCGCTGTCTCCGGGCCGAGCGACGCGCGGAGGAGGGTGAGGGTCTGTTCCCGCCGCTCCGGCGGGTAGAGGGGGGCGTGCATGACCACCCAGCGTACGCCGAGGCGGGCCAGCGCGCGGCCGGCGATCACAAGATCGAGCTCCCCGACCATGGGCGGCAGGCGATCCATGCGCCCGCCCTCGGCGACGAGCAGGGCGCGAGCGAGGTGAGAACGATCGAGCACCCCCGGGAGGGGCTCGTTGAGCGCGTAGGGGCTCGGGCGCCCGTGGCCGGTCTGCCAGTACAGGTAGACGGCGCGTTCGAGGTTGGGGACCGAGATCGGGAGGTCGAGGACCGCGCCCGGCTCGGCGTCCGCCGCGAGGAGGGCGACGCTGTCCGGTAGCCGAGCCTCCGACCGCGGGAGGGGCCACGGCGCGGGCGACACCAGGAGCGCCTCGCCCGCCAGCAGGCAGACCACCCCGATCCGCGCGGCGGCGCCGGCACGCCCGCGCCACGGCAGCGCGCCGATCCCGATGGAGGCGAGCACCCCGAGGCCGAGCTGCACGGCCATGACGAAGCGGAACGGGTGGGAGATGCGCCCGAACAGCGGGAGCACCTCGAAGAGCGCGAGGAACGGCATCGGGAGGCGGCGATCGGTCACCGTCACGTACGCGCCGCTCACGTAGAGGTAGGGGCCGAGCATCAGGAGGCCGAACACGCCGATCCAGACCAGCCACGGTAGGCGATCGCGCCACCGACGGATGCGGACGAGGCCGATGCCCGCGAGCACGAGGAGGGTCCACCCCAGGTAGGTCACGATGAGGAGCTCCTCACCGTGAAGCGCTTTCAGATCGGGGCTGTAGACCTTTCCGGGCACGAACGAGCTCACGACGTCCGTGATGTTGTGCGTCACGAGGGAGGTCCACACGAAGGCGGGGTCGCGCTGGACGATCGCGTCGGGCCCATCCAGCGTCGAGGAGAAGCCGGCGAGCACCGGCGCGACCGCCGCACCGGCCACGAACCCCGCGATCGCGAGCGCCTTGGGGAGGGCCCCCCACCGGATTCGCTCCCTCCGCGTCGCGGCCAGGACCACGAGCAGGATCGCGCTCCCGATGATCGCGAAGAGCCCGTAGTACCAGTTCGCCAGCGTACAGAGCGCCATCGCTCCCGCCGCGAGCAGCGCGTTCCCCACGTTCGGGCGGAGGAGCAGCCGCAACACCCCGAGCGTGGCCAGCGGGAGGCCGAACGCGAACAGCGTTTCGGTGATGCCGTTGTACGCCTGGGCCACGAGGTGTGGCGCGGTGGCGTAGGCGACCGCCGCCACGAGCGCGTCCCGATCCGCGTCGGGCCCCGCGCCGAACAGCTCGGCGCGAACGTTGCGCGCGAGCGCCCACGCCGCCATTCCGGCGGCCCAGAAGCAGCCCATCACCACGACGTTCATCGCCGCCACCGGACCGGCGATCCACTGGAGCGGGAGCGTGATCACCGCGCCGAACATGTCGATGAAGAAGAGGCGGCTGGACTGGGGGAAGTGCTGCAGGTCCGTACGCAACGGGATGCGCCCGTGCGCGATCTCGTCGGCCACCCACCAGTAGCCCCAGATGTGGTTCCAGACGTCGTTGCCGGGGTGGCCCGAGATCGAGCCGCTCGGATCGAGGGCGAGTGGCCAGGTGACCACCACGGCGACGAGGGCGGTAACGACCAGGGCGAGACGCACGCGCGAAGGGTAGCAGAGCGCGTGCAGGTATAGTGCGCCCCATGCTGGCGCTCCTCGTCTTGCTCCTGGCCTGCGCGCCGGAGCCCATGCCGCTCCCGGCGCAGACCGCGGCCGCGCTCGACCGCTCGACGCAGCCGCCCCTGTACCGAAAGCTCTACGATTACGCCTTCCTGCCCCACGTGCAGGAGCGCGAGCAGCGCGTGCGGCTCCTCATGTGGCTCCAGCACATGGCGTTCAACCGCTACCAGCTCGGCCTCCTCTCCGAGCTCGCCGCGCGCACCGAGCGCGAGCGGCAGGACGTCGAGCGCATCGCGCAGGAGATCGTCGACGAGCACGAGCCCGCCGTGGCCGCCGTGTACGACGAGATCTGGGATGGCCTGCTGGCCAACGCCACGGACGACGAGCTCGCGGTGATCGGCGAGAAGCTCGACACCACGCGCCTGCGCGAGTCCGACCTGCTCGAGCTGCGGGCCCGCTCCGTCCGGACGCTCCTCGACGCCCAGCAGCCCTTCCTGCGGACGCTCACGCCCACGCAGGAGGCCCTCTTCGCCGACGCCACGTTCCTGTTGCGGCACCGCCTCGATCCGTACGCGAACCCGGGCGACTTCCGGGCGCTCATCGGCACGATTTACTACGCGGGCGACTTCGGCATGTTGAGCAAGCCGACGTTCAACCCCGACGAGGACCACCTGAACATCGGCGGCCTCTGGTCGGAGGAGCCCGCCGAGCTCGCGGGCGCCCACTTCCCCAACGCGCGCCGCGAGGTGGTCCTCTACATGGTCCTCCTCGAGCCGGCGCTCCCGACCGCGCTCGAGGCCGCCACCCGCCTGCGGGCCACGTCGGGCGCCGCGGAGCCCGGCGCGGCCGGCGCCACGATGGGCGCCGGAGCGGGCGGCGTCCCCTTGCCGTCGGGCACCCCGGGCGAGCCCATTCCCGCGCCCGCCGGCACGCCCATGCCGGGCCAACCCCTCGCCCCCACGCCGGTCGACCCGACCGCTCCGCGCCCCGCGCCGCCGGGCGACCAGACCCCGGGCGTGGCGCCCGAGCCCCCGCCGGGCAGGCCATCGGAGCCCTTGCCGGGGTGACGGCCGCGAGGGAGCACAGCCCGCTGAAAGGACGAGCCCGCCGCCGCCCGTGCGACACTCGGCCCTTGGAGACGCTCCCTCCGTGTCGAAGCGCCCGCTCCTGCTCCTCACAGCGCTGGTCCTCCTTCAGCTCCCCTGGCTGGACCGCCCCGTGCATTACGACGAGGCGAATTTCCTCACGCTCGCGCGCGGCGCCGTGGCCGACCCGTGGCGGCCCCACGACATCCGCATCAACTGGCAGGGCACCGAGGAGCGCGCGTTCGACGTGCTCTCCAACCCGCCGGGCATCGCCTGGTGGCTCGCGCCCGTGCTCCATCGCCCCATCACCGTCCAGCGCGCCTGGATGCTGCCGTGGCTCGCGCTCGCGCTGTTCGGCGCCTTCCGCCTCGGAAAGCGCTTCCTCGGCGACGCCGAGCGCGGCGCCATGGTGCTCCTCACCGCGCCGATCGTGTTCCTCTCCACCCCCGCGCTGCTGCCGGACGCCCCGCTCTACGCGCTCACCCTGGCCGGCGTGGGCGGCTTCGTGCACGCCGTCGACCGCGAGCGCCGCGTCTGGCCCTGGGCGCTGCTCGCCGGCTGTGCCGTGCTCTTTCGCTACAGTGCGCTGCCCCTGGCGCCGCTGCTCGGCCTGTACGCCATGTCCCGTGGGCGCGCGCCGTGGCTCGGCGCCGTGGCGCTCGTACCCATGGGCCTCCTCGCCCTCCACGACCTCCACGCGTACGGCGCGGTGCACCTCTTCGAGATGGGGCGCTTCCAGTCGGTCGCCAACACGCCGTCCGACGTGTTCCACAAGGCCGTCGCGAGCGTCGCCATGCTGGGCGGCGCCGCCGCGCTCCCGATCTTCCCGTGGACCCTCGCGGCGGGGATAGGGGCCGTCGTCGGGGGCGCGATCGGGGCGCCCTGGGGCTGGGCCGGCGCGCTCTTCGCCGCCCTCGGGGGCGCCGCGCTCGGCGAGGTGATCGGGCGCGCCGTCCGGGGTGGGTCCGAGCGCCCGGCGGGCGGCGGCGCGGAGCGCGGCGGAACGCTCCGGGACGGCCGCTGGCTCGCGATCTGGGCGCTCGGCGGCTTCGTGTTCCTCCTCACGCTCCGCTTCGCCGCGACGCGCTACTGGCTCCCCTTCCTGCCGGCCGTGCTCCTGGCGCTCCCCACCGCCCGGTGGACCCGCGCCCTCCTCGCCGCGCAGCTCGGCCTCGGGGTGCTCCTGGCCGCCGACGACGACCGCAGCGCCCTCGCCCAGGAGCAGCTGGCGGACGCCGTCGCCAAGCTCGGACCGGGCGTGTTCACGGGCCATTGGGGCTGGCAATGGGCCATGGAGCAGCGCGGCTGGACCCAGCTGGACGAGGGCGCGCGCCCCGCGCTCGGCACGCTCGTCGCGATGCCGCGCCAGGCCTGGCCCCAGCCGGTCGAGGTCAACTGCACGCGCGTGGTGTGGGAGGGCGCCGCGCGGCCGCCCCTGCCCTGGATCCCGCGCGGCTACACCGAGCAGGGCGGCGCGAACCTGCACGCGAGCTGGATCCAGGGCCAGCCGCCCGTCCGCACCGTCGTGCCGTGGACGTTCGCGAACGATCCGTACGAGCGCGTGCGGGTGTGCACGGATTGAGGGGCGCGTCCCCCGGCGCGGCGGCGCTCGGGTTTGGAGGGCGGGAGGCGTGCGCCGGGGGTCGGTGCCCTTCGGGGTCGGGGCAGGGCCCCTCCGTCGGCGCGCCGCGCGCGCGCCGACCGGCCCGGGCCGTGGGCCGCGGAGGGATCGTGCACGTTCGTTTGCCCGGGCCGCCCTTCGGTCGCCTCGCGCGGGAGCGCTTGGGGGCGTGGGGGGCGGCGCCAACGCAGTGTCCCTCCCAACGCCGCGGTCGGCGCGCAGTCCGGGGTCGAACGCCGCATCCGACTGCCCCAAGGGCTCCCCGGCGACTCCACGGCGCCAGAATTGGGCCCCCGGGAGGCGCCGGACGCCCTGCATGCGGCGTTCGACCCCGCTCTGTGTCCACCGTGCGGCGTTCGACCCGACACTGGCGCGGCGGTGCTCCGCCCGCGAAGACCTCGGGCCCCCGGCGCCCCGGCCTCCATGGCGAACCTGACGAAGCGAAGGTTCGAAGCGAAGGTTGCCCCGCTGACCCGCGACGAGGAGGTCGACTGGGACGGAGGTTGGCGCCTGCCCCCACTGGATCCGCATCCATCTACGGCAGATGGAACGGCGGCTTCGAGGGCGTGGCCGGGCGGGCCAGGAGCGGCGCCGGCCTGAAAACAGGCCTGCGGAGCCCCATTCAAAACACGCGGTCGCGCGGGGGCCGAGCCGGGCGCCCCTTCTGCGTCGGGCGCGTACGGACAAAGGCCCGCTTTTCCTGGCCGGTGGCGCCGCTGGGACCGAGCGCCCTGCGCTGAGGGCCCACCGCGTTGAGGAGCGACCTTTTCAAGGCCGCTGCGCTCACTAGATCGCATTTCCGTGCCGACCGTGCTGACGACGCTCCATTGACCAGGCGCGTGGTAGCGTACCACAGCGTCGCTGCCGGCGCAGTCTCGGGCGCCACATGCGTCGCGACGGGTGTAGCCGACGCACCGCCCCAAAACGGAAGACGCGGGCCGTGCTGCGCCAAGGCCTTCGGCGGCCCGCGGCCACTACTCGCGACGACCTCGACATCCTGCCGAGTTGTGGCCGCGATCGGGCCGAATTGCGGCCACAAGTCGCGACGACCTCGACCTCCTGCCGAGTTGTGGCCGCGATCGCGTCGCCGCGAGGGCGTCCGGCGGCCACGCTCCCCCGCGCGAGGGATCCGTCGGGCGCGCCGACCGGAGGGCGGCGCGGTTCGGCGCGTACCGGGCGCGAGCCCGGAGAGCGGCAACCGAGCGGCTTCGCCGCGAGCCCAGAGGAGCCCGGTCCCGGCGCCCCGCCGGGACGCGCCCGATCGAGGCCCGTCCTGTCGACGCCCACTCACGGCGGCGGCCCGCCTCCCCACTCCCAGATCCGCGGCAAACCCGCGTAGAGGAGCCGGTGGTACATCCGCGCGGGCAGGAACCGGCGGAGCAGATCGAACACCAGCGCGTCCCACGTGCCCGGCACGCGGAGCGGCGGGCTGCGTTGGCCGATGAGGCCGGCGATGGTCTCGGCCACGTCCTCCGGCGAGTGGAAGGTGAGCTGCATGAGCGCCCCCACGAGCTCGCCCATGTTGAGATAGTGGTGGTGGTAGGCGTCTTTCGGGTCGGCCAGGGCGCGGGCGCCCTGCGGGGTGAACAGCACCTTTCGGAAGCCGTCGGAGTTGATGAACCCCGGCCGCACGAGCGACACGGAGATGCCCCAGGGCCGCACCTCGTACCAGAGCGATTCGGAGGCCCCCTCCAACGCGAACTTGGACGCGCTGTACGCGCTCATCGTCGGCATGGCGGTCATGCCGCCCACGGACGAGACGTTGATGATCCGGCCGAACCGGCGCCCCCGCATGTGCGGCAACACCCGCCGGGCCAGGGCCATGGGCCCCAGATAGTTGGCCTGGAGCTGGAGCATCATGTCCTCGTCGGGCGTGTGCTCGGCGACGGCGCGGTAGCTCACGCCGGCGTTGTTCACGAGCACGTCCACGCCGCCCCAGCGCGCTTCCACCGCGCGCATGAGCGCCTCGCGCTCCTCCGGGATCGTCACGTCCAGGGGGAGGAGGAGCACGCGGTCGTTCGCGACGATGCCCTCGGCCGCGAACCGGTCGAGCGAGCTCGCGCGCGCCGTGAGCACCAGCCGGTGGTGCGTCGAGAGGAGGATCTTGGCGAGCTCGAGGCCCACGCCCACGCTCGCGCCGGTGACGAGCACCGTGTAGGGACCCGGCGGCACGCGGCGCCGCCGGGTGAGCAGCCGCACGGCCGCGCGCCCCGCGTTCCGAAAGCCCCGCACGAGCGCGACCAGCCGGGCGAGCGGCCGGCTGTTGGGCCAGGAGAGGCGGGGGGGGCGGTTGTCGTCGATGGGGAGCCCCTTTCCTCCAGCCTACGTCGGGCGGCGCGAGGTGCCCAGCACCCATCCGTCCTCGGTGACCAAGGCATCCACGGGCTGATCCCACGGATCGATCGGCACGGCATCGACCACCTGGAACGCCCACGCCACGCCGATCGCGAGCCCGCGGGGCCCGGCGAGGACGCGATCGTAGTAGCCGCCGCCCTGCCCGAGCCGCGCGCCCGCGGAGGTGAAGGCGACGCCGGGGACGAGGAGCACGTCGAACGACGCGGGATCGAGCAGCGGGAGCGTTGGGTCGGGCTCGAGGATGCCGTAGGCACCCGCCTGGAGGGCCTCGCCCGCCCAGCGGTGGAAGGTGAGGCGGCCCCCGAACGCACGAGGCAACGCGACGGTGGCGCCGCGGGCACGGGCGGCCGAGAGGGCGTGGGTGACGGCGAGCTCTCCCCGCACGGCCATGAAGCCGGCGACGCTCCGCGCCGAGCGCCACGCCGCGTGGGTGTCGAGGTGGGCGGCGAGCGCGGCGGCGCCGCCGTCCTGGGTGTGGTTCGGGCCGCCGTCCACGGGCGTGCCATGGGCCGCGCGGCGGGCGCGGAGCTGGGCGCGGAGGGCGGCTTTGGGGTCGAGCATCGCCCGCTCTCTACCGTGCTACATCCATCCGGCCACCGGAGGCCGCGTGCGTCCCGTCGTCCTTGTCCTGCTCCTGCCCCTCGTGCTCGGCGGCTGCGAGCGCCTCCGCGCCGCCGCCCATGCCCTCACCGCTCCGGCCGCGCTGCCGCCGCCGCCGCCGCCGCCGCCGGGCACCGTGGTCGATGCGCCCGCCGACGGGGAGATCGCCGCGTCCAACGGGGCCGAAGCCGCGGCCTCTCCCGCCGCGGATGCGGGCGGTAGCGCCCCTCCGAACACCGCGGGCGGCACCGCTTCTGGCAACGTCGCGAGCGGCGCTCCCGCGAGCACCGACCCCGTCCAGAAGGGCGTCCACGTCGGCACCGACGACGGTGTGCACGTGGGCCGCAACGGGGACGAGCGCGGGGTCGCGATCGGCGGCGAGAACGGCGTGCTCGTGGGGGACCAGGAGGAGGTCGACGGGGTGCGCGTCGGCGGCGAGAAGGGCGTGATGGTCGGCAAGGACGACGAGACGACCGGCGTGCGCATCGGCGGCGAGAAGGGCGTCGTGGTGGGCGACGAGGGGCTCTCGATCGGCGGGAAGAAGATCTTCGGGAAGAAGAAGTAGGGACGGCGCCTACGGGGGCGTGATCACCGGCGTGATCGCGGGTGGGGGCGCGGTTTCGGTGGCGTCGGAGGGCGGCGCGAGCACCGCCGCGTCCGGTGTGGGCTCGGCCGCCACGGGCTCGGCCGCCACGGTCTCCGGCGCGACGGTCTCCGGCGCCACGGTCTCAGGCGCGACGGTCTCCGGCGCGACGGTCTTCGGCGCCACCGGCGCGGTGAACGCCGCGAACATGGACCTCGGCGTCTCGGACACGACACTGGCGCCCCGCGCGTCCGCGATCGTCGTGGCGGCCCAGGCGGGTGACGCCGGCGGGGTCGCCAGCCCCGGAAGCGGGAGCGTGCGCCGGATCGGCGGCGCCAGCGGCGCGCACCCGGCCTCGCCCGGGGTCTCGTCGATCTCGATCGCGCCGGCGCCGACGCCCACCGGCGTGAGCGTGCCCGTGCGCGGCGTGACCGTGAACGCCACGTCCACGCGATTGCTCCCCAGCGCGTCCACCAGCGTGGCCGCCTCGCGTTCACCCGTGGCGGCCTTGCACCGACCGACGGCGGGCGTGTTCCACGGCTCGGCGCGGGGAGCCCAGCTCCACAGGTGCGCGCCGTCGGCCACCCACAGCCCATCCCGCCGCGCGAGCTCCACCGCGCCGCCCTCGGCGGGGTGCCACCACGTGGTCTGGACGCCGTCCCACAGCAGCACGTCGCCCACGGCGGGGCCGCGCAACAGGAGCGACGCGCGCGGATCCGGGGACACGCTCTCCATCCAGGTGAGGAGCCGGGCGCCCTCGGGCCCCTTCGAGGCACGGTCCCACCGGTCGAGCGCGCCTCGGACATCGCCCGCCTCCGCGAGCTGGAAGGCGGCCAGGAGGTCGGTGAGGGCGGTGCTCTCGACGGGCCCGACCGGCCCGCTCTCGACCGGCTCGCTCTCGACCGGCCCGCTCTCGACCGGCCCGGCGCACGGCACCGCGAAGGAGAAGGCCGTGCGTGTGCCCTCGGCCGCGAGCACGTACGCGAAGCGCGCGAAACCCTCGCAGGCGCCCGGCGCGACGAGCGGCCAGGTCGGCGCGGCCACGCGCGCGGAGTGCATGCCCGGCAGCGGCACGAGGTCGAGCAGGCCGGGGAGCTGGGCGCCCACGGTCTCTTCGAGGAGGCGCCCCACCGGCGGGGCCACCCCCACCTTGCCGTCGGGCCCGAGCGCGACGAGGCCCCACCACTCCGAGGTGCCCCCACGGCCGGTTCCGGGCAGGTTGACCGCCACCACCGGCCGCGCCGGCGCCATGACGAGGCGGGACGGGAACTGGATGTACCCGTCGACCACCGGTACGCCCTCCAGCACCTGGGGCAGCCCGTCGGCCAGGCGCAGGTGGATGCCGGGCGTGCGCGCGGCGAGGGACTCCCAGGCGGTCGCGGCGAAGGGGCTGTCCGGATGGGCATCCGTGAAGGCCGCGATCGCGGCGGCGGTCCCGACGGACGTCGCCTCCTCGAACGCGAGGCTGACCTCCAGCGCGATCGCCTGCGCGCGGAACGTGCTGTCCGCGTACGTCGTGATGTACGCGAGCATCGCCGCGGACGTACCCTCGTCCTGCGCGGCTGCGAACGCCGCCTGCCACTCGGCGCTCGTCGCCTCCGCGAACAGGGTGCTCTGGGGCCAGTCCTGCCGGTACTGTCGGAGCGCGTCCACCGTGCGGGCAGCGAGCGCGAGGTCCAGCGCCGATCGGTCGCGCAACGCGATGAGAGCGGCGGCTTCGTCACCGAGGTTCCCGGCCTTCTCCCACTTGCCGACGGTCTCGATCACCCCCGCGTGATCCCCCTCGCCCCGGAGCTCGGTGACGCGCTCCACGCGGCCGGCGAGCGCGAAGGGGACGAGGAGGAGGGCGAGCACGGCGCTCTTATCTCACGATCTTGGAGCGTTCGGGGGACCGAGCGGACGACGGGAGCACTTCTCCCGAACGCTCCTAAAGCGGCACGTCCAGCGACGCGCTCTCGCAGACGGGGCCACATTCCGGACCGTTGGGCTCGAGGGTGACGTACGTGAGGGGCAGGACATCGTCGTAGACCGTGGTGCCCGACCGCACGATGGTCAGGTGAACGTCGGCCGCGTCGATCGCCTCGAGCCACATCCCCTCGAGGGACTGCTGGTCGTCGGGGAGCTCCGTGCCGTTCAGGCCGACGTAGCCGGGGCCCGTGCAGGCCTCTGACCCGGTGAAGGGGAGGGATGCGGTGCACGCGACGGTCTCGCCGCCCACTACGGCCGTGATTTCGTAGTCACCTGGCTCGTCCAGGGAGAAGTCGAGCGAGACGCCGTCAGCGCAGCCGATCTCCGTACAGAAGTCTTCGTTGTCTCCGAAGGGGAGTTGGCAGCCGGTGAGGATGAAGAGCAGCATGGGAGGCCTCCGGTAACGTTCTTAGCAAGCCCCGTGCCCGTCGCGACCGGACGTCAGGGCCTCGGCCGCGCGCGCGTCAGCCGCCGCATCGCCTCGCGCAGCTCGGCTTCGTCGAGGCATGCGAACCCCAGGCGTAGGAAGGGAAGCGGCGCCCCGTCGAACGAGTAGCCGCTGCCGGCGTGCACCACGACCCCCTCCGCGAGCGCCGCGCGGGCCCACGTGTCGGCGCTCAGGGCGGGGTCGACGTGGCACCAGAGCGCCATTCCGCCGGGCGGAGGGTCGACGCGAAGCCAGGGGTCGAGCGCCCGAAGTTCGGTGAGGAGCACGTCCCGGCGCACCCGGTAGATCTGCTGGGACTTCCGGACGTGGCGGACGACCGTGCCGTCTTCGAGAAGCTCCGCGATCGCGATCTCGACGACACGATCCCCCTGGCGGTCGGCGATCCGCCGCGCGTCCGCCAGGCGGTCCAACAGGGGACGTGGGCCGCGCACGAAACCGAGGCGCAGACCGGGCGCGAACGCCTTGGAGAGCGTGCCGATGTACGCGACGACGCCGTGGCGATCGGCGCTCGCGAGGGGGAGGAGCGGCCGGCCGCGGTAGTGGAACTCGTTGTCGTAGTCGTCCTCGAGCACCGCGAGCTGATGGCGCGCGGCGAGCGCGAGCAGGGCCTCCCGCCGCGCCGGGCTGAGCACCGCGCCCGTCGGATATTGGTGGTGCGGGGTGAGGTAGACCGCCTTGATCGGCGGATGCCCGCTCCTGGCGTCGAGCATCGCCTCCAGCGCGGCAACGTCGAGCCCCTCGGCGTCGACAGGTACGGGCAGCAGCGTCGCGCCGGCGGCTCGGAGGGCGGCCCAGCCCTGGGGATAGCCGTACGCCTCGACCGCCACGGTGTCGCCCGGACGCAGGAGCACCTGGGCGAGCAAGGCCAGCGCTTGCTGGCTGCCGCGCGTGACGACGAGATCCTCGGCGGTGGTGGCGAGCCCGCGCGTATCGCCGAGCCATTGGGCCAGCGCCGCGCGCAGCCGCGGCTCCCCGCGCGGATCCCCGTAGTTGAGCAGGCGCGTGGACGAGAGCGCCCGCCGGTAGGCGCGCGCGAGCTCGGGCAGGGGGAGGATGCGCAGGTCGGGCTGCCCACCCGACATCCACAAGGCGCCGGTGGCGCTGACCTCGGGCGGGAGGGCTGGCGGGGGCGCCGGGAGCGTGAAGCCCATCGGGGCGCCGGACGCGGAAGGGGTGGCGCGCGGCGACGCGACTTGGGGGGCGCGCGGGAGGTCGACCGCCACGAACACGCCCCGGGCGGGCTCCGCGCGAACCCAGCCTTGTGCTTCGAGCTCCTGGAGCGAGGCGAGCACGGTGTTTCGGTGCACGCCGAGCCGCTCCGCGAGCGCACGCGATCCCGGCAGCCGCTCGCCGGGGCGGAGGCGGCCCCGCCGCACGTCCTCGGCGATCGCGTGCGCGAGCTGCAGGAACACGGGGGCCTTGGCGGGGGGCGGGAGCTCGGGGAAGTAGGCGCTGCGGGTCACGCCATCTGGTCTAGCCGATGTCTTCGAACTGGACCTTTGGCGGGTACCACTTTCCCGCTATTCCTGGCGCCACGAAGCGGAGCGACTGATGAGAACGAGCGAGGGACACGGGACGGGAGACGACGTGATCACGCTGTTCGGGCGTGCGCCGGTGGTTCACCTCGCCACGACCAGCCCCGACGGTGCGCCCGTGTTGCGCGTCGTGCACGGCGTGGTGGAGGGCGGCGAGCTGTGCTTCCACGCCGCGCCGGTGGGCGAGAAGATGGAGAGCGTGGGCCGCGCGGCGGTCGTGTCGGCCGAGGAGATCGTCGTCGCGATCCCGAGCTGGTTCCACCACCCCGAGCGGGCGTGCCCGGCGACCACGCTCTTCCGGAGCGCCCAGCTCACGGGCACCCTCGAGCGGGTGGAGGACCCCGCGCGAAAGGCCCGCGTGCTCCTGGAGCTGATGGCGCGGTTCCAACCCGAGGGGGGCTACCGCCCCATCGCTCCGGACGATCCGATGTACCGCGCCGCGGTGGAGGGCATCGCGATCGTGCGCCTCGCGCGGACCTCGTCGAGCGCCAAGGTGTCGCTGATGCAGGAGAAGTCGGACGAGGTGCGCGGCAAGGTGCTGACCGCGCTGTGGAAGCGGGGCGATCCGGGAGATCTCGCGGCGATCGAGGCCATCCGGGCTGCCAAGCCAGACGGGGCGGACCCGGCCTTCCTCACCGGGGAGGGCACCCGGCTCCGGGTTTGTCTGTCACCCGCTCGCCTTCCCGAGGCCGTGGCGTTGCTACGGGGGCTGTATTGGAACCACGGCATCTTCGACGACGCCACGCTCGCCGCCGCCAATCGCGGCGCGACGGCCTGGGTCGGCGCCGAGGACGCGGACGGGCGGCTCGTCGCGACGATGCGCGCGGTCTCCGACAGCGCCAAGCACGCCTGGATCGGCGACGTGGCGGTGGCGCCCGAGCTGCGCGGCCGGGGGGTGGGAACCGCCCTGCTCCGCCTGCTGCTCGACCACCCGGCGATGCGGCACGTGCGCCGCGTTCAGCTCGCCACGCGCGACGCGATGCGCTTCTATGCGGCGCAGGGATTCACGGTGGTGAGGCTGGAGGGGGATCGGACGATCATGGAGCGGGTGGCTACAGCCGCCCCCGCGCCTACAGCCGCCCCCGCGCCTACACCCGCCCGAAGATCAGCGTGAGCGTGGCGCCCAGGTCGCTGCCGATGGCCTCGATGCCGTCATCCGCGAGGCGCACGCGCCACCGCGTGCCCGCCGTGCGCTTGAGCCAACCCTCGGCCGCGCCGAGCATCGGCCCCGCCGGCATCGCGAAGCCGCGCTTCCCGCGCGGGTGCACCGTGACCGCCTCCGGCCGCACCGCGCCGAGCTCGATCACCGAGTCCTCCCCGACAAAACCCACCAGCCGCCACGAGCCCACGAGCAGCCCGCTCACGCCGTAGCGCGACGCCAGGGTCAGCGCGTCCTCCGTGGCGGGGCCGACGAAGGCGTCCGCCATCGTGACCTCGGCCGACCCGTCCGCGTTGAGCGTGAGCTCCATGCCGCGCGCGGCGCCCACGCGCTCGGCCCGGCGCCCGGCGCGCAGGACCCACGTGCCGACCGGGCCGGCGGGCGTCACCTCGACCGACGCCTCACCGCCGGCGACGGTCCCGACGAGCACGCTCGCGCGCTCTCCGGCGGGGAGCCGCACGGGCTCGCCGGCGTCCTCTCCCGCGCGCACCGCCACCCCTTGCGTGAGCACGCGGGCGCCGGCCGGCCCGGCCTCGACCCGCACGCGACGGAAGGACCAGGGTGCGGCGGACCACGGCCCGGGCGTGGCGCGGTTGACCGGGAGGGGAAGCGGCGCGGACGGGGCCGCGTGCTCGTAGAGCCAGGCGCCGAAGGCGAGCCAGGTCTCCGGAGCCTGCACGATCCACATCGGGCCGCCGCTCACCCGGCGCCAGCGCACGAACCAGGCGCCGCGATACGCGTCGCCATCGACCCCGCGCTCGGGGGTAGCGAGCCAGTCCGCCAGGGCGGGCCAAAGGAGCCCGAGCTCGGGCGCGGCGAGGTCGGCCGCCTCGGCCGCGGCGGCCGCGCGCCACCAGCTCGGTGCGCTCGGATCGCGGGCGAGCCCATCATCCTCGGGGAGCCCCGCCTCGGGGGTCGCGGCGAGCGCCACGCCTTCGAGCACGGCCCCCGCGGCGCGCCGCCACCGGTCGAGCGCGAGGCCGTGCACCTCTTCGGGCATGCGGGCCATCCACGTGGTGTCGAGCGGGTGGCGGTCCTGTCCCGGGTCGAGCAGCGCCGGGTCGAGCGCGAGGCCGTCGGGCTGCACCTCGATCAGCACGCCGGGGGTGCCCGCGATCACCGGTGGCAGCAGCTCGGGCCGCGGATCGAGCCGCGCGAGCGCGCGCTCCAGCACGGTGGAGACGGGGCCGAACAGGGCCGGCCAACGAGGGTCGTCGGGGAAGCGCAGCGTCATGGGCGGAGTCCTGGTGAGGCGGAAGGTAGACACCGATCGCGACGGGGCACCCCGTCGAGTGGCGCGCGCTCGCGGAGGGTGGTGGGGGCGGGGGGAGCGGGCCATGTTCGAGGCGGGCCGGTGGGCGGTCGACCCTCGGGGGGCGGCCCGGCGGCGGAGGCCGCCGCCGTCGGGTCGGCTCCGGGCTCGGCCCTTGGCCTCGGTCCGCTCGCGCTCCCGGGGCGGAGCGCGAGCGGGACCGGCCGGGCAGGGCCCGGCCGCCCTGCGCGCCCCTGCCGCGGGGACCGGGAGGTCGTCACGGTGCGAAGCCCGGGGCCCGACCGTCCGGTCGGCGCGCGGTGGTGGCCCCGCCGCACGGTCAAAACCGCGCGCCCGGTGCGCAACGGGCAGGGTGAGCCCGCACCCGCGGCGTTCGTTCACGCAGGGGTGCCAAATCGGGGGGGTGAGGCCCCACCACGCGGGTTCGTCCCCGGTGGGGTGGCAATCCGGGAGGGTGCCGCGCCACCCTCTCCGTTTGTCACCGTCCTGCCCGAACCGCGGTAGCCAGAGCGCCCGACAAGTTCGCCCGGCCTGGTTCTTCGCGGTGCAGCCGCCCGGGAGGTCGGAGCATCCCTGTTGCGATCCCCGGAGAGCGCACCGTCCACCTGGAACTCTCACACCAGGGAAGCGGCATGGCGATCACTTCCCCCACACCGTGGCCCCCAGTTGGCCACGCCAGCAGTCGTCTTCGCGTTCAGCGATGGGCGCCGGCTCCGAAGGGACGCTGCGAGTCACGAGCCCGAGCTTCAGCGGCGCCGCGCGGTGTTCCCGTAGAGACGGCCGGCACTCCGCCACCGTCCGCCGCGGTACCCGCCGGAGCGAGATCTCGCGAACGAGCTCGCCCAGGTGTGGACAGGTGGCCGAGTTGGTTCGCTGGGGAGGCGAGAAACCCGGAGCCGGAGCGAGATCTCGCGAACGAGCTCGCTCATGATGACGCGGGTGCTCGAGGGCGGCGAGAGCGTGGGATGCGTGGGGGTCATCGTGGGTTCGAAGGACAAAGGTGCGGAGGGCTCTTTTCGGAGGTACGACCTTGCTGCGGTCGAGGGCGAGACTTGGCCGCGGCGGATGTTCCTGCCTTTGGCAACCGCACGCGCGGCCGCGGGCTTGGCCGCGCCTCCGCGGGGGGAGCTGTGAGGAGTCAGCTCCCGCGCGAGGCCTCCAGAGGGCGCGCGGGTGCGCCCGCGCGGTTCGGTGCGTCCCGGCGCGCGCCGGGTGAGCACCAACGGAGGCCTACGGCCGACCCCGGCGGAGGCCGACCCCGGTGTCCGCGCCGGGGTCGCGCCCTTCGCGCCCGTCCATCAATAAGCTGCGCATTCGGCCGCCCCTGGGCTCGCGTCCGCGGCGTCGCTCGTCGGTCACATGCCTACGGGCATGCTCCCTTCTCGCTCCTTGCGCCCGCGGCCCAGGGTCGCCCTCGGTGCTGCAGATTATTTCAGGACGGACCCAGAACGTGCTACCACCCCCCCGTCTTCGCAATCAACGTGATCGCGGCCAGGTCCAGCTGCATGTCCGCCGACAGCGCCGCGAGCTCCGCGCCGTCGCGCTGCTGGCGTGTTTGCCAGAGGTCGAGGAACGTGAGGGCGCCCAGCTCATAGGAGGCCTCCGCCAGCTTCAGGGCCCGCTCCGCGAGCGCGCGCTCCTCGACCGCGAGCTCCTGGGCCTGCTTCGCCGCGCCGTGCGACGCCCACAAGGAGAGGGCGTCCGCCTCGGCCTGATCGCGCTCGCGCTCCATGGCGTGCGCGGCGAGGTGCTTGTTCATGGCGGCTTCGCGCTGCTTGGCGATGCGATACCCCCCGTCGAACAACACCCAATCCGCCGTGATCGCGGCCTGCCAATTCCACTCTTCGCCCGAGAACCCGCTGTTCTCGCTGAACGACTCGGTGAACCGGCCGCTGACCGTGGGGACCCAACCCAGGTCGGTCGCGGTGCGCACGGCGCGGGCCGCCTTCGCGCGCTCCTCGGCGGCGGTGATGGCGGGGGAGTCGAGGGCGCGGTCCACGGCCGCGGCGGGGCTCGCGACCGTGACGGCGCGCGGCTCGGGGCGGTCGAGGGTCACGCCGGGCTCGGTGCCGAGCAGCCGGGAGAGCCCCTCCTCCGCTTGCACCCGCGTGGCGTCGGCCTGGACGAGCTCACGGCGCGCGCGCGCCAGCGCCACGCCGGCCTGGGCGGTGTCGATGCTTCGGCCGGCGCCCACCCGCTCGCGCGTCTCGGCGAGGGCGAGGTACTTCTCGGCGCGCGCCACGTTGTCCGTCAGGAGGCGCACCCGCTCGCGGGAGAGGAACGCGCCCCAATAGGCGGTCGCCACGCCGACGCGGAGCTGGTCGAGCTGGGCGTCGGCCTGCGCCTCGGCGGCGCGCGCGGTGGCGTTGGCCGCCTTCCACGCGGGGAGCGCCGACCCGGAGAAGAGCGGCTGCACCACCGTGGCGGAGCCGCTCCAGAACGACTTCTTGTTCACGACGATCGGCTCGGAGTCCCCGACGAAGTCGGCGAGCTCCTCGGGGATCATCTTCGAAAAGTCGATGGTCGACTCGTACTGGTTGAGGGTGTAGCCGCCGGTGAGCGAGAGCTTCGGCAGCAGCGCCGCGGCGGCCTGGCCGCGGATGGTGGCGGTGGCGCCCATCTGCCGCTCGATGAGGGCGGCGTCGTCCCCTTCGGTCTCGGCGATGCGCCAGGCCTCGTCGAGCGTGAGCGCGAAGGCGACGGGAAGGAGCAGGGAGAGCAACATCTATGCCTCCTCGGCGTGGAGAGGGACGAGCGTGGGGGGCGGGGGCGTCGCGTTCTTCGTGCCGCTCTTCGTGCCGCTCTTCGTGCCGCTGAACAGGCCGCCGACGAAGTTCTGGATGTCGTCGAAGAAGCTGTAGAGCACCGGCGTCGCGAGCAGGGTGAGCACGAGCGAGAGGGTCTGGCCGCCGATGACGAGGCCCGCCGTGGCCCGGGAGAAGCCCGACCCGATGCCCTTCGAGAGCAGGAGCGGGAGCATGCCGATGACGAACGCCACCGTCGTCATGAGGATGGGCCGGAGGCGATCCTTGTTGCTCTGGAGGATCGCCGCGAGCCGCGGCATCCCCTCGTGGCGGAGCTGGTTCGCGTGATCCACCTGGAGGATCGCGTTCTTCTTCACGACGCCGAACAACACGAGGATGCCGAGCGCCGAGTAGAGGTTGAGCGTCTGGTCGAAGATGAGGAGCGACACGAGCGCGAACGGCAGCGTGAGCGGCAGTGACGCGAGGATGGTGACCGGGTGCAGCCAGCTCTCGAACTGCGCCGCGAGCACCAGGTACATGAAGACGAACGAGAGGCCGAGCGCGAACAGGAAGCCCTTTGCCGTGCGCGCGAGCTCCTTCGAGCGGCCCGCGGGCGCCGCCTTGTAGGTCGAGGGCAGATCGAGCGTCGCGACCGAGGCTTCGAGCCCGTCGAGCACGTCGCTCTCGCCGAAGCCGGGCCGCGCGCTCGCCGCGAGGGTCACCTGCCGTTGGCGGTTGAGCCGCGAGATCGACGAGGGGCCGGTGTCGGGCGTGAGGGTGACCACGTCCGAGAGCGGCACGGGCCCGCTCGGCGTGCCGATGGAGAGGAGCGCGAGGCCCTCGGCGTCGGCGCGGTATTCCGGGGCGGCGCGGAGGCGCACCTCGTACTGTTCGCCTCCTTCCTCGTAGTTCGACACCTTCTGCCCGCCGACGAGGAGGCGGAGCGAGGTGGCCACGTCGGCCACGGTCAGGCCGAGCTCGGCGGCACGACCCCGATCGACGCGCGCGACGAGCTCGGGCTTTCCGAGCACCAGCGAGCTGTCCACGTCGGTGGCGCCGGGGTGCTCGCGGAGGGCCTTTTCGACCACCGAGGCGTACTTCGACAGCTGGTCGAGGTCCGGCCCGGAGAGCGTGTACTGGATACCTTGCGACGACTGGCCGGTGCCGGAGAAGCGGGCGACCTCGACCACGTTGAGGCGAAGGGCCTTGTCCTGGTGGGCGACCACGTCGGCGCGGACCTTCTCCATGAGCTCTTGTTGCGACGCCTCGCGCGCCTCCGGATCGACGAGGCGAACGTAGATGCTGCCGACGTTCGGCGTCCCCTGGTCGTTGTTGCCGATGGTCACGAGCGTGTAGTCCACGCCCGACACGGTGCGGACCTCGCGGGCGATGCGCTCGACGATGATCTGCGTGGCGGCGAGGCTCGTGCCCTCGGAGGCGCGCACGTTCACCTCGAACTCGGCCTCGTCGTTGATGGGGAGGAAGCTCTTGGGGACCATCGCGCCGGTGACAGGGATCGTCGCGAGCGCGCCGATCATCGCGATGGCCACGACCCAGCGCTGGCGCATGCAGAACGTGAGCGTGGCCATGTAGAGCCGCTCGATCGGCTTGTAGAACCCGTCGGTGAAGCGGGAGAGCATCCCGCCCTCGGTCGCGCCCTCGCCGGCGAAGATCCGGGCGGAGAAGGTCGGGGTGAGCACGAAGCTCACGACGAGCGACATCGCGATGGCGGCCGACATCGTGAACCCGAAGTTGACGAGGAATCGGCCGGGGATGCCGCCGACGAAGCCGACCGGCGCGAACACGGCGATGAGCGAGAGCGTGGTGGCGAGCACCGCGAGGCTGATCTCCTTGGTGCCCGCGCTCGCGGCCTCCATGGCCGGCATCTTCTTCTCGTGGACGAAGCGGAAGATGTTCTCCAGCACGACGATGGCGTCGTCGATGACGATGCCGACCGCGAGGGCCAGCGCGAGCAGCGTCATCGTGTTGAGGGTGAAGCCGAGGTACTGCATCACCGCGAAGGTCGCGATGATCGAGGTGGGGATGGCGATCGCCGCGACGATGGTGGCGCGGGCGTTCCCGAGGAACAGGAGCACCACGAGCGCCGCGAGGATGCCGCCCTCGATCAGGTGATTGGTGACGTTGTCGGCCGCGGTGCGGATGGTCTGCGACGTGTCGCGCGAGACCTCGAGCGTGTAGCCCCTGGGGAGCTGGCTCTGGATGTCCTCGAGCCGATCGAGCACGTCGTCGACGACCGCGACCGTGTTGGTGCCCGCCTGCTTGCGGATCGCGAGGATCACGGTGGGGACGCCGTTGCGGGAGGCCACGCTCCTTGCGTCGGCCGGGCCGTCGACGATGGTGGCCACGTCCCGCACGCGGATGGTCGCGCCGTTGGTGGCGCGCACGACGATGTCGCCGATCTCGTCGACCGTCTGCACGCGTCCCTGCACGCGCAGGTTCACCTGGCGGGGGCCGGTCTCGATCGAGCCGCCCGGGATCTGTACGTTCTGGGTCTGGAGCGCGCGGGCGAGCTCCGGCGCGCTCACGCCGAGGGCGCGGAGGCGGACCGGGTCGACCTCGACGCCGATCTCGCGCTTGCGCCCGCCGATGACCGCCACGGAGCCGACGCCCTTGGCGCCCTCGAGGCGGCGGCGGACGACGGTGTCGGCGATCTCGGTGACATCCACGATGGGATCGTTCGACGAGAGGGAGAGGAAGAGGACCGGGGCCGCGGACGGGTCGAGCCGGCCGACGACCGGGGGCTCCACGCCGTCGGGCAGGTTCGGCATCGCGAGGTTGACCTTGTCGCGCACCTCCTGGGCGGCGGCGTCGCCGTCCACTTCGAGGTCGAAGACCACGAACACCAGCGAGATGCCCTCGGCCGAGGTCGAACGGATCTCGTCGACGCCGGCGATGGTGGAGAGGGTCTCCTCGAGCGTGTCGGAGATCTCCGTCTCCACCTCGCGCGGGCTCGCGCCCGGGAGGATGGTGGTCACGGTGACCATCGGAAATTCGATGTTGGGGAAGAAGTCGACCCCGAGCTTGCTGTACCCGGCGAGGCCGAGGACGCAGAGCACGAGGATCACGACCGTCGCGAAGATCGGCCGCTTGATGAAGGTGTCGATGATGCTGCCCATGGCCGCCGCCTACTGGACCGAGAGGGCGGCGCCGTCGGCGAGCCCCTCGGGGATGGGGCTGATCACGACCTCGCCGTCCGCCACGCCGACGCGGATCTCCGCGACCGCGTCGAGGCGGGAGCCGACCTCGACCACGCGCTCCTCGGCCACGTTGTCCTTGGCCACGTAGATGCGCGTCACGTCGCCCTTCTCCACCAGCGCGGTGAGCGGGATGGTCACGCCCGGCGCGTTCGGCAGGGAGAGCTTCGCGACGGCGAAGCTGTTGGGGCGCAAGGCGCCGTCGGCGTTCTGGACGGTGGCCTCCACCATCAGATCGCGGGTGCGGGCGCGCAGCGCGGGGCTCACCCGGTCGATGGTGGCCTCGAAGGTGCGGCCCGGGTGCTCGGTCACCGTGAAGGTGACGCGCGCGCCGGACGTGATGAGCGCGGCGGCCCGCTCGGGCACGGAGAGCTCGAGGCGGAGGGGGTCGACCGAGACGAGCGTCACGACCGGCTTGCCGGGGGTGACGTAGTCGCCGGGGCTGACCATCCGCTCGGCCACGACGCCCGCGAAGGGGGCGCGGACGGTGGCGCGGGAGAGGTTGGTCGTCGCGAGGGCGAGGCGCGCGCGGGCCGCGTCGAGCTGCCGGGCGCCTTGCTCGCATTGGGAGAGGAGGCGGTCGCGATCGCCGGTGGAGAGCCCGCCCGCGTCGGTGAGGGTGCGGGCGCGGGCGCAGTCGTTCTCCGCCTGCCGGACCTGCACTTCGGCCGCGGCGACCGAGGCCGTGGCTTCGTTGACCTGGAGGCCCGACGTGGTCGCGTCGAGCACGACGAGCGCGGCGCCCTTCGCGACGAGATCCCCGCGGTCGGCGGCGATGCGCTCGACCGCGCCGGCGGCCTCGGCGGCTACGTCGGCGTCCTCGACGGCGAGGAGGGAGCCGGTCACGGTCAGGGTGCGGGGCACGTCCTGAGTGGTGGCGGTGGCGGTGCCGACGGCGACAGGGGGGACGGCCTGCGTCGCGGTGGCGTCCGCGGGCGGGCCGCCGGCGCAGGCGAGCGCGGTGATCAGGGAGAAGAGGAACAGGGGGCGCATGACACACCTTGGGCGCTCCGGCCGGGGGGCCGGATCGGGGTTGGGAGCGGGTGGAGGGAGCGGCCGGCCTCAGCGGCGGGCGGTGCCCTCGAGGAAGAGCTGGACGATGGCGTCGGCGCGGGCCTCGGAGGGCGCCTCGAGGCCGAGGATGAGGTCGACGTCGATGGTGGTGCGCATCGCCCCCATGAGCATGCAGGTGGCGACGTGATCGTCGATCGGGCGGAGCACGCCGCTGTCGATTCCCTGCCGCACGAACGTCGACAGGAACCCGTGGATCTCGCGGATCACGTTCGGAGGTGGCCGGCCGCTGACGGGGCTGCCGGGGCAGCCGCCGGGGCCCTCCGTCTGCACGAGGACCCGGAGGGTGGACCAGTGCGCGCGCATCTGGCCGATGAGGAGGTGCACCAGCGTGTGCAGGCGCTCTTCGAACGGACGGTCGATCGTGCTGTCGAGATACCCGCGTACCCGCGCGAAGATGGCGTCCCGGCCGCGCTCCATCACCGCGCGCACCAGGCCGTTGCGGTCCCCGAACAGGTTGTAGATCGTGCCGACGGACACCCCCGCCTCGGCGGCGATGGCGTCGATGCGGGCCTCCTTCACGCCGTCGCGCTCGAACACGCGGGAGGCCGCGGCGAGCAGCTCCTCGCGGGCCTGCTCGCGGAAACGTTGGCGTAGCCCGGGCTTCCCCGGGTCGGGGGTGCCGGACTCGGAGACGCTGGAGTCGGGGGCGTTGGCGTCGGCTTCCGGGGGGCCGGCGTCGGGGGCGGGTGCGCCGGGGTCGGGGGCGGCGCCGGGGGGACCGGCGCCCGGTGAATCTGGATTCATGAATCGGCTCGCGGTTCGTGAATATACGTTCACGGGCGCGAGCGCAAGGGTGGATTCGCGGATGGGGGGCGCGACGCCGGGGGCGCGACGCGGGGGGCGTGGGGGCGTGGGGGCGCGTAGGGGCGCGGACGCCGGGCCGGGGGCTTCGCGGCGGGGGCTCCGGGGCGTCGCGGAGGGGGTCGCAATTAGGAGGGTGCAAGGGTGGCTATGTCGGATCGTGTCCGCGGAGGGGGTCAGACCTCATTACTTATCACTTGGCCGATCGCGGGATTGTCGGCGTTCGCCTGTTCGTAGGTGATAAGTCGTAAGGTCAGACCCCCGGTGCAATTTCTCGGCGTTCGCTCGTCCCAGGTGATAAGTCGTAAGGTCAGACCCCCTCGGAACATGCCCCCTCGGAACATGCCCCGCATCCTCTGGCCCGCCGCCTGGCTCGTCGCCATCGGCCTCGCGCTCGTCCTCGCCGCCCGGCTCGGGGCGCACGACGCGGCGTGGCCTCTCCTCGTCCTCAACCAGTTCTCCGTGCACCTGTACGCGCCCATCTGGATCGTGCTGGTCGCGGCCGTCGCGGCGAAGCGCTGGCCCCTGGCCGCCCTGGCGATCCCCGCGGCCCTCTGGCACCTCGCCCTCGTGGTGCCGCCCTCGCTCCCCCGCACGCCACCGCCCGCGTGCGGCGCCGCCCTCTCCGTGCTCTCCGCGAACCTCCTCATGGTTCACCCCGCCCCCGACGCGCTCGCCGAGGAGATCTTCGCCGCCGACGCCGACGTCGTGCTGCTCCAGGAGCTCTCGCCCCGGTGGGAGGCGGTGTTGGACGCGCGCGGGTTGTTCGACGGGTGGCCGGAGGGGTGGCGAGTGGTACGCGAAGATAGTTTTGGCAGCGCGATCCTGTCACGTTTGCCGCTCGACACCGCCGGGGACTTCGAGCTCACGGGCCTCCCGCAGACCCAGGCCACGATCAGCTGGGAGGGGCGCACCCTCGCGCTCCTCAACGTCCACACGCTGCCGCCGCGCACCGCCGAGTACGCCGCGCTCCACCGGGAGGGGCTCGACGCGGTGGCCGCCTGGGTGCACGAGCGCGCGGACGCTGGCGACGCGTTCATCCTCGGCGGAGACCTCAACGCTTCGCCCTACAGCCGCTTCTTCGGTGACATCGCGGGCGCGGCTGATGACGCCTGGGAGCTCGCGGGCCAGGGGTTCGGGTTCACGTGGCCCAACGGGATCTTCCCCTTGCCCTCCGCGCGGCTCGACCACGTGCTCGTGTCGCGAGACCTGACCGTCCGGTCCATCGTGGTGGGAACCGGCGCGGGATCGGACCATCGGCCGCTCCGCGTGGAGGTCGCGGGGCGGTGCCGGTGAGGCGGGCGACACGGTGTGACGGTCGGCTGACGTGGGTGCCCTTACCTCGATGGGGGAGGTCCGAATGCCGAAGGAAGGCGACAAGGGGCATCGCGAGAAGGGTTCCATGACGGTGGAGGAGGCCGGCCGCATGGGCGGCGAGAAGGTCAAGGCCGAGCGCGGGGAGGGGTTCTACTCGGAGATCGGCCACAAGGGCGGGCAACGCGTCAAGGAGCTCATCGAGGAGGGCAAGGAGGCCGAGCAGAAGTCCGGAAAGAAGTAGGACGGCTCGACGCCTCACGGGGCGGCGGACACCGGGACGGCGCCGCCGCTCTCGCACATCCGGGCCTCGCGCCAGCTTTTCCCTTCCGCGAAGCGGGTCGTTCGTGGTAGGACCGCCGGCGCCCCGAGGTCTGCGTGTCCCTCCTTTTCGTCTCTCTTCTCCTCCCGCGAGCGCTCGCCGCGGAGCCCATCGCCGCCGAGCCCGTCGCCGCGGAGCCCGTCGCCGCTGAGGGGGCCGCCGAAGCCGAAGCCGTAGGCCTCCCTCCCGAGCTCGTACAGATGATGGAGTTCGAGGCGAGCCTGACCTACGAGCGGGGTGACGTCGTGCTCGGCGGCGGAAAGGCCGTGCTGCACGTCCCCGAGTCGTTCGGGTACCTCGACGCGGCCGAGACGGACAAGGTGCTTCAGGTGTGGGGAAACCCGCCGGACCCGAACACCTGGGGCATGCTCGTCCCCACGGACGCCTCCATCTTCGCCGAAGAGTCGTGGGTCGTGGTCGTGTCGTACACGGACGACGGCCACATCAATGACGATGACGCGGCCGAGATCGATTTCGCCGAGCTCCTCGGTGAGATGCAGGCGGGCGCCGAGGAGGAGAGCAAGGCGCGCGTGCAGGCCGGCCTCACCGGCGTGCGGATCACGGGGTGGGCCGAGCCGCCGCACTACGATCCGGCCAGCCACAAGATCTACTGGGCGAAGGAGCTCGACTTCGGCGAGGAGGGTCACACCCTGAACTACGCGATCCGCGCGCTCGGACGCTCGGGCGTCCTCGAATTCAACGCGGTGGCGTCCGCCGCGCAGCTCGCCACGATCAAGGCGCCGATGGAGCAGGTGATGGGCTTCGCGGAGTTCACGGAGGGCAACCGCTACCAGGACTTCGACGAGAGCGTCGATCGCGTGGCGGAGTACGGCATCGCGGCCCTCGTCGCGGGCGGCGTGGCCGCGAAGACCGGCCTGTTCAAGGGCATCTTCCTCATGCTCCTCGCCGGCAAGAAATTCGTCGTGATCGCCGCCATCGCGGCGGTGTCGGGCATCAAGGCGATCTTCGGGAAGAAGAACCAGGCGTAGCCGCGGATCGAATCAGGAAGGGAGCGGGTGGAGCGTCACGATGGTGGCGCCCCACGCGCCGGCGGTGGCGTCGGCGAGCCGAAAGCCCGCGACGTAGGGCAGCCGCCCGAGCAGCGCGTGGACGGTCCGCTGCAGTGTCCCCTTGCCCTTTCCGTGGACCACCCGAACGACCAGGATCCCCCTGGCTCGGCAGGCCTCGAGGTAGTCGGGCACGAGGTGGGGGATGTCCCGGGGCGAGAAGGTGTGAAGGTCGAGCGTCCCATCGATGGGGACCTCGACCAACGCCTCGGGATCCCAGGGGTCCTCGTCGGGGGGAGGGGCTCGATGTGGCATGGAGAGCCTTTGACGCCTACGACGCGGGCGCCTTGTCCGGCGTCCCCGCCTTGTCCAACGCCTGGCTGCGCGGCCAGAACTCCTTGTAGAAGGAGCTGCGATCGGCTTCGCGGGCGGTGGCGGGCCCGGGCGTCTCCAGGATCTTCTCCGCGTCGAGGGCCGTGTTTTCGGCCGGCGTCTTGTCGGCTTGGACCGCCGCCCAGGTCGCCTGGTCCTTCTCGAGCTGGGCCACGAGCTGCTCGAGCGCCTTCGGATCGTGCTTGGGATCCGCCTGCATCTTCGCGATGCGCGCGCCCAGGGCCTTGAGCTTCTCGGGCCACGCCTGCATGGCGCTCACGAATTCCTTGATGGGCTCGCCCTCGCCGAGGGTCTTGTGGTCGACCTCCTCGTGCGCCTGCACCTTGGTGCCGATGTCGAAGCCGTGGGCCTTGGAGAGCGCGTTGACGAGGTTCCAATTCGAGCGCTTCTGCGGCCCGGTGATGTCCTGGTGCATCTCGTTGCCACCATCCTTCAGGGTGGCCTTGAGCTCCTTGTCGGAGAGGCCGAGCAGCCGGGCCTTCATCGCCGGCGGGAGCTCGAGCGCCTTCACCTGGGCCCGGATGTCCTTTTTCGGGTCGATCTTGGAGGGCATCCCGACGTTCTCGATGCCGACGCTCCAGCCGTTGGCCCCCTTCCACGCCTCGTCCTTGTTGCCGCGCACGTGCGAAGCGACCTTGTCGGTGGGGACCGTCAGGCTCGTCTCGCCCTCCTTGCCGACCAGGTAGTGCGCGCCCACGTGGTTCCCCTTCTCGATCTGGGTGCGGTAGCTGTTCCGCGCGGACTCCATCGTCGGCGACTCGGTGCGGTGGAGCACGACGCCCTGCGGGGCTCCCTCCCGGTCGCGCGAGGCGAGGGGGCCGAACTCCTTGGTTTCATCCTGGATCCCCATCCCGGGGAACAGGCCGGCGGGGGGCGGGGGCGGGTCCTTGGGCTTCGCCGGCGGCTTCGCGGGCGCCCTGGCAGGGCCGGTCGTCGCCACCTGCCGGTCGCTCTGGGTCGACCTGCGGCTCGAAGTGGTACCCATGGATCCTCCGGGAAGGAACCATACGGGCAGGGGCTGGCGGGGTCAAGGGACGGCGGAGGCTGAGGTGGGCCGCGGGATTTCGCGGACGGCGAAGTAGGCGTTGTAGTGGATGACGCTCTTGTCTTTGCCCTTGCCGAACTTCATGTTCTCGACGCGGAGCTGCGTGGGCGTGGGCTTGTCGGGCCCCTCCACGCGCGCCGCGTACTCGGGCACGCGCTCGTAGCCGACGTGCAATTCGCCGAGGGCGCGGCCCGCCTTGGTAAACGCGCGGAAGTCCGCGGCCAACTTCACGCGGGGATGCGCGGCAGCTCCTTGGTGATGTCCTCGCCCGGATACGCGCTCTGGAAGTGGGCGAGGCAGCGTCGGTGATGGCGTCGCGGCGGGTGGGGGTGGTGGCGGCGGTGGTGGTGTAGACGTGGCGGGCGCTGTCGGTGACGAAGAGGGGGTTGGAGGCGTCTGTGGCCTGGGCTTCTTCGTCGGGGTCGGTGGAGCCTGTGTCATAGAGGTAGAGGGGAAACCACTGCGTGACGTCCGGTCGAAGTACAGCCACTGCTTTGCGAACGGGCGGTACAGGCTGGCCACGATACGCGCCTCATCAAAGGCAAGGCACGAGCTCTTCGCACGCTCGTTCTTTAGGCCACGCGTCCAGCTGATCTTCGTTGGATTCGTGTCAATGAAGGCGTCGATGCATTCCTCGCGGGCCAGCGGCGGTCGCGGACGGCGGCGAGCACGGCGGTGACGACCCCGGCGAGCGTCGAGGCGCCGAGCGCGATCGGGACGAGCTGCCCAGGCAGGGAGCTCGGGCCCCATGTGCCGCTGTTCTCGACGACGCCAGTGGCCGGGGTGGCGATTCGAGCAGGTCGGAAGTTACTGTGATTGTTCGTCTGAACGACGCCCGTTGCTTCTGCTTTCTCGGAAGTTGCTCGCGACGTTCGCCGGAACAACAGCCGTAACTTCCGAGCTTCGAGAAGTTACGCGCCTCGTTCTCGACAACGGAGCGAGTAGCTTCTGCGGTGCGGGCCCCGAGCGGTTTTCCGTCGGTCCGAGCTACGTCTGCGCCACCACGCAGTACTGGCAGCAATAGGTCCCGTCGCTGGCGCCGAAGAGGATGATGGTGTTGCGGTCGTCCCCGCCGGGGGCCCGTTGCTTCGCGCAGGATAATGTAATAGATGAAGTTACATGAATCTCGACAGCCGCCTCTCGTCCGCCCTGCACGCCCTGGTGCACATGGCTGGGCGTCCCGGACCCGTCACCTCTGAGGAGCTGGGCCGGTGCATGCAGGCGAACCCCGTCGTCGTGCGGCGAACGATGGCTGGCCTGCGTGAAGCTGGCCTGGTCCGCGCCGAGAAGGGGCGGGGCGGGGGTTGGTCCATCGATCGCGACCTCCCCGCGATCACCGTCCGCGACGTCCACGCCGCTCTCGGGGGCCCCTCCGTCTTCGCGGTCGGCCTTCGGAATCGCCGGCCGGAGTGCCTCGTCGAGCAGGCAGTCAACGGCGTGCTCGAAGGCGCGTTCGGCGAGGCCGAGGCGCTGCTGATGGAACGCCTCGGCGCGGTCACCCTCGCCCGGTTGGCCGACGACCTCCAGCACCGGGTGCGCGCCCGCGGTCGGCACGAAGGCGCCCACCTCTCATCGGAGTAACGAGGATGTCCACCCCTCCCGCCGTCACCCAGGCGTTCAACGCGCACGCGGAAGCTTACGACCGCAACCTCGAGCCCATCCTCGCCATCAAGGGCACGCTGCATCTGCTGATCCGGTGGCAGTTCTCCGGACTCCCCGACGCCGCGCGCGTTCTCGTGGCGGGCGCAGGCACGGGCGCCGAAGCTCGGTTTCTCGCACCGATCTTCCCTCGGTGGCGGTTCACCCTCGTCGATCCCTCCGAAGCGATGCTCGCCGTCGGCCGACGAAACGCGGTGGCGGAAGGCTTCGCCGATCGGTGCGAGTTCCACGTCGGGCTCGTCTCCTCGCTCGCGGCCGATCCGTTCGACGCGGCCACCAGCGTGCTGGTCTCCCACTTCCTGACCGACGCGGCCGACCGGCAGGCGTACTTCGCGGAGATCGCCAGGCGGTTGAAGCCCGGTGGACTCCTGTTCAATGCCGACCTGTGCGCCGACCTCTTGGATCCCTCATTTGGTTCGGTGATGGACCTCTGGCTTGCCCAGGCCGGCATGCCCGACGAGCGGAAGGTCAGCTTCCGCGCCGTGTTCGGGAGGGGAGTCGCCGCTCACGGCCCCGCTGAGGTGGAGGCGATGATCGCGCGCGCCGGGTTCTCCGCCCCGGCGCAGTGCTTCCAGGCGGCGCTCATCCGGGGGTGGGTGACGGCCCGGATGTAGGCGGGCGGGGAGGAGCCAGTCGCGCAGGTCCGCGAGCAGGAGACGGGGCATCGGCACGCGCCGCATCGCGTCCCCCTGTTCATTGCGGCGGGCGAAGCATATGGCTCACAGCCACTCCAACCGTTTCCTGAGCGCACGCCGATGCACCGCACCCATCTCCTCCTCGCCCTTCTCCCCGCTCTTCTCGCCGTAAGTGGCTGCTTTCCCGAGAGCCGCAAGGGCGAGGACACGGGGGGGCCCGCGGACACCGACACCGACACCGACACCGACACCGACACCGACACCGACACCGACACCGACACCGACGAGCCGAACGCGGCGCCGAGCGGGGCTGCGATCGCGATCACCCCGGCCGAGCCGACCGACGCGGACACGCTGACATGCACCATCGTCACCGACGCCACCGATCCCAACGGGGACGAGGTCACGTACGCCTACGCATGGACGGTCGACGGCGCGGACGCGGGGGTGACGGTGCCCACGGTGACGAGTGCCCTCACGTTGGACGGCCAGACGTGGTCGTGTACGGTGACGCCGAGCGACGGCAGGCTGGACGGCACGCCCTCGACGGCGAGCGTGGAGATCGGTTCGGACGGCCCGCCGATCATCGACTACACGACGACGTACGGCGCGGAGATGATGGCGATCACGGCGGGTTCCTTCTCGATGGGGAGCGTGTCATCCGGGGCCGGCACGGACGAGGCCCCGGTGCATGGAGTGACGCTGACGCATGACTTCTGGATGGGCCAGACCGAGGTGACGCAGGCGGAGTGGCTGGAGGGGATGGGGACGTACCCGTTCTACTTCTGGGACTGTGGCTCGGACTGCCCGGTGGAGCAGATGACCTGGGCAGAGGCCGCGATGTATACGAACGCGCTCTCCGCGGACGAGGGGCTGGATCTCTGCTACACCGCGACCGGGAGCGATCTGGTCGCGTCGCTCGGGGGAGACCCGTACGCATGCGAGGGCTATCGCCTGCCGACGGAGGCAGAGTGGGAGTACGCGGCGCGGGCGGGCGAGGCGTACACCTATTCGGGGGCCGACACGGCCGGGACGGTGGCCTGGACCTCTGAGAACAGCGGGAACACACCGCACCCTGTGGCCACGCTGACGGCCAATGCGTGGGGCCTGTACGACATGAGCGGGAACGTGTGGGAGTGGACGAACGACTGGTACGGCGCCTACAGTTCGGGCGGCGCAACGGATCCGGGAGGCGCCTCGTCCGGCTCCGAGCGGGTGTTTCGCGGCGGCAGCTGGTATGGCGACGCATCGTTGGCACGCGTGTCGCAACGCTACGTCACCCCCACCGGCCGCCACAACAACTTGGGCTTCCGCGTTGCCAGGTCGTCCTTTGCTCCTTGAGCCCGGAGCGCGGCCGCCCGCCGGCAACCAGCGGACTCACCGCACCCCCGCCGACCACTGCGCCCACGGCCGCCCGCTCGCCGCCCGACCCTCCGTGACGCTTCGGTCCCATGCGTCGAGGAGCCGTACGGACGCGGGGATGTCGCCCTCGATCGGGTAGCCGAGCAGGAACAGGGTCCGCGTGAGCTCGTCACCCTGCAACGTCGCGCGCAGGTGGGCGAGCACGTCGGCCCGGAACGCCTCGGTGAGCGCGGGATCTTCGCGCATCAGGGTCTCGACGAGCATGCCGCGGGCGACTGCCAGCTCGGCGTGGATGGCGGCGTCCGTGAAGCCTGCTTCCGTCGCGCTTCCGTAGTTGCGCGTCGCGGTCAGCTCGGTGAACGGCAACTCCGACCGCATCGGGCGCAGCACCTGCTCCGGGCCCCAGTCGCTCTCGAAGCTCCGCGCGCGGACCACGAGCGTGTCGCCCTCACGACGGTACTTCTGATAGAAGGGGCGCTCGCTCGATGACCAGGCCGCGGAGAGCTCGAGCGTTCCGTCCGGGCGGAGGCCGCGGCCTTCACCCATGTAGGCGTCGACGAAGTTGCCCTCGGGCGTCGCGACCACAATGGCGGCGAGAGCGCCGCCGTCGTAGCAGAAACGCACCGCGAAGCGGTCGTCGGCCCAGGCGCCGAGGTAGGGGCGCACGCCCTCGGGCGCGCCCTCCACGTTGCACGTCAGCCGCGGGCGCACGGGGACCTGCTTCCGCGTCTTGCTGGGCCACTCGTCGCGCGCGCCGCCCCCAAGCTCCAGGAAGTAGCTCTCGAGGCTGCCGTTGAGCGCCCACCGGTGGGCCGAGGAGCCGATCGTGAACTGGACGGCGGGCCGCACGATCGTGCTCCGCTGCCAGCCGAGGCGCGTGGTCTCGACGTTGTAGCGGTAGCGCTGCGCCTGGGGCTTGTGCTTGCGGTGGTCCTCGAGCGCGGCCTTGGCCGCGAGGACCTCGGGCGGACACCACCAGTGCGTCGAGGTGATCCCGGGGTTGGTGATGACGATGTCGAAGGTGGACCCTGTGTAGTACTGCGTAGACGAGCCGTGGACCGAGGTGACGTACCGGCAGTCGCCCGTCGACCACTGGGCGACGTCGAGGGCATCGACGAGCGCCTGCTCTTCCGCCTCCCAGGCGAGGTAGACGGCGTTCGCGGGGGTCTCCACGTAGGAGCTGTCCACGCGAAGGCCCTCTCCTTCGTACTCCAGGGTGGAGGTGCTCTCGTCCACGAGGTCGGCCACGCTCCAGAGCGCCGGCCCGGCCGCGAGGGAGGAGATCCGCGTCCGTGACACGCCCCCCCACGTGGCCGCCGGCGCGACGAGCCGGAACATCGGGAGGAGCGCGGTCTCCTCGACG